>CAWDWO010000012.1:0-40039 GCA_963806035.1 Candidatus Krumholzibacteriota bacterium | reverse complement strand
CGGAAAGGGTAGGAAGAGGCCCATCATCGGAGTGTAGAGGCGGTTCCGCGCGCTTTGGCGCGGCTTAGCCTCGGCTCCGATGATGGGCCTCTTCTATCTCAGGGCACAGAAGCGCCCCTCCGCTCCTGCGAAGGAGGGCTCTTGCAAACTACTTGGTCCAGCGATCCAGCCACCCGATCACTTCGTCGTGCCACTGAATGCTGTTCTGCGGCTTCTGCACCCAGTGACTCTCGTCGGGGAAGTACAGGAACTTGCTGGGAATGCCCCAGGCGCTGACAGCGCGTTGAAGGTGCCGAGCCCGCCGCTCAGTTCGGCACGCGATAGTCGTGCTGCCCGTGGATGACGAGCATCGGTGTCTTCCAGTTCTGCACGAAGTTCACCGGATTCTGCTTCTCGTAGCTCTCGGGATCGGTCCAGGGCTTTCCCTCGTGATCCCACTCGGGGAACCAGAGTTCCTCGGTCGAGAAGTACGCCGCCCGTTCGTCCAGGTTGCCGTCGTGATCGACCAGGCAGGTGAAGCGATCGGGCCAGTTGCCGGCGATCCAGTTGATCATGTAGCCGCCGAAGCTCGCGCCCAGGGCCGCCACCTTGTCGCCGTTCATCCAGGGATAGCGCCCCAGCGCGGCCGCCAAGCCCTCTCTGCAAGTCCGCGAGCGGTTTGCCGCCCCAGTCGCCGCGAATCGCGTCACGTGAAAGCCTGTCCGTAACCGGTGCGAGCCGTGGAAGTCGACCATGACCGCGGCGTAGCCCGCGCCGGCGTAGGCCTGGGGATTCCAGCGGTAGTGGAAGTCGTTGCCGAAGCTGCCCTGCGGCCCGCCGTGGATGAGGAAGGCCACCGGATACTTCTTCGTCTCGTCGAAGTTGGCCGGCTTGACCACGTAGCAGTACACCTCGTCGCTATCCGCGCCGGCAAAAGTGAACTGCTCGGGATCGCCCATGGCGACCTGCGCGATCCTCTTGTCGTTGATGTGCGTGATGCGCCGGTAGTTCTTTCCGTCGAGCTGGATGGAATAGAGCTCCACCGGCGACTGAAGATGGTCGAGTCCGAAGACGATGAGGTCCTTGGCCAGCACCGGACCGCGCACCGTACCCATGGAGTGCATGAGGGTGTGCTTGCCGTTCTTCGCGTCGATTTTCCACAGTGCGACCTGACCGAGATTCGCGCCGTAGGCATAGATGTTCTTGCCGCGGGGCCCGAAGAGGAAACCGCTGAAGCTGCGATCGAAGTCTTCGGTGAGCGGCTTCGCCGCGCCCGCGCTCATGCTCGCGCCGTCCCAGTCGCGCTGCACGATCCTGAAG
This sequence comes from Candidatus Krumholzibacteriota bacterium, assembly GCA_963806035.1. Lineage (GTDB taxonomy): Bacteria > Krumholzibacteriota > Krumholzibacteriia > JAJRXK01 > JAJRXK01 > JAOZPE01. The sequence goes on along the minus strand of CAWDWO010000012.1, from coordinate 38,740 downwards.
CGATCGGACTCGTAACCCGCTCTCTCCATGGCCAGGTAGGCCAGGGTTTTACCGTCGGGCGAGAACACGGGTGCGGTATCCCAGGCGGGATTGTCGGCGGTCAGGTTCCTTGGAGCCTGTGACCCATCGATGGGCGCCACGTAGAGATCGAAGTTGGTCGACCAGGCTACCTTGCTCCCTCCAACCTTCATGCTGAAGACCAGACCCTGACTGTCGGGAGTGAAAGTGATCTCCTCGGGCCCGCCGAAGGGTTCGCTGGGGGTGTTACCGTCCATCTTCGCGCTCACGTCGACACTCGGTCCGTGATCCACCGAGCGCGCGAAGAGATGACTGCGGCGTCCATCCTCCCAGGTGTCCCAGTGACGGACGAAGAGCTGATCGTAGACGCGCCCGGTGTAGGGACGGTCCGCGATCTCCTTCAGCTTCTGCACCGTGCAATCCACGTCGGGGCAGTCCACGAAGACACGCATGGTGTAGGCGATGGTCTTGCCGTCCGGAGAGAGTCTGAGGTTGCCCACGTCGAGGGGCTCGTCGGTGACCTGCCTGGCCTCTCCCCCGTCGGTGGCGATGCGCCACACCTGACTCTTCCCGCTGCGCGAGGACAAAAAGTAGATCCACTCTCCATCGGGCGACCAGAGCGGCGAGCTGTCGTTCTCGGGATGAGTAGTGAGCTGCCGCAGGTCCGAACCATCGACCTTCACCGTCCACAGATCACTGCGCCCGCGGTTGGCATCCAGGTCGATGCTCGTCACCGTGAAGGCGAGCGTCTTCCCGTCGGGAGAGGCCGTCCGGACTACTGAGGCGCTTCATCGCCACCATGTCGTGCACGGAGAAGGGATGAGTGTCGGCATCCTGCCCGCGGGCAGCGGTAGAAGCCCAGAAATAGAATCATCAACGCCAAGACGAGGCGGCTGCTAGTACGCACCTTCAGCTCCCAGAGTGGTTGGAGGAAAGGAGATCATCGAACGTTCACGGAGAACCCGAGCAGAGTAAGACGATCCCTGCCCGGGTTCAAGATTTCACGCTTCCGCGTGCTTCAGACCTACTGCTGCGCGCCCTGCATCTCCGCTGCGGGCTGCGGCTCGAGCGGGTACTCCACTTGCGTGGGCGGCTCGGAGTGCGCGCCCTTGCCCAGATAGCTCGTGAGCCAGCGCAGCATCCTCAGGTTGTAGTCGTAGCGCGCGGCGCACTTTCTGTTGCCGTGCCCCTCGCCGGGATACAGAACCAGACGCACCGGAGTCTTGGTGCGCGTCTTGATGTGGCGGTACAGCTCACGGGCCTGCCCCACGTTCACGCGCGGATCGTCCTTGCCGTGCACGATCAGAAGCGGGGTCTTGGCCTGTCCCGCATAGTAGATGGGACTGCGTTCCAGGAAGAAATCCCAGTCGTCGAAGGTGCGCTTGCGCTGGTGCACCAGGTACATCTCCTCGGGAATGTCACTGGTGCCGAACTTGGAAATGTTGTCACTGATCCCCGCGAACATCACACCGGCCGCGAAGTGGTCCGTATAGCGGGTGCACAGCCACGCGGTGGCGTAACCGCCGTAGGAACCTCCGGTCACTCCCACCCTGTCCTCGTCGACCAATCCGGCCGCGACGAAGTGATCGACTCCGTCGACCAGGTCGTTGAACTCCGCTCCGGCAAAATCTCCGTGATCAGCCTTGGAGAAGGGCACCCCGTATCCGGTGCTGCCCCGGTAATTGAGCATGAGCACCGCCATGTCGCGTCCGGCCAGCACCTGGCCCGGATTCACGTAGCGAGTCACCCAGCCGTTCGAATGATGCGATTCGGGACCCCCGTGGACGTAAAGTACCAGCGGATATCGCTGTCCCGCCTTTTCGTGCAGCGGATGTACGAGCACGCCCTCTATTTCCTGGCTGTCGCGTGCGGCGTAGTGCACCACCTCTTGTCGCGCCAGATCGACTGCGTCGAGCCAGGGGTTCGACTCGGTCATCCGGGTCGGCTTTCGGTGTCCGCGATCCATGAGGAAGAGCTCGCGCGGGAAGGTGGGAGAATCCCCCGTGAAGGCCACGGTCTTCCCATCGCTCGAAGCCTTCACCCCGTGCAGAATCGGCCCTCCGGTATCGACGAGAATTCTAAACTTTCCGTCCAGGCCGACCTCCCCCAGCTGCGTCCACACGCCTTTGGAGGCCAGGTAGAGGATTTCGTGCGTGCTCTTCCAGGCGATCGAATTGACTTGGCCCGTATCGAACAGTCCGGGAAGGAGATCGCTGTACTCCCCGCTGCTCGCGTCGGCGAGCATCAAGCGTCCCGGCGCGGGATCGTGCAGATCACTGGCGAGAATCATGGCCAGATGCGTCCCGTCCGGACTCCACTTTACCTCGCCGACCTTTCCCGGGTTCTCGATCTTTTGCAGAATCTCGCCGGTATTTGCGTCCACGATACGAATGCGCCGCTTCATGTAGTGATCGTCGATCAAAGGGGTGGGCGCGATGGCCACGACTAGCCGCTCGTCCACCGGACTGTAGCGCAGAAGCGAGAGGTCCCCTTGCACGGGCAACTCCTTGGCTTCTCCTGCCGTTCGGGTCGCGGGATCGTAGGGGGCCACGTAGACGTGCGTGTAACGCAGATCTTCCTCGTAGATCTCCGGAGCGATTCCCTTCTTCTTCAGTTCCTCTTGTCGTTTGGGTTTCGGGTCCTCGGCCAAGAAGGCCACGCGCGATGCGTCCCCGTTGAAAGCGTAGGATTGGATGTTGGTTTCGTGCGTGAGGACACGCTGAGCCTCGCCGCCATCTAGCGGAATGACATAGAGGCTGGTCGTCTCGTCGCCCTCGCGCTTGGCAAGAAAGGCGATCTCACGCCGTCCCAGAATCCACTGTGGCTCAGAGACCCTCACATGACCTGCCACGTAGGGGCGCGTGCTTCCGTCGCGTGTGTCGAGTACGTGCAGCTCGACCCAGGCCGGGCCGTCGTCATCTGCGAAAGGAATTCGCGGAACGGTGAGTGTGTAGGCCACATCAATGCCGCTCGGCGAAACCTCGACCTCGCCCACCAACTTCGTATTGGCAACCTGTTCGGGGCTGAGGGGTTCGGCGAGACTCGGCATGGCCGAGATGATCAAGAGGGACAATGCCATCCACAATGCGGTCCGAAGAGAAGACTGACGCATGACTCTCGCATTCCTTTCCAGTCGGTGGTGACGGGCTGCGAATCCCGAGGGTATCACTCTCTCGAGGGATCCAAAAGCTCGAAGGCCGCGCAACGCCGCCGCCCTCACGGAGTACGGCTTGCCACCTCTTGGATGAGCCGCCAGGTCGCCAGAAGATGGCTTCGTTGAGTGCGCAGGTTTCCGATGGCCAGCCGCAGCGCGAAGGATCCCCTCACGATCGTGTGCGAGAGAAAGGCCTGTCCCGAGCGATTGATCTCCTCCAGGACGGACCGGTTGTGCCTCTCGAGCGCCTCTTCGTCGCTCAACCCTCGGGGATGGTGGCGGAAGAGCACGGTACTCATGGGCGCCGGAGCGAGCTGCTCCCAGTTCTCGGCCCTTGCGATCCAATCCTGCAGTTCCCGCGCGAGTTGGAGGTGATAGTTCACGCGAGCGGCGATGCCCTCGCTCCCGTAGGCCCGCATCACCATCCACAACTTCAGAGCGCGGAAGCGGCGGCCCATGGCGGGGCCGTAGTCGGTGAGGTTTCTGGCGATCTTGTCCTCCGGCGTCTCCAGGTAAGATGGAACCAGCGAGAATGTCCTTCGGAGATCCTCGGCGTTCTTGCAAAAGAGAACGCTGCAATCCATGGGGACAAAGAGCCACTTGTGCGGGTTCACCACCAGGGAATCGGCGTGCTCGCAGCCGTCGAGTACCCAACGGTACTGCGGGATCGTGGCCATCGCGCCGCCGTAAGCCGCGTCGACGTGCAGCCACACTTCGCCTTCTTTGCACAAGGGGGCGATCTGGGCGACGGGATCGATACTGGTCGTTCCCGTGGTGCCCACGGTGGCGACCACCGCCATGGGCACGAAGCCCGCTTTCCTGTCCTGGGCGATGGCTTCTTCCAGGGCCCCGGGGATCATGCGGAACTCGCGGTCGGCCGCGATCTTCACCACGTTCTTACTGCCCAGTCCCAAGACGATGGCGGCCCGCTCCACCGAGGAGTGCGCTTCCTCGCTCGCGTAAACCCGAAGTTGCGGAAGACCGCGCAATCCCTTTTCGCGGACCTCACCTCGCGTGGCGCGATGGCGCGCGGCGGCAAGAGTCGCGACGACCGCCACGCTCGCGGTGTCGTGGATCATGCCGAAGAGACCGTCCGGTAGACCCAGCATCTGGCGCAGCCAATCGCATACCACGAGCTCCATTTCGGTCGAGGCCGGGCCACTCCTCCACACCATTGCATTGTTGTTGAGCGCGGCGGAGAGAGTTTCCGCCACGATTCCCGGAGCGCTCCCGGTGTTGGCGAACCAGGCGTGGAAATTCGGATGATTCCAGTGCGTGGTGGCGGGCGGAATCAGGCGTGCGAAGTCCGCGAGGATCTCCTCCATGTCCTCTCCCTTGGTGGGAGGTTTGGAGGGAAGCTGTCGGGTGAAATCGCCGGGCTCGATCTGGGGAAAGACCTCCTGCTCTTCGATCTTGGCGAAATAGTCCCCGATCCACTCCGCGGTGGCTTGAAGATACCGGGTGAGTTCTTCGGGGGAAAAATCTCCCAGGTACTCGTCCTTGTCCATCTGGCGTGACTCCATCCGGGTTGTGAGAAGTTTGCCTGGACAGTGTGCACCTCGTGGGGACAAAAGAAAAGGCCGGCCGGGCAATGCCCGACCGGCCTCCAAACGGAAGTGGATCTGATTACTTGATCAGAGCCATCTTCTTCACGACCTCCGAATCCTGGGTCTTCACCTTGTACAGGTAAATACCGGTGGACACGGACGCGCCGCGGGTGTCCTTACCGTTCCAGATCACGCTGTGATCGCCGGCATCCTGGACGCCATCGACCAGAGTCGTAACCAAAGCACCACGCAAGTTGTACACATTGATGCTGACCTGTCCACGGAGCGGCATCGAGTACTTGATGGTCGTGCTGGGGTTGAACGGGTTCGGGTAGTTCTGGCTCACGACGAGCTTCTTGGGAAGCACGCCAGCGCCAGTCGCCGTTCCAGTCGGCTTACCGAAAGCACCGAGAATCTCACCGAACAGATAAGCCCGAGCAGTGTTCGGACCCGTCGATTCGGGATTCGTGAACTGGTCACGAATGTACAGAGGATCGTACGGGAAGGTGATGTCAACCTTGCGGAAGCCACCTTGGTCGCGATCCCAGTAGATGCTCGCGTTGCGGGAAGTCGGTGTGTAGAAGTTACCGGTCGGGTCCGTGAACTCGTGAGCCACGACCGCGCCGCCGACGGGAGAAATGTCATCCCAGTCATTGATCGCGAGACAGCCGCCATAGGGGCTGTAGTTGGTCACGAAGAATCCAGCGGAGTTACCGTTTCCGGTCGGCTTCACAAGCGCGGCCACCTGGTCATCCAGGTTGTGGCCGTTGTTCAGGTCACCGTTGTTGAACTGCACACCCAGCACGTTCGACAGGAATGCGCCGTTCAACTGGTTGTCCATGGCCTGTGCGAAGTTCTCACCGAAGTACGCGGAGAAACGATCAGCGGACTGGTTGTGCCAGGTCGTCAGCAGAGTGACGTCATCGCTCCAGTCATTACCGTTGACCCCCTTGTTGCCGTTGCTCAGAGCCGGCTCGGTGAGGTTTTGCATGGTGTAGAAGAGGCAATCGTAACCGGACAGCTGGCCCGCAGTCGCGCCGTGCTCGCCGGCGGAACCGAGACCGTTACCCATCCCGGAGGACGCACCCTTCGTCACATACGTGTCATAGTCGCGGCCTTCCAAGAGTCCGTTCTGCGCGAAGCCGAGCAGGATCTCATTGTCGTTGCCACGAGAGTCGACGTCGTTCCACCACAGCAGGCCCGGCTGTCCGCCGCTGCCGTCGACCGTCGGCAGAGCACGCATGGTCCACTGACGGTTGTAGGTGGTGGTCAAGCTGAAGTCCAAGAAGTCGCTGATGTCAGCAACTGTCCGGCTTACGCCAGGAGTCGGCTGATCATCCTGGAACTCCAGGTAGTAGTGCACAACGTCACCGGGGAAGATCAGCGAATCTTCGTCCGCGTGCTGGTACAGGCCATAGCCCAGACCGTCCGGCAGATCGAAGAAGTACTGATCAGGAACCACGGAGCCGTTGAGCGTGCACTGCTGGCCATCAACGTCGTAGGTGTAGATCGGCCAACCGTTGTGAGCCGCATCGGTGGAGGTGCCAGCCATCGCGTAGTTGTTCACGTCGGCAGCACCGGCCGCACGATCCGTCTGGTCGTACACCGGGTTCTGCAGGTGAGCGACATACATCTTACCGAAGTCAGGCAAGCTGCTCCCCGGGATGATGCACACCACATTGACAGCCAAGGAGTCCTGCGGGACATAGTTGACCGTGGTGGAACCAGTACCACCAATGTTGGCACCCGGATCGAAGCGCACAGCCGAAGTGGTCGTACCATTCGACGGGAAGCCGTCGTTGAAGAGGCTGTTGGCGGGAACGGTGATGGCCGGTCCACCAATCTCGAACCTCTTCACCCAGACGTTGTCGAACTCAGGAGCCGGTGTGGCGTCCGTGCTGGGGCCGCCGGTAAAGGCAACCGCAGCGTCGCGACCCATGAAGGACACCTGCACGGAGTCTGCGTTCGCAACGATCTTGTCGGTGATGCTGAGAACACCGTTACCCCAGGAGCTGGACGGACCATAATAATGGTACGGGCAGTCCTGCCAGGGGCTCCAACCGCCAGACACGGGGTCGTGGCTGCGGACACTCCAGCGCCAGAAAATCAGGTTCGGGAAGAGGGGCAGATCCGACCAGATCGTGTAACCCATCCAGAACCCACCATTCGTGGCCGGCTGACCCTGGGCCACATCGATGACGGGCGAAATCCACTTGTTGTAGACACCGCCGTCACCGGCAGGCAGAAGTCCGCCCTGATACTCGAACACGGTTCCCGCGCCGGGACCCGAGGGAATACCATAGGTGGTGCTTCCGACCGAAGCCGGAACCGGGGTCGGGGAGTTATTCGCACCGCTACCGTCGTTGATGAACGCCAGCTGCGGAGTGTTGTTCTCACGGCAAACGTCGATGTCGCCTTCGACAAAGGCCGCAATGACCTTCGAGAAGTCACCGTTGAAGGTGGAAGGCGTCGGAGTCCAGCCAGCGCTACCAGGAACTGCACCATTGTTCAGTCCGCTGATGTCACCTTCGGGCTGATCAACGATCGTGGCGCCTTCCCAGTCAGCGTTGCTGACGAGGTTGCCGTTCACGGAGACGTTGATGTTGTCGACCATCGCACCACCGCGACCCGCGGAAGGACGACCGTCCTCATCCGACCAACCACTGTCGGAGTTCACCTGAATGCGCAGGCGGATGTGGTCGGAGTCATAGTCCGCGGGCTGATACACGATACCGCCCGCAACGCCGTCTTGAGCCGGATCATCCGAGTCGAAGAGCCTGGCGTTGTACTGCGTTCCGTCGAAGGTCTGAACGTCCAGAGCAGCAACGGTGTTCCAGCCAGTGCTGGCCGAGTACCACTCGAACTGCAGGAAGTCGCAGCAGGACTCGAGGTCGCACTTGTATTCGGCTGTGAGCTGAACGTTGGCCGCCAAGGTGTTGTTCCAACCGGCAACCTGGTTCATGTCATAGTCGAAGACGAGCCAGTCTTTCCACAGGTTGCCATAACCCGTGTAGTCGACGGCAGTCGCGGCCTCGTGGTGAGAGATGACAGCCTGGTTGGTCAAAGGATTACCAGTGAAAAGGCTGTCGACCAGACCATTCAGGCTGGCCTCGGCGTTGATGGTCGAACCGTGCCAGCGAACCGGCGGCTCGGTCAAGTCTTCCGAGGTCCATCCCTGCGTCTGCGGGGATCCACCCGCCAAGAAGGTCTGGAACATTCCCTGCGGCCAAGGCGAAACGGACGCATGGACGTTGGGATCGGCGAAGGAGGGCGGCCCTCCATAGAGATAGAAAGTGTCAGTGGAGGCCTTGGACAGGCCATCATTGACACCGGTAAAAACTTGGGAAATCTGTTTGCCATCCTGAGCCGCATACTTTAGCGGCCCATCGTTCCCCCCGTTATTGGCGAAAGCTGCGCTTACACCGAAAACGGCGAGGAATAGGCACAACGCGAGAATGCTAATTCTCTTCATGCTTGGTCCCTCCCACGTTGATTTCTCAACGACGGTCTGGATTTCAAACTGAGTGAAAGCGTCATGATGCGAGCACGACACCCCACGATGAGAAGCACGGCCAATGGGCCCACATTCCGCGGTCAGAAACCGCGGGATTCAGGTGCGGGATTGGAGACTAGCTCTTCCGAAATGAAGCGCTCTTCTCCAGCGTCGAGTAAGGATCCGGCCTGAAAGAGTGGTGGAACGACATTTCAGGGAAAAACATGCATCCCGTTCCATTTGACCGTAATCGCTCCAACCGAGATTACGGCTGGAACGAAGCTGCTGAGTCGCCGGGAGAAGTATACCGCACTTCTCCGTGAAGATTCAAGCGGGAGAATTCCGCTGGCCCCATCCGGGCCTTTGCAGTATTCAATGATGCGGGGCAAGCGGCGGGCAAGTCTCGTAGTCCATTGAATATCATAGAGTTAAGGCTCTAGACATCTCAAGGGGGGAGTCCCGGATGGAGCAGCAGGGTCCAAATTCGGCGTCATCGGTGCCGGGAACATGGGCAGCGGCATCGCCCAGAAAATCGCCACGGAGGGCTACCGGGTCGTGCTCGTGGATCTGGACCAGGCGACGGTGCACCGTGGACTGGAACCAATCGGCCTCTGCTGGCCAAGGCCGTGGAACGCCGCATCTTCCTCAGGTGCAGGCCGACGATTTCCCGCGTGTCCGCCCGCTGGCGAGCTGGAGGCCTGCTCGGATTGCGAGACTCATCATCGAAGCCATCTTCGAGGACCTCGAGATCAAGAAGAAGCTCTTCGTCCAGCTCGATCAGCTTTGCGCCCCCCAGATCCGCCTCGCCACCAACACCAGCTCCTTCTTGGTGCGCCACCTCGCGGCCGTCACCCGCGAGCCGCCCGCGTCATCGGGCTGCACTTCTTCTACCACCCGGCGAAGAACCGCCTGGTGGAGGTCATCCGCCACGACGGCACCGAGGCGGTCCACCGAGGCGTGGCGCTTATGGAGGCCATCGGCAAGACGCCGATCGATTCCCCCGACGCCCCGGCTTCGTGGTCAACCGCTACTTCGTGCCGTGGCTCAACGAGGCGGCCCGCCTGCACGAGGACGGCGGCCGGCATCGCCACCATCGAGGCCGCTCAAGGCGCCTTCGGGGTCGGCATGGGGCCGTTCGAGCTGATGAACGTCACCGGCGTGCCGATCGCCCTGCACGCCGCCACGACCCTCGGCGAGCAACTCGGTCCGTTCTACGCCCCGCCCCCCCGCTCGCCGCGCAGGTCGAGTCCGGCGAACTCTGGCCGCTCGACGGCGAGCCCGACGCGTCGCGCTTCGACGGGGTCGCCGAGCACATGCTCGGCGTCATGTTTTACGTCGCCGGCGCTGGTCGACGAGGGCGTCGGCACCATCGAGGACACCGACATCGGAGCGCGCGTCGGTCTGCGCTGGCCCAGGGGTCCGTTCGAGCTGATGAACCGCGCGGCGTCGGGCGGGCTCGGGCCGCGTCGCGGCGCTGGCCCCGCCTTCCGGACCCGGGGACGCTCGGGCTCCTGGCGGAGCCGGACCGTTCCGTTTCCACCTGGTCAATGCCGAGTCGACGACGGGCTCGCGAGTTCACCGTCAATCGACCCGACGCGATGAACGCGCTGAACGAGGACCTCGTCGCCCAGCTCCACGAGGCGTTCCGCGAGGTGGACCGCCGCGAGGCGTGCGCGGCATCGTCATCGCCGGCGCCGGCAAGGCGTTTATCGCCGGCGCGGACATCCGTTTCTTCGTGAATCATCGAAAAGAGGACTTCGCCGTATCAGGTTCACCGAGACGGGGCACGCCCTGCTGCCGCATCGACGAGAGCGACAAGCCGGTCATCGCGCGCCTAACGGCCTGAGCGCTGGGCGGGGGCCTCGAGCTCGCGCTGCCGCGACCCGATCCTCGCCACCCCCAAGCGCGTCCCGGGCTTCCCCGAGACGGGCATCGGCATCTACCCCGGACTCGGCGGTACGCAGCGCACCCCGCGTCGCATCGGCCTCAGACTGGCCCGCTATCTGGTGCTCACGCGACGGGTTGACGCGCCCCGGGCGCAGGCGATGGGTCTCGTCGACGCCATCTTGCCCCCGACACCTCCTTGCGACGCATCGAGGCGATGCACGCCGCGCAGCCGGCCCCCGCTCGCCGCACACGCCGAAGCTGACGATCGGCTGCGGGCCCTGCGAGAATTCTTCGACGAAGCCGACCTCGAGCAAGCTGCGCTCGGGAAGGCGCCGGCGGCGGCTCCCTGGGCAAGGCGGGCGCGCTATCGGCCAAGGCGCCGGTGGCCTGCCGAGTGACCGACGCGACCATCGCCAAGGGTCAGCGGCCAGGCTGGAGGCGGGCCTGTGGCCGAGCGGCCCACCTCCAGGCGATCTTCGCCACCGGATGCCTACGAGGGCCTGAGGTCGCCTGGGCCGCCGGCCCCCTGAGTTCAAGGGCCGCTGAACTCGCTGACCCCGACCTCCGTTCCGAAGCGCGCGGGGCTCGGCTTCCACCCGCCGCCCGGGGGAGTGGTCGGCTACTCGATCTCCAGGGCGAAGGTCCTGAGGGTCCCGTTCACGTCGGGTAGATACATGCCCCCGACCAGGGCGGGTGGAGTACCCGGGAGACCCCGGGGGTCTCCGCCCGCAGATCTGAGCGGCCCTCGCGCTCTCCCTCCCGGATCATGCCCCGAGATGAAGAAGGTGTTCTCCTCGTCCCGAACTCCTCCGCGACGGCCAGAGAGTGATTGGACCCTCATCCAGCCACTCAGCTGTTCCACCGGCTCACAGCCCGCGGGGCGTGGATCGTGGATCTCGAGGTACTCAAGATCGCGGTGCGCCTTCAGCTTCGAGCGCACCCGGATGCGATCGCCGCTCTCCACGCGGGAACCGCACTGGGAGAAGCTCCTCGCGCAGCTCAGGATCTGCCCCCCCAGTAGCTGCGCACCGGCACCAGCCTCAGGTACTCGCGTTCCACGGAAAGCCAGTGCTCGGTGGGAGCGGTTGATCCTCGTCCGCGGTCCAGGTGTCGAAGGACAGGCTGGCGTAGATCGAGCCGTGTCCCCTGCAGCTCCAGCTCCAACTCTCCGCCTGCCTTCCACCCCAGGGGATCGATCTCCACCGGCCACGAGCCGCCTCCCTGGACACATCAGGTAGAATTCTGGTGCTGCACCTTCAGGCGGAGCATTCCCGCCCCCCACCCGGGCGATGAGCGTGAAATCGGGATCCAGTTCACCTTTCCCTGTTTCGCGAAGCCACACAGGGCGTAGATCGCATGGGCCGACTCGATCGGGTGCTATCCCAACGCATGCCCTCCCGATCGGCCACCAACCAGGGCGCGGCCGCCCGCACGTGGGTATGCTCGGGTGCCAGTTGAGGAGGCACGGGAGCGCGAAGGCCGTGCACTCCACCGCCCCCTCGGATCGACGGGAGTAGTCACGGCGCTATCCCCAGTGGACGCGCTCCCGTACTCGGCGTCTTCTCCTCCGCCCCGTCCTCCTCCAATTTGGCGAGCACCAGCCGGCCTGTCCTCGAGCCGGCCGTGCCACATATAGATAGGAAGCGGTGCCGGGCGAGCTTGCCGATCTCGTCCCGGGTCGCGCACGGACCCCCCGCTGGAGAGCCGTTGCATGGTCTCGTCCTCCCTCAGCTCTCCCCCGCGAAGCGCCAGGTCGGTTTCGTGGCCAGGGCGTGCAGCGCGTAGGCCAGTTCGTCCGGGGTCCCCGCGATTGCAGGGCAGCAGGGCACGCAGGGCGTCGTCGCCCTCGCAGCAGCGCGCGTCCACCCCCCGCACGCCGTGTGCGCCGCCTCGCTGAGCGCAGGTCAGCGCGTAGGCGGCCATGCAGTAGAGGTGCGTGTCTCGTCCTCGGGCCACCATCCCCAGCCGCCGTCGCCATGCTGCATGCGGGCGATGCGGGCCAGACCCTGCGCAGATCTTGGCATCCAGTTCGGGGTCGAAGCGCTCGCTGCTGACCCCCATCTCCCGCGCCACCGCGCGCACCGCCACCGCGGGCACGAAGCGGGACAGGGTCTGCTCGGGTGCAGCCGTAGGGGAAATCCGCCGTATAGGGCAGGGCATCCACACAGGCGGAGAGCACGCTGGTGGAAGGCGAGATCAAAGCTCGCCACACTGAGATCGTCGCGGCGTCGCCCCCAGGAGCTCCAGGGCAGAACGCCCGCCTCGCCAGCTCGCGTGCTGGTGACCAGCCGCAGGGGGGTGCCCCAGGGATGGATCTCCACCTCGCGCACGAAGGCATCGCCTCCTCCTCGCTGCGCCCACGGGCCTCGACGGTGACCTTGACCCCGCTCGCGGTTCGACCACCACACGCCGACTCTCCTCGTCGCGACTCACCGGCTCCCCCCCCCGGCGCCTTCGGGCACCCGCGCCCACCATCTCCACGCTGGCTTGCCCATCGGCGGGCACGTGGACCTGTGCATCCTCTTGCTGCAATTCCAGGCCCTCCGCCTTCAGTTGCAGGCGCGCGTCGATCGAAGTCGCACTTTCGTTGTGCACCGTGGCCGTGAAGTGAAAGCGATCGCCCTCGCGGAAGATCCGCGGGTGGTTCAGACGCACCATCACTTCTTTGTGGGTGTGAGTTTCGGTCTCGGCCTGACCGCCGCGGTTCTCGGAGTCCAGCGCGAGCGCCCACGCGTTCCAGGTGGTGAGGTTGTCCGGCAGCGAGACCTCGAGTTGGGCGGTGCCGTCCTCGTCGGTCGTCACCATGGTGCGCCACAGCGCGGTGCTGCGGAAATCCTGGCGCAATTCGATGGGAGCCTGCGCGGGAGTGGACGTGGGCACGAACAGGGGCTGCTGCTTGGGCATCTCGGCCGCGGCGTCCTTGGCCATGCCCCAACTGTCCGGAAGAGCCTCCGCCAGATCGACGCCCTGGGCGGCCCGGCCCGATCGCATGATGGCCGAGCCTGCCACGGCGAAGCCCTCGGAACTCGGGCTCCGCGGGGAACGTGCGAAGGGTTCGATCGCGTCGTCCTCGTCCGCGAACTCGCGGAACGAACCGTAGGACTGAGGCGAGAGCGTCGAGGGCAGCAGGGTGAGTACCGGGAAATTCTGCAGAATGGGGCCCAACTCCAACTCGGGTCGCGGACGGAGCTGCAGGATCGCGTCGTCCACCACCGCCACCGTGAAGCTCGTCCGCACCGGCCTGCCTTCGAGGTCGGTCGCCTTCACGAGGAGCTTCGCGGTGTCGCCGGGACGGTAGTCGTCGGAGGCAAAGTCGAGCTTCAGCTTCAAGAACCGTTCGGGTGCGGGAGCTTCCACGCGCAATTGAGCTTCCTGGAAGCGATAGTCCCACGCGGTGATCGCTCGAAGAAAGAAATACGGCCGGTGTGCGGCATCGAGAGGGATCTCCAGCAGGCGCGCGGTCCCGCGCAACTTCAGAACCTGGGTCTTGATCTCGGTTCCGAAGCTCTGGGTAAGGTGGACCGAGACATCAGGACGCTCGCTCACGAGCAAGACGCGCGCGACATCCCCCAGGAACGCGTCTTCCTGGGCGATGAGGGTGATGCCCGTGCCCCCACCCACCAGCAGCTTCTCGCGCGGATCGGCGCAGTACACCGTGGTCTCCGCTTCCACCGCGTTTCCGCGCGTATCCTGCGCACTGAAATGTACTTCGTAGCGACCCGGCTTCTTGGACTGGAAGTCGTACCAGACCTCTCCGCTGTCCCCCACCTTCAGCTCACTCTCTTGTATCTGTTCGCGGGTGCCGTCGCTGCGGACGAACCAGAGAGTGCAAGCTCCTTCGATCGCGGCCGGACGGCCCATGAGGTCTTCCACGTGCACGCGAACGCGAGCTGAATCGCCGGGCGCCACGACGTAGAGCTTCGGCGCCAGGGAGGCGTACACCTCCTGCGCACCCACACGCACCTCTGATGTCGTCGACTCTTCTCGGCGACTGGCGTCGGTGACTCGCGCTTCCACGGAATACTCGAAGCGGCCGTTGGGCGTATCGGCCGGCGCCTCGGTGGGAAGAATCAACTCCGCCTCGCCCTTCTCGTTCAGGATGAGCGTCTGCCGAAGGACTTCCTGTCCGCCAGCGTAGCCAGGCCAGGGCTGCAGTGTGCGATCCCTACGGAATCCCAAGACGTAGAAGGGCGTCGGTCGCCAGCCTCCGAGGTAGGGGCTTCGGCGCACAACGACTTCGGCGCTGCCCTGCACCGCTCCGCCGAAGAGATATTCGGCCGACACCTTCACGTGGAGAGAATCGCCCAGAACGTAGCGCTGCTCCTGATCGAGCTGCACTTGCACGCGAAATTCGGGCAAACGGTATTCGTCGACCTGGAAAGACCCGTAGCAGAGCCCCGTCCCTCCCGAGCGTACTTGGACCGAATAGGCTCCCAACGGGGGGCGCGAAGACAGAGGAAAGACCGTCTCCAGCGCGCCGTTTGCATCGAGGGTCTCGTTTTCGTGCAGGATCTCGCTGCCGTCGGGCGCGCGCACCACCAGCTCGACTTGCCGTGGTTTGGGCAATTCCAACTTGCGCTGGGGCAGATTCGCGCGCCGCAGCAGAGCCTGCAGGTGCACCGTCTCGCCCGGCCGGTAGAGCGGACGATCTGTGAGGATGAACCCCCGCCACTGCGGGGTTTGTTCGATCGATGGCCCCCGCGAATAGACGGGCGCGTTGAACACGACGGGATGCCCGCGGAGTTCCCCCACCGCAATGATCTGCTCTTGATAGTGATCCTTGGACAGGGACTTGATGCGGCCCAATCCTTCATCGTCGAGTTGAAGCTTGGATTCTTGGGAGGACCGTTCTCGTCCCCGCATGCTGAAGTACCGGCGCACCAGCAGCTCCGGACTTCCGTTCAAGGGGCTGCCGTCCATTTTCGTCAGCCAGAACTCCGTCTCTCCGTTGGACATCGGTTCGGCCAAGAGCCCCAGATCGGTGACCTGAATCAAGAGATGCGAGACATCGGGTTTCCATTCGTCCGCGTTGCCCGCGGTGTCCGCGCTCGCCGAGACCGAAGGGGCAAAGCCCGAACCCCGCAGCACGGCCCAGTACAGACCAATCTTCAGGGGCGCGAGCGCGAGCGTGGTATCGCGCGGAACGTGCGCTTCGCCTGCGCCCTCGCGCGCGGCGAGCTCCGCACCGTCCTGACGCTCCAGTTCGTAGACCACCGTTCCGGCGTCGTCGCGGTAGCGCGGCCCGGTGAATCCCGGACTGCTCTGCGGATCCCACTTGCCGAGGGGGAGCAAATCCTGCAGCGGATCGACCCGGCGCAGCTCGAGCCGCCACTTGCGCAGATTGCGCCACTTTATGTGCAGGCTGTGGTAGGAGCCGGGCCGGTACAACTGGGAGCCCTCGATGCTCAGCGCGGGCGTTAGCAGCCGGCGCAAGATTTCCCGAGCCGTAATCGCATCAGCGGTCTTGTTCTCCCCCAAATCGACGGCGCGTTGGGCCTGGCGCGCGGCCTCTTCGTAGTGCCCGACCGTCTCCTCCGCGACGGCCAGCACCAGATGACAGCGCGCGGCCAGCGCGTCCTCAGGAGATAGTTTCAGGACCTCGCGCGCGATCTCCTGTCGCGTATCGAGTTCTTCGGAAAGGGCGGGCATTTGCTCCGCCGCGTATGGGATGGGCCTGGGAGGACGACCGCTCAGCAGAGTCTCCGCCAGCGAGAAGAGGACTTCGCGTGGCGCGGGCGCGCGGTACAGGTTGCGCCACATGCGCAAGGAGCGGCGCTCCGGATTCACCCAGCGAGTGCGCTCCCCGAGCGCGGCACGAAACAATTCCGCGTAAGCCGCCGTGTTCTCCGCGCTGACTTTCTGGCTCTCCCAGTACGTGGCCGCCTCATCGAAAATCTGGCCGCCGTCGGCGTCGGGACCCTGGATTCTCACGATCTCGGCCGCGACGCGCGCACCGGGGCGATCCATTTCTTCGCTCTTCAAAAACAATTTCGCCTCGAGTACGAGCGTATCGAGATCCCCATGCTCCGAACTCTCCTGCGCCCATCGCAGAGCGGCCGACAGACGCCACGATTCACTTTCGCGCGGGCGCCAGTCGGGCGCGTTCTTACGCAGGGTCTCGAAAGCATCGAGAGCGGCTCGATAACGCTGTTCGCCAAAGCTCGCACGACCCTCGTCATAGAGATCGGCGGGCGACTTCGCCGCGGACTGCGCGGCGCGCGTGTTCGCCGCCGCCAAGTTCATGGAAGAGCGGCCGGAGCTGGACTGCCGCGAGTCCGCCGACGGACTTTTTGCGCCGAGCAGAGCCACTGCGCCCAGCAGCAGAATCAGTCCCAGAAGCTTCAGTCGAGGTCTTCGGCTGGCATTGGCGTTCATCTCAGCTCCCTGGTTGGATTTTCGGCGGGTGCGCTCGCTGCGCCCTCTGTTTCAATCTACCCTCACGGGGGTCGCCCTATTCCCGCCTATCCCACTTTTGTGCGGCCTTGGCCTCGCGACGCCGCGAATCGGCCATTCCCGCTCGCCGCGACCGGCTCCAGGGCTTAGACTGTGGCTCCAGAATCATCCATTCTCACGGGGATTGAAGAATCCGAGCTTCGAGGAGACCGATCGATGTCCCGAGCACGCATTGCCTGGATCGGCGTTCTCGCCGGCGCGCTACTCTGCTGCCTCGCGTCCGCGAGCATGGCCATAGACTACAGCAGAGAGGTGAAGGACAAGGACTACAAGATTTGGGAATTCGATACGGGTGATGGCTACTCCATGCACCTGACCGGGTTCTTCTGGGGCCTGGCGGAAGGGCGCCGACTCTCTCTCCTTCCGCCGGAAAACTTGAACTCCACTATCTTCTTCAACACGGTCGATGGACAGCCCGGTTGGGCCTACTGGTTCGCGGATCGTCACTGGAACGTATTCACGGCCGATCTCCCCGGGACCGAACTCGCACAACCGCCAGCCAATCCCGACATCGTCAAACTGACCGAGGACGCCGTGGCCGCAACCTACAAGTTGGGTACCGCCACCCAACCGCGCGCCATCTACGCCCAGGGGCTGGGCGCGGCCTTTTGCATCAAGTTGCGCTCCACCACTCCCGACGCCATTCCGGCCGCCATCCTGGTCGACCCCATTGGAACCAAGGGGATCCAGCCGAAGATCAGCGATTCGCCCGAACAGGTTGCGTCCTGGGACGACAGTCTCGAACAACATTTATGGGTGAAATGGGGTTTGGGTCCGCGCTATGGAGAACTGTACCCGGATTCGGACCTGGGAGAGGCAGGATTTCGCGCGCTCATGGAGAAATACGATCACAACGCTCCTCCCTATTGGGCCACGGTGCTCACCGGGCTTCAAACCTGGATGGAGATCAAGAATCCCAAGAACATCGCCGAGTGGCCCGTACTCTTGGTACGCGGATCGCATCCCACGCCAGAAATGGATGCGCATCGCGAAGCAGTCAAGTCCTGGCTCAGCGAAAACGGCGCCTCGATCGAGGAGATGGATCTGAGCAAAGAAGGCCCGGCCGGTCTGAGCAATCTTCCCATGGCGGGCTCGAAGGCCGACGAAGTCGCGGCGTTGTTCATGGAATGGCTGCAGAATTTGCCCAACAACCCCAAATTCCACGCACCCAAACCTCAACCCTGAGCATTCCATGGCCAGTTGTGTCATCGACATCGAGACTTGTTCCCTGAGCGATGAGGAGATCGCACCCGCCCTGGTGGACAAGCTGAAAGACGCGAGCGAAGAGGATGAAGACTGGCGCGAGAAGCTCGCGCTCTACGCTCTGGGCGGCTCGGTGGTCACGATCGGGATGTACAGCCCCGAAACCGGGCGTGCCGCGATGCTCTACGACGATCGCCACGGCACCATCGAATCCCTGGAGAAGACGACGCATGTCGAGCAGGTGACCCTGGTCGGGGGAGACGAGAAGAAAATCCTCGAAGAGTTCTGGGCAATGGTGCCTAGCTTTGGCTGTATCGTGAGCTACAATGGCCGCGGCTTCGACATCCCGTTCCTCATGCAACGCACTCTGACCCACGGGCTGACGGTGAGCCGTAACCTGATGCCCCCTCGTTTTTCGTCCATGCGCGAACACATGGACCTGGCCGAGGTGCTGAGTCAATTTCGCGCCACCCGGCCCTACGGACTCGAAGCCTGGTCGCAGGCGCTGGGGGTAAAGAGCCCCAAAGAGGGCGAAGTGAAGGGCGCACAAGTGAGCGCGGCGTTTCGGGAAGGCCGGATTCGCGAGATCGTCGAATACTGCCTGCGCGACGTCGTCGCCACCGCTGAGATCGCGGTACGAGTGAGTCGAAGCTGGGGCAAGGCTCTCAACTTGCCGAACATTCGCTTCAACGACGGTTAGAGGAAGAAAAGCCGGAGATCATGGATCCCACCCTTCTCACTCCCCCCCTTGCACGCTGCAAAGAGCTGACGGTCCGTTCTCCCAATCATCTCCACCATGCCGCACAACGACTCGAGGAGAGTACGCGCTACGATTTCTTCCTCAGCTCCTACGCCTGCATGCGAACTCTGGACGACACGGTCGACGAGGAGTTCCTGCGGCTGTCACCCAAGGAGCGTGAACAAAACCGCCAGCGCGTCCTCGATCGGGTGAGTCAGTGGGAGGCCCAGGTGAAGACCGCGGCGCGCGCGGATTACCGGGCGAAGGATGACGACTTCGAGCCCCTGGTCTTTACCGCCCTCAACCACTGTCTCGGCCAAAGCGATCTCGAAGAGGGGCCCTTCCTGCGGCTGGCGAAGAGCCTGCGGCGCGACGTGTTGGAAGAGGAACTCGCGAGCTGGGACGAACTCCTCGACTATTGCGAGGGCGCCGCGGTGGCTCCGGGAGCAGTCTTCCTCTACTTGCTGGCGGCGCGCGAGGAGGAACCCGGGCGTCTCGTCCTCTCGGGCGAAATCGACGTGATGGAGGAAGCGCGCGATCTGGCGCACTTCTGCTACTTCACGCACATCGTGCGCGACTTGCGCCAGGATTCAGCCTCGAGCGCGCAACTCCTCACTCTGCCCGCTGACTTGCTGGAAGAATTTGGATTCTCGCGTTCCGCTTTCTCCGAGGCCATCCTGAGGCAGGATGACCGGGTGCGCCCGGTGGTCCAGCGCATGCTCGAGGAAGCCGAATCCGCCGGCGATAGAGCAGGCAAGAGGGTGGACGCGCTGCGTCCTCGACTACCCGTGGGCAAGAGCGCCATTCTGGACTATCTCTTCCAGCTCTATCGCGAGGCCCACGAAAGCGTCCGGGCCCTCTGGACGCGATAGACGATTCATCGTTTCAAGGAGCAGTTCCGTGTCGCAGTCGGAGAATTTGGTGGAGGTATCCCTCCATGGCATGGCCCATGGTGGCGAGGCGGTGGGGCGACTGGACGACGGCCGCGCGGTCTTCGTGGCCGGAGGAATCCCGGGCGAGAAGGTGCGGATCCGTCTGCTCAACGAGCGCAAACGCTGGGCGCGCGGAGAGCTCGTCGAAGTTCTCGAAAAAAGTGAAGATCGCGTGGAAGCGCCCTGCCCCTACTTCGGAGAGTGTGGCGGTTGCCAGTGGCAACACATTTCCCTGGCACGGCAGCGCGGCCTGAAGCGGGAGGTCGTCGAGGGTCAGATCGAACACCTCGGGGGCATGGAGTCCGCGAGCGTGGAGGAGACCCGGGCCAGCGGGGAAGCCGACGGTTTCGGATATCGTAACCACGCGATCTTCGCGGTCGATGCCGAAGGACACACCGCCTATCACCGCGCGCGATCGCGGGAGCTCGTCGCCATCGATCGCTGTCTGCTCCTCCACCCCCTCTTGCGCGAGAGCCACGAAGCCCTGCCCCTCTTGCCCGGGCTGCGCCGCCTCGAGCTGCGCGCGGGCGTGCGCACGGGACAGCGCCTGATCATGGCCACCGGGGAAGTCGATCCCGCTCCGGTGGAGGAAGCGGCGGCGCGCGGAGTTCCCCTGCGCGGTCCGGGACAGGGTGAAATCACCGAGATGGTGCACACCGAACGTTACCGGATCTCCTCGAAGTCCTTCTTCCAGGTCAACACCGACGGGGCGGAAGTCCTGGTGGATCTCATCATGGAGATGCTCGATCCCTCTGCGGAGGACCAAGTGCTCGACGCCTACGCGGGGGTCGGTCTCTTCACCCTTCCTCTAGCCCGCAAGAGCGCCCGCGTGTACGCGGTGGAGCGCAACCGGGCCGCGCTGCGCGACCTGCGCCACCTGGTCAAGGGTCTGCCGGTCCACATCGTGGGCGTGGACATCACGCGCGCGGCGGAACAGCTTCCCTCAGCGGTGGATTTGGCCGTGGCCGATCCGCCCCGCGAAGGGCTTGGCGAGGAGAACGTGGTGAAGCTGGCCGCCATGCGGCCGCGGCGCCTGGCTCTGGTGAGCTGCGACCCGGCCTCCTTGGCCCGCGACCTCAAGTCTCTGCGCGCGGCCGGCTACGCTCTCAAGCGCGCGGTGCCCGTCGACCTCTTTCCCCACACCTATCACGTGGAAACGGTCGCCCTGCTGGAACGCGCCTGAGGGCGCGAAGTCGGCACGAATCTTCCCTCTCGAGCCCCTTGGAGAGTCCCGCGCGCGTCCGCCGTGAGAAGGTGGAAGCCGCCCAAGCCGCTCGCTGGAGAGGATCGTCCGCCCGATGGATTCGCTCAACTTGTTTTCTGACAAGCCTTTGGAGCCACAGCCGCCCCCGGTCGTGCCCCGGCGACGACCCCAGAGACCGCTGTGGTTGATTCTGGTGGCCGCGGCCCTGGTGCCCGGAGCGGGCCACATCCTCCTGCGCAAAGTGCGAGAGGGCGTGGCGATCCTGCTCCTGTCTCTCTTCGCGCAAATCCTGCTTTCTCTGGGCTTCGCGATGGGTTGGCCGCTGATCTGCTGGATTGGGCTTCGCTCGAGCGGCGCGCTCTACCTGTATGCCGTGGCCGACGCGGCCTTGCTGCGCTACGAGATGGCTGACGGTCGCAGCGCCCAGTATCCGGAATCACCGCGCAGAGTCGCCTTCTGGAACCTGGTGGGCTACGGCGCGGGCTACGAGATGCTGGGCATGCGCGTATGGGCTCTGGGCGCCGGCGGAGCCGCATTTCTGTTCCATTTCGCCCTGGCTCTCATGGCACCGAAACTGGCAATCCTGGGAGAACTCATTCTGGTGGCCTCCGCGGTTCACGCCTACATGGTGGCCTACGGAGACAAGAGAACGCTGTCGCGGCTTCCGGAAGATACGACACCCCCCTGGCTGAGGCGCTCGCTGCTGATCACCTGCGCTCTGACTCTCGTCTTCACGGGATTGGGGCAGTGGGTGGCGCTGCAGTGGCGGGACAGTCTGCACCTGCAACGCCAGAACGCGGTGGCGGTCGAACCCTTCTACGACAATCCGCATTACGGTCTCCACCTGGAAATGCCCTCGCCGGGCTGGGAATTTCTGCAGCCCACGGGAGACGAACTCTTCGCCGCCACGCATCTCACCGAGAACGCGCTGATGGACCTGCGGATCGCGCCTCGAAGCCCCAACACCTGGAGCAACCGGGACTGGGCTCAGAAGGTTTTGAACGATGCGCGCCAAAAGGGATGGAATCTGCAGCAGACCGGCAGCAGCGCCTCCACCCTTGGTGAACTCTCCGCCTGGTCGTTGAGCGCCGCGGGAAGCTACCACGGCAGCAAGCGCGAAGTTCGTATCGTCACCGCGGCGCGCGGCCTGCAACACATCACCCTCTGGTACGAATGGTCGCCCTCTCAGAGTTCCCCGGCGGCAACCCAGGTGGGAGAGCTTCTCGCCAGCGTGCAACTGCACTGAAACCCCTGAACAATTTGTCCCGTTTGCGACTTTTGCGAAGCGCGTGAGCAGAGCGCTGCGTTCGTCTGCTTGCGCGACCGTGACAGAAGTGCCATCTAGGTCTAGGATGCGGCGATGTCCCGGGACGGACTCGAAATACAGGCTCCATGCATTGCAAGAGGCGAACGGATGGCAAGACGAACGAAGACGAAGACCAGGGTGAGCAAAGCGCGCGGAGCAAAGGCACCGCGAACCGTCGCCACCGCGGAGAGCATGGCCAGCCAGCAGCGCGAGATCTCGGTGAGCGAATTCTTCACCAAGAATCGCCATCTGCTGGGCTTCGATTCACCGACCAAAGCGCTGCTCACCACGATCAAGGAAGCGGTCGACAACTCTCTGGACGCCTGTGAAGAAGCCGGCGTGCTCCCCGAGTTACGGGTGGAAATCCTCCCCGCCGGCGAAAATCGCTACCGGGTGATCGTCGAGGACAACGGACCGGGAATCGTGAAGGCGCAGGTCCCGCGCATCTTCGGCAAGCTCCTCTACGGTTCAAAATTCCATCGCCTCAGGCAGAGCCGGGGACAGCAGGGAATTGGAATCTCGGCCGCCGGTATGTACGGACAACTCACGACGGGGCGTCCGATCGTGGTGGAAAGCCGGACTTCTCGCCGCACGAAGGCGCATCGCTACGAGCTGGTGATCGACATGCTCAAGAACGAGCCGATCATCAAGAAGGAGAGGGAGGTGGATTGGCAGGACAAGCCACGGGGCACGCGCGTGGAGATCGAGCTCGAGGGCATCTACAAGAAGGGGCGCCACGGAGTGGACGCCTACCTGCAACAAACCGTTCTGGCCAATCCACACGTCGCGCTCAGCTACCTCGCGCCCGGCGCCACCGAACCCGAGCTGTACCAGCGCGCCAGCAACAAGCTTCCCGACGAGGCGCTCGAGATCAAGCCGCACCCCTACGGGGTGGAAGTCGGCATGCTCATGCGTATGCTGAAGGACACCAAGAGTCGGCAGCTCAAGGGCTTCTTCCAGAGCGAATTCTCGCGCGTGGGACCCAAGACCGCGCTCTCGATCATCGAGCCCACGGGCCTGCAGCCCACCACCTCACCGCGGCGCGTCTCCACCGACAAAGCGGAAAAGCTCATCGAGGGCATCCGCAAGACGAAGATTCCCGCGCCCTCGGTGGACTGCCTCTCCCCCATTGGCGAAGAGCGGATGGTGGCGAGCCTGCGCACGCAGATCGAAGCCAATTACTACGACGCGGTGACGCGCAGCCCCTCGGTCTATCGCGGCAATCCCTTCCAGGTGGAAGTGGGAGTGGCCTACGGCGGACAGCTCGAGGGAGACGAGCTCATCTCGCTGCTGCGCTACGCGAATCGGGTTCCCCTACAGTATCAAGCCGGGGCCTGCGTGATCACCAAGAGCGTGGTCTCCACCCGCTGGAAATCCTATGGGCTATCGCAGAGCCGCGGCGCGCTTCCCACTGCGCCCATGCTGCTCATGGTGCACCTCGCCAGCGTGTGGGTACCGTTCACGAGCGAGAGCAAGGAGGCCATCGCGAGTTACGACGAGATCGGCAAGGAGCTGCGCCTGGCTCTGCAGGAAATCGGCCGCAAATTGGCGCGTCACATCCGGCGCGGTCAGCGAGAGCGCGATGCGGCCAAGAAGCGGGCCTACATCGAGAAGTACATCCCGCACATCGGTCTGGCTCTGCAGGAAATCCTCGGCCTCTCCGATCCCCAGGAAAAGAAAGTAGTGACCACACTGACAGATACGATGTACCGGAGCCGGAAGGTCTAGCGGGAAGGCGGGCCGGCCCGCATCGATTGCAAGGGAGGAACAGCCATGGCAAGAGTTGGAGTAATGATCTCGGGATGCGGCTTTCAAGATGGCGCGGAGATTCAGGAATCGGTGTTCACCCTCTTGGCGCTTTCGAAACGGGGGCACGAGATCGTCCCCATCGCGCCAGACATGCCACAACATCACGTCACGAACCACAAGTCCATGCAGACCATGAAGGACGAAACGCGCAACGTTTCAGAAGAGGCGGCCCGCATCTTCCGCGGCGCGCCAAAGACTCCAGAGGAAGCGGGCGAACTCGATGCTCTGATCATGCCGGGCGGCTTCGGGGCCGCGCTGAATCTCTGTGACTTCGCCGAGAAGGGCGCCGACTGTCAAGTTCAGCCCGAAGTCGGCAAGCTCATCCGCTCCATCGTGGAATCCGGCAAACCCGTCGGGGCCTGGTGCATCGCCCCCGCTCTTTTGGCTGCGACTTTGCGCGGCGATCCGAGCGTGCAACTCACCATCGGCAACGATCCAGCCACCGCGAAGGCCTTGGAGAGCATGGGAGCCAAGCACGTCGACTGCGTGGTCGACGCTTGCGTCGTCGACCTCGAGCACAAGATCGTCACCACGCCGGCCTACATGTACAAAGCGCAAGTTCACGAAGTGCAGGCGGGAATCGAGAATGCCGTCACGGCCCTGGACGAGTGGTTGCGTTAGGAGGAAGTTGATCGATGGCGAAAAAGAAGGTCTCGAGCCTCATCAAGAGTGAAGCAAAGGACATCCACCAAAAAATTCTGGCGCGGGAGAGCCCCTCGCTAAAAATGCCGGTACGCAGTCTTGCCAACGTGACTTACCGGCCAGCGAAGGGCTACTTCCAGATGCGGGGCAAGACGAAGGAACGCACCCTCACCGTGAACACGGTGAAGACCTTCGCCCAGAGCCTCCGCATGATGTCCCTCTGCAAGCAGCTGGTGGAAACCGACGACATCGCCACCAAACGTGAGGCCTACTACGTCTCGAAAAACTGGGACGACGCGCGCTTCAACGAGCAGACGGAGAGCGATACGGTGATGGATGACGTCGAGGCTCTCTTTCGGGTGAACCGCGAGCAACTCGGCTTCATTCCCGAGGAGAAGGGCGGCGACGTCGCGGGCGAACTGGTCGTCATCGATCGCGACCGCGAAACCGGCGAGGAGCTCCGCATCGACTGCACCCGCTTCGGGAGCGGGGCCTACAGTATCCCCTCCTCGGTGGAGGACCTGAAGTTCGAGACCAAGGCGAAGTTCATCCTCGCCATCGAGACCGCCGGCATGTTCCAGCGACTGGTGAAGCATTCGTGGTGGCGGACCGCGAACTGCATTCTCATCAGCATGGGTGGAGTTCCCACGCGCGCCTGCCGCCGTTTCATCCGCCGCCTCAGCGATGAGCGCAAGATCCCGGTGTACGTGTTCGTCGACGGCGATCCCTACGGCATACGGCAACATCTACCGCACGCTCAAGGTGGGCTCGGGCAACGCGGCGCATCTCAACGAGTTCTTCTGCGTGCCCCAGGCCCACTTCCTGGGCGTGACCCCGCAGGACATCATCGACTACAAGCTGCCCACGCACCCGCTGAAGGACGTCGACGTCAAGCGCGCGAAGGACGCGCTCAAGAACGACCCCTTCATCCGGCACCACAAGCCCTGGCAGAAGGCCATCACGCAGCTCATCAAGATGGGAGTGCGCGTGGAGCAACAGGCTCTGGCCAAGCACGGGCTGAACTACGTCATGGATGAGTATCTGCCCAAGAAGCTGGCCAACACGCGCGCGTTCTTGCCCTGAGGCGCACAAGAAGACGGCGCGGTGAAGCTGGTCCACCGCGCCGCTATGGAAAGGGCCACAGCTGAAGAGACTCCGCGTATTTCGGACCCGGCTTCCTCAGTAGTACCTGGGACCCGGCTCCTCGTCGCTGCCCGATTCGTCGTCGGTACTGTCTTCAGCCGCTTCGTCCATCATCTCCACGTCCTCGACTTCTTCCGCTTCCTCGACCTCTTCGTCTTCCAGGGGGTCGGCGGGCTCGACCTTCTCGACCGGAGCGACAGGAACCGGCTCGGGCGTGAGTTCGTCCGGGGTGGAGATCTTCTCACCGCGCCGTTCCACCAGCATCAAGATCCCCCAGGCGATGAGTCCCAGCGGCAGCAGATAGCGCACGAGGAATCTCAGGATTCCCAACAGCAGCTTCACGATGCCCGCGAGAATTCCCAGGGTGAAGAGGTAACAGACGACGGAGATGCTGATGAGAGTGATCGCCGGCCCCAGGGCATCCTTGTTCTGCCGGTCCGAGGCGGCGACCGAGAGAAGGGCCAATCCCGGTGCGAGCAGAATGAAGGGCCAGGAGGCGTGAAATCCGACCCAGCCGATGCGCAGCATGAAGAAGTGAAGGGCCAGAAGAGTGATGAGCACGCCGCCGCTGAGGATGGCTGCTTCCCTGCGTCCGCGAGAAAACAGCACCAGAAGAGCCGCGCCGGCCGCGAAGAGCAGAAGCAGCCAGAGCACACTGAAGGCGTGCCAACGAATGGAATGTCCCACCAGCAGCAGGATGCCGATCAGAATGAGAATGGGACCTGTTATCAACTTGCCGCGGCCCGACATCGTTGTCACCTCCACGGGCAGAAGTCCGGACGAGCGGGCGGCCGCGTCCGGGAGACGGTAAAGAAGAGACGGAGCGGGGCCCGCCCCGTCTCAGATCAAGTCTAGCCTGCTAGCGCGAGAGTCGCACGGGAATCTTGAGCTTGACCGCGTCATCCGCGGTATCCAGCAAGTTGAGTGCGCCACTGTTCACGAATCCGTCCGGCGCCATGGGCGGGGTTCCGTCCGCCGAGACTTCCACTGGGAGCTGCGCCTCGGGATAGACACGGAATCGCGACTTGTCCCGCACCTTTCCCTCCAGACGTACTCTCTTCGCGAGATGGAAATCCTCCGTCAGGTCAAAACCCCAATCGGCCTCGTCCTTGGCCATCGCGAAACCGGCGTCGACCCTCAGGGTATAGCTGCCGGGAGAAGCGTTGTGCAGGCCGATCCTCAGATCGCGCTGGTTGAAGCCGTCGACGACCACGGCCTTCCCCGAGGAATCGTAGATGTTCACCGGGATGTCGGTCATCAGGTTGTAGACCTCG
The DNA here is from genome assembly GCA_963806035.1 of Candidatus Krumholzibacteriota bacterium. Taxonomy (GTDB): domain Bacteria; phylum Krumholzibacteriota; class Krumholzibacteriia; order JAJRXK01; family JAJRXK01; genus JAOZPE01. The sequence continues at coordinate 11,936 of CAWDWO010000012.1, read as the reverse complement.
CGGCTCATCTCCAGTTCGAAATCGACGCTGGGAACGTCCTCGGAGAGCTCGAAGTCGTAGCTCCACTCGTCGTCGTTCTTCACCTCGATCTTCCGTTCGCGCCGATAGGAATCGATGCTGCCCTCGAGACGGGCTGTGAAGACATCGTCGAAGAGCGGCGTGATGGTGAGTTTTGTCGTGGGCGAGGACGCAGGTGCGTCGAAATCCATGCTCTCGATGCTCGCGGGCTCGGCCGCGAAGGCGGTGAAGTCCACGCTGAGATCATAGACAGAGGACCGGGCCTGGCTGCGCGAACCACGCGCGACGAGTTCCCACACGCCGGGCGTGAGATCCTCACCACTGAAGTCATATTCCACGGAGCGCTCGCCCCGGCTGTCGGCCACGCCCTGGAAATATCCCCGTTCGTGTCCCGCATTGTCGTAGAACACGGGCCAGGCGAGGCCCTCCTTCCCCTGGGGAATCTCCAGCTTCGCGTGCATCGCGGTCGCGCCGGCGGGAATTCGCAAGAAGTAGTGCTCGACGCCGCCGGCCTGAAGAGTGCGCCCTTGCCAGCTGCGCGTGTAGCCCTCTTCGGGCCCAAAGGTGTAAGGCGTCACCACCGTCACCACGATCTCGAAATCGTACGCGGCGTTCCCGGAGCGTCCCTTGCCCTTCGAACTGGCGAAGATGCGGCCCACGTGCAGACCGGGTTCGTCGAGTTCCTTGCCGGAGTAGGAAGCACGGATGGTCTGATCGGCGTTCCCGTTGATGTAGGTCTCGCCGCGGTCCAGATGGATCCAGGACGAATCGGTTTTCAAATTCCACGCGCGGTAGAACTTGTTCCGCTTGTCGTTGCTCAACCAATCGGGAAAGCGCGGGCTGATGGTGAAGGTCTGATCGTAGCCATCGTGGGGATACCATCCGCCGCGCCAGTAGGCGGCCGGCGCCTTTCCGTCGGGCTGGAAGGGCGCTTCCGTGCGAATCTTGATCACGCTCAACTCATCGGGCTCGCCCGCGTCGGAATAAGCGCTGGCCGCGGCGAAGGCGCTCGAGATGTCAACCACTCCACCGCCTACTTCGATGGGCGTGTAGCCGGGGAGCCGCTTGCCCGTGTGCCGCAGCGCGCGCTGGATGGTTCCGAAGTTCCAGCTCTTCCCCTCCTGGGCCAGGCCCGAGAGAATGCAGGCCACGCTGCCCGTGGTCATGGGTGAAGCCATGCTGGTGCCGTTGTAACGGTCGCGATCTCCCCACAGGGGCACGGTGCTGCTCGCTCCTCCCGGCGCCACCACGTCGGGCTTGGCTACTTCCCCTCCGCGGCTGCTGAACACGTAGAGCTGATCCTGCGGGAAGCTGGCGCCATAGAGGTCCTTGGCCATGGCCCTGGTGAAGAGCGCGCCGGCCGCGATGACCCCGTCCGCCGAGGCGGGAAGACCCACGGTGGAGATGCCGGGGCCGCTGTTGCCCGCGCTGTTCACGATGACCAGACGCGAATGATCGTCGAGAAGCTTGTCGAGGTACCTCTCCATGCTCGCGTCGCCCTCGATCTCGCTGTCGATGCCGTAGCTCATGTTGATGACGCAGGGCATCTTGTATTCGTCCATCCATTTCGCGGCGTAGTCGTAAGCTTTCTTCATGGATTCGGTCGTCGTGCTTCCGCCGGCGAGCAGATTGTCGCCGATTTTCAGGCTATAGACGTACGCGCCCGGCGCGACGCCATTGAGCCCCTTCTGACCGTGCACGGAAAATCCGGAGGCCATTCCCGAAACGTGGCTGCCGTGCCCCCCGTCGTCGTGATGCAAATTCAAGTGCGGCGTATCGTCGCCGGTGAGGTCGATCGCGAAGCTCATGCGATCGCGGCTCTCCTTGACCGACTCGTCGCGGAAGTGAATGGTCTGGAAGTCGGTCGTGTAGTCGCGCAGAAGGGTCTCGTCATCGAGATGGCCGTCGCGGTCGACGTCGATCACGCAGAGCCACACCTTCTTGCTCGCGTCAGCCTTGGCCTCCGCGGCCGCGGCGTCCTTGCCCCAGGACTTGCGCCGGGTGACTCCACGCCCCTCACCCAGCTTTGCCTCCCACCGCGCCCCGCGAGACGAGGGATACACCACGATGCCCCACTGTCCTCGGTGATTGCCAATGTCGTTTAGATCAGTGATGCTCTCGCTGTTGAGGAATTCCGATTCCTTCAGAACTCCCGTCCAGACCTCGTTGGTGTCCGAGGGTCACACCGGCAAGGCATAGAAGCCCTGATGTCAAAGACCATCGACGACGCTGCAACCGCGCGGCATCTCATTGTTCACCCATTTCGCCTTCCTCAGCTTGACCTTCCCCCTCGCCGGAGGATTCCCCCGCGCCGATGACCTTCAGCTCACCGGTCGAGGTCTCAGTCAGCATCCCGGAATCCCCATGTCCACTCCGGTATCCAGCACGAAGATAATGACCAGCTCCATCCATGCCGTCCTGGTTGGGGTGGGCGGCGGGAAGTTCGGGGGCCCCGACCTCGCCGACGGGGAGAAACCCCCAGTACATGGAGGAGTCCCCGGCAAGCGCGGAGACGCTGAGACCGAGCGCCAAAAGGATGATCGATGCCAGGAAACGAGAGGGTGAAAGCGCCCACGCATGAGTACCTCCAGAAACAGCACCGCGAGAGGAAGAGTCGCCGAGATCCGCGTTTGAAAGTGGCACAGGGAGCCCTCGTGCGCAAGACGCGCAGCCGGAGCGTCAATGCGGAGGCTGTTTGGAGATCGATGGAAGGGTGCTCAGAGCGCAGGGGGAGCGAGGGAGGGAGGTTGGTCGCGCGATGCGTCCGCCCAGAAACTGACCGCCGAAGAAGGCCGCCACCAAGAAGGGAACCGAGGAGAGATGGCCAGCCCAGGCCGGAGAAAATTCTTCGGGCCACCACCCGGGCACCGGGCAGTGCACCGCGAGAAACCAGTTGCGCGAGAATTTCCGCAGTGCCCGCCCGCCGGGCTAGCCGAAAGGCAGATTCAAGAGGAGAAAAGACAGCGCCACCCACAAGAGCTACATCGAAAGCGTATTTAGCCCTCCGCTGCGAAATCCCCCATCCCGACCCCGGGCGATGGAAAGGCCGGCAACCCGCAGGGACCCGGCCTCTCCCATGGAAATGAACCAAGCATTTTCCACCAAGGGGACTCGACGACTTACTTTGGCCGGCGCCCCCGGCCGGAGAACCACTGGCCGTGCGGGCGCCGGCCCCTTCTTCGGGTGTCCCCTCGGCGGTTGGACTGTTCCCCCTTGAGCTACAGTCGACGCCGGGGAGGATTTCGGGCTTCCATCTTCACCGGCTAAGTCCAAAGTCACCCTAAAGTGTTGTATGCCAAGTATTTCCGGAGCCGTGTCGAGATTGATAGGAAGAGCTTCGGACTCGCAGGGCATTCAACGTCCTCTTTGAAGTATCACAAGCCGTGCCATAGGGGAGGATGCGCTGCGCGAAGGGGCGCGGAGTCAACTTGCTCGAGGAAAAATCCGTGTAGATCCTTGCGTGACAGCGATTTGAGCCCGTGAAAGGAAGCAAAGGAGCGGCGGCGATCTTCGGCGCGGAGGGCCGGGAATGCGGGGAGGAGAACCGTCCTTGGGTGTCCTCCACTGAGTGCATTTGCTTCGGATCTAGACTGTTTCGCGGATGCGATAGTAGTTGTCGCGGATGGCGGGCGTGAATCCGGCGTCCTTGAATCATGCCGTTCAGCTCTTCCTTGCCCAGGCGGAAGCGCACCACCCCCTCGCTCACCACGTTCTCCTCCATCATCGTGGAGCCCAGGTCGTTGGCGCCGAAGAAGGAGTCAGCTGGCCAATCTACTTGCCTGGGTGACCCAGGAAGCCTGGAAGATCTGAATAGGAGTTCAACGCGAGACGGGAAATGGCCCGGGTGCGCAGATAGTCCTAGGGCTGCCCTTGAAGGCGCTCACGGGCAGCTGCGCGGTGTTTCAGCTGCTCTTCGGTCATGGGAGTGAAGCCAGGCTGGAAATTCGAGCAGATGAAGGCGGTATAGCCGCAGGTGCGCCCCTGGCTTTCGCGGATGCGCGAGACATAGTCAACCCTCTCGGGGAGCGTCCCCACGTCGCCGACGTCCAAGTAGCCGCGATACGACATCCCCAAAGAGGGTCGGCTGCCCTCCATGATCTCACCGCCGCGCGAGGCGCTGACCTTGGTCGGCGCCAAATCTGCCGGCACGCGATCGTTGAGGATTTCCGCTCCTCCACCGGGAATGCTGTCCAGGCCAGCCTCCTGCAATTCGGCGATCACCTGCTTGGTGGGCATCTTGAAGAGCTTGCCGAAGTGCTCGATTTCGCTGGGGCTGAAGCCGTGGATGTGGATGTCCGGAAAGTGCGCTTTGAGATCGGCGAGGGTTTCCTGGTACCAGGAGAAGGGCAGTTTGGGATTGTGTCCCCCCTGCAGCAGGATTGTGACCACCGATCGCCTCAGCTCTTCGATCTTGCGGTGCAGTTCCTCGGTGGAGAGCACGTAGGCTTCTTCGTCGTTCTTGTGCCGGTAAAAGGCGCAGAAAGTGCGGTCCACGTAGCAGATGTTGGAGTAATTGATGTTGCGATCGATCACGTAGGTGACGTGCTCGGGATCGCAACGGCGCAGGCGCATTTGGTGCGCCGCCTTCCCAGAGCGTGAAGCTCGGCATCCTCGAAGAGACAGAGAATCTCGCCGCCGGCGAGGGTTTCGCCATCCGCCGCGGCGTGGAGAATCGAGTCTACCCGGGAATCGCTGCTGTAGGTCCTCGCCATGATTGATGGAAAATACATGAGAGCCGCCGCATGACCACCCCAGCGATCGAATTCTAGGCCCGCGCTCTTTCCTTGTTTTCCAGGGCCTCGACCAGGATTTCCATGAGATCGGTGACGGTAATCATGCCCGCGAGCTTGGGCCCGTCCATCACCGGCAGGCCGGTGAATCGATTGGAGAGCATGAGCAGGGCAGCCTCGCGAACGTCATCCTCCGGCTTGACGGTGGTGACCTCGGTCGTCATGCGGTCCTTCACCCGCACCTCCGCGTCCGTGGGACGATCAGCTTCCGGGTTGTCGTTCATGGCCTGCAGAGCGAGGCCGCGAAGATCGCGGTCGGCCACGAGTCCCACCAAGGCTCCGTCTTCGTCCACCACAGGCAGCCTACGGATCTGATTTTCCAGCATCTTGCGGAAGGCCAAGACGGCCGGGCAATCTTCGTGCACGGTGATCACGGGATGTGACATCCAGCGCTTGACTTGCATCGTCTCAGCTCCTTTCGCTCACCACGCGCAGAGTTCATGGGAACACGGCGCATGATTACGGTTCCTTACCCAAGTCTACGATGCGTCCACCCCCTTGAAAAGGAGGCAGGGAATTCCTATCCATATTTGTGTTAGGATCGTATGCGACTCCTCAGGGTATGCCCTGTGGACGTCTTTTCGGACGGATCCGAAGCTCCCTTCCCCATGAAGATCGAGGTTTCATGAAACCCGCGCTGCTCTGGCTAGCCTTGCTGTCGTCCTCTTGTTGAACACACCTTCGAGCGCGCTTCCGAACACGGCGCAGGCCTTGCCAAAGTTCGACGATACACCGGGTAGCTCCTTTCACCGCGAAGAGGCCGCCACAAAGCCAAGGCCCTGGATCTTCTGGCGCCTACGCCAGCTCCGTTCCACCAATCAGACGAAGTACGACGTGGGCTTCTACAGCCTCGATCTCTTGTTGGATCCGAACACTCCCATCTTGAGCGGAACGGTGGAGATGACGGCCAGCGTGGTCAACGGACGGATCGACCAGGTCGAGATGGATCTGGACGGCGCCATGCTCGTGGGTGCGGTACGGGTCGACGGTTCGACGACGACCTTCACCCACGGCTCGGGTGTGCTCTCCATCGATCTCGATCAGAGTTACACGAACGGTCAGAGCTTCGTGGTGAGCGTCGATTACTCCGGACGCCCCAACGAGAGCCTGGGAGCCTTCGGCTTCGACACCCAGGATGGCTTCCCCATGATCTGGTCGTTGAGCGAACCCTACGGGGCGCGCACCTGGTGGCCCTGCAAGGACGCGCCTTCGGACAAGGCCGACTCCGCCCGTATCAAGCTCACCGTGCCCAGCTCGCTCACCGCCATCAGCAACGGAGTACTGCAGAGCACCAGCACGCAGACGGTGTGGAAGACCTTCAACTGGTTCGAGAAGCTCCATCGCCGCGTATCTCATCTCGCTGGCGGTGCACCGCTACATCGGTCACACGGCGTACTACACTTCCATGGATGGCAATACCGTGATGCCGGTGAACGCCTGGAGTTACCTGGGGAGTTCCACCTCGGCCGGGAATGCGGTGAATACCGTGGTCTCCAGTTGAAGCGTTCGCACCGCTCTTCGGCGAGTACCCTTTCGTCGACGAAAAGTACGACCAGGCTCAGTTTCCCTGGGCGGCGGAATGGAGCGCCAGACCGCCACCAGCATCTGTTGCTTTCTGGATTGGGTCATGGCGCACGAATTGGCGCACAAGTGGTACGGCGACGCCATCCCCTGCCGTTCCTTCTCACATCTGGTTAAACGAGGGCTTTCCACCTACGCCGAAGCACTTGGCAGCAGGCCGCCGGCGGACCTACCGCCTACCACAACGAAGTCGAGGGCACGAAGTACTAGGGCCGGGCACCATCTACGTGCCGCCGGCGGATCTCGTCGACGAGGGGCGCATTTTCGATAGCAACCTGAGCTACAACAAGGGCTCGTGGGTCCTGCACGCTGCGTGGCATGGTGGGCGACACGACCTTCTTCGACATCATGCGCGCCTGGACCGCGGATCCCTCGGTCCGTTACGGCACCGCGACCACCGAGGACTTCCAGGCCCTGGCGGCCAGCATCAGCGGACGCAATCTCCGAACTTCTTCCAGAACTGGATCTCGGCGAGTACTACCCCACCTACGCCTACTCTTGGGATGCAACGGACCAGGGGGGCAGTTGGGACCTCACCGTGGACATCGACCAGCTCCAGTCGGACAAGCTGTACGAGATGCCGGTTCCCTTGCGGGTGACCACGACTCCGGGCGTGGAAAACTCAAGGTGGAGAACAACGCGTTCTCCCAGACCTTCCATCTGAGCACTTCGGCGCAGCCCGTGTCCGTCGAACTCGATCCGGACGACTGGATCCTGAAGACGGTGGAACAAAAGGTCGAGTCGCCCACTTTCAATCGCGGAATTCTGGTGGTGAACGGCGTGTCCTGGAATACCTACGGCAGTACGATCACTTCGGAGTACGCCGACAGCACCCTGAGTGGAGGTCTGCCGTTTTCGTTCTGGGATGCGTTCAGTCCTCCCAGCGGCGGCTACATCCCGAGTTGCCCGCGCCGTTCGGCAACGGTGACATTCCGGCCGACTCACTGGGACGGTCTCGACCGTCATGTGGGTGGAAACGACTTCTGGGTGATCTCACGGTGTGGAACGACGCTTCAATCCTCAGCTACCTGAAGCAAGGTGGCAACCTCCTGATCATGTGCCGTAGCGGGCAAGTCCTACCCCTGCGCGCGAGCTATGCGGGAATTCGCTTCGCCGAAGGCACCACCACCACCATCAACCAGGCGCCCGCGGTCTACCGAGCCTGGTGGACATGCCGCTCATCGGCACCCAGGATCAGAGCGCGGTCTTCGAAACCACGTACGACCAGCCCGAAGCGGTGACCCTGATGGAGGATGACACGAGCTTCTCGGTGCCGCGCGCGATTGCGGTGTGGAGGCAGCCGGCCGGCGGCGGACTGTTGCGGCATAGCGGCGGGCACTTCGCCCACATCGCGGGAAGGCCCTACTACTACAGCCACCCCGAGCTGAAGGCCAACATCCACACCATTCTCACGAGCATCTTCCAGGAGAACGGCGTGGTGACCGATGCGCCTCCCGCCGCGCGCCGCGAGTTGGTGCTGCGCGAGCCGGTTCCCAATCCCTTCAACCCGCGGGTCAGCTTGAAGTATGCGATGGCGCGCGCCGGACATGCCAAGCTCTCCATTTACGATCTGCGAGGAAGGTTGGTGCGCGTGCTGCTCGACCAGGACCTTCCCCAGGGCGAAGGCAGCGTGCAGTGGGATGGAAAGGACGGTTCGGGTCACAGCGCGGCCTCGGGCGTGTACTCCTTCGTCTTGCAGGCGAACGGGCAACAGCGCAGCCAAAAGGCGACCCTGATTCGCTAACATCCGGCGCGTTGGATGCGACGCGCCGCGTTTTTCCGCCCGAAGGGCTTGCCTGTAAGCCCGGTTCGTTCCATCCTCCATGAATTAGGAGGATGAAATCGTGCCGGACAGAAAATCACTCTTGGGAAGCTCTCCGCTGCGCCGCGACGGCGAAGGCAAGACCTCTGGCAAACTACAGTATCTCGACGACTTGCCGGACGGAGGTTTCTGGCACGGCGTGACCGTGCGCAGTCCTCACGCTCGCGCGAAAATCCGCTCTCTGAAGTTCGACGCCAAGGCCGCCCCCGAGGGCGCGGTGTTCGTCACGGCGCGCGACATCCCCGGGGCGAACGGTTTGCAGATTCTCGATGACGCCTGGCCCATCCTGGCCGAGGGCGAAGTGCAGCACGTGGGCGAGGCAGTGGCTCTGGTGGCCGCGCCCACGCGCGCGGCGGCTCTGCGCGCGGCGCAGGCGGTCACGGTCGAGTACCAAGAACTCGATCCGGTATTGGGCTTTGCAGGCGGCGATACCGTCGATCCCATGTACACCCTCTCCTTGGTGGAGGGCGAGGCCGACGAGATTCTCGCCGCGCTCGCGAGCGGGAAGCCGCGCGCAGGAACTGCCAGAAGCTCGCGCGTTGATCGCAGTGACGGCGATGGCGACGCGCACGCCGCCCATGGCGACGCGGATGAACTGGTCTTCATCGAGGGCGAGTACTTCAGCGGGCATCAGGAACACATCTACATCGAGTGCCAGGGGATGATGGCGCGCTGGGAGGACGACGGCAGTCTGTACATTACCGGTTCGCTGCAGTGTCCCTACTACGTGAAGAACGCCCTGCAACACGTCTTCGCTCTTAAGCCCGAGCAGTTGCGCGTGGCCGGTCGTCCCATGGGCGGCGGGTTCGGCGGCAAGGAGGATTACCCCAGTCTGATCGCGGCGCACACCGCTCTCTTGGCGCGCGCCGCGAAGCAGCCGGTCAAGATCGTCTACGAGCGGCAGGAAGACATCGTGGCCACGACAAAACGCCATCCCTCGCGCACGCGCATCCAGAGCGCGGTGAAGCGCGATGGCACACTGGTCGCCGCGCGCGTCGATTTCGATCTGGACGGCGGCGCCTATCTGGGGCTCTCGCCAGTGGTGCTCTCACGCGGTTTGCTGCACGCGACCGGCGCCTATCGTCTGCCCCATGCCCATGTCGAAGGCCGCGTGCTGCGCACCAACACCACGCCCACCGGCGCCTTTCGCGGCTTCGGCGCACCCCAATCCGAGTTCGCGTGGGAACGCCACATGGATCGCATCGCGCGCACCCTGGGCCTCGATCCCTTGACCCTGCGGCGCCGCAACGTGCTGCGACCCGGCGACAAGTTGCCCACCGGCCAGCTCATGGACGATTCGTGCAGCGCGGCGAAGGTCCTGGATCGCGTCGCCTCGCTCACCGACTTTTCCAAGCGCTGGCAGAAGCTCGAGTCGGAGAAGGCGCGCACGCTGCCCTTCGGACCCGGAACCGCAGCGCCGTTGCGCGGGATCGGCCTGAGCCTCTCCTTCCACGGCGCCGGCTTCACCGGTTCGGGCGAGCACAAGATGCGCTCGCCGGTGACCGCGCGTCTCACTGCTGAAGGCAAAGTCGAACTGCTCACCGCGGCCACCGAGATGGGGCAGGGCGCGATCTCCACCCTCTCGATGCTGGCGGCCGAAGAGACGGGACTGGAACTGGACGACGTGCTCATGGCCGATCCCGATACCGCGGTGGTGCCCGACTCCGGCCCCACCGTGGCCTCGCGTACCAGCATGATCGTGGGCGGCACCGGCGCCAAGGCCGCGCGCGGGTTAGTGGAGCGCGTGCTCGCCTGGAAGCAGCAGCAACTCGCTGAGAAGTCCCTGCGGGTGGAAGCGAGTACGGTGCTCGGAAGCAAGGGCGCAGTGGGAAACTTCTGTGCAATCGCGCGCGAGTACGCCGAGGCGGGAAACGAATGCGAATTCACCGCGCGCAACGAACCGCCGCAGTGGCAGACCTTCGACGACGATACCTACCACGGCTCGGCCTATCCCACCTATTCGTATTCCGCGCAGGTCATCGAAGTGGAAGTCGATCCGGACACCCTGGAAGTGGGCGCCAAGAAGGCCACGGTGGTGAGCGAAGTCGGCAAGGTGCTGCACGAAGTGCAGTGCCGCGGACAGATCGAAGGCGGCGTGTTGCAGGCCATCGGTTGGGCGCTGCTGGAGGACCTCAAATTCGACGGGGGCCGCATTCTCAACGACCGCATGGCCACCTACATCGTGCCCACCATCCTGGATGCACCCGAGATGCAAGTGGAGATGATGGAGCAACCCTGGGGCGGCCCGCCCTTTGGCGCCAAGGGCGTCGGCGAGTTGCCGATGGACGGCCCCGCGCCGGCGGTGTGCGCCGCCATCGAGAACGCGACGGGGATCGTGGTGGACACGATTCCCGCCGTCCCCGAGCGATTGTTGGAGAGGATGGAGGCGAAGCAGGCATGAGAGTGCGCTTTCGATTGAACGGGAAGATGGTGGAGGCCGAGGGGAATCCCACGGACCGCTTGCTCGACGTGGTGCGCCGAGAGTTTGGACTGACCGGCACCAAGGAAGGTTGCGGCGAGGGCGAGTGCGGCGCCTGCACGGTTCTGCTCGACGGCGAGACCGTGCTCTCGTGCCTGACACCGCTCGTGCAGGCGCACGGGCGTGAGGTGGTCACGGTGGAAGCGATCGCGCAGTCCGCCAAGGGCCGCGCCTATCTCGAGCGATTCGTCAAGGAAGGCGGCGCGCAGTGCGGCGCCTGCACCCCGGGCATCGTGCTTTCCGCGGCGCAGCTCTTGGAGACTTCGCATTCCAATTCGCGCGAGACCATCGCGCAGGCCCTGGCCGGCAACATCTGCCGTTGCACCGGCTACGAGGCCATCCTGAGGGCCCTGCAGGAGGAGCCGGAAGCGGTGCTCGGGGGGATTGACGCCAGCGCAGCCGAGGGCGTGGGAGCGACCCGGCCGGCGGGCGATGCCCATGGCAAGGCGCGGCCCGAAGGCACGAAGGGGGAACGCCGATGAGCGAGGTCTTCTTCCCCACCAGCCTGAAGAGCGCGCTGGAACGCTTGCGCGAAGATCCCACGCTGCGGCCTTGGCCGGATGCACCGACTGGATGGTGCGCGGCGCCGTCGAACGCCTGGAGCAAGTGGGCGTGCTCGACCTTCTGCGGGTCGAGGAATTGCGCGGGATTCGGGAGCTTGAAGAGGGTGAAGAGTTGCACGCTGCCTCGGGTTCGGCGCACGGGGCGGCCGGGAGCTTCAAGGGGCTGCGCATCGGCGCCACCACCAGCTTCCGCAGATCCGCGAGCACCCTCTGGTGCGCGAGCACTATCCCATCCTCGCCGAGGCCGCGTCACAGATCGGCGGCCGCCAAATTCAGAATCGCGCCACCGTGGGTGGCAACATGGTCAACGCCTCGCCGCGGGTGACAGCCTGCCGGTGCTCTTGGCCTTCAATACCGAAGTGGAAATCGCGGGACTGGATGGGACGCGCCGGGTGGCCTACGACTCCGTCTATACTGGATCCCGCGCCACGGTGCTGAAGCCGGGGTGAGTTGTTGAGCGCGGTGCTGCTGCCGCCGGTTCCGTCCTATCAGCGCTTCAAGAAGGTGGGTACCGACGCGCGCAGGCGATCTCCAAGGTGGTGCTGGCACTGTGAGCGGGGGGGAGACAGACTCCCGCGCGAAGAGCGAAGAAGAGCGTTGGTCAGCAGAGTGCGCATCGCAGCCGGCAGCGTCGGGGCCACTCCGGTGCGGCTGCGCAAGGCCGAAGCGGCGTGCTGAAGGAG
>CAWDWO010000011.1:0-116898 GCA_963806035.1 Candidatus Krumholzibacteriota bacterium | reverse complement strand
CGGCAAGGTCTCCAACAACGTCGCCGAGTACCGCCGGCCTCGTCGCCGGGCTCGAGGCGGCACGCCATCGAGCAGGGCGCCGACGTGCTCGTGCGGATGAACTGCAAGCCGCTCGTCGAGCAGATGTCCGGCAGCTGGAAGATCAAGCACGAGGACATGCGCCGCCTCGCCCTTCCAGGCGCGCGACCTTCCGTCACCGCGATCCCGCGATGCCGGCGGGTCGGTGCGCTACCCAGTGGATCCGCGCGCAAGATCGACGACATCTCCACCTTGAACACGGCGCAGATGAAGATCGAGCTGGATATCCAAGGAGAGTACCCGCTTGTGAGCGAGGCCGCGGTGACCGGACTGGAAACCGGCGGTGAGCTGGCGAAAGAGCTAATGCTGCCGCTGAACTTGCTCACCTTCAATCCGGGGCACTCCGTGCGCGTCGAGAAAGCAAGAGTTTCGCTCACACTCCGGCGGGGCAGGCAGTCGACCAGTCTGGGTCGTGTGCGCGTGCGACCGGCGCGACCCAAACCGGGGGACACTCTGAGCTTCGAAGTGGAACTCTTGCCCTATCGCTCGAAGGCGCAGTGGGAGAAGTTCTCCATGCCGCTTCCCGCGGATCTCCCCGAGGGCAAGTACGTACTGCACATCAGCGATGGGACCACCGCCTTCGCCACTGAACTGAGTCGCGCCGAAGAGCGATGGAGTTATCCCGGTTTGCGTCCCATTCGGGAGGCCTTCGCAAAGCGGCGGCCGGCCAGCACTCTGGTGGCGGTTCTTTACGGGCGTCCGTCTTCCGCGGTGGTGCAGGGGAGAGAGTGGGAAAACTTGCCCGGAAGTGTACAGAAGTTGATGCAGGAGTCCCCGGGCAGCCAGGCGGACGAAGGGGTGAAGGCGGCAGTGATCTCGAGCCGAGAGAAGGAAACCGAGTGGGTGATCTCCGGCGACATCGTGTTTCCTTTGATCATTGCCAATCCCGAGCACACCCAAGAGGAAAACGACTCTTCCGGGAATCAGTGAACGAAAACCCTAGGAGACATTCATGCGGCGCTTCGCCTTTTCCATTCTGACATCTCTCCTGCTTTTGTATTCCGCCGCCAGCTTCGCGGCGGGTACGCGACAGGTGGTTCACCGCGGGAGCGAGTTCTTGAAAGGGGAGATGAAGGGACTGGGACTGGACGCGGAGGGCCGGCTCTCTCCCGCGCCCATGCAGAGCCAGGAATGGAAGACCGACGCCGACTATGTTTGGTGTCTCGCTCACGATGCGCAGGGTCGGCTCCTGGCGGGCACGGGCAACTCGGGAGTGGTCTACCGCCAGGAGGGCGACGCGTTGAAGCCCTGGTCGCCTTCGCTGGGTCTGGAGGTGATGGCGCTGCTCAGCAGCCAGAAGACGGTTCTCGCCGGCACCGCGCCCGACGGCACGGTCTACCGCATCGCCGACGACGGTTCGGCGAGCGTCGTCCTGGAGTCCGGCCAACAGACGATCTGGTGTTTGGCCGAAGGCAGAGAGCCGGGCAGTTATCTGGCGGGAACCGGACCGGAGGCGCACCTCCTGCGTTTGAAGAACGGACAGACCAAGGGTGAGTTGATCCACGCATTTCCCGCCGCGAACCTGGTTGCCATCGTCAAGGATGCCTCCGGCTTCTGGATGACCACGCACGCCCCCGCGCTTCTGTATCGAGTGGAGGGCAACGAAGCAAATCCGCCGCGACTCGTGTTCGAGGCTCCTCAGGGGGAGATCCGCAGCACGGTGAGCGACGGCGCGCAGGGAGTGTACCTCTTGCTCCTCGAGGCCTCGAAACAGGCCTCCAGCTCGGGTCAGAATTCCGCCGACCACAGCCGGATTCTGTGGCTTCCCGCCAATGGAGGAAGGGTGGAAGTGTACTCGGTGGATCGCCGTCTCTTGAGTCTGGCTCGCATGCCCGACGGTAGCTTGGTGGCGGGCGAAGCCGAGACGGGACGACTCCATCACATCGAGCCTCTGCGTGCCCGGGGCACCATGTGGGGTGATCTCGAGGGAGGGGATCCTCTTTCGATTCTCGTCTCCGCAAATGGCGGTCTCGAGATCGGGACCGGGAATCCGGGCAGTGTGTTTCATCTGAAGCCGGCGGCCGCGGCGACCGGACAATTCACTTCTCCCGTCATCGACACCGCGGGCGCCATTGCCTGGGGGCGCCTCCAGGTCGAGAGCGAGGGCGGGAAGGTAGAAGTCAAAACTCGCAGCGGGATTCGCAAGGAACCCGATGCGAGCTGGAGCCACTGGAGCGATGCGCAGCCCGTCGGAGAAAAAATCGAAGCGCCGCTCGCTCCCTACCTGCAGTACCGACTGGAGTTGGACGGGGGAAAGTCCTTCGCGCGGGTAAGCAGCGCGCGGGTGAGCTGGCGCGAGAGGAACCTCGCTCCGCAACTGCAGGAGGTCAGGGTCGAGCCTGCCGAAGCCACTCTGTACGCGGGAGGGGCCAACAGCAGCCCTCCATCTCCGGTGAGTCAGCAGTTCGACGACGGACTCCAGGTGGAGTACTCCATGTACCAGGGGAGGCAGCAAGCGGCGCCGGAAACGAGCACCTGGGCGCGCGGGCTGCGCAGCATTCGCTGGAAAGCGGAAGACCCCAATTCCGATGAACTCAGATTCAGCGTGGAGGTGCAAAGGCAGGGCTCGAAGAGCTGGTATACCCTCGCCAAGGAGCTGACGGCGCCCGTGTACGCCTGGGATACGCGCGCCTTCGAGGACGGAGCCTATCGGGTGCGCGTGCGCGCCGATGACGGGCTGGATAATGACCCCGACTCGGCTCTGAGCAGTGAACAGCTCAGCGCGCTCGTCACCGTCGACAACACCCCGCCGGTCTTTCGGCAGCTGAAGTGGGAAACGAAGGGCGAGCCGCTCATCGAGGGTGAAGTGAAGGATGAACTTTCGCCTTTGACCGCGCTCTCGGTGAAGTGCGGGAAGGGCGAGTGGATTCCCGTGAAACCCGCCGACGAGGTTCTCGATGGTCCAGACGAGAGTTTCCGCCTGCGTTTGAGCGCGGAATGTCTCGCGGACTCCGCGAGAATCTGGCTGCGCGCGGTCGACGCGGCGGGCAACGTGGTTCTGCGCGAACTCGTGCGGCCATGAGCCCCCTCGACGGCGGCCCTGAGTTCGAGTTCGCCAACTCGCGCTCGACCGACGAGCGCTTCATGCGTCTGGCTTTGCTGGAGGCCGCGGCGGCGCTCGAAGAGGACGAGACCCCGGTGGGGGCGGTGGTCGTGCAGGACGGGCGCGTGGTGGGACGCGGCCACAATCGGGTGGAGGCGTTGGGCGACGCGACGGCCCACGCGGAGATCCTGGCCATCGGAGCAGCCGCGACCACTCTGGGGGATTGGCGCCTGAACGGAGCCACGCTCTACGTGAACATGGAGCCCTGCATCATGTGCACGGGCAGCCTGCTCCTCTCCCGCATTCGCCGTTTGGTCTACGGCTTGCGAGACCCCCGCGCCGGGGCGTGCGGCTCCCGTCTGGACCTGCTGCAGGCCAATCCCTACCAGCACGAAATGCTGCTCCTGGACGGATGCCTTGCCCAAGAGAGCCAGGCCCTGCTCAGTGAGTTCTATCGCAAGCTGCGCGATTGAGCCCTCTGCTCCTTGAAAATGGAGGACGAGTCACTATCATCTTACGGCCGGAAGGGGAGCATCCCCCCGGCCCTTTCAGGAGAGATGCGAGAGCGGCTGAATCGGCACGACTGGAAATCGTGTGTACCGAGAGGTACCGTGGGTTCGAATCCCACTCTCTCCGCCACATTCTCGACCCTTGCCCGGGGATGAACCCGGGCTCGTAGACCTTGCGGAGAGGTGCCGGAGCGGTCGAACGGGACGGTCTCGAAAACCGTTGATCTCGCAAGGGGTCCCAGGGTTCGAATCCCTGCCTCTCCGCCATTCCCCGGCTCGCGCCGGCCTCTCACGCGCGCGGCCGCAGTCGCACCAGGAGCGCTCCCGTTCCGCCCTCGCGGGGCGGCGCCTCCTCGAATCCGGCGACCAGAGCGGGATGTTCCGCGAGCCATGCGCGGACCGCCGGGGCCAGCACGGGGATTCCGTCCGGCGATCCTCTTCCCTTTCCCACCACCACGATCAACTCTTCGGTGCCCAGCGCTTGCTTGGCGACGAGAAAGCCGTGCAGGCGACTCAGGGCGAGATCCAGGGGCATCTTGCGCAGCATGAGGCGCGGCCGCGGCGCGGGGGAGGGGGGCTCGGCGCGTGCCTTCCCGCCGGCGCGCGCTTTGGGCCGCTTCGGCGCGGAATCCTTGGCGGTGGGGGGATGCTCGGCGAGGTGGCGGAGCATCTCCTCTTGGATGTCCTGTGGGTCGCTTTTCTGCTTTCTTCGCTTCGCCATGGCGCAACCTGGGCAGGAAAATTGACAAGGGGCTGCTCCCATGCTACTTCATACGCGGCATGGGGATGTAGCTCAGTTTGGGAGAGCGCCTCGTTCGCAACGAGGAGGTCGGCGGTTCGAGCCCGCTCATCTCCACCAGTTCTCGATCGCTCCAGCGTAGATTCTGCCACGCCAAGGCGAGCCGCGAGCTCGCGCATCTCGAGGCGGAACACGCGAGTTTGGGCCAGGTCCTGCGCAGCATCAGCTTGCTAATCCGGTCAGGACTGGAAGGTAGCAGCCGCGTGCGAGTCCTGTTGCGTGCCGCAGGTCGCCTGGCCCATCTATTCCTCACGGGCGAAGAGCCCACAGCTCTGGGTCATCATGTCCTACCAGGTGCTCGCGCGCAGATGGCGTCCTCAAACTTTCGACGACATCGTCGGCCAGGAACACGTGACCACCACCTTGGGCAACGCTCTGGCCAAGGGGCGAGTGGCGCATGCCTATCTCTTTACCGGACCCCGTGGCTGCGGCAAGACGACCATGGCGCGGCTCCTGGCGAAGGCGCTGAATTGCGACGAGGGACCGACCGCGACCCCGTGTGGAGTGTGTCCCGCATGCAAGGGAATCGCCGAGGGAACGCTACTGGATGTTCTGGAGATCGACGCGGCCAGTCATACCGGAGTCGACAACATCCGCGAACTGCGCGAGAACGCGCAATATCAGCCTACCGCGGGCAAGAAGCGCATTTTCATCATCGATGAAGTGCACATGCTCAGCAAAGGCGCCTTCAACGCTCTGTTGAAGACGCTCGAAGAGCCGCCGGAACACGTCCACTTCATCTTCGCCACGACCGAACCGACGCGGATTCCACGCACCATTCTGTCGCGTTGCCAGCGCTTCGACTTTCGGCTCTTCACCCTGCAGGAGATCCGCCAGCGGCTCGAGCTCATCGTGAAGGACGAAAAGCGCGAGGTCAGCGGGGAAGCGCTGGAACTTCTCGCCGCCATGGCGGAGGGAAGCATGCGCGACGCGCTGAGCCTTCTCGATCAGGCCTTTTCCTCGGTGGAGGGAAAGCTCGAGAAGGACGCGCTGATGGGCCTCTTCGGGCTGGCCGGCCCCGACACCTATCTCGCCCTCAACGATGCCATTCTGGCGAGAGACAGCCGCGCCGGTCTGGACTTGGTGGACGAGCTGAATCAATCGGGCTATGACCTGGTCGATTTCGCGCGCGGACTGGTGGGGAATTTCCGCGATCTTCTTTTGATCTGTCTCGATGAAGAGTTGGCATCGCGCGTGGAGAAGCCGGAAGCGGTGAAGCAGCGGATGCACGAGCAAGCGCGCGAATTCTCGCCGCAGGATCTGTTGTACCTCACGCAACGCGCGGCGGAGAACTACGGCCGCCTGGAACGAGCTCCCCAGCCGCGCTGGTTGTTGGAAGCTCAGATCGTCGAATACACGAGACTGGAGAGCCAAGTTCTCTTGAGCGAGATCCTGGGGCGGCTGGACGGTCTGCAGGGAGAGGGCGAGGGCGGCGCAAGTTCCAACCGCGCCGGCGGTCAGAGTTCCAGTGTGGAGTCCGGGTCCGAGAAGCAGCGGGCGCGGGCGAAGGGCGCGAGCCCGAAGAGGTCCTCCGCACCCGGTGGCGAGGCCGCGGCAAGGACTCCCTCACGTCCGGCCGCGCGCATGGCGGCTTCGCCCGAGTTGATGAATTCGATGGAAGACGAAACCACCAGCTCCTTCAAGATCCTGGCGAGCCGCGCACGTGAGGACAACATGGGACTGGGCACCTGCCTTCTGAATGCGGTGCCCCAGGTGGAGGGCGATCACCTGCTCTTGAAGTTCGCGCCGGAGCACGCCTTTCACCGCGAGCAGCTCCAAGACAAGAAGGTGTTGAACTGGCTGAGTTCTCTCACCGCGGATTGTTTCGGCAGAACCCTTAAGATCGAAACGGTCTTGTCGCGTCCCGATTCGGCGGAGAATCAGCGGCGATCGCGCGTGCAACGGGAGATCGCGCCCACCGCGAAGCAGAGAGTCGAGAAGCTCAGCCAAGAGCATCCGGGATTGAATCGCCTGCTCACGGGCCTGGGCGGCCAGGTCAGCGACGAGAGCTGAACTCTCCCTCAACGAGGAACGACAGCATGGACATGAACCAGTTGATGAAGCAAGCCCAGCAGATGCAACAGCAGATGAAGAAGGCGCAGGAGGAGCTGGCGGAGAAGACCGTCGAGGCGGAGAGCGGGGGTGGCATGGTCAAGGTGGTGCTCAACGGCAAGCAGGAACTCGTCTCCATTCACATCGATCCCAAGGCGCTTGCCGCCGACGAGGTCGATCTGCTCGAGGACCTCATTCTGGCGGCGGTACAGGAGGGGCAGCGCAAAGTTGCCCAGATGAGTCAGGATTCCCTGGGCAAGATCACCGGCGGACTGGGCTTCCCCGGGCTCTTCTAGGCGTCAGGCAATGGAACGACATTTCCTCGGCTCACCGCGGCTCGAACACCTGGTCAAGCTCTTCTCGCGCTTTCCCGGCATTGGCAGGAAATCCGCCACGAGGATGGCCTTGCACGTCCTGGCCAGGCCCGAGGAGGAGGCGATGGAACTGGCGGAGAGTCTGCGCGAGGTCACGCGCCGGGTCCGCAGTTGCGAGAGGTGTGGCGCCATCTCCGAAGAGGCGAGTTGCGAACTCTGTCGCGATCCTCAACGCCAGGTCGCGCTTCTGTGCGTGGTCGAACAACCCACCGACATCTTTTCCCTGGAGAAGGCGGCCATTTTTCGCGGCCGCTACCACGTCCTGGGGGGGCTGCTCTCCCCGCTGGACGGGGTGGAGGCCTCCGATCTGAGACTCGCTCCCCTGCGTCGACGGGTGGAGGAGGAAGGCGTGAAGGAGGTCGTGCTCGCCCTGCCCGGGAGTGTGGAGGGCGAGGCAACTTCCCTCTACGTGGCCCGTCTCCTGGCCGACAGTGGCGCCAGCACCAGCCGTCTGGCCACCGGAATCCCGGTGGGGGGCCAGCTGGAATACGTGGACGAAGTGACCCTGGAACGGGCCTTCTCAGGCCGCCGCCCCCTGGACTGAAGCACTTTCACTTTATTTTCTCAGAACGATCCTCTCGCGACCAGCTCGGGGTGTGAGCTTCTCTGTGCATGCTTCTTGCGTATCAGCGAGGCGTTCCCGGGAGGCTGCGCCCGCGCGGTGCGTTCACCGCGGCGCTCTCCCCTTTGCACGGGCCGCGCCGTCCGATCTTCCAAATCTCAAAAGTTCTTGTTCAACAAGAGCTTACATGAGTGAGAGTGGAGCGAGGCAAACATGGTCAAGGCCGATTGGTCGATCTTCGAAGAGGACTACTGGGCCATCAACAGTATCCTCTCCGACCTGCTCAAGAGCAGCAATTCGCGTTCGACGCTTCTCATCGACCGCACGGGACAACTCATCAGCAAGGTGGGGATGCCACCGGACTTCGACATGATGTCCTTCGCCAGTCTCTGCGCCGCGGATTTCGAAGCGAACAACCAACTCGCCCAGCTCATTGGAGAAAAGGACTTCTCCACCCTGTACCACCAGGGTGCCGAGGAGAGCATGTATCTGAGCAAAATCGTGCGGGACGTGATTCTGGTGGTTCTCTTCGACAAGAGCACGACCCTCGGCCTGGTGCGGTTGAGAGTCAAGCGGGCGGTGGGCGAACTCTCGACCATCGTGGAGAGCTTGTTCGAGAAACTCGAGTATCGCAACGAAGAGTACGACAAACCGCTAGTGGATGACGAGTTCACCAAGGAAATCGAGGCTGAGATCGACAGCCTCTTCGCAGACTAGAGCCAGCCAGGGGAAGAATCCGTGTCGCTGATCAATTACAGCTCTCGCGAAATCAACTGCAAGATCGTCTACTACGGTCCCGGTCTGGGCGGGAAGACCACCAACATCCAGTACGTCTACGACAAGGTGTCACCCGGACACCAAAGGCAAGCTCGTGACTCTGGCGACCGAGATGGATCGAACGCTGTTCTTCGACTTTCTACCGCTCGAACTCGGCACCGTGAAGGGCTTCAAGACGCGCTTTCATCTCTATACCGTGCCGGGTCAGGTGTACTACAACGCCTCGCGGAAACTCATCTTGCGCGGCGTCGACGGGATCGTTTTCGTGGCCGACAGCGACGAGAACCGCATCGATGCCAACATCGAGTGCCTGTACAACCTCCACGAGAACCTGGCGGAGCACAATTTGAAGCTCGAGGAGCTTCCTTTCGTCATCCAATGGAACAAGCGTGATCTGCCGAACGCGCTTCCCGTGGAAAATCTCCAGGAAGAGTTGAATCCGGAAAAGCACGCGGCCTTCGAGGCCATCGCGGTCAAGGGTCAGGGAGTTTTCGAGACTCTGAAACAAGTTTCCAAGATGGTGCTGCACAAGCTCAACTGAGCCTGTCGATCCGCGTGAATCGAGCAGCTTCCATCCGCTTCCGGGCGAGGCGTCCCTCTACCTTGGCCATTCGGCGAAGGCAGTAGAGGGGCGCCTTTTTTCGCGCGTAGTCGCGGAATCTCAGCGATTCATGTGCCGCGTCCAGATGCGATACTGCGAAGTTTCCGTGGGTACCTCCGCAAATCCACAGCGGTAACTCGAGGAGAATTCGTAGCTGGTTTCTCTGCCGAAATTCTGCACGCACCAACCGTCGATCATCCCGCGATACGAATTGAAGCAGATGATTTCTGGATGACGAAGACTTTCGCCCGAATGAGTGACGAAACCCTCGAGCGTGCGCCGGAAGTTCACCTCTTCCGGATCGACGCGCTGTGCCAAGTAGCATTGGTAGTGAAAGCGCGGGTAGAGAGGATAGACCGGCTTGCGGAAGGTCGGGACCCAGGCCGAGACATCCACCGGCGCGATCACCTTCGCGCCGGCCTCGACGTTTTCCACCAGAGCTTTTGCCGCGCGGTAGGCCTCAACCGGAGCTTTGACCCGCGGAGGCCAGAAAAAACTGGTTCCGTTGCTCGGCGCGAGCGTGGTTCTGCCCACGCTCGTCACCAACAGCCATGCGGCGAAGGCGGCCGTCACCGCCCAGGGGAGAACTCGCCTGGGTTTCAGAATCAAAAGTGGCGCGCAGAGACCCACCGCGATGAAGTGGGGGAGGGGGACGGCCCAGAACGCGCGGAACCACACATCGTGGCTTTGCGGGGTCTTCGCGAAGAGCCGCACCGCGATCGGATTGAAGGCCAAAAGGAAGAAGGCCAGGGGAATGAGGATCATCATGCGTGCGATGCGGCGGTCGCGGGGAACGCTCCACGCGCTGAACATGAAGAAGAATGCGAGTAGGCGCATGCGGCCCTGTCCCAAAACCAACTTGATGCTGTCATCCAAAACCCGCGATTGGTCCAGCGCGGACTTGGTGGGTGGACAGGCCTTCAGAAGAGCGGCCGAAGCGGCGTGGATGGGCCCCGCCAAAACCCCAATCATGAGCAGGGGATAGGCGGAGGCGAGCAATCCCCAGAGCATGCGGCGATCGGGACGACGGTCCCAAGAGGCGAGGATGGTGAGCCACGCCACGGTCGGCGCCAGGAAGATGGCCGAAAAGTTCATGCCCACCGCCATGGCCTGAACGGCGAAGAGAAGCACGGCATTGCCTCTGGTCGGGCGGCGCGTGTAGCGCAGGGCGTAGACGGCAATGAGGGGGATGGCCAGGGTCACCAGAGCGCTCTTGCCCTGTTGCATGCGCACGAAGGCGAAGTTCCCGTAGGAAGAATGCGCGTCTCCCATGCAGAGAATCACCACGATGGTGAGCACGGTGGCGCCCAGCCAGTGGCGAGGCAAAAGTCTCTTCAGCAGCAGGGCGATGGCGAAGGGGGTCAAGAATGCCACGAGGCCGGCGAGGACCCAGTGCAGGCAGAGGATGGGGGCCAGGCCGGAAATACGACTGATGGCGGCCGCCAGCGGCTCCCAGGATTGAACGCGGTATCCGGGCAAAACCACGGGCTGGTCGGGAATTCCGAAGATGCCATCGTGTTGCAAGAATGCGGCGTGCGGTTGCGCGACCGCGCGCGCCGCCACGTTCACGTAGAAACAGTCATCCGCATCGGGGCGGTTGGCGGCGAGGGTGAAAACGACCAGTGCCAGCGCGAGGAAGAAAAGCACGAACTCGCCCCGCTCGCTCGGGCTCTCGTTTTCGCGTGGCCTGCGGTAGGTCGAAACGAATGCGCCGAAGAGAAAGATGATTCCCGCTAGGGCCAGCAGCCCCGGATCCTGGTGCACGGCGAAGATCATGACGACGCCCACGGCTCCGAGCACGGCGCAGCAAATCCGGAAGGAATCAGAGGAAAAGAACTGACGGAATCTGTCCCGAGGAGGCTCGGGCGAGACGACGGGTAGTTCGCTCTCCGCCAGCCAACTCAGAATGGGAGCTTGCCGGCGGCGTCGCACGAAGGCGAGGACCGCCAAAGCCGCCAGGCAGGCGAAAAAGAGTATGAGCAGGAAATCGAGGGAGAGTTCCCACCAGACGCAGAGGTTGCAGAGTACGGTCCAAAGAGCGAGCAGAAGAACGACGACTCCGCAGATTCTCTCGGCCACACCTTTCAGCTTCATGTGTTCAGTCCCCGCGAGCGCTTCGAAGATCATGCCCCCTCGCCAGTATTATCCGAGTCGAGGCAAAAGCGGCAAGGAGAAGCTTCGTGATCTTGACCGCGAAACGGCTCGGGCCTACCCTGCCCCCATGAAACGACTCTTCGGCCGCATTTTCGGGACTTTCTTCGGCGTGGGCTTCATCCCCGTCGTACCCGCCACCTGGACCAGTCTGGTGGTGGCGGTTCTTTTTTTCCTGCTCCCGGTGAACGATCTTCGTTTCCAGTCCCTCTTCGTCTTGCTGGCTGTTTTGACCGGGATCCCGGCCTGTGGCTATCTGGAAGAGGAGTTCGGCCGTGACCCGAAGCAAGCGACGATGGACGAAGCGGCGGGGATGGCGATTTCCCTGCTGGCCGTTCCCTTGACTCCCCTCAACGTCTTCGTCGCGTTCCTTCTCTTTCGCGTCTTCGACGTTCTCAAGCCACAGCCGGCACGTTGGGCGGAGGGGCTTCCGCGAGGCGTGGGAATCATGGCCGACGACCTCATCGCGGGAGTCTACGCGCGGGCCGCGATGGCGGTGTTCCTATGGCTGCTCTGAATCGAATGAAAGCCGTGAGTCTGGTGATGGTCGGCGATGAAATTCTCGACGGCCGGACTCTGGAAACCAACTCAGCTTACCTCATCGAGAGGCTGAGGAGGCGGCGCGCGTGTGTCGCTTCCATCCGAATCGTCCCGGATCAGCACGAAGCGATTGTCAGGGCCTTGAGCGCGGCGCACTCGGAATCCGTGGCGGTCGTCGTCAGCGGCGGACTCGGGCCCACTCCCGATGACCGCACGCGCGAGGCGCTCGCCGCCTTTGTCGACGAGGAACTGGTGCTGGACGAGGAACTCGCGGAAAATCTGCGCCAGCGATACCACCAGCGCAATCGACCCATGCCGCAGAGCAACCTGCGCCAGGCGATGAGAACGACGCATGGGCGTCCCATCGAGAATCCGCGTGGCACTGCTCCTGGCCTGCTCCATCTCTGCGAGGGCATTCCGATCATCCTGTTGCCCGGGGTTCCCGCCGAACTGAAGTCGATGTGGGAAGCCACCGCCGAGAGCATCGTGCTTCCCCTGGTGGAGAACGCGGCGCCTCGGGCCCTGCGTCTGCGCAGCGCCGGTCTGCCCGAATCGAAGGCGGCCGATCTGGCGAAGGGAGTTCAACTCGATCCCTCTCTGGTCGAGCTGTCCTTCTGTGTGACGCGTTTTGGCGTCGATCTTCTGCTCACGAGCCGGCAGGAGTCGGTCGATCTCCCCGGAATCGCGCAAGCCCTGTTGGAAGTTCTCGGCGAATACGTCTTCACCATCGGCGATCGCGGACTGGACGAAGTGGTCAGCCAGATGCTTGCCGAGAGGGGCGAAACCGTAGCGGTGGCCGAATCGTGTACTGGCGGCCTTCTGGGCGCGGCGCTGAGCGAATCTCCGGGCAGCAGTCGCAGCTTTCTGGGCGGGATCGTGGCGTACTCGAATCAGGTCAAGGAAGCGCAGCTCGGCGTGAGCCCTCAGCTTTTGGCGGAGCACGGCGCCGTCAGCGAGGAAGTCGCCCGCGCCATGGCGAGGGGAGTTCGCGAGCTCCTCGGCTCGAGTTGGGCGCTCTCCATCACCGGCATCGCCGGCCCGGAGGGAGATACCAGCGACAAGCCGGTGGGCACGGTCCACATCGCTCTGGAGGGGGCTGAGTACTCCGAGTCGCGGCTGCTCCATCTTCCGGGGGATCGCGCGCAGAATCGACAGTGGAGCGTGGCGGCAGCGCTCGAACTCTTGCGGCGCGCGATGAGTCATCCCCGGCCGCGTGACCCGAGTGTGCGATGAGGCTCTTTCTGGCCGTCGTTCCTCCGCAGACAATTCGCCGTGAACTCGCCCTGGCCGTTGCCGAATTTGCCCGCCGCCTCAGGGGCCGTTTCGTACCGGAGGAGAATCTCCATCTGAGCCTGCAGTTTCTGGGGGAGACGCCGTCCGTTGCCCTGCCCGCCATCCAGGAAGCGACCGAGAGCTGTCTGCGGCGGCCTCCCATCGAGCTCGTGTGGGGCGGCCTGGGAGCTTTTCCCAATCTTTCGCGCGCCCGTGTGGCCTATCTGAAGGTTCATTCTGAAGGCGATCGACTTCTCTCTTTGGCGAAAGAGCTGAAGGAGAGCCTTCGGCGTGCGCTTCCTCAAAAGGCGGAGCTAGAGGACCAGCGCCCCTTTCGAGCCCATCTCACCTTGGCCAGATTCAAGCGGCCCCCCGCGCTCTCGGATTTGGAAGAACTCGAGCGGGAATTGGCACCGCTCTCCTGGCGCAGCACCCTCGACGCGGTCGTTCTGGTCCAGAGCGTCCTGACGCCGCAGGGAGCACACTACACCGTGCTTTGCGAGCATCGGCTGAAGGGCTGAATTTCCGCGGCCCCGCCGCCTTGCGTCCGGCAGAGGCGCGTGCTACAGTGCCGCTTGCGGCGTCGATCCGGGCTACCCCACGGGCTCGGCCTCTCTTTGATCAATCCTCCTAAGAGATGTACATCCAGCTTCCACCAGGAAGGGAAATTCATGGCTAAGGACCCAAGAGACGACCGCCTCCAAGCACTGGAACTCACTCGCGCGCAAATCGAAAAGCAATACGGCAAAGGCGCACTGATGCGCCTCGGAGACGAAGGCGCCGTCGAGGACGTCATTCCCATTTCCACGGGAAGCGTGGCCCTCGACATCGCGATCGGCATTGGAGGCCTACCCCGGGGACGGGTCACCGAGGTCTACGGTCCCGAAGGGAGCGGCAAGACGACCCTCTGTCTGTCGGTCATTGCCAACGCGCAACGCGAGGGCGGAATGGCGGCGTTCATCGACGCCGAACACGCGATGGATCCCATCTATGCGCGGCGCTTGGGCGTGGACATCGACAATCTGCTCGTGAGCCAGCCCGACACCGGAGAGCAGGCCCTGGAAATCGCCGAGATGCTCGTGCGAAGCGGGGCCCTCGACGTCATCGTGATCGACTCGGTCGCGGCCCTGGTGCCGCGCGCGGAGATCGAGGGCGAAATGGGGGATCAGCATGTGGGTCTGCAGGCTCGGCTCATGAGTCAAGCCCTGCGCAAACTCACCGGCGCGATCAAGAAGACGAATACCATGGTGATTTTCACCAACCAGATTCGCATGAAAATCGGGGTCATGTTCGGAAATCCCGAGACGACCTCAGGCGGCAATGCTCTCAAATTCTACGCTTCAGTGCGATTGGACATTCGTCGCATCGGCGGCATCACCGAAGGCGACAAGGTCACGGGGAATCGCGTTCGCGTGAAAGTCGTGAAGAACAAGGTGGCGCCTCCGTTCAAGAAGTGCGAGTTCGACATTCTCTACAACGAGGGGATCTCCTTCGAGGGCGATCTCATCGATCTGGGTGTCGAGGGGGACGTGATCAAGAAAAGCGGCGCGTGGTTCAGCTACGGTGAAGAGAGGCTGGGGCAGGGTCGCGAAAACGTGCGTCTCTTCCTCAAGGAGAACACCGACCTGCGCGCCAAGATTCAAAGGGACGTGTTCACGCACTACGGAATCCCCCTGCCCAAGGGCAAGGGAGAGAAGCCGGCGGAACCTGAGCCCCAGAAGGCGGCGGTCGACACTTCTCGGGCCAAGAGCCGCAAGGCCAAGAGCACCGCGGCGTGAGCCGGAGCGAGCCAGAGATCGAAGTCACGGGCTGGGAAGAAGACGCCCGGGCCGGCACGATCACTGTCCACACGAGCGACGGGGCCACCTACGAAGTGGCCCCGTCGGCGCAAGAGCTTCAGGGATTGAGCGTCGGCCAACACCTGAACGACGATGCATTGTACGGTCTCCGATTCGCGGCGGCACGCAAGGGCGTCGCCCGGGCAGCCTTGAAGCTGCTGGACCGGCGTTTCTACAGTTCCTCACGACTGCGCAGCCGACTCCGTCAGAAGGACTTCCCCCAAGAAGCGGTGGATGCGGTTCTGCAGCAGCTCACCGAGCAAGGACTTCTCGATGATCGCCGTTTCGCGGAGTCCTGGTGTCGCGATCAACTCGCGCGGCGCCCGGTGGGTCCGCGTTGGTTACGCAGCGGTCTCCACGACCACGGCGTCGCTCCTGAGGCCATTGAATTCGTCCTCGATGCGCTCTTCCCGGAAGGTCGCGAGAGAGAGCTCTGCGCCGCGGCACTGGCGAGCCGCCACTACCCGCTCGACGGGGACAAAGGAAAGGCGCGCGCGATTCGTTTTCTGAGCAGTCGTGGCTTCTCTCCATCGGTGGCCCGGGAACTTGTCTTCGAGGCTTCCCACAACTCCCGGGCACGGGAGGAAGATGCGTGAAGACGGCCGCAGAGTCGCTGCCGGAGAATCTGAAGGTGGCCCTGGTCCACGATTGGCTCAACGGCTACCGCGGCGGCGAGAAAGTCCTGCACGCCCTGTGCAAGATCTTCCCCCGCGCTGAGCTCTTCACGCTTTTCTACTTGCCGGGCTCCAGTCACCCCGAGATCGAAGATAGGCCGGTTCACGCTTCCTGGATGAATCGTCTGCCGGGGATCCAGACGAGATACCGTTACCTCTTGCCGCTCTATCCCGCCTGGGTCGATCATCTCGATCTGCGGCGTTTCGATCTGGTGGTGAGCACCAGCCACTGCGTAGCCAAAGGAGCGATCGCGGGGCGCGAGGCCGTCCACGTCTGCTACTGCCACACACCAATGCGCTATGTCTGGGATCGCTTCGACGACTACTTCCAAGCCACGCGCGGACTCAAGCGGAGACTCATCGAATGGCAGGCCGCGAGGCTGCGCGAGTGGGACCGGCGCAGCGCCTCGCGCGTGGACCACTACCTGGCCAATTCCACTTTCGTTCGCCAACGCATCCTGCGCTATTACTCGGTCGACCCGCAAAGTGTGGAAGTGCTCTTCCCTCCGGTCGATCTCGATGCTTTCCCCGCGCCTTCGCCCAAGCTCGAGAGAGAAGACCAGTACCTGGTGGTCTCCGCCCTGGTTCCCTACAAGCGAATTCACGACGCAGTCGAGGCCTGCGCCCTCAGCGATCGTACGCTCACCGTCGCGGGTACGGGGCCCGAGCTGCCGAGATTGCGCGCCCTGGCCGCGCAATGCGGAGCCGCGGATCGAATTCGGTTCCTGGGATTCGTCGCGGACGAAGAGCTGCCAAATCTCATGGCGACGCACCGCGCGCTCCTCTTCCCGGGAGTGGAGGACTTCGGAATCACTCCACTGGAGGCGGCCGCCTCGGGTCTGCCCGTTTTGGCCCTGGGAGAGGGAGGAGCCCTGGATACCGTCATCGACGGAGTGACCGGCCGCTTCTATCGCGAGCCGGGAGCCGCCGCGCTGCGCGATGCTCTGGCCGCTTTCGAAGCCGAGGACCTCTCCTTCGATGCGGAGAGCATGCGCCGTCACGCCGCGAAGTTTTCCAGAGAGGGATTCCTTGAACGCCTGGAGCAACGCCTGGCTTTCGCCTACCATCGGGGTCGCGTGCGAGCGGACTGAGGTGCCACATGCTCAAGACGGGAATCGGACGGAAACGGGACTTGCTCAGGCCGACGCTCTTCTTGCTCGGAGATCTCGTCGCCCTGGAAGCGGCATTCCTCTGCAGCTATGTGCTCCGGTTTCAGAGCGGTTGGTTCGCCGTACCTCTGGGAGTGCCGCCGCTGGGTCCCTATTTGGTGACGAGCCTGGTGCTGCTTCTCATCTGGGTGGGCATCTTCTATTCCGAAGGTCTGTACGATCCCACCCGCCGCAGCTCGTTCGAAGAGGATCTCGCCGGCCTGGGTCGAGGCGTCGTGGTGGGCAGCCTGGTGGTGCTGGCCCTGGCCTTCTTCGTGCGCCAGGTGAGCTACTCTCGCACCTTCTTCGGACTCTTCTTCTGGATGAGCCTGTTCTTTCTCATCGTGGAGCGACTCTTCATTCGCACGATTCTGCGGCGTCTGTATAGCAGGGGAGTGGGCACGCTCGGTGTACTGCTGGTGGGGAAAACCAGCATGGCAAAGAGAATCGAGGAGACCTACCAGCGTCTACCCGGCCTGGGATTTCGCATCTTGGGGGAAACCGACCAGCTCGAACCCGAAGCGGTCGAGGCCAAGATGCTCGAACTGAACGCGGACACGGTCGTGCTCGCGCTCTCCTTCGAGGATCTGCGCGCGGCGGCCGAGATCGCCCAACGCCTGGGTGGCCATCATGTCGACGTCTTCTTCGTGCCGGACATGGATCGCCTCCGCGTCAGCCGCATGCGTCTCAGCGAAATCGCGGGGATCCCCTTCATCAGTCTGCGCGGTTGCGGGCTTTCGGGAATGGACCGGATCATCAAGCGCACTTTCGACATCCTGTCTTCGTTCTTGGCTCTGGTGCTGCTCTCACCTCTCTTGCTCCTGCTCGCCATCCTGGTAAAGCTGAATTCGCGGGGCCCCGTGTTGTACCGGCAGGAGAGATTGGGGCGCGACAATCGGGTCTTCGCCATGCTCAAGTTCCGCACCATGAGGATCGATGCCGAAACGGATTCCGGGCCGGTCTGGACGGTTCAGAACGATCCACGCCGGACCTGGACGGGGCGGGTGCTGAGGCGATTCAGTCTCGACGAGCTGCCTCAGCTGTGGAATGTTCTCAAAGGTGACATGAGCATGGTGGGGCCCCGGCCGGAACGCGCGCACTTCGCGGAGGAGTTCGACCGCAAGATTCCCCGCTATCTCGAACGTCACCGGGTGAGGAGTGGTCTCACGGGTTGGGCGCAGGTGAACGGCCTCCGTGGCAACACTCCCATCGAGGACCGGACACTCTACGATCTGCACTATGTCGAAAACTGGTCACTGGGATTCGATCTCAGGGTTTTGCTGCGTACCGTGAAGAGCGTGATCAAGGGCGACAACGCCTACTAGAACTCTGGAGAATTCGACGATGATCACAGCACCGCTCCTGCGCAGCATGCGAATCCATCAGTGGATCAAGAACCTGGTGGTCTTCGCAGCGTTGATCTTCGCCGAATTGATGGGGGAGACCGATCTGCTCCTGCGCACGGGCGTGGGCTTTGCGATCTTCTGCCTTCTCTCTTCCGCGGTCTACCTTCTCAACGATCTCAAGGACAGAGAGAGCGATGCTCAGCATCCCACCAAGCGCTTGCGGCCCTTGGTCGCGGGAGAGATCTCTCCCAAGACCGTGAGCCTGGCCGCGGCGGGGTTCCTCATCGTGGGTCTCACGGGCGCCTGGTGGCTTGGCCGCGGCTTCTTCTCGGTGGCGGTGGCGTACCTGCTGCTGAACCTGGTCTATGCACTCTCGTTTCGAAACGTCGTCATCCTGGATCTCATCACCATCGCGGTGGGATTCGTCATGCGGGCCATCGCGGGCGCCGAGCTGCTGCGGGATGCCGGCCATCCCGTGGCCATCTCGCCCTGGCTCTTGATGTGCACCTTCCTCCTGTCCCTCTTCCTCGGTCTGGGAAAGCGCTACCACGAGCTGCACGTGGCGGGTGGCGGGCATCGGGTGACCCTCCACGGCTACACCGAGGCCTTCCTCAGCCGCCTGCTCACCATGACCGCGGCCGCCACCCTGCTGAGCTATGGGCTCTACACGATCTGGCCCGATACCGTCGAGCGCTTCGGGACCACGCGCCTGCTCTACACCATCCCCTTTGTCTTCTACGGCCTGAGCCGTTATCTCTATCTGGTCACCGAAGAGGCCGAAGGGGGAGATCCCTCCGAGACTCTCGTTTCGCGAAGATCCATCGTTCTGACGGTCGCGCTCTGGTTCGCCGCGGTGATGGTAATCCTCTACCGGCGTTGAACAGGCGCGCTTTCTGCACCCGAGGAGATCTCGTTCATGGCTTGGAGCAAAGTGGCGGTGGTCTCGGCCACCCCCGAGACCATTCTGGAGGACTACTCCAGAGTGCTGACTCTGGCCGGGCTGACGGAGTTCGCATCCCCCTCCCGTCCGCCCGCCATTCTTCTCGATCTGGTCTGGAACCGTTATCAACCGGCGGCGGGTCCCCCGCCCTGGCAGCTGGAGGGGGTTCTCAGAGCCCTCGCCAATCTCCACTGCGACAGCGCGAAGATGGTGGTGGGGTCGCGCGGTTCTTCGGAAGTCTCCCCGCGCCGGGCGGCGGATCGCTACCAGTTGAGCGGGGTCCTGCAGAGGCACAAGCTCTCCCTGACCACCCTTCCCGGTGAAACCTGGTCCTACGAGGCGCCGAAGCGCCGCGCCGGGCTCGAGTCGTCCGTCGACGGCAGCATCGCAGTTCCGACCATCCTGAAGGACCGGGAGCTCATCTATCTGAGCAATCTGAGGGCGCACGCGACACTGGGACTCTCGAGCGCGGTGTGGGCGGTAGCCTCGGAATTTCTCGATCGCGACGAGTTGCGCGGACGGCCCCGCGTGGCCGAGGTCCTGGCGGACGCACTCCGGACCGCCCGGGAGCTGCATCCAGGGCTCCTCTGCGTGATCGATGCGACAGTCGCTGGATTGGGACCGGGGCCACGCAGGCTGCGGCCCAGCGTGCAGAACCTCCTCATTGCCTCGCGCGATCCGGTCGCGGCCGATGCGGTGGGCGCGCGAATTCTCGGACTCGATCCACTGCGCGTGCCCTTCCTGGTACGATGCGCGCAGCAGGATCTCGGCGCGCTTCTCCCCAGCGAAATTGAAATCGTGGGTGAGAGTTCAAAGGCTCTCGACGAAACTCTCGAGTCGTCTTCCATGCACGCCCCTGCCGAACGGACTCTTCGCCTGCCGGGAGGGGATCGCCTGCGCGGCTCGCAGCGTCTCTTCCGCCGCGCCGCGCGTGATTTTCTCTGGTATCCCTCGGTCGGCCGGCGCTGGCGAAAGCTCTGGCGTCGCACACCCTGGGGTCAACTTTTCCACGAATACGCGCGAGGCGGGAGACACTGATGGGACTTACGGCCAAGGCCCACGCCAAGGTCAACTTGCACCTGGAGGTCCTCGCCAAGCGTGAGGACGGCTACCACGAGGTGGAGACTCTGCTGCAGACTCTCCAGTTGCACGACACCCTGCAGTTCAGGCCCACCAAGGGTCCCATTCACGTCGTCTGCGAGCATCCATCGGTTCCCCAAGACCGGCGCAATCTGTGCCATATCGCGGCGCGGATGCTCCGCAA
Organism: Candidatus Krumholzibacteriota bacterium; assembly: GCA_963806035.1. Lineage (GTDB taxonomy): Bacteria > Krumholzibacteriota > Krumholzibacteriia > JAJRXK01 > JAJRXK01 > JAOZPE01. The sequence goes on along the minus strand of CAWDWO010000011.1, from coordinate 96,930 downwards.
GCGTCTGCAGTTGACAGCCGGCGCGACCATCCACATCCACAAGGAAATTCCGGTGGCGGCGGGACTCGGTGGCGGCTCGGCCGACGCGGCGGCGACTCTCTTGGCTTTGTGCAAGCTGTGGGAGCGGGAGCTCGAGGAGGAAGAACTCCACGAACTGGCGCGCCGCATCGGAGCGGACGTTCCGTTCTTTCTGCGCGGCGGAACGCAGTTAGCGCGCGGAGTCGGCGACGAGCTGACCCCGCTGCATTCCTCCGGTGGGGGTGTCTATTTCTTGATTACCCCCCGGCTGGAACTCTCCACCGCCGAGGTGTACGAGGGACTCAGAATGGGGTTGACCCATCATGGGCCCAAAGTTAACCTGCAAAATTATAAGAGCTTGCTGTCGCGATTTCCCGACCGCACCTGGCCTGGATTCAATCGTCTGGCCGATGTGGTCCTGCCGGCGCATCCAGCTCTGCATCGTTTGTATCTGCGTCTTCAGGACACGGAACCAAGGCTGGCGATGATGAGCGGTAGCGGGCCCAGTCTCTTCGCGGTCTACTCGACGCGCGAAGAAGCAGAGAGAGCCAGGGAGGAACTTGGCGATCTCGAAGGGTTCAACTGGATCGGAAGGTCCAGTCAGGTTGGAGTCCAGCTCATCAAGGATGGGAACTAGACCGCCCACGTTTCAGTTTTGTCCCAGACACCCCTGCTGATGGTGGTACGGCTTTGGAGATCACTGAAATCAGAATCACGCTCCGTGACGACGACAAGCTGAGGGCTTTCGCAAGCATCACTCTCGAGGATTCCCTCGTCATCCGAGGTCTCAAGGTCATCGAAGGCGCCAACGGGATGTTCGTGGCCATGCCCAGCCGCCAACGAAAAGACGGGTCCTACCAGGACGTCGCACATCCAATCAATCGCGAGACGCGTGAGTGGTTGGAGAACATGGTCATCGGCGCCTACCAGGAAGAACTCGCCCGGACCGATCACGCACAGCCAAGCACCCAGTTCGATGGCGGCGAGGGACTCGCCGCGGAGGATGCCTACTAGCGGTCTTGGGAGGATACGGGGTTCATGGGCCGAAGACTGAGAGTCATCTCCGGGCGAGGCGACGTCGCCCTCGCGGAGAAGATCTGCCAATACCTCGATGTTTCCCTAACTGAAGTCACGATCGTCGATTTCAGCGATGGCGAGATCTCCGTCAAGATTCAGGAGAACGTCCGCGGCACCGACGTCTTCCTGATCCAGCCCACCAATCCTCCCGCGGGAAATCTGGTGGAACTGCTGCTCCTCCTCGACGCCGTCCGCCGCTCCTCCGCGCAGCGGATCACCGCGGTCATTCCCTACTTCGGCTACGCCAGGCAGGATCGCAAGGATCAGCCGCGGGTTCCCATCGCGGCCAAACTGATGGCGAACTTGATCAGCGAGGCCGGTGCGCAGCGCGTACTCACCATGGACCTGCACGCGCCGCAGATTCAGGGCTTCTTCGACATTCCGCTCGACCATCTCTATGCCGCACCGGTGCTCTTGGACTACTTCCAGAGTCGAGTGGGGGAGGAGAATCTCTGCGTGGTCGCTCCGGACGTGGGCAGCATCAAGATGGCTCGCGCCTTCGCCAAGCGTCTGGGAGCCCCGCTGGCCATCATCGACAAACGCCGGCCGCGTCCCAACGAGGCGGAGGTCATGAATTTCATCGGGGACGTGCGCGGGAAGAACGTGGTGCTCTTCGACGACATGATCGACACCGCCGGAACCATGAGCGACGCGATTCGTGAATTGCAGAAGCAGGGGGCGCTGAGCATCGACATCTGTGCCACCCATGCGCTGTTTTCCGGGCCCGCGCTGCAGCGGCTCAATGAGGCTCCGGTGCGGGAAGTGGTGGTCACCAACACCATCGCCTTCCATCGTCACACCGAGTGCCCCAAGGTGGTGGTCCTGGACATCTCGCCGCTCCTGGCCGAGGCCATCAAGAGGATCCATCTCGAACAGACTGTTTCGAGCCTCTTCGTATAGCGAAAATAAAGCGTAAGTTGAGGCACCGCGCGGGGATTTTGCCCGGCCACTTCGCACTACCCAAAAGCCGCGCTTCTGACTATACTCTCTTGCCTTGTCGCCCTTTGGGGGACGAGGAGACTCCCGGCATCCCGTGCCGGGGGCTCGCCGACCGCCTGAGGCGGCGGTTTCCGATCGGTACCACGATTCCAGCTCGAAGAGCGCGGAATCCGCGTGGGTGGTATCCCACGCGACCTTGAGGAGGATTCACTTCATGTCCAACACGATCGAACTGAGTGCGATCGCCCGGCCGAAGACCGGCAAGGGCGTCGCGCGCAAATTGCGCGCGCAAGCTCAGCTTCCCGCGGTGCTCTACGGCCTGGGTGCGGAAGCCCGAGCCCTGGCCCTCGATACCGCCCAATTCCGTCAAGCCATCTCGTCCGACTACGGTCGCCGCGTGCTCCTGCGCCTCAAGTTCGAGGGAGAAAAGGAAGTCACCTTTGCCGTCGTCAAGGAAATCCAGAAGCATCCGCTGAGCCGTAAGTTGCTCCATGCGGACCTGCTCGCGGTCGAAAAGGACAAGCCGATCGTGGTGCGTGTCCCGCTCCGGCAAAAAGAAGGAATTCCCTTCGGCGTGAAGAACGAGAACGGAGTTCTGGAGTGGATGCACCGGGAAGTGCTGCTTCGCGTCTTGCCCGAGAAGATCCCGGCCGCGATCGATGTCGACGTCGTTCCCCTGAAGCTCGGAGAGCAGATCACCGCCGAGCAAGCGGTCGGTGGCGAATTCGAGCTGGAAACGCCCGGTGACACAGCGCTGTGCCACGTGGTTGCCACCCGCATGAGCGTCGAGGTCGCCGGAGCCGAAGGCGAAGAGGGCGAAGAAGGCGCTGAGGGCGCGGCTGCGGGCGAGGGTGAAGAGGGCGAGGAGAAGGCGTCCGAGGACGAGAAGAAGTCGCAGGACTGAGCGTGGTGGATTCGGCGGAAGTCGGAGAGTGGTTACTCTTCTGCTTGGGAAACCCCGGCGGCCGCTACGAACGAACCCGACACAACCTGGGCTGGCTCCTGGCGGACCTCTTGGCGCGGCGGCATCGCCTCTCCTTCAGAGCGGGGCGAGCCGAGTATTTTCACGCAGAGTATTCGCTTGAGGGGCGCCGGATCCGAGTGATCAAGCCCACGACGTACATGAATCTCAGTGGCCGCGCGGTACGCCAGTACTTGGCGATCGAGAAGCCGCAGGATTTCGAGATGATGGTGGCCGTCGACGACGTGAATCTTCCCTTGGGCCGGCTGCGGCTGCGTCCGGAAGGGAGCGCGGGAGGTCACAACGGCTTGAAGTCGATCATCGAGAAATTGGGGCGGCAAGACTTTCCGCGCTTGCGCATGGGAGTGGGGCCCGGCCCCAGTGGAGAGGACCTCGCGGACTACGTTCTCGAGGATTTCGCGGAAGAAGAGTGGGAAGCCGTCGAGGCGCTGCTGACGAGGGCGGCGGATGGCTTCGAGCACTGGGTCCTTCACGGCCCCAAGTCGACCATGGCTCGCTTCAATGGCTGAATGTCTCGGCTCTGGAGCGGAAAACGGCGGTTCTGGTTCCCGACGGGAGCCGCCTCAACGGATGGAGGATGAGTAGTCCATGAACATGACGCTTGCAGCCGCGGCGCTCACGGCCGTCATCGCGCTGATCTTCGCTCTGATCAAGTACGGAGCGATCATGCGGCGCGACAGCGGTTCCGATCGGATGCAGGAGATCTCGCAGCAGGTCCAGGAGGGTGCGGCTTCGTTTCTCAAAGCCGAATACCGGTGGCTCGCGGTCTTCGTCATCGTCGTTTTCGGCGCCATCTTCTTCTCGTCCGCGGAGAATGGCCTCGGTCCCAAGACCGCGATCGCTTTCCTCTCGGGAGCCTTCGCCTCGGCGCTGGCTGGCTACTTCGGCATGCACACCGCAACTCGCGCCGCGGTCCGCACTACTCAAGCTGCCCGCGATAGTTTGACCTCCGCTCTGGGCATCAGTTTCTCGTCCGGAGTGGTCATGGGCATGAGCGTGGTCGGGCTGGCCGTCCTGGGACTCAGCATCTTCACGCTCGTATTTTCTCACGGCGGCATCTTCGATTCGAAGGTGCTGGAGAACGTTCTGGGCTTCAGCTTTGGTGCTTCCAGTATTGCCCTCTTCGCCCGCGTTGGGGGCGGCATCTTCACCAAGGCGGCCGACGTCGGCGCCGATCTGGTGGGGAAAATCGAGGCCGGGATCCCCGAAGACGATCCACGCAATCCGGGGACCATCGCCGACAACGTCGGGGACAACGTCGGCGACGTGGCGGGAATGGGGGCGGATCTCTTCGAATCGTTCGTGGGTTCGATCGTGGCCGCCATGACTCTCGGAGCCTTTTTGTTCTCGGCGAACACCTCCATGGTGCTCTTGCCCCTGATCACGGCAGGGGTCGGCATCATCGCCTCGATCGTGGGGACTTTCTTCGTTTCCGCGAGGGATGAGAAAGGGCTGCACAGCGCGCTCTTCCGTGGGCTGTTGATCGCCACGGTCTTGGTCATCATCGCGGAGTGGTTCGTCATTGGCCGTCTGAGTCTTCCGGCCGGCATGGTGGCGTGGAAACTCTGGGGCGCGATCGTGGCCGGTCTCATCGTCGGTGTCGCCATCGGGAAGATCACCGAGTACTACACCAGTACGGAAACCAATCCGGCGCGCGGGATCGCCAAGCAGAGTCAAACGGGCGCGGCGACCAACATCATCGCCGGTCTGGCGGTCGGGATGGAGTCGGTTGCTCTGCCGGTCGCGTTCATCTGCGTGGGAATCTACGTCTCTTATGTCTTGGCTGGGGTCTATGGAGTGGCGCTGGCCGCGGTCGGAATGCTCTCGACCCTGGGCATTTCCCTGGGCATCGATGCCTACGGCCCCGTCGCCGACAACGCGGGTGGCTTGGCCGAGATGGCGGAGTTGCCCGAAGAGGTACGCAATCGCACCGATGCTCTCGACGCAGTGGGGAACACCACCGCGGCGATCGGCAAGGGGTTTGCGATCGGTTCGGCCGCACTCACCGCCTTGGCCCTCTTCAACGCCTTCTGCACTCGCGCCGGCATGCTGCAGGGTTTGCCCGCGGGGAAGGCGCAGGTTCTGGACATCAACAGCACCAACGTGATTCTCGGACTTCTGATCGGCGGCTTTTTGCCTTTCCTCTTCAGCGCTCTCACGATGCGCGCGGTCGGACAGGCGGCCAACAAGATGGTGGAAGAAATTCGCCGCCAGTTTAAGGAAATCCCCGGGCTCATGGAAGGTACCGGCAAACCCGACGCGGCGCGCTGTGTCGCGATCTCCACCGCGGGATCGCTCAAGCAGATGGTGCTGCCTGGTCTCATGGCCATCGCCGCGCCGCTCTTGGTGGGCTTCTGGAGCATCGAGGCGCTGGGTGGTCTCTTGGCCGGCGCGCTGGTCAGCGGAGTGATGATGGCCATCTTCATGGCCAACGCCGGCGGAGCCTGGGACAACGCCAAGAAATACATCGAGGGTGGGGAATACGGGGGAAAGGGCTCCGAGGCGCATCGCGCCGCCGTGGTTGGCGACACGGTGGGAGATCCTTTCAAGGACACTTCGGGTCCCTCGCTGAACATTCTCATCAAGTTGATGACCGTGGTGGCACTGGTTTTCTTGCCCTGGTTCATCGGCTGATCAAAGGACACGGGGCCGTCCTTGCGCCGCGAAGAGCGGTCCCGTAAGCTCGTTGATTCGCGGCACAATCCCTGTCCGGCGCCTACGCGCCGGGCCGCTTGAGACCGAAGGGAGAAGATCCGTGCAGAAATATGAATGCGTCGTCGTTCTGAGGTCGGGAATGCCCGAGTCGGACGTGAACGCGATTCTCGACCGTTTCGAGTCGAGCGTGAAGAACCACGGCGGAGAAATCACGCTGAAGGACCCTTGGGGCACCAAGAAATTGGCCTACGAGATCCGAAAGCAGACGACGGGGGACTACTACCTCTATCGCTTCAAGGGGGACAACACCCTGGTGCAAGAGGCTGATCGAGATTATCGCCTCGACGACCGAGTGTTACGCCATCTCATCGTGATCGATGAGGAGTGGGACGAGCGCAACAGAGTCGCTCTGGCCAAGAGGGCCGAGCAGCGTAGCCGCAGCGAGGGGGCATCCGATGGCCGCTAAACCAAGAGCGAAACGACGTGAACGAGATCGTTTCGGCCGCAAGAAGAAGTGCTACTTCACCGAACATGGATACGCCTGCATCGACTACAAGGACATCGAGCTCTTGAAGCGTTTCGTCACCGAACGCGGGAAGATCTCACCCCGGCGTAACACGGGAACGAAAGCCAAGTATCAGCGCATGCTCGCCACCGCGGTGAAACGAGCGCGTCACCTGGCACTCCTTCCTTACGTACGCGAGTACTACCGATAGGAGGCCATCATGGATGTCATTTTGCTTCATGACGTGCAGAAACTCGGGCGCCGGGGCGCCAAGGTCGGCGTCGCTCGCGGTTATGCGCGTAACTATCTGTTTCCTCGGGGACTGGCCATACAGGCCTCCTTGGCGAAGGAAAGGGAGCTGGAGAGCCAGCTCAAGGCCTTCGAAACGAGGGATGAGCAACAGCGCGAACAGGCGCAGGGACTCGCCGAGTCGATGCAGGGCGCCGCGGTTACCATTACCGCCGCCGCTGGAGAGGAAAATCTCTACGGTAGCGTGTCCGCCGCGATGATCTCCGCGGCTCTTGAAAAGCTGGGCCATGCAATCGATGCCAAGCAGGTGATCCTGGAAGAGCCGTTGAAGAAGTTGGGAACCTACGCGGTCGGGGTCCGGGTTCATCGAGACATCGAAGTCGAGGTCCAGGTCACCATCGAGCGGGCTTGATCCGGATGAAGACACCGGTACACGTCTTCCGTGAATACGACATTCGGGGTGAGGTCGAGAACGATCTCACGCCCGAATTCGTACGGTGTCTGGGGCGCGGTCTGGGCACGGCCTTCCAGCGTGCCGGCGCCACGCGGATCGGCGTTGCCCGGGACGTGCGACCGAGCGGCGAGACCCTCTTCGAGTGGCTTGCCGACGGCTTGATGCAGGCGGGATGCGTCGTCGTGGACTTCGGCGCCGCACCCACCGGAGTGTTCTACCACGCCGTTGCAACGGGTGAGGAGCAGGCCGGGGTCTGTATCACGGGCAGTCACAACCCGCCAGAGTTCAACGGATTCAAGATCGTGCTGCACGGGCGCAGTTTCTACGGCGATCAGATCCGTGAGCTGCGCACGCTCATGGAGAAGGAAGATTTCGAATCCGGCGAAGGCCGCGTAGAAAGCCGCGGCATCATCCAGCCCTACCTGGACGATGCGACATCGCGCGTGAAGATCGAGCGCCCCATCCGCTTCGCCTACGATAGTGGGAACGGCGCGGCCTCACTCGTTGCATCCGCTCTCTTTTCGCGTCTGCACCTGAAACCCGTAGCGCTCTTCGACGAGCCGGACGGCACCTTTCCCAACCATCACCCCGATCCTACGATGCCGGAAAACCTGGAGGATCTCAGGAAGTGTGTTCTGGCCGAGAAGCTCGAATTGGGGATTGCATACGACGGCGACGCGGATCGCATCGGTGTGCTGGACGAGAAGGGTGAGGTCCTCTGGGGCGACCGTCTGCTCATGCTCTACGGGCGCGACCTCCTGCAGCGCCATCCCGGCAGCGGGATCATCTTCGACGTCAAGTGTAGCCAGACCCTCATCGATGAGATTGCAGCCAAGGGTGGGACTCCGATCCTCTGGAAGACGGGTCATTCCCTGATCAAGGAGAAGATGCACGAGAGCGGTGCGCTGCTGGCGGGAGAAATGAGCGGGCACGTGTTCTTCGCCGAGAATTGGTACGGCTTCGACGATGCCCTCTTCGCCACTCTGCGCCTCTTGGAGATCGTGTCACGCGACAAAAACCCCCTCAGCAGTCGACTGGCCGACGTACCGACTCTGGTCGCCACTCCCGAGATCCGGGTCGATTGCCCCGACGAGTTGAAGTTCGAGGTCGTGGCCAAAGTGAAAGAGCACTTCGAGCGCGAGCACGAGGTGAACGACATCGACGGGGCGAGAGTGACTTTCGGCAACGGCTGGGGTTTGGTGCGTGCCAGCAACACGCAGCCGGCGCTGGTGCTACGAGCTGAGGCGAGCGACGAAACGCTCAAGCTGGATTATCTGAAACAGCTCGAAGCCGCGATTGCCAAGGCCCAGGACGAACTGGTGCGCGGCACATGAGCAAGGGCCCTGAAGGACACGCGGTCATCCTGGCCGGAGGTCGGGGGACACGCTTCTGGCCACTATCGCGGCGCGAGCAGCCCAAGCAACTTCTGGATCTCACCGGTGACGGCAGCCTCTTGGCGCTGACCCTGGAGCGTCTCGAACCTCTGGTGCCGGCGGCGAATCAGTGGATCCTCACCAGCGAGGTGCTGGCGGAAAAGGTGAGGAAGCAGGCCCCGAGAGTTCCCGCGGCGCAGATCATTGCCGAGCCGGTGGGCCGCAACACGGCCTGCGCGGTGGGCCTTGCCGCCGCTCTGGTGCAAGAGAGGGCGGGGGATGTGCCTTTCGCGGTCCTGCCCAGCGACCACATCATCGCTCCCGCCGCGGAATTTCAGCGCGCTCTGAACCAGGCTTTCGCCATCACCAGGGACAACGAGGTGCTGCTGACCTTCGGCGTGACTCCTTCGCGACCGGAGACGGGATACGGCTATATCGAACAAGGGGAGCCTTTTGCCAGCGCCGCTCCGGCGCGCTGGGTGGCCGCCTTCACCGAGAAGCCCGATCTTCCCACGGCGACGCAATACCTGGAGGGCGGACGGCATCTCTGGAACTCCGGAATCTTCGCCTGGCGTCCCTCCGTCGTCCTGGGCGGATTGAGGCGGGAACTGCCCGACTTGATCGATTCAGTCGAACGCTGCGCGGCCTCGGGCGAGGTGGGAACCTCCGAGTTTTCAAAGGCGTTGAAAACCACTTACCAAGAAGCGCCGTCGATTTCCATCGACTATGCTCTGATGGAAAAGGCCAAGAACGTGGTGGTTTTGCCCGCGAGCTTCTCCTGGAACGACGTGGGGCAATGGGTCTCCATGCGTGAATTGTGGCCGCTCGACAAGGACGGGAATTGCAGCCGTGGTGAGGTGCTCGCACTTTCGAGCCAAGACTGCGTCGTATACGGTCCCGAGCGATTCACCGCGCTCTTGGGTGTAAAGGATATCATCGTTGTCCAGACCAAAGACGCCACCCTGGTATGCGATGCGAAGCGATCACAAGACGTCAGGCTAGTTTTGGAGGCTCTGCAGCGCGAGGGCCGCGGAGATCTCCAGTAGAGCCGAGCTTTCAGACCATGGCGGAGGTAGCCAGTATGTTGCGAGGATTCCGTTGGTTCACAGTACTTGCGAGCCTGATGGTGCTCGCGGCTTGTCAGAGCGAGAAGAGCGCGGATAGGAGTTCGAGTGCGAGTTCCTCGGTCCAGCCCTCCAAGGACTTCACCCAAGTCATCGCGAAAGTGGGGGATGTCGAAATTACTCAGGGCTATTTCGACAAGCGCTACGATCAACTGAGCGAGGCGGAACGGAAGGTATTCAGCGGCGAGGGTTGGAAGGACCGCTTCCTCGATCAGATCATCGAAGAAACGGTGCTCTACAAGAAGGCCCTCGACGAACACCTCGACCAGGATCCCACGGTTCAGACCCAGCTCGACATCGTGCGCCGGCAAGTACTGAGGAAGGCCTATACCGACCAGCTCGCGGCCAGCTCGGAGCCGGACGAGCAAACCGTCAAAGCCTACTACGAGAACAACAAGGAAGAGTTCAAGACGCTTCCCCGGGTCCTCGCCTCGCACATCAGTTGCAAGGAGAAATCGAAGATCGAAACGGCTTATTCCGGTTTGAAGGCAGGACAAGCCTGGGATGCCGTGGCCGACAAGTACAACGAAGACCCGAACACCCAAGCCACTCACGGCATGATCGGCTGGATCAATCCTGACGGGTTCGTCATGGGCGTGGGCATTCACACAGATTTCAACAAGATCGCATTTTCCCTCGGATACCAGGACTACTCCAAGCCGGTGCTCATCAATGGTCGCTGGGAAATCATCCGCGCCGGAAGCAAGGTCGAGGGCAAGATTCCTCCCCTCGACGAGGTCAAGCCGCGCGTCGTCGAGAGACTGCGTTCGGTGGTCCGCCGTCGTGATTACAAGAGGGCGGTGCAGAAGCTCGAGCAGGAGTACTCCGTGCAGCGCTTCGGGAAATACAAGAAGGTCGCCGCGGATACCGCCGAGGACCTGTACAAGAGGGCCTCGGAGATCAACGACGCCCAGACGAAGATCGACTACTACAATCAAATTGCCGACAACTTCCCCGACTCCGAACTCGCGGATGAATCGCTGTTCACGGCCGGCTTCATTTATAGTGAACAACTTCATCAGCCCAACTTCGCTTTCCAGGAGTTCAACCGGCTGATCACCAAGTATCCGGACAGCAAGTACGTCGAAGACGCCAAGTGGATGCTCAAGAACATGGGGAAATCCGGCTTGGAGAACACCGGCGGCAGCTCGGCCGAGGAGATCCAGAAGCAGATTCAGTCGCAAAAGGGGAAGTGAGGCTGCCCGCTTGCGCCCATTTTCGGGCTGGGGCAGACGGTTGCTATCGCGATGGAAGCCGGTATAGTGTCCTTTGAGAACTTCGATGGAGTTCTCGAACCCATGCAAGGAGAGTTGCGATGAGCCGCCGATTCCGTGCATTCGAGCCCAAGATCCTTGCCCTCTCACTCGCTCTTCTCGTCGTTTGCGCGCTCTCCGCCGTGCTTCCCGGCCGGTCCTCGGCGAGCCTGAAAGCGGTGGGAGATCCCCAGCAGAAGCCCAACCCGGAGACTCCCGCGGATAGCTTGAAGCAGGCGCACGGCCCTAAGGTCGTCAACGCGGCCGTCTGTCGCGCGGTCGAGGACCGCAAACCGGTCGAAGCGGGCGACCGGTTTCCCTCCGACGTCGGAAGCCTGAGCTGCTTTTGCCGCGTGGTGCACGGCAAGGGAACGAAGATCGTCCACGCGTGGATCCACGACGGACAGACGCGCGCGCGCGTCGAGCTGGAGGTTGGAAGCGATTCCTGGAGAACCTGGAGCACGAAACGCATCCTCCCCTCGTGGACCGGAAGCTGGGAAGTGAAGATCATGACCCCCGACGGAGTCGTTCTCGATTCGGTCGCGTTCACCGTCTACTGACGCCAAGAGGGTTCCTGGTGGATTCCACATCCGCACTCATCGAAGTTCGCGTGAGCGCCCTGGTTCGTGATGCCAAGACCGAGGCCCCCGTGGTCCTGCTGCAGGTCCTGGGTACCAAACGCCATCTTCCCATATGGATCGGAGACGCCGAAGCCAACGCGATCGCCATGGTGCTCGCGGGGCGCCGTTTTCAGCGCCCTTTGACGCATGACCTCATGCAGCAGATCGTCGATGGTCTCGGGGAAGCTCAGTCGAGTCGTGGTGACCGACATCCAGGGCAACACCTATTTCGCTCGTCTCTACCTGGCGCGGGGGCACGAGGTCATCGCCATCGACGCCCGTCCCAGCGATTCCATCGCCCTCGCGCTTCGTTGCGAGTCGCCCATCTTTCTCTCCAGGAAGGTCGCGGAGGAGCAAGCGGAGAACATGCTGGAGGCCGAAGAGAGTATCGACACGCAGCAAGTCGTCGAGAATCTCATCCGCGACGTGCAGAGAAAAGCTGACCGGGATGAGCCGGAGTCTCCAGACGATTTCGACGAGGAGGGTGGCGAATGGCCATCATCAGGCCCTACCGAGGAATGAGTCCTCAAATCGGGAAGAACGTATACTTGGCCGATGACGTGGTGATCATTGGCGAAGTCATCATCGAGGATGACGTCAACATATGGTGGGGAAGCGTCCTGCGCGGAGATTGCGGCCTCATCCGCGTCGGCCGGGGGAGCAACATTCAAGACGGTTGCATGCTTCACTCGACCACGGACTACAGTACCACGGTTCTGCAAAACGAAGTTTCGGTGGGTCATCATGCCGTCATTCATGGCGCCCTGGTAGAGGAGGGCTGCCTCGTGGGAATGAAGAGCGTTCTGCTCGATCAGGCGCACATCGAGAAATTCTCCATCGTGGCCGCCGGGGCGGTGGTACCCGAGAAGATGCGAGTTCCCAGCAATCATCTGGTGGCTGGGGTTCCCGCCAAGGTGAAGAAGGAACTGCCCCCCGAAAACGAGCAAGCGCGACGCGCGCATGCACAGGAATACATGGATCTGGCCACCTGGTACCTGAAAAACCCGAGTTGAGACCAGAGTTCGGGCCCGTCTTTCCCGCTTCGAGGTGGCGACGATGAGCAGAAACCGTTTTGCAAGCTGGACGATCACCCTACTGGTTACGCTGGTTCTCAGCGGGTGTGCGTCCTCGATCAAGAGTCCGCGTCTGAATGCCGGATTGAGCCAAGACGAAGCTCGGGAAGCTTCCAAGGAATACGAGCAGCTCTTGGCGGCCAGTGCGGCCGGACAGAACTCCCAGGCTCGGGACTTGGCCTATGCAATTCTCGATCGCTACCCCGGATTCGAACACGAAGACCATGTGCTGCTTCTGGGCGCGCGCGCTGCGGACGAGCTCGGCGACGATCGCACGGCGCGGGTCCTTTTGGACTCTCTACTCCAGCATCATCCCGCGTCCCTGTATCGGCCCGATGCATGGTGGCTCACGGCACAGATTCACGATCGAAAACTGCAATGGCGCGAGGCCGCCCTGGCCTACGTGCATTACCTCGACCAGCCGGGAGAGCTCCCTTCGAAAGATCGAGCCAGCTCGCGGCTCGAGACGCTGCTCCAAAAGAAGTTGAGCGTGAGTGATCTGGGCCGTCTGAAAGACGAGAGCCTGAACACGAGTTCGGCTGAAGAGGTGTCCTTCGTCTATCTGCAGAGAAAGCACGACGAGGGCGCCAAACCCAAGGAGATGGGTCCTCTCCTGGAAGATTTTCTCACCCGCTTTCCCCAGAGCCAGCACCGTGAAGCGGTGGCGCAGATACTCTCGGAATACCGGAGCGAGGGGAGCTACGAACCATCGGGGCCGGTGAGCGTGGCCTACGTCGATCGCATCGGCCTTCTCTGCCCCTTGACCGGCGAATACGCCGCGTTGGGACAGGCCATGTACAACGGCGCATTGCTCGCCCTCGAGGAACACAATCGTAGTTTCGAGGAGGACCTGAAACTCGTCGCGCTGGATACCCGGGAGACGGGGTCCAGGCCGTTCTCAGTGCCCGTTCCCTGATCAACGACGATGGTGTACTGGCCATCGTGGGCGCGCTGCTGTCTCCCACCACGATCGCGGCCGCGGTGGTTTGTCAGGAGCGGCGGGTTCCCTTGATCTCACCGACCGCGACCCAGGAGAACATCTCCTTGATCGGCGACGAGATCTTCCAAACCAACGTCACGCGAGCGTTCGAGACGCGTGTGTTGGCGCGAGTCACAGTTCGCAGATTGCTACGGCGGCGCCTCGCCATTCTCTATCCGGATACCGATGAGGGCAGAAATGCCGCCAACATCTTCTCGGCCGAGGCGGAGAGGCTCGGGGCCCGGATCGTGGCCAGCGAGCCCTACCAGAGCGGGCTCACCGATTTCAAGGCGCCGATCGAGCGTATCCGGGAGAAGGGACCCGAGGCGCTCTTCGTTCCTGCCGGTCCCAGCGAGATGCGTCTCATCGCGCCGCAGCTCACTTTCTACCAGCTCGAGGTTCAACTCTTGGGTCTGAGCACCTGGAATCGCCCCCGGCTGGCCGAAGGTGCGGGCGACGTTTTGGAAGGCGCCATCTTCCCCAGCGAGACCGCGCTCATGGCGCCGGGAGAGAGCGAGCGCTTTCAGTCTCTATGGAAGCGCCGCTTCCACGACGACGAAGTGAATCCCTTCGCGCTCAAGACCTACTTCGCCACCCGCAGACTCCTGGACGCGATTCACGGGGGCGCCAGAAGCCGGCGCGCCGTGAGCAACGAGTTGAGCCAGAATCTCGTTCCCAGTGACCGCGCGAGGAACCTGGCGTCCACCGAGTCGGCCCTGCGCATGTTGGAGAACGGGAAAGTCGTGCCGTTTCCGAGTGAAGTATTTGCCGATCCCATCGGCCCGGTGCTTCCCAATACACCATCGCCTCGAGACAGAGAACCCGCGCCGAGAGGAAGGCCCGACGGAAGGGGCTAGGGCTTCAGTTCCTTCTCGGCGCCATCTGCCGCTGGAGGTTTGAAGATCCAACGAACTTGGTCCCAAAACGGTTCGGCCTTGCCCTCTTCACCCAGGTAGCGGTACTTCCACTGGCGCACTGCTCGCAGGGCGGCCTCTTCGAAGGCCTTCCCACCCTCGCCGCGGGTCACGTAGGCGTCACTGACCGTCCCGTCGCTTTCTACATAGATGGCCACGTCGACCGAGACGGGGCGGGGAAGGACCACGCCCGGTGGGTAACGCGGCCGTACCAGCTTGATCAGAACGAAGTCGAGACTGCGTTGCGATGGCCTGACCATTCGTACTTGCTCGCGGACGTCGTCGCTCTGCGAAATCCCGTCCTCGGGCTTCTCCTTCGTCTCGATGGTGTAATCGGGGGCTCCCGTAGGCGGAGGAACGGGCGTCGCGTCCTCGACCTCCACGGTAGTGGGAGGTCGATCGACCACGTCGACCTGGAGCCCTTTGGCGGCGCTGGCGCGCCTGTGTTTGGGGTCCTGGCTCACGGGATCTTGGTCGCGGATGATCTCGATGTCCGGAAGGATTCTCAGCTCGCCTTGGACCCCGGTATGGAAGAGCAGGTGCTGCAGACGATCCTCGTCGGGTCCGAGGATCGCGACGAGGACGAAACCCACCAGGGCTGCGCCGGCTGCCAACAGAATTCTGCGGCCGTAGGAGCCATGGCGAAAGGCGGGTTCTGTTTCCATAAGCTGAGTCCAGACAAGCAATTGAGCGTCCTGCTTCAAGCTACCGGCAGGAATGTACGGTGTCAACGCGCGCTCGTTTGACGCTGCCTTTTCGCCTGTGCTAGGGTGTCGCCGCCCACGCTCTCCAATCAAGGATCGCTCCGCCGGTATGAGCCATCCCGGGCGGGAATTGCCGCCGCTTCATGAACTCCTGAAACGACGCGCGGTGCGCGCTCTTCGCCGCCGTCTGCGCAGCGATCTGCTCACGCGCTTGGGGCGCGAGGTTCTCGCCGAGGAACGCGCCTTCCTTTCGCGAGGGAAGAGCTTTACCCGGCGTTACGGTCCGGGTCCGCTGAATCGGGCCAAACTCACCCGATACCTCGAAGAGCGTCTCGTTCAGGAGGTCGACGATCTGCTGCAACCTCAACTTCAAAGCGTGATCAACGCGAGTGGGGTGTTGCTGCATACGAACCTCGGGCGCGCCCGGCTGGGAATCGCGGCCCGAACGGAACTCGCGCGCGTGGCGGAGGATCCGGTGGCATTGGAAATCGAGCTGGAGTCGGGGAAACGGGGTAGCCGCATCAGCGCGGTCTCGCGTTGGCTCCAACTTCTGACGGGTGCGGAGGCCGGACTCGCGGTGAACAACGGAGCCGGAGCTCTGTGGCTGATCGTTCACGCGCTGGCGCGGGGGCGTCGCGCGATCATCTCGCGGGGAGAGCAGGTCGCGATCGGCGGGTCCTTCCGCATGCCCGAGCTTCTTCGCACCACCGGGGCCACGATCGTCGAAGTGGGAACGACCAACAAGACGGGTCTTGCCGACTACGCAAAGGTCCTGAGGGCCGGGGACATGATCCTGAAGGTTCATCCCAGCAACTATGAGGTGAAGGGATTCACCGAGGAAGCTTCACTCGAAGAACTCGGTGCACTGGCGCGCGAGCGGGAAGCTCGTCTGGTCTTTGACGCAGGTAGTGGTTGCCTCTATAACTTTGCGAAGTTCGGCCTGAAGGGAGAGTCGACGATCGACCAGGCCCTGAGCTCGGGAGCACAGCTCGTCAGCTTCAGTGGAGACAAGCTCCTGGGAGGTCCGCAGGCGGGTCTCATCGTGGGCGAGGCTGCGCTGGTTTCCAAGCTGGCTAAGCATCCCATGATGCGGGCCTTGCGTCTGGACAAACTGATTTTGGCCGCGCTCGAGGCCACTCTGAAAGAGTACGGGCGCGGCAGTGGGGCTCCCGAGATTCCGCTGCTGGACGCGCTTCGCTTGAGCAAGACCGAGCTCAAGAGACGCGCCGCGCGGCTCGAACTCGAATTGAAAGCGGCGCTCCCGGAGGGCTGGAAGTGCAAGGTCGTGAAAGGTGAGGCGGCAGTGGGGGGTGGCTCGTTCGCGCAGCGTCCCGTGGACAGCATTCAACTCCACCTCGAGGGGCCGGAGGAGACCAGTGCGGAGAGGCTGCATGCTCGCCTCAGACGCGGCCGCCCCGCGGTCTTGACTTCGATCGCTCAGGGAGTCATTCGTATCGATTTCCGCACTCTGCGTGAAAGCGATCTCACGCCACTCGCCGACCGCATCATCTTTTCGAGTCGCGAGGGGGGGAACATCGTCGTGAAGGAAGACAAGCAGGGCCCGTTGAACTCCTCTCGCGGGGAGGGTGTCGAAGAGGCCGGTGTGTGGATCCGCGACACGCTGGGCCGGGCGCAATCGGGTTTTTATCACCTCGGATATTCGTCGGCCAATCCGGAAGCTGGCAGTATCGATGAGCTGCTCGACGGCGCTCATCTGGAAGAATTTCGTCTCGTCGCCGAGGGTTTGCGCGCGCACGCGAGCGCCGGCGAAGGCCTGGTCACCATCGTTGGTGATGACCAGACAAACGCGCGAGCGCGAACTTATCTCGCCTTCCAGCTGGCGCGGCTCCTGGCCGAAGGAGGGGCGCGCGTCCTGCTGGTGGACGGAGAGTTCGAAGAAGACGGACCCGGGGAGTGGTTGGGTGAACTCGGGCACGAGGGATTCTTGGACCTCGCGCGTTACGGCACCTCGCCGCGCTCGACCCTGCAAGCGGTCGGGTGAACAACGTCGACCTCATGGGTGTCGGCAGTTACCGGCCGCGCGAGAGCGAACCGCTGAGCAATGAAGAATTGAAGGGAGCGCTGCGGCAACTCAAGGCGCTCTGGGATTTCGTGTTGATCACGGCCCCCGCCCGCAACGCGCAGGGCGAATGCAACCCGCTCTTCTCGTACGGCGACGGTGTCCTGTTGGGGCTCACCCTCAAAGGAGAGGCCAGGGATCGCTTCGAGGGTCTCGCGGAAGATCTCATGGAGAGCAGTGTCCCCATCTTCGGGGTCATGGCGTTTCCCGAGGCCGCGCCCCAAGGGTCCATGAGGGAAGCCGTGGCCGCCGCGCCGGAGAAGCCCGAGCCTGTGATCGAGCCCAGGGTTCGTCACGTCGGCTCCTCTCCCTACGGAAGAAGCCACCCTCCCCATCAGAGTAGTGTTCTCTTCCGCCGCATCGCTCTGGGGATCGGCTTGATCCTGGTCGGTTTCGTGGGTGCGTGGGCCACGATCCAGTGGACTCAGAGCCCCTCGGTTCAAACGAGCGGCGAAATGCCCCATCGAAGCCAGGAATTGGCGGCCCAGGGGACGAACTCAGAGCTTCCGCCGCCCGCCGGGCCCGATTCGAACGCCGCCGCGGCGGCCGAGATGTCTTCGGCCGCAATCGATTCGGTACCCCCTGACAGCCTCAAATCGGCTATCTTGACCCCGGAGGAGAAGCCAGCCCAAGCTGTGCCCGCGGAGATGAGCGCGTCGCGGCCCGCGCCCGAGAAAGGGCCCGCCGCGAGCGAAGAGGAGAGCGTCGCGCCGGCGGACTCGGTGGCATTGGCGAGGTTGAGGCTTCGGCCGGAGAAGGGGTATGCCCTCCATCCGTGGAGTTTCCCCGATTCACTTCAGACTCTTCCTTCTTTGGCCAAGTTGCGCAAGGCCGGGCTTTCGCCCGTCGTGGTGTCGGCGGAGATTCCGGGGAAGGGAACCTGGTACCGGGTAATCGTGGGTGACTATCCGACCCGCAAGGAAGCTCTCGAGGCTCGCGAGCTTCTTTTGTCGCGACCGGACGTGGACTATGTAGGTGTGGTGAGAGTGGCTCAATGAACTCTCTCGTCAGCAAATTGGATTGCTTCAACATGAGGAGAAGGACAGCGTGAGACTGAAACGGGTGGAGATGGTGGGCTTCAAGTCCTTCATGGATCGTACAGTTCTCGATTTTCGCGACGGAGTGACTTCCATCCTGGGCCCCAACGGCTGCGGCAAGAGCAACGTCGTGGATGCGGTGCGCTGGGTGCTGGGTGAACAGAGTCCCAAGCAGCTACGCGGCGAGAAGATGGAAGACGTCATCTTCAAGGGCAGCACGAAGCGCAAGCCGCTCTCTACCGCCGAAGTCACCCTCGTCTTCGACAACACGACCGGCAGGTTGAACATCGAATACGACGAAGTGGCGATCACGAGGCGCGTCTCGCGCGACGGCGGCAGCGACTACTTTCTCAACAAGACACCGTGCCGCCTGAAGGATCTCAAGGACCTTCTTTACGACACTGGTGCAGGGAACAACGCCTACTCCATCATCGAGCAGGAGATGGTGGGTCAGGTTCTCAACCCCAGCGAAAACAAAGTTCGTAGCATCCTCGAAGAGGGTTCGGGCGTCGTTCGTTACAAAGCGAAGCGGAAGGAAGCTCTGCGCAAACTGGATCTCACCGAGCGAGACCTCCTGCGAGTCGAAGACATCATCGACGAAATCGGACACCAGGTGAGAAGCCTCGCGCGCCAGGTCGGCAAGGCTCGCCGTCACAAGCGTATCTTTGGCGAACTCAAGTCTCTGGAAATCATCCGCGCTCATCACGAGACCAAGTCGCTTCGCAGGGAACTGAGCGAACTGCAGGAGAGAATCGAAGTTCTCAAGGTGGAAGGATCGGGGGAGGACGCGGAGCTCTCCAAGACACGCGCGGCGATCGAGGAAATGCGCCCGGCGATCGATACCCTCGAGGGTGAACGCCGCCAGAAGGAGCACGACTTCTCGCGGGTGGAAGCGAAGTTGAAGCAGCTCGAAGGCGAGCTGCTAGTGCTGAAGGAACGCCTGGAGAGCGGCGGACGCCGCCTGGAAGAGCTGGCGCAAGAGCGCGCTCGCACCCAGGAGCGTGCCGCCGAAATCGAGAGCGAACTCACAGAAGCGGTGGCCGAACAGGAGCAACTGCAAAAGCAGCTCGAGGCGACGCGAGAAGATACCGCGGTCAAGGAGTCCGCGCTGCGCTCAGCGACTCAGCTCTACGAGCAATCCCGGAACTCTCTCGCCGAAGCCCAACAATTGAGTCTCAGTTTCCTGCAGGAGGAGGCTGAGCGGAAAAAAGACGTCGCGACGCAGGAGACCAGGATCCAGTCCCTGAACGAAAGAGAAAAGAGTCTCGAGGCCAAACTGCGCGAGAACGAAGGACAACGCAATGTCCTGCGGGAAGAACTCGTGGAGGTGGAGCAAAATCTCACCGCTCTCGAAACGCAATACTCCGAGATCGAAGCCGAGATCGCGCGGCACCGCGACGCCGAAGAACTTGCCGACCGGATGGTCGACCGGGCTCTGGATGATCGCGCATCTGCGGCGGACGATCTGGCTCGGGCGGAGAGCCGGCACGAAATTGCAGCGCGCATCGCGGCCGAATACGAAGGGTATCGCAGCGGAGCCGCTGCACTCCTGAAGGATGATACTTCGCGGCGTGCACTGCGAGGGGCTCTCGCCGAGACCCTGACCGTGGCGAAGGGATATGAGACCGCATTCGAATTGCTCTTCGGCGAGGATGCGGATGCGCTGCTGGTGGACGAGCTCGAGCATGCCCAAGAGCTCGCTTCGCGACTCACGAACGAGAACCTGGGACAGGGCTCCTTCCTCGTCGATCTGGGCAACGGCGCGATGGGTACGGCCGAAAAACCGAGCCTGCCCGGACAGCCGGCTCTGCAGCTGGTCCGCGTTCGCGGGATGGAGAGCCAACACCTTCGTTCCTGGCTCGGGCAGGTTC
Source organism: Candidatus Krumholzibacteriota bacterium (assembly GCA_963806035.1). Taxonomy (GTDB): domain Bacteria; phylum Krumholzibacteriota; class Krumholzibacteriia; order JAJRXK01; family JAJRXK01; genus JAOZPE01. Next base: position 77,023 of record CAWDWO010000011.1, on the reverse strand, counting down.
GCGTGGTGGACACCGCGCAGGATGCGGTCGACGCGGCCCTGAAGCACGCGGGCGACGGCGTCTCCTTCCTCGCGAAAGAGGGTCTCTTCATACGATCGGACGGCCTGGTCCGCGGCGGAGTGGGCAAGAAGCGGGAGCTCTCCCTCTTCGGACGCAAGGAGCAGGTGGAGAGTCTGGCGGAGGAGGTGGAGAAGCTGCGCTCCCGCCTCCACGAGAAGGTCGAGGCCCTGGGAAGTTCGGAGAAACGACGTTCCGAAGTACGAGAAGCTCGCGCCAAGGCCTTGCAGCAGCTGCGTTCGGTGCAGGACGAAGTGAAAGAGGCAGCTCAGTTGGCGGCCTCCAAGCGTAGCGCCCTCCAGCACGAGGAACACAATCTCGAGAATCTCACGGCCGAGCACGAAGACGTGAGAAGCCGGCTCGCGGATCTCTTCGCTCATCTGGAGAGCATGCAGCGCGGTCTGGGTTTGCACGACGTGGACCAGGCTGCTTCACGCGAAAAAGTGAGTGAGCTGGCAGAAAAAGTGCGGTTTCAAGAGGAAGAACGCGGCAACGCCGCGGAGGCTCACGCGCAGGCAAGGTTGGTGCTGACTCAACGCGAAGGGGAGGCGCGAGAGCTCGAAAGCCGCTTGCACCGGCTACGGGCCATGCAACAGGACCTCGACGCTCGCTCCAGCCGCCTGCGCGAAGAGGATGCCAGCTTGACGGAGCAGATGGGAGCCTGGCGTTCTCAGCGGACCGAGCACGAAGGAACGCTGGGTGCCTTGTTCCAGGAGAGGGAACGGCGCGAGGAGGAAATGCGCGGATTGCGTGAGACCGTGGATGGCCGTCGCGCGGAACTGGAAAAGGCGCAGGAAAAGATGCGCGAGATTTCCGAACGGCAGCGCGCGAAAGAGAAGGCCTTGGGCGAGGTGGAAAACACGATCACCAAGAACCGCCTCACCATCGACAACTTCGAGGAGCGCATTCAAGAGAAGTACCGTGTGGACATCGAGTCCGGCTTCGCCGCCTTGAACCCGGAGGAACTACCCAAGGAGCTCATCAAGGAGGACGACAGCTACCCCATGGAGCAAATCCTGGAGCTCCTGGAGGATCGCAGGACGAAGATCGACAAACTGGGTCCGGTGAACTTCGCCGCGATGGAGGAATACGATCAGAAAAAGGTGAGGCTGGAGTTCTTGGAGAAGCAGCGGGACGATCTCCTGGAGAGCAAAGAGCACCTGCTCAAAGCCATCGACAAGATCAACCGCACCGCGCGCACCCTCTTCCGTGAGACTTTCGAATCGGTGCGAGAGAACTTCCGTGAGATCTTCACGACCTTGTTCGAGGGGGGAGAGGCCGATCTCGAGTTGCTTGCGGCGGACGATCCCCTGGAGGCCGACATCCAGATCATTGCGCGGCCCAAGGGCAAGAAGATCGATTCGGTGGCGTTGCTCTCCGGTGGCGAACGCGCGCTGACCGCGATTGCCCTGCTCTTTTCGGTGTATCTGATCAAGCCGAGCCCGTTCTGTATCCTGGACGAGGTCGATGCGCCCCTGGACGACTTGAACATCAGCCGTTTCGTACGGCTCATCGAGCGTTTTCAGGAGCACACCCAGTTCATCGTGATCACCCACAACAAGCTCTCCATGGAAGCGGCCGACCATCTCTACGGCGTCACCATGGAGGAGAGCGGCGTCAGCCGTCTGGTTTCCGTGAGCTTCGAGGAGCTGGACGCGGATGATCCTCTCGAGGCTCTCGAGAGCGCGGCCAAGAAGCGGGAGCAGGAACTCAGCCCGGGCGAGCGTCTCGCGACCGCGAGCGTGGACTCTCAGGCGAACGACCGTGAGTTGCGGCAGATGGAGGGGGAAGGGTAGGCCGGTGGTATTTGGCGCACTGCGCAATCTGCGCAAGAGTCTAGGAAAGACCTCGGAACAAGTGGTGAGCCGCATCGGTGCCGCATTGCGGCGCGAGGTGTATCTCACCGAGGAGTTTCTCGAGGAGGTCGAGGAGATCCTCATCGCAGCCGACGTGGGAGTGGAGGCCTCCACCACCCTGGCCGAGAGCTTGCGCAAGCGGCTGAAGGAGGAGGGAGCCAAGGCTCAGCTCGCGGACGTCACCCGGGTTCTGCGCGAGGACGTCGCGCAGCTGGTCGGAGGGAGTTCCGGATCGGAAGTGGAACTGGCGGGCCCTCCGCACGTGATCCTGATGGTGGGCGTCAACGGGGTGGGGAAGACCACCTCCATCGCCAAACTCGCGCACTTCCACCAGGAACGGGGAAGAAAGGTCCTGTTGGCCGCGGCCGACACCTTCCGCGCGGCCGCCGTCGATCAGCTCACGACCTGGGCGGAGAGAGTCGGCGTGGATATCGTGAAGCAGGCCATGGGATCCGATCCCGCATCCGTTGCTTTCGACGCTCTTGCTTCGGCAAAAGCCAAAGGTCGCGACGTGGTCATCGTGGATACGGCAGGACGATTGCACAACAAGGAAGGACTGATGCGCGAACTCGAGAAGATCGCGCGAGTGTGTGGCCGTCAGGTCGAGGGCGCGCCCCACGAAACCATCCTCTGCATCGACGCCAACACCGGCCAGAACGGCATTGCCCAAGCTCGCGAGTTTTCCGGCGTGGTCCCCATCGACTCCATCTTCTTGAGCAAACTGGATGGCTCCGCCAAAGGGGGAATCGTGGTTGCGATCGCGCAGGCGCTCGAGATCCCCGTGCGTTACGTCGGCACGGGGGAAGGCGTCGAGGACTTCGCGCTCTTCGACGCCGGAGAGTTCGCGGAGGGTCTCTTCCATCTACAGAGTGAAGAGCTCGAATAGGGGATCGCCCCCTTTCCACCGGGAGAGAGTTGACCTTGCATTGCGATGAGCACTGGATGCGCCGGGCACTGACTCTGGCGGCTCGTCGCGCCGGCGGTACCTGGCCAAACCCGGCGGTGGGAGCGGTGCTCGTCCGTGAGGGCGAAGTGGTGGGCGAAGGCGCCCACGAGAAGGCCGGCAGCGCGCATGCCGAGGTCGAAGCGCTCAGACGGGCCGCGGAGAAGGCGCGCGGAAGCACGCTCTATGTGAGCCTCGAGCCGTGTCACCACACCGGCCGTACCCCTCCCTGTTCAAAAGCGCTGCTCGAGGCCGGCGTTTCGCGCGTGGTCTACGCGCTTGCCGATCGCAATCCGCGCGTTCGAGGAGGTGGAGGAGACTGGCTCCGCTCGCAGGGCATCGCGGTAGAAGAGGGGCTCATGGCGAAGGGCGCCTGGGAGCTGAACCACGCCTTCTTTGAGACCGAAGGCGGCGCGCGCGCTCATCTCACCGTGAAGATTGCGATGAGTTTGGATGGCAGGATGGCGCGAGCCAACCGTCCCTTGAAGGATCCCGGGCAGCGGCGCATCACCGGTGAGAGCGCTCATCGCATGGTCCATCGCATGCGCGCAAGAGCCAGCGTGATTTTGGTCGGACGCCGTACCGCGCTGTGGGATCGTCCGGCCCTCGACGTGCGCGGGGTGCCGACCCTGCGGCAGCCGAGACGGGCGGTCATCGATCCTCATCTGTCCCTGTTGCCGGATCAGCTCGGCTCCGGCGATGCCCCCTGGTTGATCTTCTGCACCGAGGACGCGATCGAAGAGCGCGGGGAGCCTTTGCGGGCAGCGGGAAACGAACTCGTGGCTTGCAATGCCGGGCCCAATGGTGAACTTGAAGGGAAGGAGATCCTTCAGCATCTGCACCAGATGGGCCTGGGACAGGTGATGCTCGAGGGTGGATGGACGACCGCAACGCACTTTATTTCCAAAGGCTTAGTGGATCGCCTCCATCTCTTTTGCGCTCCGGTTCTACTCGGCGGAGACGGGGGTGGCCCCGCCCTCTGGGCGGGGGCGGAAAGCAGGTGGGAGAGCTATCTTCTCCGCCGTCGCGGCGAGGACAGCGAGTGGATTTTGCGGAAAAGAGGACTGCCGCGCATCTGAGACCCGGGCTCGTTCCTCGAATGCTCGGCCTCGATCGAAAGTCCTCGTGGAAGTGGAGTCATGTTCACGGGAATCATCCAGGGAATTGGCGAGGTCGTGTCGCTGCGAAGCACTTCGAAAGACCGCGTCCTCACCATTCGCAACGCCAAGCTGGCCCCCCGCTTGACTCTGGGTGCGAGTGTGGCTCTGGACGGGGTCTGTCAGACCGTCGTCGAACTCGGTGGCTCGGATTTCACGGTAGAGGCGATGGCGGAAACGCTCCGCGTGACGACTCTCGGCTCCTTGAAGACGGGTTCAAAGGTGAATCTCGAGCTTCCCGTGGCCGCGGGAGAAGCCATGGGAGGACACTTCGTGCAGGGTCACGTGGACGGCGTGGCCCGTGTGGTCTTTCGGCGCGAAATGGGGGAGGCCGAGCACTGGCGCTTCTCCAGCGAAGCCGCCCTGGTCGCGCAGATGGTTCCCAAGGGGAGCGTGGCTCTCGACGGAATCAGCCTCACCGTGGGCCCGAACTTGAGTCACGACAGCTTCGAAGTTTTTCTCATCCCCCACACTCTGGCCGAGACGACCTTGGCCGCAAAGAAAGTGGGAGATGCGGTTAACCTGGAAACCGACATTCTGGGCAAGTATCTTCAACGATATCTACATGCCGCCGATACGGGTTCCGGCGAATTGAGTTGGGAATCGATCCGGCGCGCCGGACTGGCCGAGTGAGAGAGAAGAGCCGATGGACGACGCACTGAGACAGGGAGCCAAGGACAGGGAGAGATCCGATCGTTCTCGCATCGACGCGATCGAGAAAGCCGTCGAGCAAATCCGGAGTGGGGGCATGGTGGTCGTGGTGGACGATGCGGATCGCGAGAACGAGGGCGATCTCATTCTCGCCGCGAAAATGGCCACAGCGGCCGACATCAATTTCATGGTGACCCACGCACGGGGTCTGGTCTGTCTCGCTGCCACGCCCGAGCGCCTGGAGGAACTCGAGATTCATCCCATGGTGAACCGCAATACATCCCGGCTCGGTACGCGCTTCACGGTTTCCATCGATGCGGTCGAGAACACGAGCACCGGGATCTCTGCGGCCGATCGCGCGGAGACGATTCGCCAGTTTCTCGATCCGAGGACCAAGCCTCACGATCTCGCTCGCCCCGGACACATATTTCCGCTGCAGGCGCAGGCAGGCGGAGTTCTCACTCGGGCCGGTCATACCGAAGCCTCGGTGGATCTGGCGAGGTTGGCGGGGTTCCCCCCGGCCGGCGTGCTCTGCGAGATCATGGATGAAGACGGAAGCATGATGCGCATGCCCGCTCTCATCGAGTTCGCGCGTCAGCATTCCCTGCCTCTGATCACGGTGCGGGATCTCATCGAATACCGGCAGCACACCGAGAAGCTCATTCGGCGCGAGACCGAGGTCGTCCTGCCCACCCCCTTCGGCGAATTTCGCCTGATTTCCTACAGCAGCAAGGTGGATACCGAGCACCATTTGGCTCTGGTCATGGGTGAGGTCGACAAGGATGAACCGGTTCTGGTCCGCGTGCACAGTGAATGTCTCACGGGCGACGTCTTTCACAGCATGCGGTGTGATTGCGGGGCGCAGCTCGACGCGGCAATGCGACAAGTCGGTCAAGAGGGCACCGGAGTGGTGCTCTACATGCGTCAGGAGGGCCGCGGCATCGGGCTCCTGAACAAGCTGCGCGCGTACGCCCTTCAGGACGAAGGGGCCGACACGGTGGAGGCCAATTTGAAGCTGGGATTCCAGCCGGATCTGCGGCATTACGGTGTCGGCGCGCAAATTCTCCGTGATCTGGGCGTTACCAAGATGCGCTTGCTCACCAACAATCCGAAGAAGATCGTGGGCCTTTCCGGCTACGGTTTGGAAGTCGTGGAGAGGGTGGCACTCGAGGTTGGCTCCAATGCAACCAATCGCCGCTACCTCACGACGAAACGCGACAAGATGGGCCACCTTTTGGGCGGGCTCGACGAGAAAGGATCCTGATGTCCACCGTTTTCGAAGGGCACTATGCCAAGGCCAAGGGCAAAGTGGCAATCGTGGTTTCCCGCTTCAATTCGCTCTTTTCCAAGCAGCTCCTCGAGGGAGCCCTGGACGGTCTGCATCGGCACGGCGTGGGCGAGGATGAGGTCGATGTCGCGTGGGTTCCCGGAGCTACCGAGATTCCTCTGGTGTGCTTGCGTCTGGCGGAGAGCGGCGAGTACGCTGCGATCATTGCCCTGGGCGCGGTCATCCGCGGCTCGACCGCGCACTTCGACTACGTGGCTCAGAGCGTGAGCCGCGGCTGTGACCAGGTCCGGCTCCAGACCAGGGTACCCCTGATCAATGGAGTGCTCACCACCGAGAACCTGGAACAGGCCATGGAGCGCTCTGGAACGAAGGCGGGCAACAAGGGATTCGACGCGGCCCTTGCCGCACTGGAAATGGCCGATCTGCTGCGCCAACTCCCACAAGGCGATGCCTGAGATGGGTCGTCAGCGCAAGGCTCGAGAACTTCTGGTGCAGGCCCTGTACGCCAGCGTAGTGGGCGGGAAGGACCTGGCCGATGCGGTCGCGGAGCAGATCGAGCGCCGCGGTCCCACCCGTTCGACCGTGGAATACGTCGAGAAGGTCAGCCAGGAATTGCAGCGTGAGAGCGCGGAACTCGACAAACAGATCGATGCGGCTCTCACCGGTTGGAGCCCCGAGCGAGTAGGGGTCGTCGAACGAGCCATCCTGCGCCTCGCGCTTCTCGAGATGCTCCACATCTCCGAGACCCCAGCCAAGGTCGCGATCTCCGAAGCAGTCGATCTCGCGAAGACCTACAGCAGTGACGATGCAGCACGCTTCGTGAACGGGGTACTCGACCACATCTTGCGAGAGCACGAATCGCACCATGCGTGAATCCCGCAAAGAGCACTGGCAGAACTTCTGGGTCGATGCAGGCAATCTCAGCCTGCAAGATGTCTACGGCAACGACGGACGCATTCTCCGCGAAGTCTTCGGCATCATGGACCCCCGGGGTGCGAGAGTTCTCGAAGTAGGTGCGGGCACCGGCCGCGACAGCTTGGCCCTGGCAAAGGCCGGAGCCGAAGTCGTCACTCTGGACTATGTCCCCGAGAGTCTCCATCTGATCGACGAGGCCGCCAAAGCGACGGGCACGAGGGTGTCGGTGGTGGGGGGAGACGGACTCAGCATGCCCTTCGCCGACGGGACTTTCGACCTCGTGTTCCACCAGGGCTTGCTCGAGCACTTCCGTGATCCTCTGCCCCTTCTGCGCGAGAACGTGCGCGTTCTCAAGCCGGGGGGAATCTTGCTCGTCGACGTGCCTCAGCGCTATCACTACTACACCCTGGGCAAGCACGCGCTCATGTTGTTCGATCGCTGGTTCGCGGGCTGGGAAACGGAATTCACCATCGCCGAACTCGAGACCCTCCTGCATTCCATCGAACTCCGAGTCGAGCGCAGTTACGGCGACTGGATGGTGCCTGCGCTCTGGTATCGCGCTCTGCGGAAGGTGCTGCTGAAGACCGTGGGCCTGCGCCTGCCCATGTATCCGCGCGGCATCTGGCCCTTCGCCCCTTTGGCCCGCGGCTTCCGCGGCTGGTTCGCGAAGAGAAGGCTCTCTCTCTACACCACGATCGTAGTGGGTTGTCTGGCGCGAAAACGCGCATAGTGGTCCCACGGCCGATCGGGCGCCTCTTTCCGACGAGGCGGCGGCTGATCAGCCCAAGACGGGGGTTGGCCTCTGAAGATTCTGGCAGTCAATTGGCGAGATCGCGGCGATCCCATGGGCGGTGGGGCCGAAGTTCACCTGCACGAGATCTTGCGCCATGCGGTAAAGCAGGGCCACGAAGTGACCTGGCTTGCATGCAGTTATCCGGGCGCAGCGGATGAGGAAACGGGGGAGGATGGAATTCACTACCGGCGTCGCGGCAGTTGGCGGCTGGCAAACTTCACTTTGCCCGGCCTCCTGAAGGACGAACTGCGGCGAGCTTCTTACGATCTGGTAGTGGAGGACATCAACAAGATTCCTTTTTTCACTCCCTGGCATACGCGTCTTCCCGTTCTGGTCATCGTTCCCCATCTCTTCGGCGCCACGGTTTTTCGTGAGACCAATCCTCTCACCGCGAGCTACGTCTACCTGAGCGAACGCCCCATCCCACGTGTCTATCGGCGCTCTCATTTTTTGGCCATCAGCAAGAGCACCGCGGACGATCTGGTACGCAGGGGGATCGACGCCGAGAGAGTCGAGATCGTGGAGTGCGGAATGGACCACCGTCCCTACCGGCTGGATGATCCTCCCGCGCGTTCGCGAGTGCCCAAGCTGGTGCATTTGGGACGGCTCAGACGCTACAAGAGCGTGGACGTCGTTTTGAGATCTCTGGCCGCGATTCGCCGCACCCTGCCCGAGGTCGAGCTGGAGATCGTGGGCGATGGCCCGGACGAGAAGCGCTTGCGTGGACTCGCCGAGGAACTGGGCCTCAAAGAGGCCGTACACTTTCGCGGTTACCTGCCCCGTGCTGAAATCGTGAAGGTGCTCTACCAAAGCCATCTCTTCTTGAACCCCTCGCCCAAAGAGGGCTGGGGACTGACCGTGATCGAGGCCAATGCCTGCGGGGTTCCCGTGGTCGCGAGCCGGCGCCCTGGCCTGGTGGATTCGGTGCGAGAAGGCGAGACGGGGCTCCTTGCCGAGTATGGTGAAGCGGAAGACTTCGCCGCCAAGGCGCTCGAGCTGCTCACCGATCCTCCCCTGTGGCGCAGCTACAGCGAGAACGCCGTACGCTGGGCACGGAGTTTCACCTGGGAGGACTGCGCCGAGAGGAGCTTGGCCGTGATGGAGCGGGCGGCACGGGAGAAAACTCGATGACAGAAGCAGAAGCGCCGCGCCCCACGAGATGGTGGAGTCTGGCCCTGCGGATCGTGGTCAGCCTGACCCTCATGTGGTGGCTCGTGCACAATTTTCAGGGAGGCTGGCGCAAACTGGGAGACATCCAGCCACTCAGCCTTGCTCCCGCCGCCCTCATCTTCACGATTTCCACCATTCTCGGCGCACTGCAGTGGGGCCTTCTTTTGCGGCACGCCGGGCTGGATCTTTCGCTGGGCCGACTGGCGCGCATCTACTGGATCGGTCTGTTCTTCAACAACTTCTTGCCGAGCAACGTGGGGGGGGACCTCGTCAAGGTGGCCGATGTGTCCCTCAGCACGGGAGAGTTGAGCCGGGCCGTGGCCGGGACCATCCTGGATCGCGTGGTGGGTCTGAGCGCTCTGGCCGCGCTCGGGGTGATCGCCGCCCTTCTCTCGCGCGGTTTCGGCCACCTGGATCTCCCCTCGGTGGTTTTGATCGGAGTGTGCCTTCTGTTGTTGCTCACGGGGGGCCTGTTGCTTTCGAACCGACTCGGAGAGAGAATCACCCGGCTCGTCGGGCGCCTCCGCTTTGCCCGAATCCACGAGCGGATGCAGAACCTCATGAGCGAGTTCGCGCGTTACCGGCGTTCGCCGCTCTTTCTGCTGGGGATCTTCTCTCTCTCGCTTCTCGTGCAGTTCTTTCGGGTGCTCACTCACGTCCTGGTGGCCCAGGCCCTGGCCATTCCCTTGAGTTGGCCTCTCGTCCTGGGTCTCTACGTGCTCATCCCCGTCCTGGGAATCGCGATCGTGTTGCCCGTTTCCTTCAACGGCCTGGGGCTGCGTGAACTCATCGCAACCCGTCTTCTGCCGGGAATCGGGATCGCCGCGCCGGAGGCCTTCGCTCTGCAGATCACGACTTATCTGGTGCAGGTGGCGGTGAGCGGCGTAGGTGGGGTTTTCTTCGTCCTCCGCTTCTTGCGTGGAGGAAAGCGCAGGCGAGCTCAGGATGAGAAGCGCGGGGTGAGCAGGGTGGAGGGCCCCCCTGAAGTTCCCGGGAGAGAGTGAATGAGAACTTGCCGCAGGGAACCGCCCTCGCGTCCGGGACGTACCAACGGGCCGCATGATCTCTACGCCCAAGGGGCGAGCTGTGCTAGAGTTTCGCCTCGGATGGCCGAAGGCAGCATTTTCCGGAGGAAGTGAGTTTTGCTGAATCGTGCGCTGAAGAGGCCCAATACCTACGTGGCGTTCGCCCTTTTCGTCCTGAGTTTCGGGGTCTACGCGGCCACGACTTCCAGGAGCATTTCTTTCTGGGACTGCGGCGAGTTCGTCGCCACCGCCTACGGACTGGGGATTCCCCACCAACCGGGAACCCCGCTCTACGTGCTGGTGGCGCACATCTTCTCGATTTTGCCGCTGGGGCTGCCCGTGGCGCTCAAAGTGAACCTGATGAGCGGCTTCTTCGCGGCGCTGGCGGTGGTGTTCACCTACCTGACCGCGGTTCGTCTCCAGGAAGGCTGGGAGGAGGAGCTCCAAGATCCCAGCCCGCAGTGGCTGGTGCGGATGGGCGCGGCAATGGGCGCCATCTTCCTCGCTTTCTCCACCACCTTCTGGAACAACGCCATCGAGGCCGAGGTCTACAGTCTCGCCGCGTTCGTGTTGGCGCTCACCGGTTACATGATCGTCCGCTGGTACGAACAGAGGGAGGTCCTGGCTTCATCGACCTTCTTCCTGCTCGTGGTCTACGTGATGGGGCTCTCGGTCGGGTTCCATTTGGGTTCGGTGCTCGTCTATCCCGGTCTCTTCGTCGTCGCGCTCATCGCGAGGGACAAGGCCCTCGATGACAAGGATCTCCTCTTGGTTTCCTTCACGATGGGGGTCTTCGTTCTCTCGACCATGATCAAGAGCAACATCTTCTTCAGTATGCTCTACTTCATCTTGATCGGACTCGCGCTGTGGCGCCTTCTCGTTCCCAATGGATCCGGCTTTGCCCTGGCCGGGATCGCCCTCTTTTTTCTGGGGCTCTCGGTCCACGTCTTCATGCTCATCCGATCCACGCAATCACCCTTCATCAACCAGAGCGTGCCGGACACTTTCGGCCGTTTGATGATGGTGATTCGCCGCGAGCAATATCCTCCGCGGGTACCATGGCACCGTGAAGCACCCATTTTGTGGCAGCTCGGTCATTTTCTGGGAACGAGTGTATGGGACGGCGATTCCGCTCTCGCCGGCCGCCGCGTGATCGGCTTCTTGCAGCAATTCACCTTCCTGCCCCGCCCGGGCTTTCTCGACACCTTCGTGCCCATCTCCCTCGGTCTTTACGGAATCCTCAATCAGTTCCGGGGCAACCGGAAATTGGCCTGGGGCTTCTTGACCGTGTTCCTCATCAACTCGCTGGGCCTGATCATCATATTGAACTTCACGGACCACGAAGTGCGCGATCGCGACTACTTCTACTTCGGCGCGTTCCAGTTCTGGGCCCTGTTCATGGCCCTGGGAGCCGGGGGTTTCTTGAGGTCGATATGGCTGGGGATGCGCGAGAAATTCGCTTCACCACGCCTGCTGATCGCGGGAGGCGGTCTGTTGATCGCCATCGCTCTCTTGCCGGTCTTGGTGCCTCACCATCCCAAGTATTACGAGCACGACCGGAGTCACGATTTCATCCCGCGTGACTACGGCTGGAACATGCTCACGAGTCTTCCCAAGAACAGCATTCTTTTCACCAATGGAGACAACGACACCTTCCCGCTGTGGTATCTACAAGGGGTTGAGAAGTTCCGCACCGACGTGCGGGTGGTGAACCTGAGCCTCATCAACGTGCCGTGGTACATCAAACAGCTCAGGGACGTGAGCCCGAAGTGCCCCATATCCTGGACCGACGCCCAGATCGAAGGGAAGGAACCGATCGAGCACAAGGGCATGCGGACCAAGCTCGAGGCTCAGATGCTTCCCGACAAGACCGTGCTGTGGATTCGCGACATGGTCGTGTGGCACATCATCGAGCAAAACCGCTGGCAACGTCCCATCTACTTCGCGGTGACGATTCCGCCGGAGTACATTTCCGACTACAACCCCTACTTCAGTATGGAGGGCCTGGTCTATCGTCTGACGCGGAAGAGGACCGAGGACGGTCGTTCGAAGATCGATGCAGACAAGATCATGGAGAACTTCACCAAGAACTACGACATGTCCGGAATCTGGAAACCCTATACTCCTGATTCCAAAGTTCAGCCCAGGCTGGGCGAGAAGCTTCCCTTCGTGCGCGATGATTCTTTCTACAAGGACTTCAATACAGCCCATCTCGCGAGGAACTATCCGGCCGCTCTGTGCCGGGTGGCCTACGCCCGTATCACCGGAGGGGAGGAGGAGAAGGGAATCGAGGCTCTCCGCCTGGCCTTCGAGCTGGATCCGACTTTCCCCTTCCTCGTCGATTTGATCCCGACTGCATTCATCCAGTCCCACCATCCCGACGATGCATTGAAGATCGCCCAATACTATCTGGACCACTTGCCAGATCCTCGCTCCATGGCGGTGGACATGGGACGCAATCTCCTCTCCGCCGGCTACCGGGAAAGGGCGGCGGCCTGGACCGATACGCTGCTCGAGCGGGATCCCAACGAGAGGGCCTACGTGCGCATGAAAGTGCGGGTGCTATGGGATGCGGGGAATCGAGATGCGGCCATCGATGTGCTCCAGTCCTACGTCCAGCGCACTGGGGATTCCGAGTCTCGAGTGGATCTGGAGTCGATGCGCAAGCACTTGAACGATCCACCTCCGGTCGAAAGTGACAGCTCGGCAGTGGAAGCTCCGAAGGAGAAGGAGTGAGTTTCGATCCGCTCGCCTACTGGGCCACTCCGCGGCGTGTCCTGGTCACCGGTTGCGCCGGGTTTCTGGGCAGTAGTTTGGTGGATACCCTCCTGGAGCAGGGTCACCAGGTGCTGGGTATCGACTCTTTCAGCGACTACTACGATCCGGCGCTCAAACGCGAGAACCTGAGATCAGCACTCCAGGCGAACAACTTTCAATTGATGGAAGGCGATCTCAACGAGCTGGATCTGGCCGAAATCGTACGCGAAAAAGATGTCGTATTTCATCTGGCGGCGCAGGCCGGAGTGCGGGCTTCCTGGGGCAGCGAGTTTGATCTCTATCTGAGGGCCAACGTGCGTGCCACTCAGCTTCTGCTCGAAGCGCTGATCGCCAGTATGCGGAAGGGAGGAAGCTCTCGGCGCCTGGTGTATTCGTCCTCCTCTTCGGTATACGGAAATCAGGAGCACTACCCGGTCAAGGAGAACGTGGACAAGCACCCCTTCAGTCCCTATGGAGTCACGAAGCTGGCTGCCGAAAACCTCTGTGAACTCTACGCGACGAACTACGGACTGCCCTGTTCCTCGCTGCGTTATTTCACGGTCTACGGTCCGCGGCAACGTCCCGACATGGCCTTCCGTAAGTTCTTGCAGGCCAGCGAGAGAGGCGAGCCATGGGTGATCTACGGAGACGGGCAACAGAGCCGGGATTTCACCTACGTGGAGGACGTGGTGCGAGCCAATCTGCTGGCGGGCGCGGAGGAGAGACCTTATGCCGCCTACAACATCGGAGGAGGGACCCGTCAGGACCTTCTGTCCGTCCTGGAGATCCTCGCGGAGAAGGTGCAAGAACACGGCATATCGGATAGGGTGAAGATCGAACACGCGGCGCCGGTCAAGGGGGATGTTCGCCACACCGGCGCGGATGGCGTCAGAGCGCGGGACCAACTGAAGTTCTCGGCCCGGATTCCGTTGGAAGAGGGACTCGAGCGGATGGTGGGCTGGTACGCACAGAGGGTGAAGTCATGAGCCAACCCCGGGTTGAAGTAGGCGTGACCCAGACTCAGGACAACGATGCCATCCTGGAGGCCGCTCGACGAGCCCTGGCGGGATCGGGCGAACTCGATCTGACGATTCTCATCCCGGCCTACGACGAAGCGGAAAGTCTGCCCACGCTCATCGAGCAGGTGGCGGCGATCGTGGCCCCGATCACTTCCTCCTGGGAAATCCTGGTGATGGATGATGGAAGCGTGGACCAAACGCTGCAGATTCTGAGCGGAATGGCCAGTGAGGTTCCCCAGCTGCACCACGTGTCCTTCCGGCGCAACTACGGAAAGTCAGCCGCTCTCTCGGTGGGTTTCAAGCGTTCCCGAGGATCGATCGTGATCACCATGGATGCGGACCTGCAGGACGATCCGCAGGAGATTCCGCGCCTCTTGGCCGCATTGGCCGAGGGCTACGATCTGGTGAGCGGTTGGAAGCAGGATCGCAAGGATCCCTTCGTGAAGACCTCGACCTCGAAGCTCTTCAATTTCGTGACCTCGATGGTGAGTGGGCTCAAGCTCCACGACTTCAACTGCGGCTTCAAGGCCTACCGCTGCCAGGTCACTCGTTCGCTCAGGGTCTACGGCGAACTTCATCGCTACCTGCCGGTGATGGCCCACATCCAGGGTTTTCTGGTGGCGGAAATTCCGGTCCGGCATCACGCGCGCAAGCACGGAGTCACCAAGTTCGGCCGCGAGCGATTCCTCAACGGAGTCTTCGATCTGCTCACGGTGCTCTTTCTGAGCCGCAGGAGAACCTCTCCTCTGCACTTCTTCGGCAGGGTTGGACTGCTGTTCGGTGCGGGCGGGTTCCTCATCTGCGGGTATTTCCTGATCAGCTGGATCATGGGCGCGGGGCTTCATCTGCGTCCCCTCATGCTCTTGGGGATCGCCTTCATTCTCGTCTCAATGCAGTTTTTCAGCCTGGGTCTCTTGGCTGAACTCTTGGTTTCATCCCGCGACGAGAGCGAGAGCTATCAGATTCGCTCCGAGGGTTGAGCCGTGGCTTCGAATCCACCCCGTATCGGAGTGGTCGTTCTGAATTGGAACGGTCTCGACCATCTGCGGGAACTGCTCCCCTCGCTCTACGCCTCACAGTATCCCGATTTTTTCGTAGTCGTCGTAGACAACGGATCCCGCGACGCCAGCGTGGAGTGGATGCGGCGCGAATATCCCGAGACCGAGCTTCTTGCCCTCGGGGAGAATCGCCGCTTCTCCGGAGGCAACAACGCGGGAGCCGCCCGCGCGCTGGAACTTGGAGCCGAGGTGTTGCTTCTCCTCAACAACGACACCACCGTCGCCCCCGATTTTCTGCAGTGGCTGGGGCGATCCTTCCAAGAAGATGCTGAACTCGGGGTGGCCGGTCCCCGAATCTGCTACTATGACCGGCCCGAGCGCATCTGGTATGGAGGGGGAAAGATCGTGCGCTCCCTCGGTGTCGTTTCCCACCGCGCCATTCGACGCGAGGTGGACGAGGGGAAAGATCCTGGCGGAGAGACCGGCTGGGTGAGTGGATGCGCGTTGGCGGTGCGCAGGGAGGTCTGGGATTCCCTCGGAGGGCTCGACGAGGGCTACTACATCTACGCGGAGGACGTCGACTTCTGTCTCCGCGCCGCCGACTTGGGAGTGAAAATCCGCTACGAACCGCGCGCGCTGGTTCTGCACAAGGTGAGTGCTTCAGTGGGTGGGACGAGCTCGGCGTTCAAGAGCTACCACAAGAGCCGAGCCGCCTTGCGCCTCTTCACACGCCACAATGCGGGACCGGGCCGTCTCACGGCCTACTGCGGGCTCGCGCTCCATGATCTTGCCGCGATCGCATACTTGGTCCTGGGGGCCCATTTTCGCGCGGCTGTGGCGATCGTGCGGGCCTGGGTCGATGCGATTTTCAGACGCCGCAGTTTCCAAGTGGGAAACGCTCTACCGAAGGGATGAGTATGAGCACTCGCAAAGCCACATTCGGAATCTGGCTCTTGGCTTTCCTCGTCTTGCTGTCGGCAAGCGCGGTCCTGCATCCCGAACAGTACGCGGGCAAGATCTACGCGAGTAGTGATGCGCGAGCGGTTCAAGCATTCAAGATCGTGGGGGATCGGATGCTGGACGAGGGAGTGTATCCACTCTGGAATCCCTATGTATTTCTCGGGATGCCCTCCTACGCGAGCCTTGCTTATACCCCGGGTGTCTATCCGCTGGAACGACCCATCGACGAGCTCAAGCACTTGTTCCACCTGCCCCCGATGACCTGGCTCCTGTTGCACCTTCTCATTTTGGGTCTGGGGACCTGTGCTTACCTGCGTTGGCGAGGACAGTCATGGGCGGCCTCGGTCTTCGCCGGCGCGGCGGTCATGGCCTTTCCCAAACTGGTCGCCTGGTGTGTTTATGGGCATGGCACCAAGGTGCTCAGTATCGCCTGGTTGCCCTGGATTCTCTGGATGCTCGAAGGGTTGCTGCGGCGTGGGCAGGCCAAGTGGGCGGTGGCCCTGGCCGCTTTTCTCGGAGTGCTGCTTCTGCGCGCCCACGTTCAGATGACCTACTACACGGCGATGGCCGGGGTCTTCTGGTTCTGCGCCTTCGGTATTCCGCTGTGGAAAGAGGAGCAGGGACGCCGGCGGCTCGCTCTGCGCAGTGCTTGGATCCTTGCAGCCTGCGTGCTGGCGCTTCTTCTGGCCACCGAACTCTATCTGCCGGTACTGAGTTACCAGGCGCACAGCATCCGTGGCGCGGCGAGCACCGGTGGCGGCGTGAGCTTCGCCTACGCTACCAGCTGGAGCTTGGGTGCGAGTGGAATTCCCACCTTCTGGTGGCCCACCGCGGTGGGCTACGGCAAGCTCTCCTACGTGGGGAGCATGCCGTTCACCGATTATCCGAACTACGTGGGATTGCCAGTCTTGATCTTGGCGCTTTTGGCGCTGGTCTTCCGCCGTGATCGCTGGACCTGGATGCTGGCGGCGCTCGCCGTCTTCTCGACTCTGGTGGCGATGGGCAACCACGGCTTTCTCTATCGTGTACTTTACGAACTGCTACCCGCCTTCAAGAAATTTCGCGTTCCGGTGATGATTCTGATTTTGCAGGAGTTCTCCCTGATTTTGCTGGCGGCTGCGGGAATCGACGAACTCCTCTCGCACCTCAAGAAGGAACATCGCCCTGCCTGGCTCACCGCTGCGGTCGCTCTGCCGCTCTTGGTTCTCGCCATCGTGCTCCTGATCCTGGGTAGCTTCGGCTTCGATTACCTGCGCGAACAGTCGATCAATCACTGGCTTTCCCTGCGCGCCCGGGTTCCCGTCGCTGCCTTGGATGCCGCGGCGAAGCTGGCGCGAGGTGATGCCCTGAGGCTCGGCGCGATTCTGCTGCTCTCCTTGGCCGCAGCGGTCGCGTACATTCGCGGCAGGATCTCCAGACCACTCCTGGCCGCCCTGCTGGGATTCCTGGTTTTCGCGGACCTCTACGGAGTGTCTCGACCCATCGTGCATCCGGAGCGCTATCTGAAACAGGTGGACCGTGACGAACAGGGGCGCGCTGAGGTGGTCGATTCTCCGGCCATGATTCGCGACCAGAGCTTCGTGCACTCCTACGTCGCGAGCAACGGCGCCCTGGATTTTCTCAAGAAACAGGGTTCCTTTCCCAGGGTCTGGCCTCTGGGCGGATATCAGATGGAGAACATCTACGCTGCGCAGGGCATCGTGAGCCTGGCCGGCTACCATGCGGCCAAGCTCAGAACCTACGAGGAGATCCGGGAGCACCTGTATCCACCGAAGGGACTGCCGTCCCTGAAGCTGGTCGATCTCCTGGCCGCGGGGTGGGTCCACGTTCCCAACGCCCTGCCGGAGCCGACGGTGCGGGGCCTGGCGCAGCAGGGACTCTCGCTGGTGCAGATGTACCAGGGCGATGGCGGAGTCGTGTACCGCAACGACAGCGCGGGGGCGCGCGCTTGGATCGT
Source organism: Candidatus Krumholzibacteriota bacterium (assembly GCA_963806035.1). Classification (GTDB taxonomy): domain Bacteria; phylum Krumholzibacteriota; class Krumholzibacteriia; order JAJRXK01; family JAJRXK01; genus JAOZPE01. The sequence continues at coordinate 59,477 of CAWDWO010000011.1, read as the reverse complement.
GGATCGTTTCCAGTTGGAACGCGCGGGGATGAACACGAGCCACTCTGAGCCCGATACCACGGTGCTCGATCGTGTGCTCGCAGCGAACTTCGACCCGGCCCAGGAAGTAATCCTCTCCCAGCTCCCCAGTCCGGCGCCCGAAGCCGGCGCCAGCGGCCAGGTGCGGCGCCTCGAAGAACATCCGCAGCGCATCGTGTTCGAGGCGCAGTGCGATCGTCCGTCGCTCGCGGTCTTCGCTGACGTCTACTATCCGGATTGGGAGGCGAGAATCGACGGGAAGCCCGCCACCATCATCCGCGCCGACTATGCCCTCAGGGCGCTCGCGCTAGCGCCAGGAAATCATCGAATCGAGTTTCTCTACCACGATGAGGCATTTCGCACCGGACGGCTTTTGCACCGTATCGCCCTGGCAATCCTCGTTCTGGCTGCACTCGCATTGCTGCTGCGAGCATTCAGAGCTTCCTCCTCGCGCTTTCCCTCCAAAAGCGGGGGTGGAGCCAAGGCGTGATGCCGGCGGAATGGGGTATACTCAGGGAGCGCAGGCGCCGGATTTCGATGATTGCCAGCCGCTGCGAGCCCGACTAGGCTGGCAACGCAGAGGGCAGCTCTCAGCCCACGTCACGCTGGTCCCTGAGTTCGTGAGGAGCGTTGGAAGCGGATGAAAGCTCTGATCGTGATCCCCACCTATAACGAGCGGCACAACATCGGGCGCATCATTCCTGAGATCCTGAAACAGGATCCGGGAATCGACGTCCTGGTCGTGGATGACAGCAGCCCCGACGGCACCGGCGCTGTCGTCACGCAAATGATGCAGAGCGAATCGCGTATTCATCTCATCGAACGGGAGGGGAAGCAGGGCCTGGGAACGGCCTACCTGGCCGGATTCCAGTGGGCACTCGCGGAGACCGATGCGGAGTACATTTTCGAGATGGATGCCGATTTCTCGCACGATCCCGCGGCAATTCCCAGCTTCCTGGAAACGATCCAACACTGTGACTTGGTGATCGGGAGTCGCTACGTGAACGGCATCACGGTCATGAACTGGCCTCTGTCGCGCCTCTTCCTGTCGGTTTTCGCCAACTACTACGCTGCCGCGGTCACCGGTCTTCCGCTGAAAGACTGTACCGGTGGCTTCAAGTGCTTCCGGCGCCGTACTCTGCAGAGCCTCCCGCTGAGCCGGGTCCACAGCGACGGATACGGATTCCAGATCGAACTGAACTATCACGCGTGGAGGCGCGGGTTTCAAATTCGCGAGATCCCCATCGTCTTCACCGACCGCGTGGTGGGAGAGAGCAAGATGTCCAGACGGATCATCTGGGAGGCGGCTTGGGTCGTCTGGCGTCTGCGCTTCTTCTCCGCTTCCAGCGAATGAGAACTACGAGCACGCAAATGCCTTCCCTGGAACTCACGATCGTCCTCGTGAGTTACCACAGTGCTCAGCCTCTCCGGGCCTTCTTCGAGAGCTATCGCCGCCACCCCATCGAGGCCTCGCACGAGATTCTGCTGGTGGACAACGCGCCGGGAGACGGCGTGGCGGACTGGATCGAAAAGGAACACCCCGAAGTCACGCTCCTCTCCAGCCCCAAGAACCTGGGCTACGCCCGTGGTGTGAATGCGGGCATCGAGCACGCGAATGGGCGCGCCATACTCGTCATCAACCCCGACGTGGAGCTTTCCGAGGGAGGAGTCGACCGTGCTCTGAAGTACCTCGAGGAACATCCCGAAGCGGGCATCGTGGGCGCCCGCCTGCTCAATCGAGACGGTTCGCTGCAGAACAGTGCGCGCCGCTTCTATACCCTCCAGACGATACTCTTGCGGCGGACGCCCCTGGGACGCTTGAAACCCGATCATCCCGAACTGAGACGCCACCTCATGCTCGATGACGACCTGGAGCATCCCCGCCCGGTGGACTGGGTGATGGGAGCGTGGATGCTGGTGCGACGATCCGCCATCGACGCGGTCGGCAAGATGGATGGCCGCTTTTTCATGTACTTCGAGGACGTCGACTGGTGCTACCGGATGTGGGCCGGTGGATTCGAGGTGCACTATTTTCCCGAGTCCAGCTTCGTTCACGCCTACGAGCGCAGCAGCGGTGGCTTGAACAGAACTTTGCTCTATCACTTGCGCTCGTTCGCCAGTTACTACGACAAGTGGGGAGCACTGGTCTACGTGGCGAAGCAGTTGCGTCGCGGCTGGGAGAAGCTGAGTGCCTTCGTTCTCGATCTCGTATTTTTGAATGTGGCATTCTTGGCGTCCTATTTCGCTCGTTTGCTCTTGCAACCGGCACTTCCCTTGCCGCTCTACGCCTTTGCCGAGTACCTGCCTCTACTCGCATTCACCAACGTGGTGGCGGCCTTCACTCTTCCTCTGGCGGGCCGTTACGTTTCGACTCACAACGAGCGGCCCCTCTCGCGATGGATCGACAGCGGACGGCTTGCACTCACCGTGACACTACTCGTCATGGCGGGAACCTGGCTTGCTCACACACGGACCTTCAGCCGTCTCGTCATCGTCTTTCTCTTTCCCCTGTTGACGGTGGCTCTGCAACTCTCACGGGTTCTTCTGAAGCGTCTCTTGGCCGGAGGCACGGCAGCTAGTGGATTCGACCGTGCCGCTCTCGTGGGAGACGCGGTGGAGGTGGAACGCCTGAGGACGATGCTCTCCGCACGAGCCCGTGAATCCTTGATCGTGGCGGGGCAAGTTCCGCTTGCCGGGCCGGGGACTGCGCAGGGAGGGACCCTCCGCGTCCTGGGGCCAGTGGAGAGGCTGGAGGAAATCGTCGAAAACTACCGGCTCGGCGAAGTCCTGGTCGCGGGCGGGATGAAGCAGAGAGAGCTGACCGTAGCGAAACTCAGGCAGATCGCGGCCAGTGGCGTGACGGTTTACCTCTTGCCCCCGTGGGCGGAGGTACTGCGCGGGATGGACGGGCTGATTCGCCGGCATGGATCTGCGTGGTTGCAGATTCGCCCCCCTTCCATGCTCGCCGAGGGCGCATGGGCCAAAGCGGCGGTGGATCGGATCACGGGGGCGCTGCTCTGCCTTTTGTCACTCCCCGGCTTCGTGCTATGCTCAGCCTTGGGGCGGCCCTTGGGCCTCGTCCGCTGGCGGGACTCCGAGAGGCTCGGCCAACGCCGGCGAATCCTCCACTGGCCGGAACTCGTGAGTGGCCGCAGTGGGCGCGCGCTCTGGGGTTTGGTGCAGCTGCCCGTCTTTTGGCAGGTTCTCACCGGACAGCTCAGTTTGGTGGGACCGTACGCATTTTCTCCACTGCGGGAAAAGGAGCTCCGTCCGATCCACTTGCTACGGTTCGCCGTCAAGCCCGGTCTCGCGGGCCTCTGGCAACAAGAGTGCAACGAGACGACTCTCGAGTCCCTCGTTTCCAGTGATCTCGATTATCTGGAGCAGTGGTCGCTGACGCTCGATTTGGATCTCCTGCTGTCGGCTCTGCCGGGAATCCTCTTTCGTCGTGACTACTGGCACCGACTTCCCCGAAGTTCTTGAAGTGGATCGTATGAAAACCTGCATCTTCTGGACGCTCATTTTCCTCACCCTCGTTCTTCGGCCACCGCATGCTTCCGCCGACTTGAGCGAAGCCGGACCCTGGGCCACCGCCGCCCAGCTGCGCGAGGTCCAGCACATGACCCTCTTCGAGGGCAAGCTCGTCGCCGCCACGCCTCAGGGTGGACTGCTCATCGTCGATCCCACCAGCGGAGCGATCCGCCGCTTCAACAGTGGCGATGGACTCAGTTCCGACGCGATCAGCGGCCTGGCCGTTTCGTCGGGGGGCGAACTCTGGGTGGCCACGGGGGGCGAGGGTATCTCTCCCGCGGGTCTCTGCCGCATCGACGCTGGCTTCGGTGTGCGGGCGGTGGCCCAGAACCTGGCCTCGCTGGAGATCACCGCGGTCGCGACGGACGGCAACTTCGTCTACTACGGAACGCGCCTCGACGGCGCCGGCCGTCTCAGCTCGGGGGTGCCCGAAGCAATTTATACCGCGGCGGATGAGGGGCTCGCGGACGATCGCGTACTCTACGCGGCGGCCTACGGAGGAGAAGCTTGGTTTGCCACCCAGGGAGGACTGAGTCGTCTCAAGGACGGCATCTTTCAGACCTTCAACGGCGGACTCGATCTCGAAGTGGTCAGGGGACTGGTGGCCGGATCCCCGGGCGTTTTCGTCGCCGACCGGGCGGGAGTCAAGAAATTCGACCCAGGCAGCGGGACGTGGGCGGAGTTCGGGACTGGATTGAGCGACAGCTTAGTTGCCATGAAGCTCGACGGACAGGATCTCGTCGGCCTGGGCTATACCGGGACGGCCTGGCGACTCGATGCGCAGTCGGGTCAATGGCAGAGCCGGGCCCTGGACCTCAGCGGGAGGGTTTTGCAAACGCTGGCCCCGGACGGTCAAGGTCAGGTGTGGTACGGAGGATACCAGGTCGACTTGCAGCGCAATTTGCAGGGTCCCCGCGCTTGCTTACTCGAGCCGGATTCGGGACGCGTCCTCACCGCCATCGGATTGCTCGGGGTCAACGTGCAGAACATGGTTCCCGACGGCAAAGGCGGAGCCTGGGTGAGTTGTCTGGCTCCTTACACGGGACTGACGCATTGGCGCGCCGACGGCAGCTTCGTGCACTACGACTACGAACAGTCGGTCGCCGGATTCGGCTGGTGCTCCAATCGGACCAATTTTGGACTGGCCCTCGATTCCAACTCCGATCTTTGGGTGAGCACCTTCCGGGATTGTCTCACGCGCCTGCGTCCTTCGCCCGACGACGACCCCGCGAGCGCGGAATATCTCGATCTGGTGCCGGATGAGAGCCCGCTCCGACTGCGGCGCATTCGTCAGATCGCGGAGGACCCACAGGGCAGAATCTGGCTCCTCAGCGAGGGGGATCTCGCCGATGCCGGTCTGGGAATCGACATTCTCGAGGACAAAAGCCGCCCGGAAGATCCCACGGCTTGGAGGCAACTCTCGCCCGCCAACAGTCAGCTCCTGGATGGGTGGGTGACCAGTGTCACTTTCCAATCCCCAGGGGGTATTGCATGGATTTGCATCGATGGCGAGGGAGTGCAGCGCTGGGACTACGACGGCCTGGCCAACGACGGGATCATGCGGACCAGTCAATTCAACTCCAGTGAGGCCTGGGACCTCATTCCCTACGTCGGCGCCTCGAGCGCGGTGGCCTTCAAGCAACCGCGTCAGGTGGCGATCGCCCCGAACGGGCTCATCTACATTGCCGCGGCGGATCTGGGCGTGCTGGAGATGCGCTACACGCCGTTTCTGGCCAATGTCTCCGACCGGATCAAATTCCTGCGGGTCTTCCGTACCGGCCAGGCCGGACTCGGACTGCTCAGCGGAAACACCTCGGGATGTGTCTTCGATCCCAGCGGTCGCCTGTGGGTGACCACCGCGGCCGGTTTGAATCGACTGGATGTCGCCGCGGATCAGCTGAAAATCGACGCCTGGACGACCGTCGATGCCTTCTTCACCTTCCAGCTACAGCTCTCCGGCTATCGCGGAGAGGTGATTTCGCCCATGGCGGGAGCCGAATTGCAGAACATCGTCTACGATCCGGTCAGGCAGGAAATGCTGTTCGGCAGCACCATCGGCGCGAGCCGCGTTTCGACCAGTATCGGCATCGAGGCGCAGCCGCCGGCGGACCAGATTTCCTTCGTCATCTATCCCAACCCCTACCCGGGGCGCGAAGGAGCGCAGGACGGCATCTTCCTGCGCGGAATCGAGGGCTCGGGCGAGGTAAAGGTGCAGGTCTTCGATCTCCAGGGAACCTTGATCACCGAGTCCAATTTCACCAGCCAGGAGCTGCAGACGCGCGCGGTGTGGGACGTCAAAGATCTGAAATTCAATAACGCGGCCAGCGGGCTCTACATCGTTCGGGTGAGCCGCGCCGGTGGCTCGGCCACGGCAGTGCTCGCGGTGGAGAGATGAAGAGAAGAGTCCTCATTATTGGCGCCGGCTCGGCCGGCCGCATGATCGCCGAAGAGCTGAGCGAAAACGGAGAGGAGTACAACCGGGAGGTCATCGCGTTTCTCGATGACGATCCCGCGTTGTTGGGAAAGTCCATTCTGGGAAAGAGCGTCGCTGGCACCAGTGATGAGGTGCAGCGTTTCGTTCGCGAGCTGGCCATCGACGAGATCGTCATCGCCATTCCCTCCGGTCTGGGCTCGGTGGTGCGGCGGCTCATCTCCTTGGCGCAGAAAGCGCGCGTTCCGGTGCGAATCGTGCCCGGCGTCCGCGACATCATCGAGGGCACGGTGAGCTTCGAACAGGTGCGCGAGATCGCCCCCGAGGATCTGCTCGGACGCGAAACCGTTACCCTCGAGAAGGGCCCGATCCGGCAAGTGGTGGAGGGGCGGGAAGTTCTCATCACCGGAGCTGGGGGGAGTATTGGCAGCGAGATCTGCCGTCAGATCGTTTCCTTCCGTCCCTCGCGTCTTTGGCTTTTGGGTCGCGGTGAAAACAGCCTCTTCGAGATCGAAGAGGAGCTGCGCGAGGGCATGGGCTACCGGGACAGCCGTGCGGTGCTGGCTGACGTCCGCGACATGGACCGCCTGAAGTTCTTGGCCAAAGATCTCAAGCCCGAAGTCATCGTGCACGCCGCGGCTCACAAGCACGTTCCCTTCATGGAGATCTATCCCGAAGAAGCGGTGATGGTCAACGTGGTGGGGACGGCCAACCTCCTGCGCTTCTGCGAGATGGTGGGAGCTTCGCGCTTCGTGATGCTCTCCACCGACAAAGCGGTCCATCCGCGCAGCGTCATGGGTTCGACCAAGAGGATCGCGGAGTTTCTCGTGCAGTGCGCGGCCAAGAGAAATCATGCCTGTTACATGGCGGTGCGTTTCGGCAACGTTTTGGGCAGCCGCGGCAGCGTCGTGCCGATTTTCCAGCGTCAGCTACGGCGAGGAGGGCCTCTCACCGTCACCGACAAACGGGCCAGCCGCTACTTCATGACCATCAAGGAAGCTGCGATGTTGGTGGTTCAGGCCATGGCCGGTGGGCAGGGGGGAGAGATCTTCATTCTGGACATGGGTGAGGCGATCAAGATCTACGAGCTGGCGCGGAACGTCATCGCGCTTGCGGGTTTGACCGAGGACGATGGGATCGAAATCGTGGAGACCGGACTCCGCCCGGGGGAAAAGCTCGAGGAAGTGTACCTTGCGACCACCGAGAGAACGGAGCCGGGACCGCATTCGCAGATCCTCAGCGCACGGCCGGAAATTCCGCGAGGTTTCGCAGCAGACACCGTAGTAGAAGAACTGCGTTCCCTGGCTCTTGCCGGGGACCGAAAAGGGAATCCGCCGCCGTTTGGCGGAGTGGATTCCCGACCACGATGACTCCTCCGATTAGAAGACGCCGTGATGCGCCAATCTGGCTTTGCAATCAGAACCAGAGATGAGGTCGATGCCGGGGAGTGGGCGGAACTGCTGGCGAGCGATCCTCGATCCCTGCTGTTTCAGGCTCCCGGCTGGTTGAAGCGCTTCGTGCGCCACCATCCGCGCAAGCGGGCGCGTTGGCTCGAGCTGCGGGACGAGGATGGAAAGCTTCTGTCCGGCATGCCCTTCGCCCTCTCCTCGCGTCTGGGATTGCGTGCCATCGCCAGCGGGATCGCCGGAACCTACGGGGGGCCGGTGAGCCGGCAGGGAGAGCAGGAGGCGGAGCGCGCGATTCTGCGCCACTATCTGAAGCTGGGAGGGCGGCGCTGTATCCTGCGTGAGATCTTGTGGGGTCACGAGACACCCCCCGCCGGCGCGGAACAGGAACTCCTTCCCATCGAGACCGCCATCATCGATCTCTCCGATGGCTTCGAGGGATTCTGGAGGCACTCACTCACGCACAATCGCCGCAACGAATGTAACCGCAGCGAGAGGCGCGGACTTAGCACGCGCGAGAGTCGCGAGCTGGATCTTCTGCGTGCCTTCTATCCGCTCTACCAGAGGCGCAGCGAAGAGTGGGGGAGAGTTCCGCATTCTCTGAGCTTTCTGGAGGAAATCGTCGAGGAGGAGAAATCCAGCCTGCTCATCTCCTGCGAGTACGAAGGCAGGGTGGTGGGCATGCACATCTGTTTCGACTTGGGTGCGGAGTTCCTCGCCTGGCTGGGAACCAGCGAGCGACTCCGTGAGGTCTTTCCCGCGACCATGATGGTGAAGGCCGGAGTCCAGGCTGCGGCGGCCCGCGGATGCAAACGAATGAACCTGGGCTCCAGCCTGGGACTGCGCGGGGTGTCGGAATTCAAAAAGCTGGTGGGAGCCGAGAGTTCCCGGCGCTGGTTGCTGCATCGACAGGCGGGTTGGCTCGAGCGAGCGCGGGGGCGCTCTCGATGAGTCCGGAGAGAGATCCGGCCCCCCTCATGCGCGCGAAGGAGAGCACGAGCCGGGCGGCCATTGCCCTGGGCTTGGGTCTCTATCTGGCGCAAATTCCCCTCTACTGGAGCTACATCACCGACGATTCCTACATCTACGCCCGCATGGCGCAGAACCTGGCGCAGCGGGGTCAGCTCGTGTTCAATCCCGATCAATGGGTCAACGCGGCCACCTCGCCGCTCTGGGCCATCTTGGGAGCATGCGGAGCCTGGTTGGGTCTCCCGCCTCTGCTGGCGTTCAAGATTCTGGGTTGGACGGCGGGCGCGCTCGCGGTGTTCTTTTTCGCCCGCGCCGCAGGCCGTGTCCTGCCCTCGCGCGGATGGTGCATCGGAGCGACCCTGCTCTTCGCGACGGAGCCCTGGTTCGTGCGCTGGTCCGGCTCGGGACTGGAGACCGCCCTGGGCGCCCTGGTGGTGGTGTTGGTGCTGGACCTTGCCGGGCGTGCCCCCGTCCACATTCCCCGCGGAAGACTGGGCCTGGTCTTGGGCTGCGGGGCGCTGGTCCGTCCCGAACTTCTGCTCCTGGGCGGACTGGTTTGCGCGCGCATCTGCTTGGAGCGCGGGGGCAGGGGGCGCCTACGTTTTTTTGCGGCGTGGGTTTTCCCTCTGCTCCTCTGGTCGGCCGTCGCCTACCACGCCTACGGGGCCGTCGTGCCCGCCACCCTGCAGGCCAAGTCCACGCCCATCGGACTCAGGCCCGAGCGCTTGCTGCACAACGCATTCACCTTGACGAGCTTGGTTCTCGTCGCAGCCGGTCTTCCGCTTTTGGGAATGGCCTCTTACCTGCGCGGACTAGCTCGGCCCGAAGGCTGGAAATGGTTGGACCCGGTGCTTCTTCTCTGGCTGGTTCTTCTGCCCTGCGCCTATCTGGTCAAGGATGTCAGCCTGGTCAGTCGCTATCTGGAGATCCTCTTGCCCGTGCTCCTGTTTCTCTGCTGCCGGGGCCTCGCATCCCTGCACTGGCAATCGCTGGCCCGCGCGGTGGTCTCGGCCCAGCTCATTCTCGCTCTTTGTCTCAGCGCGCTGTGGGTTGCTCCCAGCGTGCGGGCCTACTCCGCCAGCGCGGAGCTCACCCTGGGGCGCATCGGGGATTGGTTGAGAGCGAACACCGCCAGCGACGCGCTGGTCGCAATCTACGACATCGGGCTCGTCGGATACCGCAGCCAGAGAAGCATCCTCGATCTGGGCGGCCTCGTGCATCCGGGAATCAACCGCCTACGGGACGAGGTGGACGATGAGCGCATCCTGCGGCAGGGCCTCTTCCTGCGTTTCGCCACCCCCCAGTGGCTGGTGGACCGCCGGGATGCTCCGCGGGCCCTGGCGAACCAGATCCTCGGGGACTTTCGCTTGCAGGCCGTCCTCGATGGTGAGGTCTCGAATCTCGGTCTGACGCATCCTGAACCGGTGTACTACACCCTCTACCGCCTCGTTCCCCTCCAGGACTGAAGCCCCTCCGCGCGAGTTTTCCCCGCTTTTTTTGGCCGGCGTGAGATTTCGGTTTGACACCCGAATCCGCCGAGTTCAAGATATCTCTCGATGAGGGGACAGAAGGGGACAAATAGGGAAATTCCCTATAACCACCAGGATAAAAACAAGTTACAGGATAGCAGATCGCCCAAAATGGACCCAAGCACGCCGCAGCCCGTTCCCAGTGCACGCTTCCACGGACGCTTCCGTCAGAAGATCGACGAGAAGGGACGCGTCAGTCTGCCGGCTCTCTTCCGGCGGGCCATTCCCCGTGAGGGAAGCGAGGACAACGGAACCCTGATCCTCATCAAGGGACCCGACGGCTATCTGCAGGCGTTTTCGGTGCAAGAGTGGGAAGAACGCATCGAGCGCATCAACGCCGCGTCGAACGCCAAGGGGGCCGAGGCTCGCTGGCGCCGTCGCGAACTCTTCAGCTCGGTGGTGCCGCTGAGCCTGGATGACAAGGGGCGCTGCACGATCCCCCGGCAGCTGCTCGAAGAGGTCGGCATTGCGCAGGAATGCCTGATCCTGGGAGTGGATCGCGTCATCGAAATCTGGGACCCCCAGCGTTTCTTCGAGTTGGAGGCGGCGCAGGAACTGGATCTCAGCGATGTGGAGGACATCCTCTTCTAGCGGAGGAGCAGGAAGCGATGAAATCAGTCGAAGGTAAAACGAGGATCTCGTCGGCCAGTGTCCAGGCTCCCGCGGCCCGTTCGTGGGGGGGCTTCGTCATTCTGCCGCGAGCCAAGGGCGTGCTGCACGTTCGTCTCACCGGTCTGTTGAGTCCGGAGAGAATTCAAGACCTCAGAATGAGTTTGAGCGCATGCCGTCAGCGAGACGGATCCACGACCTTCGTGCTGCTCGATGCCACTCATCTCGCTCAGTTCTCCCAGGAAGTCGCGCAGCAGCTGCTGCACGAAGAATATCGCTGGCGGAGTGAAGGGATCGTGACCCTTTGGCTGGGACTTTCACTCTACATGGCCAACTTGCTCGTGCTAGTCGGATCGGATCACAAGATCTCCCTGCTCTCGGACCTCGAGACGGCGCTGGTCGCGGTGGACTCGGTGGCGGGTCTTCCCGCCGCGGCCGCGCACGCGAGGCTCCAGGCTTGGGACATCATGCGGCACTGAACTCCATGAACACCCACCATCAGCCGGTGATGCTCACGGAGGTGCTCGAATACCTTCTCCCCACGCCCGGCAAGGTGGTGGTGGATATGACTCTGGGCGGCGGCGGTTACAGCGCGGCCTGCCTGGAGGCAGGAGCCCGCGTGATCGGGCTCGACTTGGATCTGGAAGCCATCGCGGGCGCGTCGGAGCGCCTCTCCTCCCACGGCGATCGCTTCATCGTTCGACACGCTGCATTTTCGAACTTCGGTGCAGTGTTGGATGAGTTGGGGATTTCTCACGCGGACGGCATCTGCATGGACCTGGGACTCAGCAGCGATCAGCTCGAAGACGCCGGCCGGGGCTTCAGCCACCAGGCGGCGGGTCCTTTCGACCTGCGCTTCGATTCTTCCCGCGGAGTTTCCGCCGCGCAGCGTCTACGTCATGCCTCGCTGTCGCAAATTCAAACTTGGTTGAGCGAATACGGCGAGGTGCGAGTGGCGGGTCGCGTCGCGCGAGCTCTCCACGATTTGGCCAAGGAAGGGGACTCCCTCAGCGCAGTCAGCGTGAGAGACCGAATCCTGAGCGTCCTGCCTCGTGGCGCCAAGCAAGAAGCCGAGCTCGCGCGCATCTTTCAGGCCTTCCGCATTTTGGTGAACGATGAAATGGGAGAGCTGGAGGCCGCGCTACAGGAGGTCCCCGCCCGGCTGCGCTCGGGGGGGCGTTTCGTGGCAGTCAGCTACCACAGTCTGGAGGACAGGCGGGTCAAGGCGATGATGCGCCGCGAATCGCGAGGGGCGCAGGGCTCTCGCCACCTGCCTCCTGTCCACGAGCGAGCCCGGCGACTCAGAGTGCTCACGCCGCGTCCAGTGAGACCGAGCTCAGAGGAAATCCGTCGAAATCCCCGAGCCCGGTCCGCGCGCTTGCGCGCAGCGGAGGGTCTGTGATGGGTGCCCGTCGTCGTTCGCGTCCTCGCCGTCAGCGCTCCCGCGTGGCATTGCGTTCCACTCTCATCCTGCTGGCTCTCTTGGGCACGCTCTTCATGGCCTGCTGGGGAGCAAACCGCGTCGAGCGCCTCGAGCGGAAAAGAACCGCGCTGCAGCGGGAGATCGATTTTCAGGGGGACGAATACCGCCGTCTCCTTTCGGCTTGGCTGCGCGCGACCGAGCGCGAGCGGATCGTGGGCAGGGCAAATCGGGAACTCGCGTTGATGGAACCTTCGCCCGAGGACCGTTCCATTCTGGTCCTGCCCTCGACGGGCGAGAAGGAGACGGTGGCTCATCCTTTCCTCGAGCATCTCGCGCGTAGTCTGGATCGCTACGGTCAAGTCGAGAGCGCGCTGGCGAAGGAGGGTCAATGAACCCTCGCTATTCGCGGGCCCGCTTTTTGACCTTCGCCTGCATCATCGGCGCGGCTCTTCTGAGCATCTTCGCGCGATTGGCCTGGGTGCAGATCATCGATCACGGTCAAGCGCACCGCCAACTCACTGAGATGAGCCAGAACGTGAGTGAGCTCCTGCCGCGCAGGGGCAACATTCTGGATCGATTGGGCTATCCACTCGCAGTCACCGAGGCCTGCTACGAAGTCGGGGTCAGCCGTCCCGAGTACTGGCGGGATGACGACAAGGCCCAGCTACTGGCCGGGCTCTTGGGTATGTCAGCCCGAGAAATCCAACACAAGCTCCGCGAGCGGCACACCCACACCTACCTGAATCGCAGCGTCGTCCTTTCCCCCGAGAAAGTCGACGAGCTTCGCTGTCAACCCTATCTCTCGGTGGATGAACGTCTGAAGCGCAGCTATCCGATGGATGGGGTCGCAGCGCGTCTTCTGGGGCGCGTCGATCGCAGCGGCCACGGTGATGCAGGCATCGAGAGACTCTGTGACACCATCCTGGCGGGCCATCCCGGTCGCGTGCTCAACCGCTACGACGCGGCGGCGGGCACGGCTCCCATCATGCGTCAGATACTGGTAAAGCCGGTTCCCGGGCGCGACGTGATTCTCACTCTCGATCATCGCGTGCAGATGATTCTGGAGGAAGAACTCGAAGCGACGAAGGAGGAAGCAGGGGCGAGCTCGGTCATGGGCATCGTCATGGACCCGCGCGACGGATCCGTTCTCGCAGCCGCCACCGCTCCCGGAATCGCCAGCCGCGAAAACCGGCCCTATCTCTCCAGCGAGTGGCGGGACCCGCTCGTGCTCGATGCTTTCGAGCCGGGATCCTCATTCAAGCTCTTCACCGCGGCGTCGCTCTTGCGTCATGCCCTGTGTGACACCTCGGACGTGTTCGACGGGGAGGGCCATCCGGGGGAGTATCGGAGCAGCGCGGACTTGGGTGGGTTCACCTTCCACGACGTACACCCGGTGGGTCTGGTCAGCTTCCGGGTCGCCTTCATCGTCAGTTCCAACATCATCTTCGGAAAGGCCGCCTCGTACTTGCATCAGGATGAATTCCTGGGTGATCTGCGCCGCTTCGGTTTGGGAATGCCCACCGGCTGCGGTCTCTCCGGAGAGAGCCCCGGCATTCTGAATGATGTCCAGGATTGGTCCGGGCGGACGAAGGCCACCATGGCCATCGGGCAGGAGGTCTCGGTCACTCTCCTGCAGATGGCGGCGGGATACAGCGCGTTGCTGACTGACGGTACGCTGCGGGTCCCTCGCTTCGTGGCCAGCTGGCGCGACGAAGAGGGCCAGGTGCATCCATTGCCCCCGCGCGTGGTCCGAGAAGACATCGTACCGCCCAAGGTCCCTCCGATCCTGCGCGATCTGTGCCGCCAGGTGGTCGAGATGGACTACGGGAGTGGGCGGGGGGCCCGGGTCGAGGGATTGAGCGTGGGGGGGAAGACCGGTACGGCGCAAATCGCGCGCTTGGACGGCAGAGGCTACGAACCCAACGCATACATGGCGGACTTCATCGGGGTCGTTCCCGCCGAAGCTCCGCAGCTTCTGGTGGCCATCGTCGTCCAGCGGCCCAAAGTCGAGCGTCGCTGGGGCGGAGATACCGCGGCTGGCTGTTTTTCGCGCGTGGTGAGCAAGGTGCTCTCGGCCACGCGTCTCCTGGACTACCGCCGTCCCTTGCTCGCGACGGCCGAGGAAGAAGAGCCAGAGCGGACGGTGCAGACCCCGGAGCTTTTCGGACTTTCCCTGCAGAGCGTCCGCGAATCGCTGGGGCGGGCGGGATGCAAACTCCTGAACGAGGCCCCCTCCGCCGATGCGAGAGTCGTGGGGCAGATGCCGCAAGCAGGGGCGCCGATTCTGGCAGGAGGGGTCGTGCGCGTGGCCTGGTCGCAAGGGGGTGGGGAATGAACGCACGCTCCCTGCTCGGCGATCTCGCGACGCAGCTCGAGCTCAGACCGCTCACTGCCCTCAACGACGTTTCGGTGAACGAGGTCTGTAGTGATTCGCGCAAGGTGAAAGCTGGCTCGTGTTTCGTGGCCGTCGAAGGACACGCGATGGATGGTCACGAGTACGTGGCCGATGCTTTGGCGCGTGGAGCCAAGGCGATCATCGTTCAGGAAGGACGCGAGCCGGCGATTTCTGCCAGCGCCGATGCGGCCTTCTTCTCGACCGAGGATACGCGGCACGCGCTGGGAGTCTTGGCGCGCGAGTTCCATCACAAACCCGACCTGAAGCTCCAACTGGTGGCGGTCACCGGAACCAATGGCAAGACCACGGTCAGCCACCTCGTGCGCGACATTCTGGTGGAGTCAGGACGCAGCTGCGGGCTGCTGGGGACCATTCAGTACGACACGGGAATTCGGCAGAGTTCCGCCTCGCTGACGACACCGGATCCGACCGAATTCTACCGGCTGCTGGATGAAATGTGCGAAGCCGGGCTCAGCAGTTGCGCTTTCGAGGCGAGCTCGCACGCGCTCGACCAGGAACGCATCGGCGTCGCCGAAGTGGATGTCGCGGCGTTCACCAACTTGAGTCGCGAACATCTTGATTATCATCCGGACCTTCAGAGCTATCTGGGAGCGAAACGGCGACTGCTCGACCGTCTCGACGGCCCCGCGCGCGAGAAGGCCGTCGGGTGTGCCGTGGTCTTCATCGATGACGAAAGTTTCGCGGCCGCGCCCTGGCCCAAGCGAACCCTCAAAGTGGGGCGGAGTGCGGGCAGCGACCTGCGCTTGCTCGATGCCACTCTCGATCGCGACGGAAGCTCCTTCCGAGTCGAACTGCGACACGAGCAGCTCGAGTTCCGCTCTCGCCTCCTGGGCGGGTTCAACGTGGAAAACGCCCTCGTCGCTCTGGGATGTGGGCTTGCTCTGGGTCTTTCGAAGGAGGAGTTGCAGACGGGGTTGGCCGCGGCCAAACCCGTGCGAGGTCGGCTGCAAGCGGTCGAACTGAGCGGCGGGCCCTTGGTGGTGGTGGACTACGCGCATACGCCCGATGGATTACAGAAGGCTCTGGCCGCCTGCCGTGAATTCAGCCAAGGACGCATTCACGTCGTATTCGGCTGCGGAGGCGACCGCGACCGCGGCAAGCGGCCTCTCATGGCGGCGACGGTGATGGCCAGCGCGGACCAGATCTATCTCACGCTCGACAACCCGCGCACCGAGGATCCGCAGCGG
Source organism: Candidatus Krumholzibacteriota bacterium (assembly GCA_963806035.1). GTDB lineage: Bacteria > Krumholzibacteriota > Krumholzibacteriia > JAJRXK01 > JAJRXK01 > JAOZPE01. The sequence continues at coordinate 43,958 of CAWDWO010000011.1, read as the reverse complement.
ATCTTCGAGGACGTCGAGAGTGGAATGCGACGCGCCTATGAGCAGGGTTGGGCGCGAACCATCGCGGATAGGGGAGATGCGATCGCTGCCGCGCTCGAGGCCGCCGACAGGGAGGATCTCGTCCTTCTCGCCGGAAAGGGACACGAGAACTACCAGATCATCGGCACCGAGAAGTTGCCTTGGGATGACGCGAGCGCGGCCCGCGCTGCTTGGGATGCGGGGAGGAAGGCATGAGCTTCACCGCCTACGACATCCACGAATGGCTGGACGAAGCGGAGGTGGCGCACCGTCTCTTGCGCGCGGACGGAGCGGTGTGGACTTCCGAAAACAGTCTGGCTTCGCGAATCCTGCATGGCGCCGTCGTCGACAGCAGGCAGAGTCAAGCGGCCTACCTTTTCGTCGCCATGCAGGGAGAAAGACAGCACGGCGCTGACTTTTTGGTGCAGAGCTTCGAACGTGGCGCTTCCGCGGCGCTGGTGGAAAACAAAATTCCCGGCGCGCAAGGCTTCGAGCAGCCGGTCTTCTTGGTGGAGGACATGCATGCAGCCCTCTTCGCTCTCGCTCGAGGCTGGCTGCACAAACATCCGACCACGGTGATCGGGATCACTGGATCCAACGGAAAGACCACTACCAAGGACATGACGAAGGCGGCGCTCAGCGACCGCGAAGTTGGAGTGAGCCCGGGCAATTTGAACAGTCGCATCGGACTTCCCCTGGCGGTTCTCTCGCAGCCCGATCAACTCGACTTTTTGGTGCTGGAGATGGGAGCCTCACGCAAGGGAGAGATCGCGGCTCTGAGCGAATGCGTCAGGCCGCGCATCGGCTGTGTCACCAACGTGGGCGCGGCCCACTTGGAGAACTTCGGTGATCTGGAAGGCGTCCTGGTCGAAAAATCCGCCCTTCTCCAAAACCTGCCGCCCCAGGGTTGCGCGGTTCTACCCGGGGACGATGCGAACTACGAACGCCTCCTTCAGGCGAGCAGCGCGGGCGAGAGCGTCAGCTTCGGCAAGGGCAAGAAATGCGATGTGAGGCTCCAGAAGTGCCAGCAGACCGCCGAGGGGTTGCGCGTGAAAGTTCAGGGAGTCGAGGTGGTTCTGCCCCTCTTCGGAGAGGCCAATGGACTCAACGCCGCGGCCGCATGCGCGATCGCAAAAGTGGCTGGGGTGGAGATCGAAGATGCGCTTCCCCGCATCGCCGAGGTTGCCGTCTCTCCCCATCGGAGCCGTTTCGTGCGGCGCGCCGGCTGCGTCATTCTGGACGACTGCTACAACGCGAATCCTTCCAGCATGGAGTCCGCGCTCTCCAGTCTCGCCAAGCTCCCCGTCAAAGGCCGCAAGATCGCCATCCTCGGCAGCATGGCCGAGCTCGGACCGGAGAGCACGAATTTGCACCGGCGCGTGGTGGCGCGCGCCCACGAGCTCGGCATCGACGAATTGGTGCCGGTGGGCCGGCAGATGATCTTCGCCACCGACGAACAGGCCGATCCTGAGCAAAACTTGAGCGCGCTGGGTCGCGAAATCGCGAAAGGGCTGCGCGAAGGAGACGCGGTTCTGCTGAAGGCCAGCCGCAGTGTGGGGCTGGAAACGGTTCTCGAGTCGCTCTTGGAGGAATTGAGCGCGCGGGGAGGGGACGACTGATGTTCTACGAACTCGTCGAGATTCTCCGCGGGAGCTGGGGGGCGTTCAACGTCTTCCGCTACATCACTTTCCGCGCCGCGTACGCGACGGTGACTGCACTTCTCATTTGCTTCGTGTTCGGAGGTTGGGCCATCGCGAAGCTTCGTTCGCTGCAGATCGGTGAGACCATCAGGGAAGAGGGGCCGGAGGGGCACCATGTCAAAGCGGGAACTCCCACCATGGGTGGCCTTCTGATCCTGGCCGCCATCATCATTCCCATGTTGCTGTGGGGGAATCTCGGGAATCAGCTGGTCAAAGTCGCGCTTCTGAGCACGGTCTTCATGGGTCTGCTCGGTTTCATCGACGACTATTTGAAAGTCGTCATGAAGAAGCGGAACGGTCTTTCGGGCCGATGGAAGATCTTGGCCCAGGGAATTTTTGGTCTGGTCCTGGCTCTCTGGATGGTGCGCACGCCCGAGTACGCCGGCATCGCGACCGAGAGCACCCTGCCCTTCTTCAAGGGCGTCATGCTCAACTGGGGTTGGCTGTACGTTCCTTTGGTCGTGCTGGTGTTTTCCGGTACCACCAACGCGGTGAACCTGGCCGACGGACTCGACGGTCTGGCCGTGGGTCTGGCGGCCCTGTGCTTCGCCGCTTTCGCGGTCCTGGCCTATGTGACCGGGAACAGCGTCATCAGCGGTTACTTGAACATTCTCTTTTTGAGGGACGCAGGCGAACTCGCGGTCTTCGCGATGGCGGTCCTGGGGGCCTCGCTCGGCTTTCTGTGGTACAACGCGCATCCGGCGGAAGTTTTCATGGGCGATACCGGAGCCATGGCTCTGGGAGGTGCGTTGGCAAGCGTGGCTCTTCTCATCAAACAAGAGCTGCTGCTGGTGGTCATCGGAGGAGTGTTCGTGGCAGAGGCGCTCTCGGTCGCCCTGCAAGTTTTGAGTTATCGCCTGCGAAGCGGCAAGCGGATCTTTCTCATGGCGCCCATTCACCATCATTTCGAAAAGCTCGGCTGGAGCGAATCGAAAGTCGTGATCCGTTTCTGGATCGTGGGCGCTCTCTTGGTCTTGCTTTCGGTCTCGACTCTGAAGCTAAGGTGATGATGAGAGTGATGTCCCGAGCAATGGAGATTCTGCCGCGCGACGGCTCTTGGCGCGATACCCGCGTCGGAGTCTTTGGTTTGGGCAGAAGCGGCAGCGCCGCCGCCGAACTCCTTTTGAGCGAGGGGTGCCGCGTCACTCTATTCGATGACCGCCGTCGCGACGAACTCGGCGAGGTGCTCGCGAGCTTGGGCGATCGCGTCGACGCCTTCCATGGCGGAAAAGACGCCGCTGTTGCGGCCGCCGTGAGCCAACTCGAAGTGCTCGTCATCAGCCCCGGAGTTCCCGACAGCAACCCAGTAGTGCAACAGGCCCTGCAGCAGGGTGTGCCCGTCTTCAGTGAATTGGAGTTGGCGGCGCGTCGCGTCGAAGGGCCGCTTTTGGTGGTGACGGGGACCAACGGGAAGAGCACGACGGTCAGTCTCATCCACCATCTGCTGTGTTCCGCGGGAAAATCCTCTCTCTTGGCAGGCAACATAGGGACTGCGTTGAGCGCCGTCGTGAACGACGCCACCCCCGAAGTTTTCGTGGTGGTGGAGGCCTCTTCCTTCCAGCTCGAACACGTCGAGCAGCTTCACCCGGATGTGGCGGTACTGTTGAACATCGCCCCCGACCATCTCAATCGTTATCCGGACATGGAATCCTACGCGGAAGCCAAGCGCAGGATGCTGCAGCGGATGGACGAAAAGGACTTCTTCGTATTTCCCCGGGGGGAGGTCTGGGCCGAAGCGTGGAGCGCGGTTTGCTCTTCTCGCAAGCTCCGCTTCCAGCCCGCGCCGATCGCCGCCGGGGAAGACGGGACCGGTCTTGCCGAAGACTGGCTCGTTCAACGCAGCGGGGGGCGAGAGGAGCGTATCCTCTCCGCCTCCGCGCTGCCCCTCTTGGGTCATCACAATCTGCTCAACGCCCTGGCCGCGCTCGCGGCGCTCATTCCCTACCGACTTCCGGTCTCTTCCCTCGCGGAAGGGTTGCGCAGCTTCGAGGGACTTCCCCATCGAGTGCAACTCGTGGGCGAGATCGCGGGAGTGCGCTACGTGAACGACTCGAAGGCGACCAACGTGCACGCCGCGCTGGCCGCTCTCAGCGGGCTGAGCGGCCCCTTCGTGATGCTCTTGGGGGGACAGGGCAAGGGTGAGGACTACAGCCCCCTGGCGTCCGCCATGGGACAGGTGCGCACCGCGATCTGCTACGGCGAGGAGTCGGAGGCGATCGCTGCCGCGCTCGAGGGAGCGGTCGAGTTGAAGAAAGCGCCGGGAATGCTGCAGGCCTTGGAGTTGGCGAAGGAGATCGCCAATCGTGGGGATACCGTTCTGCTCTCTCCCGCCTGCACCAGCTACGACGAATTCTCCTCCTTCGTGGAACGCGGAGAGGTCTTCAGCGACTGGGTCAAGAAGAAGGGAGGGCGGGCATGAAGAACGTCACCACGCTGCCCGATCGCCGGCTCGTCCTTTTGACTCTTCTGCTCGTCGGACTGGGCATGATCATGGTCTACGCATCGAGCAGTTATCGCGCGAGCATGGCCGGAGTGACCGAATTCTCCTTCGCGGCCCGTCAAACGCTGCGCGCGCTCATCGGGCTCAGCGTGATGTTCCTCCTGGCGTGGATTCCTTACCGCGTTTCCTGCCGCTTCGCTCTCATCGCCCTGCCGGCCGCCGTGCTCATGCTCTTGATCACGGTGGTGGGCACGAGCTTCACGCGTTCTTCCTACGGCATCACCCGCTGGCTCCACATCTTCGGCGTCATCGTGCAGCCGGTCGAGCTCGTGAAGTTGGGACTCGCGTTGGGACTCCCTTATTGGATCGACCGTCATCCAGAGGTTACGAGAGACGGAAAGGCATTTCTGCGGATGGCCGCGGTGCCGGGAATCGCCATCCTGCTCTTGGCTCTGCAACCGAATTTCGGTTCGGCGATGGCTCTGGCCCTACTGTGCCTGTCTCTTTTCTGGTTGGGAGGGGTCAAGGCGCGCTGGATCTTTCTCTTGCTGCTCGCGGGAGCGGTGCTCTGCTGGCTGGCCTACGCCCACGTGGGAAAGGTACACGAGCGGGTCGCGGCTTGGATGGATCTGTTGCTGCGCGGCGGTCACGACGGACGTTTCGGCTATCAGTCCTATCAGGCGCTCGTGGGCTTGGGGAGTGGTGGATGGCGTGGGGTGGGACCGGGCATGAGCACCATGAAGTACCTCTTCCTCCCTGCCAGCCACACCGATTTCATCTTCGCCATTCTGGGCGAGGAACTGGGCTTCGTGGGTGCGGGGGGCCTCGTCATCATCCTCTTCTTCTGGTTCGCGCGCACTCTGAAGGTCGCGCGGAACGCGCCCGACGGCCTGGCCTACCTGGTGACCCTGAGCATCGGCGCGATGGTTCTCTGCTACGCGGTACTCAACCTCGCGGTCGTCGTGGGGTTGATGCCGGTCACCGGCCTTCCCCTGCCTTTCCTGAGTTACGGAGGCAGCGCCCTCATCACCAATCTCGCGGGAGTCGGAGTGCTGCTGAGCGTGACCCGGCACTTGCGCCGCCGCCGCGCCCCCAACGACCGCTGGAGGAAGAGAGCATGAGTCCGCGCTTCCTCATCGCAGCGGGTGGGACCGGAGGCCACGTGCAGCCCGCCCTGGCCGTGGCCCAGGAGCTCATGAGCCAGAGTCCCAGCGCGCACGTGCACTTCGTGGGTGGGCGCCGTGGAATCGAGAACCAGTTGGTTCCCGCGGCCGGCTTCCCGCTCACGCGCCTGCCCGCGGCTGGTCTGCGTGGATTGGGAGTCCTGGGAGCCCTGCGCTTCGCCCTCAGCTTCGGCCTGGCCTTCCTTGCCTCCGTTCCCTTGATTCTCCGCCTGCGCCCCGCGGCCGTTCTCGCGACCGGAGGCTACGCCAGCGCGGCTCCCTCGGTCGCGGCCGCTCTCATGGGCAGGCCCTTGTGGCTGCAGGAACAGAACTCGGTGCCCGGATCGACGAATCGCTTTCTGTCCCGCTTTGCCGAGCGCGCCTACGTGGCCTTCGAGCAGGGGGCTGAGTATCTCGGGCGCGCGAAACACGTCGAGGTGCTTCCCAATCCGGTGCGCGCGGAGATTCTGAAAACGCGTGGGGAGCGCGCGCGCGCCGAGGATTACCAGAGCTTCGGACTGCAACCCGCGGGCAAGCTGACCCTTCTCGTTTTCGGGGGAAGCCGGGGAGCCTCTCGGCTCAACGACGCCGTGGTGGGCGCCTGGCTCGCAAGGGCGAGCCGCGGTGAGTGGCAAGCGATCGTGCAAACCGGACGGGATGACTTGCCGCGAGTACGGACCGCGCTCTCGGGTCTCAGCCAGATCACCCCCCGTGCCTACATCGATGACATGGCCGCGGCCTACCGGGTGGCGGATCTCGTGGTGTGTCGGGCCGGAGCGCTCACTCTCGCGGAATTGGCGGCCGCGGGCAAGCCCGCCATCCTGGTGCCCTACCCGCATGCGACCGACGACCACCAGAGCCACAATGCCGCCGCCTTCAGCCGGGCGAAAGCGGCAAGAGTCGTGAGCGACGCCGAGTTCGACGCGTCGATGCTCTGCGGACTACTCGATGAGTTTCAAAAGAATCCAGCCGTGCTGGAGACGATGGGGGAGGCGGCGGCGATGATCGCCGCTGGCAGGAATGGCGCTGCTGAACTCGCCGCCGCCTTGATCTCTCGCGCACGCGAAGGGAGGGACGCATGAGCTGGACGGACCGTGGTCTTTTCGTGCGTCCCGGGGAGCGCTCCGCCGCGTTCCGGCTTACCCGGAGGATTCACTTCGTCGCCATCGGTGGAGTGGGCATGAGCGGCATTGCCGAAGTGCTCGTCCATCTGGGATTCGAGGTCTCCGGGAGTGACGTGCGCGAGGGTCCGCAGACCCAACGCCTGAAGGACATGGGCGCGCGCGTCTGGCTGGGTCACGACGCGGCGCACGTGAACGACGCGGACGTGGTGGTCTTTTCTTCCGCGGTGCCGCAGAGCAATCCCGAACTCGTGGAAGCCCGGTGCAAGGGGATTCCCGTCATCCGCCGCGCCGAGATGCTGGCGGAGCTGATGCGCTTGAAGCACGGGGTTGCCATCGCCGGTTCGCACGGGAAGACCACGACGAGCAGTCTGATCGCGACCGTGCTGACCGAAGGAGGACTCGATCCCACGGTGATCGTGGGGGGGAAGCTGCTGGCCCTGGGGGGCACGGCAATTCTCGGCGGCGGTGAATACCTGGTGGCCGAAGCGGACGAGAGCGACGGGACCTTCTTGCGTCTGGATCCCACGATCGCGGTGATCACCAACGTGGATCACGAGCACATGGACCATTACGGAGACATGGAGGCGGTGCGTAAAGCCTTCGTGGACTTCATGGATCGCGTTCCCTTCTACGGGAAAGTCATCGCGTGTAAGGACGATCCTGAACTCATGGCGCTGCTGCCTCGCATCCGCTGGACCCCTTTCACCTACGGAAGCAGCGAGGATTGCGATCTTCGCGTGGCGCGCCAGAAGGGCAACGAGGCCGGAATGCAGCTGAGATTCTGGCTGCACCAGAATGAGCTTGGCAGCTGTCAACTTCCTCTCTTCGGCGCGCACAACGCCATGAACGCGGCGGCTGCCGTCGCCACCGGACTCGAGCTGGGTCTCGATTTCGACCAGATCTCCCGCGCCCTGGTGTGCTTCGGGGGAGTCGGACGACGTTTGGAGCAGAAGGGTGAAGTGGGAGGAGTTCTGGTGGTGGACGATTACGGACACCATCCGACGGAGTTGGGGGTGACGATCCAGGCGCTTCGCGAGAGCTTCGACCGGCGTTTGGTCGTCGTGTTTCAACCCCACCGTTATACCCGCACGCGGGATCACTATGAGGCCTTCGCGCAAGTGCTTGCCGCTGCCGATGAGGTCGGCATCCTCCCGATCTACGAGGCGAGCGAGGAACCGATCGAGGGCGTCGACAGTGAACTCATCGCCTCCAGGTTGGAGAAGGAGTACGCGAGGCCGGTGAAGCGCCTGCAGTCCTTGGACGAGGCCGTGGAGTGGGCGAAGCAGACAGCGCGCCCGGGCGACCTCTGGCTCACCCAGGGCGCGGGGGACATCACGCACCTCGCGGAGCTTCTCATGCGTGCACTGGCCGAGAGAAGCGAGGACGAGTCATGACGAAGATCCGTTACGTGGGAACTCGGGACAGCGAGCTGCCCGGCGCCCCTCTGGCGCGGAGCCGGCGTACGTCTTCCGGAGTGCGGAGAGCCAAGAACCGGCATGCGCGGCGCAAGTTGTTCCTGGTTTTGAGCGCGGCCGCGCTCGGGGCAATGCTCACACTCGGCTGCTTCTTGCGGGTGCAGTCGGTAAGAGTTCAGGGCCATCTCGCTGCGGATCAAGAGCATCTCCGTACCGTTCTCTCGGAGTGCTTCGGAAAGCGCATGTACTTGCTGCCGAAGGACGAACTTCGCGAGCAACTCCTCGAAGATCCTTGGATCAAAGAGGTGAAATTCATCCCGCTTCCCACCGGGACTCTCCGAGTCGTGGTCGAGGAAGCACGCCCCGTCTTCTCACTGGAAGAGGGTGGGGCAGTCTGCGCCGACGGGAGGTACTTACCTCCGCGGCGCGGCATCGATGTGTCCGGTCTACCCCGACTGAGGGCCCCACGTCGGGAGGGGACGACCGTACTGAGCAAGGCCACGCGTGAGCTTGTGCGGAAGCTCTGCGTGTCCTTGAACCGGACGCCGTGGACCTGGCCTTCGGGCCTCTCGTCGGTGGAGGTGGGGGAGAACGGAAACGTTCGACTCATCACCGGCGACGGAGTCGAGGTTGTGCTGGGGTCTGAAGGCTGGGACCGGCGTTTGACGGTATTGACCGCTTCGCTGCCCATGCTGCAGCCCGGTCCAGGGGACCGATTGGATCTTCGCTTCGAGAGGCAAGTCGTCGTGACCAACGGGGGAGCGACGAGGCGCCACATGGGAGGATGAAATGGACCAAGAACCTGTTCTCGCGGGTCTCGATTTGGGATCCACACGATTTCGTGCCGTGGTAGCCGAACCGGACGGGAATGGAGGAGTGGCCATCTTGGGCCACGCCTCCGTTCCCAGCCGAGGTTTTACCCGCAGTGAACTCGTGGATCTGCCCGCGGCCGCGCTCGCGCTGCGCGGACTGTTGGACACCGCTTGCGACATCGCCGGCGTCATTCCGCAGTCCATCGCAGTCGGCGTGGGAGGGTCTCACCTGCGCAGTGTCTCCTCCAGCGGCTCGATTTCGCTGGACGAATCCGGGGGGCACGTGCGCGGTGAGCATCTCGAACGGGTGCGCCGGCGAGTCCAGGCCATGGGAATTCCCTTCGACCGCGTGATTCTCCACTGCCTCCCGGTGGAGTACACCCTGGACGGCCGGGGAGGACTTCAGAATCCGGTAGGGATGATGGGCTCTCGCCTGCAGCTGGATGCTCACCTCATCACGGGGGAGCAGGCGGCGGTGCAGGCCATCGATCGCGTGGTCGAGATGGCGGGCTACCGGGCGGATCCGCTGGTGTTCAACCCCTGCGCCACCGCCACTTATCTCATCTCCCAGGAGGAACGTGAACAGGGGTGTCTACTCATCGATATTGGGGGTGAACTCACCCACTTTGCGCTGTACTGCCGGGGCAGATTGCGCCAGAGCGGGGTGGTTCCTCTGGGTGGAAATCACGTCACCAGAGACATCGCCTACGTTTTGGGTGTTGATCCCAAGGAGGCAGAGGTACTAAAAAGGACATCGGCCAGCGCTCTGCGCTCGAAGGTCCTACCCCACGGAGGCACCCCCACCGCCTCAACCGTCGATTCGCCGAGTGCTATCCGGACCAGGGTGGCAGCGGTTTGCGAGCCCCGTCAGCAGGAGATCTTGGAGCATGTCGCCTCCGGCCTGCAGTGGGGTGTGACGCGGCCAGCCCTGGCAGCGGGGATCGTTCTCACCGGTGGTGGGAGCAGAATTCCCGGAACGGTGGAGCTCGCCGAGCAAGTTTTCGCGCTGAGAGCGGACCAAAGGCGGGCTCCCGGTGACGATCTCTCCCAGGAGCCGGACTCCTGGGCGACAGCGCTCGGTCTGAGCCGGAGAGCTCTACAACACGAACACTCCCTTCCTCTAGCCCCCATCTCTAGTCCCGGGGGAGGGAGACTCTGGAGCAATTTCAAACGCATTCTCGACCGCATCGTGTGAGAGGGAAGGCGTTTGTCCCCCACGACACGGTTTTAGCTGGAGGAATCCAATGATGATGTTCGAGTTCGAAGAGGAATACACGGATCAGGCGCAAATCCGAGTCGTGGGAGTTGGTGGAGCTGGCGGTAATGCCGTCAACGGAATGGTGGCCTCGGGTCTGCCTGGAGTGGAATTCGTTGCCATCAACACCGACGCACAGGCTCTTCAAGAGAGCCAAGCCACCAACAAGGTGCAGATCGGCGCCAAGATTACCCGCGGTTTGGGATCGGGCGGTGATCCGCGCGTGGGCAGCAAGGCGGTGGAAGAAGACGAGAACACCGTGGCCGAGGTCCTCACCGGAGCCGACATGGTCTTCGTCACCGCGGGCATGGGCGGTGGAACCGGTACCGGAGCGGCGCCGACGGTGGCGCGTATCGCCCGGGAACTGGGCGCGTTGGTGGTGGGCATCGTGACCATGCCCTTCACCTTCGAGGGACGGCACCGTGGGCATCAGGCCCAGGAGGGATTCGAGGCACTGAAGTCGCAGGTGGACACTCTGATCGCCATTCAGAACGACCGGCTGTTGAAGATCGTGCCCGCGAACACCCCTCTCACCGACGCATTCCGGGTGGCGGACATGGTGCTTTACCACGCCACCAAAGGCATCAGTGATCTCATCACGGTGCCCGGTCTGGTCAATCTCGACTTCGCCGACGTGCGCAGCATCATGACGGGGATGGGCGACGCGATCATGGGCGCGGGAGTGGCCAAGGGTGAGACCCGCGCTGCGGATGCGGCGACTGCGGCGATCTCCAGCCCCCTGCTCGACGAGGTGGACATCCGCGGGGCCAAGGGAGTCCTGGTCAACATCACGGGCGCCAGCGACATGACTCTGCACGAGGTGAGCGAGGCCACCAGCATCATTCAGGACGGCGTGGGCAGCGAGGCGAACCTCATCTTTGGAGCGGTCATCGATCCCAACGCGGGCGAGGAGATGCGGGTGACGGTCATTGCGACCGGCTTCGGAGACCCCGCCCGTCAGCCGCAGCGCGCGGGCATCGACATGAACATGGTGCGGCCGCTCACGCAGCCGGTACCGCTGCAGAAGGTGACGAGCCGCCAGAATCCCACGCCACCCCAGCCGCAGCCTTTCGCTCCGCCGCAGACTCCGGCCGCGCAGATGAAGGCGGGGGGGATGCAAGCGCAGGAAGCCCCCAGCCGGCCCACCGCGGAAACGAGGCAGGGCAGGCAGCTCTCTCTGGAAGACGGCGTGAGCGAAGTACCGGTGAAGGAGTCCGCTCCGGCGGCGCGCCGTTCCATGTTCGAGGCCGAGAATACTCCGCCCCGCGCTCCCGCGGAGGAACGCGAGGATGAGACACCGATGAAGGCACGCGCGGCCAGGTCGGGACGCGGCGCGGATTTGGATATCCCAACCTTCATTCGCAAGACGATGGACTGATCGCGGCACAGCCGAGGCGCGCGGAGGTGCCCGGTTGGGGAACACACTTCGCGGAGGGATTCGATGTTTCGTTGGCTGTTCGGAGATACGCCGCAACGTCATTACGAGCAGGGAATGCGACTCTACAACGGGGGCGACTACGAGTCGTCTCTGGAGGCCTTCGATCTGGCCCTCGATGGGCTGATGGACGATTCGCATCCCTACGTCGCCCTGGCGCGCTTTTATCGCGCCGAGGCGCAGGCCAAGATCGGCGCCCGCCTGCTGCGCGACGGGAGAGATCTCGATGCTCTGCGCTATCTCGATGCGGCTCTGTCCGAGCAACCGGGCTACCCGGATCTGCACTTTCGCAAGGCGGTGGCGCATTACCGGCAGGGAGATCCCGGAAAGGCCGAGAAGTCGGCGCAAAGTGCGTTGAAGATCAACGGCGATCTCGCCGAGGCCAGAGTCTTGATCTCGGTGATCCTGCGGGAGAGGGGCGAGAACGAGGCGGCGGAAACCGAACTGCAGCGGGCAAGGGAGGCGGGGAAACGGCGTCCCACCGCATTGACCCGCTTCCTCGATGAAGGGCCGCGAGCGCCGGGAGCTGAGGAGCTGTGGCAGCACCTCTTCGATGAAGAGAGCCTGAGGCGGAGAATTGATCGGGCGGAATCCCTCTATCTGGCGGGAGACCTCGAGAGCAGCCGCCGGGCGATCGAGGAATTGCTGAGGAGCTACCCGGACTTTCCGGATCTGCGCTTCAAACTGGCTCTGATTCTCTTCCGCGAGGGAGATCTTGCGGGAGCTCTGATACACCTCGAGCACGCACTCACGATTCACCCCGGCTTCGCGGACGCTCTCGTTTTGTCCGCGGCGGTTCTGCTTCATCAGGGGGAGGTCGAGAGTGCGCGGAGACGTTACGCGCGAGCGCGTGAGGGAGCGGCGCTTCCTTCTCCCTTCGCGGACTACGGGCTCGCCCTTTGTCTGCACCTCGAAGGGGACGAGGAAGCCTGTGACAAACTCATCCGTCCCTTGCTCAGTCACGGTGAAGTTCCGGCCGAGGTCCTGAATCTCCTCGCATGTACGCGCGCACTGGAGGGTCAGACGGAGCTCGCACGGGCCGCCTACGAGGACCTGCTTCGCAATCACCCTGGTCCCCAAGGACTGCTCGACGCGGTGGCTTTCCACCTTCGTTCGGGTGCGATCGACGCCGCGGAAAACTGTCTGAATCAGCTCGATCAAGAGCTCGAGGACCCGGCGCTCACCCTGGCTCGAGCCGAGATTCTGGTCCAAAAGGACAAGCTCGGTTCCGCTGCGGCTCTGCTCGACGAGTACGAGGAGGAAGCGGGCCTGCAACCCGCACTGGCCGTGCTTCGCGCGCAGATTCATCGCAGCCTGAACGAGGAATCCCGCGCGCTGCGCAAGCTGGAGGAAGTGTTGAAGCGGTGGCCTGAGAGCGCCGCGGCCCGAAGGGAGCGCGTGCGCATCCTGGCCGGGAGCGGACGTGTCGAGGAAGCGCTCGAAGAGCAGGAGCAGCTCAGGAATCTGCGGGCGGGTTCCCTCGCCGACGAGATCTGCCATCTTCAACTTCTGCGGCGCAAGGGCGAGGTCGCACAATGCGAGACCAGCGCGCGCCGTCTCACGCAGCTCTATCCGCTCTCCCTCAGAGTGCGCAGCCAACAGCGCGAACGCTGGCTGGGCCCTCTTTCCGCGGTGGATCCGGCTCCTCTCGGCGAAGTTGTCCAGGCATAACTAGATTGTAACGAATCTCGACTCGAATGAGGCTACCCCCAGCCTGGACGGAGGAATTTGCTCATGAAGAAGATCTTCATCTGCATGGTCCTAATCGCAGTTCTCATACCCGTATCCTCGGCAGCATCCGAACACCGATCGTCCTTCGGAGCCGGGATCATCTTGGGGGAACCCACCGGAGTCTCCATGAAGCTCTGGACCGGTGGCTCGACGGCAGTGCAGGGCGCCGTGGCCTGGTCCTTCACCGAGCACACCAATCTGCATTTGCATGCCGACTACATCTGGCACCGCTGGAACCTCATCCAGGTGGAAAAGGGCTCCCTGCCGCTGTATTTCGGAGTGGGCGGGCGCCTGCGTCTCCGCGACGAGGTTGACGACACCCTGGGGGTGCGCTTCCCGGTGGGTCTGGCCTATGAGTTCGCTGACGCACCGTTCGATCTTTTCTTGGAGCTGGTCCCCGTGTTGGATCTGACTCCCAGCAGCGAATTCGATCTCAACGCCGCCCTCGGCGGACGATACTACTTTTGAGTCCAAGACAAAGTCGTCGAAGGACTCTCCCCCTTTGAGCATGAGAGCATGAACCCAATACCGGACTTCGTAGCCGAGAAGCTCGCGCAGGAAACCTGGGTGGTTCCCGCGCCAAAGCGTCAGCCGAGCACGAAGGCGGATCTGCTCGTGTGTTTCGCCAACACCTACGAAGTGGGGATGTCCAATCTGGGTTTCCAGTACATCTGGAGCGCGTGTCTGGACGGGATGGAGCTCGGGGTGGATCGCCTCTTCCTGGAGGCCGAGACCCCCGAGACTCCCCAGTCCTTCGAGACGCGCCGGCCTTTGGCGGAGCACCGTCTCAGCCTGTGGAGCATCTCTTTCGAGGAAGATTACTTCCATTTCGCGCGCATGCTGCGCGATGCCTCGGTTCCCTTGCGTGCCAGCGAACGTGGGGAGGACGAACTCTTCGTCCTGGTGGGCGGCCCCGCAGTGACGGCAAATCCCGAGACTCTGGCTCTCCTGTGCGATGCGATCGTCATCGGAGACGGCGAGCCCTTCATGGAGGAGGCAACTCCTCTGCTGGAGGAATTCGCGGAGGGGCGTATCTCGCGCCGCGAGTTCGAGGACGCGCTCTCTGAGATCCAGGGAGTCTACCTGCCCCAGCGAGTGAGCTCGCCGACCCTCCACGAGCGTTCCGTGAAGGATCAGCGCGCACCGGAGCTGATCGTCAAACGCACCGAGACCGCCGAAGTGGTGGACGACCTGATCAGCTCGCGGGTCATCACCCCCAGCAGTGTCTTTTCCAACGTGATGATGGCGGAGATGACGCGCGGCTGCGGATGGGGCTGCCGCTTCTGCCTGGCCGGCTATTGGTACCGGCCCGTGCGTTTTTCCAACGCGGACGCGCTGCTGAAGCGATTGGAAGAGACGGATCTGAAATCTGGAACGGTCGGATTGGTGGGGGCCTGTCTCGTCGATCATCCCGAACTGGATCGCGTGACGCAGAGTTTGGTGGACAGGAACATCAACTACACCACCAGCAGTCTGCGCCTCGAACTTCTCGACGAGAAGCGGGTGGACGGCATCGTGCGTGGCGGCATGCGCACCATCACCATCGCGCCCGAGGCGGGCACGGAGCGCCTGCGGCGCGTCATCCGCAAGACCATGACCCACCAGGACATTCTGAACAGCGGCCGCACCCTGGCCGCCAAGGGGGTTCAGAAGCTCAAACTCTACTTCATGATGGGTCTGCCCACCGAGAGCGACGAGGACATGGAGGGAATCGTCTCCTTGGCTCGAGATCTCAAGCAGGTCTTCGCCGAGGTCGGGCACCACCCTCGTCTTTCCCTGAGCGTGAGCCCGCTGGTACCCAAGCCCTGGACCGCGTTCCAGTGGAAGGCGATGATCAGCAAGGAAGTCCATGAGCGACGCGCGAAAATCCTTTTGCGGGCACTCGATCGGATCTCCGGTGTAAGAGTGACGGTGGGTACACCCAAGGAAACCTACCGGCAGAGCATTCTCTCGCTGGGGGACCGAAGGGTGTCCGAAGCACTGATCCGCTGGGCGGAGGGGGCTTCACCCACCTGGAAAAGAGCTCTGAAGGACGCGCACGTCGACGTGGAGTGGCTGCTCTACGCCGAGAAGCCCGACGAGTATCGTTTTCCCTGGGATTTCGTGAAGACCGCGGTCTCCCGGCGCTACCTCCTGAAGGAGTACCATCGCAGTTTCCGCGATGGGGAAGAACTGGGGGCGAAGGCATGGGAGGAGCGGCAAAGAGAACTGGCCGAACGCGAAACGGCCACACGTGCCAGCGCTTGACGCGCGGCGCTCGGTGCGCTCAATTCGAAGCTCCCGAACTCTCGCCAGCAGTACCTTCATCGAGGTGAAGCGATCACCATGAAGCACCCGAATTCTCCTAGGCTGTGGGCACTGGTCGCGGCTTGCCTCGTGCTTTCGATTGCCGGCACCTGGGGCTCTTCCCGCGCGCAGGACATCCCGCCCGCGGATCCCAGCCATCCATGGCTCGCCAAGGGTGACAGTCTGGTGGCGGCCGGAAAGGGCGAGTTGGCGCGCGATTCCTACCGCGAGGTGCTGAAGGCCCACGGAGATGACGTGGAATTGTGGCTGCGTCTGGCGGCGGTGGAGACGGCTCTGGGGAACGTGACGCAGGGATTGGAGGCGGCCAAGAAGGCACGCAAGCTGGACCCCAAGGGAGCTGACCCCTATCTGATGCTGGCGCAGGCGCAGTTCGCCAATGGTGATGCCACCACCGCGCTCAAGACCTTGGAGTCCGGGGTCAGTGAACACCAGGACGACATTCCTCTTCTGGAGGCACTGGTCACGGTCAAGATCGCGATGCAGAAGTGGGCCGATGCCGGAGGTCTCCTGCGTCAGCTGATTCTTCTCGACGGTACCAATCCGATGTACTTCATGGATCTCGGCCGTATCCAGCACCGCGTGGGAGAGATGGACGAAGCATACTCGAATCTGAAGAAGGCCCTGAGCCTGGGCGCCTCACGTTCGGAGGCCCTCGCTCTCTTGGGACACGTATGTCTGGGACTGGGCCGTCTCGACGAAGCCAAGAGCGACCTGGAAGAGAGTCTCTCGATCGAACCCAGCGCGGAAGCCTGGTCGGGACTCGCCGGCCTGCATTTCCTGCAGGGGGATCCGGCCGCGGCGGAGAAGGCGTTCCACGAGGCTCTACGACTCGATCCCAAGGACCCCGATTCCTGGTTCAATCTGGGCAACTCACTGGTCGTGCAGGAGAAAATGCCCGAAGCCGAGGAAGCATACCGCCAAGCGATCAAGGTGGATCCCGGGCCCTCCTCCGCATCGGCGCGCCTGAATCTCGGCGTCCTGCTGCTCACCCGCGGCAAAGTGGACGAGGCGAAGAAGCTCTTGACCGAGGCCGCGCGTCTCAATCCCGAGCTACCGGGACCTCATCTGCACCTCGCACGCATTGCCGGAGCGCGCTTTCACTACGAGCAAGCCAGGCAGCACTATCTCGAGTACCAGAAGGTCGTTCCCGACGACAAAGAGAAGAAGCGAATCGACGGCGTCCTCGCCGAGCTCGATACGCAGATCAAGGAGAGGAAGGCGTCTCTGGCGAAGGGCGAGGTCCATCTGCTTCAGATCATGACCAAGGAGAAGTCAGAAGCGGACGAGGCGCGCTCGCGCGTAGAGGCGGGCGAGGATTTCTACGCGGTGGGCCAGGCCCTGAGCAAGCTCGCCAAGATCACGGGAGTCGACATCGGCTATGTCGACCCCAAGGCACTCAACCCCTCTTTCCAAAAGGCCATCGAGGCCTTGAAAGTGGGCGAGCTGAGCGCCGTTCTGCAGGGTCCCAACGGCTATTATCTGTTTCAACGCGTGGAGTGAAGCCCTCGGAGCATTCCATGAGCGAAAATTCCTCGCCGCGTTTTCATCTGGATAGCCCCGTGCAGTACTTGAAGGGAGTTGGCCCGCGTCGCGCGCAACTCCTCGCGCGTCTGGGAATCGAACGCGGCGAGGACCTTCTTTACCATCTTCCTCACGACTATCTCGAGCGCTCCTCGCTCGTTTCCCTGCGCGAGATCCGGGAAGGCCAGGCGGCCACGGTTCGCGGCCAGATCATCGATCTGCAGAGCCGGCGAATCCGCGGGGGGCGGACCCTGGTGAGCGGCGTGCTCATGGAGAACGGTCTCCAACTTCACCTCAGCTGGTTCAATGCGGCCTGGGTGGCCAAGCAGCTGCGCATCGGCGAGGAACTGGTGGTCTCCGGCAGAGTGAGTGCCTACCGGCGCAGACTACAAATGATCAATCCCAGCTTCGAAGATGCCAGCGGGGAAGGGGAACTCCTGTCGGGAGGGATGGTGCCCTGCTATCCCCTCACCGCGGGCATCTCACAGACGACGATGCGCAAGCTCGTGCGAACGGCCCTGGACTCACTGCGTGATGAAACCGTCGATCCTCTTCCGCCAAGCTGGCGCGAGGAAGAATCCCTCCTGGAGCTGAAGAGCGCGTTGGAGGCGGTGCATCGGCCGCAAGAGGCGCAGCAGGCGGCAGCGGGAAGAAGACGGCTTGCCTTTGACGAGGCGTTGGCGCTGCAACTCTCGGTGGGGGTGCGACGACGGCAGTTGCTACGAAGAAACGCGGCGGTTCGCATTCATGATCTGGGCGAGTTGTCCGGCGAATATTTGAACAGTCTCGGCTTCACTCTCACCGGAGCACAGAGGAGAGTCCTGAAGACCCTGAAACAGGATCTTGCCCGCGAGATCGCGATGCATCGTCTCCTGCAGGGAGACGTGGGGAGTGGCAAGACCCTGGTCGCGGTGCTGGCCATGATCTGGATGGCGGAAAACGGAGCTCAGGCTGCATTCATGGCACCTACCGAGATTCTGGCCCGGCAGCATGCGACACGAAACTTGCCTCGCTTGCAAAAGATAGGCATTCACGGCGCGGTTCTGACGGGTAGCACCCCCGCCGCCCGGCGGCGCGAAATTCTTCGCGAGCTGAAGTCGGGGCGAATCCAGCTCGTCTTCGGTACGCACGCGTTGATCCAGGACAAGGTGGAGTTCGATCGTCTGGGTTTGATCATCGTGGACGAACAGCATCGCTTCGGAGTTCTGCAAAGGGCGGCCCTTTCCGGGCAAGGGGCGCATCTTCTGGTGATGTCGGCCACGCCGATTCCACGAAGTCTGGCCCTCACCGTCTTCGCCGACCTCGACCTTTCGATCCTGAACGAGAAGCCTCCGGGGCGAAGTCCGGTGGTCACGCGTGTGGTACGAGAGGCGGCGCTGGCGAAGGTCTACGAGCACCTGAGGCGTCGCGTGGCGCAGGGTGAACGCGCCTACCTGGTCTTTCCTCTGGTGGAAGAGACGGAGGGAAACGACTTGGCCAGCGCGAGCGCCGCCTACGAAGAACTCGGCGCGGGACCCCTCCGCGGGCTGCGCCTGGGGCTCTTGCACGGGAGGATGGCGGCGCGCGAGAAGGAGCGTATCCGCAGGGCTTTCTCCACGGGAGAGCTGGACGTGCTGGTGGCGACCACCGTGGTGGAGGTGGGGGTCGACGTTCCCGAAGCAACGCTCATGGTCATCCATCATGCCGAGCGTTTCGGTCTGGCCCAGCTCCACCAGCTCCGCGGGCGAGTGGGACGGGGGGAAAGAGACTCCTGGTGTGTGCTGGTGGCCAGTGGGGAAATCGGAGAGGCGGGAAGCCGCCGCTTGAAGCTCCTCGCGAGATGCGACGATGGATTCGAATTGGCGGAAGCCGATCTGCGCGAACGCGGTATGGGAGACCTCACCGGTCTGCGGCAGCACGGTCTGGCGCCCTTTCGCGTGTTGAATCCATTGAGTGACGGAGCCCTGGTGGAGACGGCGCGCGCCCGGGCCGAAGCCGTGCTCTCGACCGACCCGAAGCTCACCCTTCCCCTTCATCGTTCCCTGAGCCGGTGGCTGGATCACCTGGGCTCACGGAATCCCTTCTGGAGTGCCACCGGCTGAATTGGCGCCGATGGTCCGAACCTTGCTGTCACACGCCACCACAAGGAACCACAAGCCCTGCAAGAAGCCGAAGTGGCCGATGCCGGGGCTGTCTTTAGATGCGTGGAGAGGCCATGATCGTCCAGTGTGCAGAATGCAAGACTTCCTACCGGCTCCAGGCCGAACTCGTACCCCCGCGACGGATCAAGACGCGATGCAATCGCTGTGGACACGTCTTTGCCATCGTTGGCCCAGAAGCAGACAGCCAGGGATCCTCCTCGCTGGGTCGGCCCAGCGACGGCTCGGCTCGACAGGCGCCCTACGAACCCAGCCGTTACGGTGAGGTCGATCTGGCTGCGGCGCCGCAGTCTTCCCCAACGGGCCCCAGCTCCAAACCCTTCGTGCCCCCGATTGCTCCCGCCATGCCTTCGCAAGCGCCGGCGGCGCAGGCGCCGGCAAGGGCGGCATCCCCGGCTCCGGCTGCTCCGAGCGAGGCGGCTCCGCCTTCCGGTGGACGCGACACGGAATTCAAGATCGAGCGCTCGGAGGGCTTTCCGGGTTCCGCGCCGATGACTCATGCTTCGGCCGGTCTGCACGCTCCGGCTGCCGGGTCCCTGGATCAGGCAAAAGCTTCGAGTGTCGCTCTCGAGACTCCTCCCGCGAGTTCGTCTTCCTCCTTCCGCGAGCTGGATCTGGACGAGAGCGCTCTCGCCAGCTCTCCCGAGCCGGAAGCCGCGACGGTGAGCCCCGAGGAGCAGCGAAAGCAGGATAAGTCGCGTCGCCTCGCGCGAGCGCTCGTCAGTGACATTCTGGTGTACAACCGCGCCAAGCGGGACGCGGCCCTGGCCTCCGGCAAGCTCGTGCAGGAGCTCGGCCCGGAGATCAAGAAGTCGTGGGAGGTATACAAGGAGCGCGTGACGCCCGAGGTCGCGAACTCGACCAATCACTTCCGTGAAGCTCTCAACGACATCCTCGCGGACGGACAGCCGATCTTCTGATGAATTAGCCAACTACAAGAAGAATCTGAAGTTTTTGATGAAGACCCCGGTGCCCCACGCCGGGGTTCTTCTTTTTCCTGCTCAAGGAGAAATGGGAACAGGCGGAGCCGATGCGCGAGGTCCTCGGAGGCGCGAGTGGAAGAGAGGAGCGCGACTCAGTCGCTCTCGTCCCACTTCTTGTCGCTGATCTCCTGCAGGATGCCGTCGATCTGTCCGCGAATGCGCATGTTCTGATCGGGTTCGAAGAGGGCCTTCTTCACGCGTCCGTACTTGTCTTTTTTCACGAAGCGCAAAGATTGCAGCGAACTCATGGGGACCAGGATGTCTTTGCAGACCTGGACCTCCACGTCGCGACCCTCGACCGTCTGGGGCGGGTTGTTGTCCGGGTGCATTCCCAGACCCCAGCCGTGCACCACCATGGAGCAGATCAGGGCGCGGAAGGTATTTTGCCCCTGGGTGGTCTCCAGATCGATGCTGCCCTGCACCTTCTGGATCACTCCGTCGACCACGTAGCTCAGCTTCCGTGCAACCGCCGGTGAAACCTTCATGTTCAACAGCCGGCCGAACATCTCGGCCAGGATCTTGTCCGTACTGCTCGTTTTTTCCACCGGAGCCTCCAAGGCGCCTCACGAGTCGAAAACTGGCGGTCTTTCCGCGTCGGGACGAGGCAAGACCATGGGAGTCGAGGAACACGATGCAAGGGCGGTGCCCGAAGGTCGAGAGGGCATACGAGGGTCTCGGGGCGGCCTTGCCCCGTGAATTGAGGGATTCCCACAAGGGAGTGTCGGGCCCCGGGAGGGTCCGTGCTTCCCTCTGGAGGGGGGCTGAGGATCAGGACGGAGCCTGCCTGCCCAGGATGGCATGGAGATTGCCCTGATTCTCAGCGCGCGAAGTCGATCGCTCATCACCTTGCGATTGGCGATAAGCATTCCCGATCCCTGCGAGACACCATGGTCGTCTATAACTACAGCGGCAAGGAAATCAACGCGAAGATCGTCTACTACGGCCCTGCCCTCAGCGGGAAGACCACCAATCTGGAGTGGATCTACTCGAAAATCCCGCTGGAGTATTCGGGCAAGATGATCTCCCTGAGGACCCAAACCGACCGCACGATCTTCTTTGATTTTCTTCCCCTGGAGCTGGGCCTGATCGACGGCTTCAAGACCCGCTTCATGCTCTACACGGTACCCGGGCAGGTCTACTACAACGCCACGCGGAAAATGGTGCTCAAGGGAGCCGATGGCGTGGTCTTCGTGGCGGACAGCGAAGCCGGTCGCATGCAGGACAACTTGGAGAGCCTGCAGAACCTCAAGGAGAACCTGGAGGAAATCGGTCTGGATCCGGCGACGATTCCGATCGTGCTGCAATGGAACAAGAGGGACTTGCCTTCGACGATCGAGACCGAGCAACTCGAGCGACAGTTGAATCCGGAAGGTCATCCTTCGTTCTCTGCTTGCGCACTTACGGGCGAGGGAGTCTACGAATCCCTGCACCAGATCAGCCGCATGA
Source organism: Candidatus Krumholzibacteriota bacterium (assembly GCA_963806035.1). Taxonomy (GTDB): domain Bacteria; phylum Krumholzibacteriota; class Krumholzibacteriia; order JAJRXK01; family JAJRXK01; genus JAOZPE01. Next base: position 22,470 of record CAWDWO010000011.1, on the reverse strand, counting down.
TCTACCGCAATCTCGCCACAGAAGAAGGCACGATTCCCCAGGAGAGCGGAAACCAGCAGAGCAGCGCTTCGCTCTTCGGCGAGGACATCGAGACTCGACTGCGCGACGTCGATCATCCGGATCCTACCCTGAAGGATTCGGTGACGCTTCAGGGACCGCCCACCGTCAAGAACTCCGGCTCGAAGGGATCGAGCGTCCTGAGTTCGATCTTGGGCAGTCTCCAGAGGCATGCTCGCGGCGCGGGCGAAAACACGGACGAGTCCCAGGCTCCCGAGAAGGACTCCGGGCCTTCGGGGGGAGGGGACGGCACGGAAGTAAGGCAGAACGCGGATGCTCCCTGGCAGGACGCACCGCGCTCCGAACACACACAAGAGGACGCCGAAACGGTGACGGTGGGAACGCGGACGGTGTCGGCTGCCGGCGAGGGGAAGACCCGGGCCGACTCACCCACAGGATTCGAAACGAAAGGTCCACAGACCATGTCCCAGACGCCCACTCCCTCTGGCGATCCGCTGGGCCAGCAGCAGGCCCGCGCAGATTCGCTGCAGGACGAGCCCACTCGTCCCGTCGCGCGTTCGCAGCCGGAGCAGCCCCAGAATGCCCCTCTCGTGGACGAGACGGTCGCCGACCTCGTCGATACCCTCTTCTCACCCAAAGACAGTGCAGAGAGCGAGGAGACCGCCGAGAACGATGATCTCGCCTACGAGTCGGGCTTCGGACGCATGGTCGATCTGGGGCCGGATTCCCAAGCGGGGAAGCGTCCTCCCAAGGACGACGATTTCGAGCTTCCCGAGGATCTGCTCGAATCGGGCGGCTTCACCGCGGTACCCGCGAAAGCGGAAGAAGAAGAGGAATCTCTCGAACTCATCACGGATCCTCGCAAGAAGCCCATGGATTCCGGCTCGGGACCAGGTATACCGGTGAGTGCCGATTACCAGACCGGGGCCTTCAAGCCGCTTTCCGGCAGTACGCGTACCATCGAGGTTCCCATCACTCTCGACGCGGATCTTCTGGCTGAGGGCCAGGCGGTTCGAATCGTTCTCAACCTGAAGGTGCAGCGCTGAGACGACACCCTCGTTTCTCTCACCTCGCCATCGATCGAGCCGGATGCCGTGTGCGTCCGGCTCGTTTTCCATCCGTACCTCGCCCACAGGATTGACAGCAGGGGCGGCCAGTCCTAGCCTGCGCAAAAGCCCTCCAGCTTCCCCTTTCGAGGTCGTGGTCGTTTGTCTGAAGCTCCCCTACGCATGAAGATCGAGAATCAAGATCCGGTGGCACGGGCCCGCCTGCTCGAGAGCGAAGGGCGTCTCGAGGAAGCCATCGAGGTTCTCTCGGCGCTTCCCGAGGGACCACGCTCCTCGGCCGATGCCTGCTATCGCATGGCCCACATCTACCTGCAGCAAGGAAAGCTGGAGCAGGCGGAGTCGTGGTTGCGCCAGACACTGAACCTGCGCTTCGAGGACGCACGCGCCCACACCAATTTGGGAGTGGTCCTGGATCTGCGTGGTCACCACCAGGATGCGATCCGGGCCTTCCGCCGCGCGATCCAGCTCGCGCCCGACGAACCCGCGGCCTATCTCAATCTGGGCGCGATCTACGGCGAACTGGGACGTCACGAAGACGCCGTCCGCTGTCTCGAGCGTTGTCTCGAGTTGGCGCCCAGCTACGATGCAATCTTCAACCTCGCACTGGTTCGTCTGCGGCAGGGAGATCTGGCTCCGGCGGAGAGTCTTTTGGAGCGTGCGCTCTACGAAAGTGGCGATCATCCCCTTGCTCACTACTACCTGGGTCTGTGCCGTTCGCGGCGCGGTCTCTTGAAAGAAGCCGCCCAAGCCTTCGAGGCTGCCTTGGCGTGCAACGAGGACCTCGTGCGCGCGCGCTATCACTTGGGGAAAGTCCATCGGCGTCGTGGCCGTGCTCACGATGCGGTGCGAGAACTCAAGAAAGTGGCACATGCTCTTCCCGACGACGCACAGGTCATGCGCGAGCTGGGCTTCGCCTACGATGCGCTCTCCATGAAGTCGGAGTCGCTGCAGTGCTTCCGACGCGCACGCATGCTCGACGCGGCGGACAGTTGAATGCGCGTCAACCAGGACCCTCGATGAATCCGCGCGACAGCAAGTCGCCGCCCTCGGCTCGCGAGGCGCTTCTCCGCGCGCGCGCGCGCGGACACTGCGCGCTCATTCCCTATCTGACTCTGGGTTACCCTAGCCTTCAGGCGAGCTTGGAGCTGCTCGAGGGGATCGAGGAGCTGGGAGTGGATGCGGTAGAGTTGGGAGTCCCCTTCAGCGATCCCGTGGCCGATGGCCCCACCATCCAGCACACCATCGAGCGTGCGCTTGCACAGGGGGTGACCCTGCGGCGCATTCTGGAAAATCTCAGACACTCAACTCATGATATTCCAAGGGTTCTCTTCAGTTACTTCAACCCACTTCTAAGTTTTGGCCTGGACGCCCTGGTCCCCGCCCTGATCTCTCGAGGAGTGGGTGCGACGCTGATCACCGATCTGGTGGTGGAGGAGGCGGCCCCCTTTCAGGGTTTGGCCCGCGCGGGTGGTCTCGAGCTCTGTTTCCTGGTGGCCTCGACTTCCGACGACGGGAGACTGCGGCGGGCGGCCGAGGCCAGTACCGGATTCGTCTATTGCGTGGCGACCCTGGGTGTCACGGGATCGAGAACCACTCTCGATGATCGCGCCCAAAAGACCGTCCTGCGTTTGCGAGAGCAGAGCGAGGCGCCGGTAGCGGTCGGCTTTGGAATCTCCTCGGCGAATGACGTGCGGCGAGTGAGAGAATTTGCCGATGGCGCCGTGGTGGGGAGTGCCTTCCTGCGGGCTCTGGGCGATGAAACCTCGCCTTCGAGCGTTCGTCAGAGAGGGATCGAATACCTGGGTCCTTTGCTGGAGGCAGCCCGTGCTTGAATTCATCAATCTGCCTTTGCTCCTGCTCGCGCTCATACAGGGAGCCACGGAGTTTCTTCCCGTGAGTAGCAGCGGTCATCTCGCGCTCGTACAACTCTTGCCCTCGATTCACGCCGGAGGAATCTTCGAGGACGTGATGCTGCATCTGGGGACCTTGGGCGCGGTGGTGGTGTTCTACCGCAAAGACCTGAAGGCCCTACTGCAAGGCCTGTTCGCGCGCAGCGCCGCCGGGCAAGAGTCGCGGCGCTACATCGGCTTCATCCTTTGGGGCAGCGTGCCCGCCGGGATCGCGGGAGTTCTGTTCGCGGATCGGGTGGAGAGCGCGTTCGGCCATGTTGGCTTCGTTCTGATCACCTTGGCGGTCACCGGTCTTCTCTTGAAACTGAGCGACCGGATTCCACGGCGGGCAATTCCCCTGAACGCGCGCATCGCCTTCCTGGTGGGCTGTGCCCAGGCCCTGGCGATTCTCCCCGGCTTCTCGCGCAGCGGGTGGACGATCGTGGCGGGTCTGTACTTGGGATTGGCTCCCAAGGAGAGCGCCCGCTTCAGTTTCTTGCTCTCCATTCCCGCCATCCTGGGGGCGACCTTGCTCCAGCTTCTGCAGTACCAGGGGGTCCACAGTCCCTGGTCTTCCTTGCTTCCCGCCATGCTGGTGGCGTTCGTCGTGGGACTGCTCTGCTTGAGCTGGCTGGTGCGCCTGGTGCAAAACATGTCCCTGGGACGTTTCGCCTACTACCTGTGGGCCCTGTGTCTGGGCGTTGCGCTCGTACTGATGCTTGCTTAGGAATCAACAGATGAATTCCCTGCGCGTGGAAGAAGCCCGTCGCCTTCTCTGGGACACCCTGCAAAGGGGTCCCACGCGGCGCCTTCCTCTCGCCGAATGTCTGGGAAGCGTGCTCGCGGAAGATCTCACGAGTGATCTGGATTTCCCGCCCTTCGACCGCATCACCATGGACGGCTATGCAGTGCGGGCCGAAGATCTGCGCTCCGCCACCCGCGAAAGGCCGTTGAGCCTCGAGGTCGTTGGCAGCGCCCTGGCGGGTGCGCCCTTCGCGGGCAAACTCTCCGCGGGGCAAGTCGTGAAGGCCATGACCGGAGCGGTTTTGCCCGAGGGCGCGGATGCGGTGGTACCCGTGGAGGAGACCGCCGGATTCGACGAGGAGCGGGCCACGATCTTCCTCGCGCCATCGGCCGGGGCCAACATCGCGCGTCGCGGAGAGGACTCCCGAAGCGGAGCGCTCATCTTGAGGGCGGGAACGCACCTCACCAGCCGTCACGTCCAGACCCTGGCTTCGGCCGGGCATGCGATGGTGCCGGTGGTGGCGCCGCCGCTGGCAGCAGTGGCCTCGACCGGGGACGAGTTGGTAGCGATCGAAGAGAAGCCCGGACCGGGACAGATTCGCGAGAGCAACAATGCCTGCGTGCGTGCATGTTTGTCGGAGTGGGGGATCCCCTGCACGGAACTGGGCTCGCTCGCCGACGAAAGAACGGGCCTGAAGGAGGCCCTGCAGGAGGCCTTGGCGCGCTACGAGTTGCTGGTGCTCAGCGGAGGCGTGAGCAAGGGCGAGAAGGATCTCGTGAAGCCGGTTCTCGCGGAGCTGGGGGTGAACTTGCACTTCACCAGTCTTCATCTCAAACCGGGGCATCCGGCCGTTTTCGGCACCCATCGCGGCGGCATGGTCTTCGCCCTGCCCGGCAATCCGGTCGCGGTCTTCACGGGCTTGCGCGCGGTGTTCAGCGCCGGCTTGCGCCGGCGCCTGGGTTACCCGAAATCGACGCCGCCGCGCGCCTGGGGGCGTTTGGGTTTTGACTTTACTCGTAAGGGTAATCGCCCTAATTACTTACCAGTAGCTCTTGAGGAGAGTTCTAAAGAAGATCTCCCGCGGGTCCTCTCCACCGCGCATCACGGATCGGGAGATTTTCGCAGCCTGGCCGAAGCGGATGCTCTGGCCTGGTTCAACGACGATAAGGTGGCCTTTGCCACGGGCGAAGTCGTGGAGATCCTGCGTTTGGATCCGCTACACTCGGCCTGAGACTTGACCATCAGGACTCGAAGTCCCGATCTTGAGGAGCGCTCTCAATTCGTCCTTCCCTCGATTCCGGAGTAGTCATCCATGCGCCGATCCCTTGCCGCCCTCTCGCACTCTCGCTTCCCGCGTCTCTCTCTCGTCCTCCTCATCGCGCTCCTCGCGCAGGGCTTGCTCTCCTGTAGCAAGGGCAGCAGCGACGGTGGAACGGATCCGGGAAGCATCTTCAACCGTCCCCCCGAAGTTTCCGAGGTGCAGTGGAACAATCAACATTCCCTATACGTGGCCGGCGATCTTCTGGACATGTATGTGGTCGCGCGGGACGCCGACGGAGATTCGCTGAGCTTCGACTGGGATTGGGTGACAGCTCCGGGCGGCAGCTTCGACCATCCAACCAAGAACAACGTGGTGCTCAGCGTGGGAACGACTCCGGGCAGCTATCAGGCCAGGGTGACGGTGAGCGACGGAACGACCAGCGTTTCGCGCGTCGTGAGCATGACGGTGGGCACGAAACTCGATCCCACGATTGCGGGCGACGTGACCTGGGCGGCGGCGGGGTCCCCCTACGTTCTCACCCAGGACGTCACGGTTCCCGCGGGATCGACTCTGACGGTGGAACCCGGGGTCGATCTTCAGTTGCGCGAGCATCTTGCCGGCACCAGCACTCTCGTGGTGTCGAAGATCACCGTGCAGGGGAGCTTGCACGCGGTGGGCACGCAGAACTCGCCGGTGATCTTCGAGGGCAATGCAAACGGTGCTCCCAACGACATCACACAGGGTGGCATCGAACTCAAGGCCCAGGGCGAGCTGGAGCTGCGTTTCTTCCGCGTTTCCCAGGCATCGGTGGGAGTCCTCAAGCAGGGCGACGGCAGCTGCCTGATCGAGGACGGCAGATTCCTCTCCTGCCAGGTGGGCTACCAGGGGCTCACCGATGCGGGCGGAGCACAGACCAGTGCCCTGCGCCGCGTGGAGATCCGCGACTGCGCCGGGAACGGTATCTTCATCAATCAGGGCGAGGTCATTCTGGACGAAGTCTCCGTGAGGAACTCCAAGGGAGCGGGGGTCTTTCTCTCGAGCAAGCAGGATCTCGTCACCACCAGCGCGAGTTTGGATCGCTGCGAGCTGGATAACAACGAGGGCGGCAATCTGGTGCTGGACGGCAACGCCACGGTGGACATGGGATGCTCCAACCTCATCCCCGCCAGTGGGGACGGCAAAAACGTATCGTTCCAGGACAATAATAAGGCACCGGCCGGCGTACTCCCCATGACCGATTGCTATTGGGGCTTGCCCTCGCCCCAGAACGAGGAGGCGATCCGCGATGCCACCTTCGAGGGCCGGCTGAATCAGACTACCTGGGCCAGAGAGACCGATTTGAGCGGCTTCAGGGGCGCAGCCATCGACTTTTCCAACTCCGCCGATCCCTGTAATTCCTAAATGGCGGCGGCGGGGCTCGTTTCCCGCCGCCGGTCTCCGCCCGCGGGCATATCCCTTGCATTCTCGAAAGCCAGGGGCCAAAGGGCCCCAGTGCCGCCGTGCCCACAGGGAGGGGGCCCTTGGGGGGACCGCCGTTTGGAGAAGTCATGGGGATCTTTCTGGAAGTCCTGGAATGGTTCGATGAGACCGGCCACGAGATGGCCCACCGCCTTCCCCCCGAAGGATCGGCGGACATCAAGTTCGGCGCCCAACTCATCGTTCGGGAAAGTCAGCGCGCTGTGTTCTTCAGCGGGGGTAAGGTCCGAGATGTCTTCGGTCCCGGCCGTCACACGCTGAGTTCCAAGAACCTTCCTCTCATCACCAAAGCGCTCAGTCTTCCCTGGGGATTCACCAGCCCCTTCCGTTGTGAAGTCTACTTTCTGAACGAGAAGACCTTCACCGATTTGAAGTGGGGCACGCGCGAGCCGGTGATCTTTCAAGACCGTCGCCTGGGCAGCGTGCGCCTACGAGCTTACGGACAGACGACTTTTCGCATCGCGGAACCGGAACCCTTCATCCACAAGCTCGTGGGTACCCAGGGCAGCTATACCGCGCACGACGCCACCGACTATTTGCGCGATGTCATCGTCGCGCGTCTCAACGATTACCTGGGCGAGAACTTGAGCAGCGTGTTCGATCTGCCTGCGCTCTACGACGAGACAGGTCTCGCGCTCAAGGAGAAACTCAAGGACGACTTCGACAAGTACGGGCTGGAGTTGGTGGATTTCTTCATCACCGCGATCACTCCGCCCGAAGAGGTGGCGAGCATGGTGGACACGCAGGGCGGTCTCGCTCTGGTGAACGACATGCCGCGCTACATGCAGTACCAACTCGCGAAGGCGATCCGAAGGGGCCCCGGCGACTCTCAGGGGGGGTCGCCGAGCATGGACGCGAGCATGGGCCTCGGACTGGGTATGCTGGTTCCGGGTATGCTCGCCGGCTCCGGCTTCCCTGCCGCCACCGCTGAGGCAGCCGTAATCTGTCCTTCTTGCCATGCCAGTGTCGCTCCCTCGCGTTACTGCTCTTCCTGCGGCAAGCCGCTGCAAGCAAAGAGCGAACACGAAACTTCCTGCAGCAATTGTCAGCAGGAACTGCCGCCGGGAGCGAGCTTCTGTCCCTCCTGTGGCACGGCAGTCGAGCCCGAAGGGCCGGGCCCATCGGAAAAGGAATAGCGTCATGGCGGTTCTGGTCCGCTGCAACCACTGTGGGGCACCCCATCGCGTGGTCGCGGCCGATGAGCGCTTCCGCTGCGACTACTGTCGAGGTTGGAACTACCTTCAGGGTTCCGCGGGCTCGGAAGAGCTAGTCTGTCCCACGACGACGAGCAGTTCACGCATCAAGGAATCCGTGCTGCGTCACCTGCGGCAGCGCGGTCTTTCTTGTCGCGCGCTGCAATTGGAAGAGAGAATTTCCTTGCCCCTCTGGCAGTTGGTCTCCCAGCAGGGGGAGGAGCTGCTCTTACCCGCCGCGCTGCTCGACGAAGCAGCGATCAGCGGTATGCAGGCTCCCGCCCTGCAGCTCGTAGCTCGAGACGATCCCCGCGCCGCGGGTAGCGTCATTGCTTCCTCCGCCTTGGAAATCTCGCGCGAGCAGGCGGAGGAGACTGCTCTGGCGAGTTTTCAGGAACCCGATTCCACTCTGCAAACGGTGCGGCTGATCTGGCTCTCCCTGGTGCCGGTGCGTCTCTCGTTTCAGAGCGGAACGGTACATCGGGGATTTTATCTCGACGGAGCCGACAGAGTTCTGCTCGGTTCGCTGCCGGCTGCGGCCGGCGACGAATCGCTGCGCATGGAGCTGGCCTTGGGACTCGCCGGTTTCTTTCTCCTCTGTCTGGCGGTGGGCGCGCTGAGCCACGAATGGGGCACGCGGATCGTGCTCCTCCTCGCCTGTTCGGCGGGCAGTTGGCTGCTCTTTCGATCGCTTCTTCCTGCCTGGGGGAAGGAGAGATGATCGTGAGACCACAGCCGCCCTCGCTGCGGATTCGCGGGCTTTCGTGTCCGCGTTGCGCCGGCATGCTGGAAATGACCGATGGTGATCAGGAAGCGATGCGCTGCGGATACTGCGGTCACAATTTTCTCGATTGGGACGACGAAGGCATCGCCTCCTTCGCGCCCACTGGTAGGTTGGGGCGCCGCCGCGCGCTGCGAGCCCTGCGCGATGCGCTCTTGGAGGTGGGCGTACGCGGACACGCGGTCGAGGAAGCGCACCGCTACCATCTGCCCTTTTGGTATCTGGAAGCCAAACTGGTGGGTTGGCAGCGCTATCGAAAGAGGCGGGCGCCAAGTCCCGACAAGATCCATCCCCTGCCCGAGGGCCTGGCCGTCGACGAGGAGATGGAGGAGGAGAGCTTCGGTCAGAACGTCATTTACTCCACACCGGCCTGTGACCTGAGGGATTTCGGGCTCCTTGGGGTAGCGGGTCGAACTCAGCGCCTCAGCCTCAGACCCTTCGACATGGATGCGGTAGATCCGGGCGAAACCGTGTGTGCCGTGTTGCGCTCGCGCTCGGTGATCCTTCGCCGAGCGCGGCTCTATCACGCGGCGCGGGCGACACCCAAACGCGCGCGTCACTGTGTGCAGAGAATACTCCTGGTGCGTCCGCGGATGCGTCTCATCTACTACCCGGTCTGGCGCCTGCGCTATCGCGCCCACGGCCTGGCCATGGAAGCGGTGGTGGACGGTCTTCGGCCCCAAGTTCTGCGGGGCACCTATCCGCAGAGGGAGGGCGACCGACTCTCTCTGTGGATTGGCAGTGGCGGGCTTTCCGGCCTGGCGGCCGGGGTCAATCCCACCCTGGCCGCGGCGGGAACGGCGGGTTGGGTTCTCTGGCGCCTCACTCACGACAGCGTGTCGGGACGGCGCGGCGAGTTGGGAGCTTGGCTGCGCCGGCAAGTGGGCGGCAAGAGAATCACCATCAAAAACTTCGCCGACTGAGAGGGGAGACCACCATGCCATTCATCGATCTGAGCTGTCCCGGCTGTGGGGCTCCGCTTTCCGCTTCTGCCTCGATTCGGATCTACGTGTGCGAGGCCTGCTCCACCACCAGTACTCCGCTCGCCCCGAACAACAGCCCGGGGAGTTCCTCATCCCTGTGGGTTCCGCCGCGCCGGCTGCTCCGGCCCCGGTTGGATCTTCCCGCCCAGGGGCGCATCCTGCTGCTTCCACTGTGGGTGATTCCTCTCCAGGAGCGCGAGAGCTGTCCCAAGCTCCCGCCAGAATTGCGGATTCCGGCCGTGGGCCGCGCCGCGTTCGGACGCCTGGTGGATTCCGCACGCCGCCTGAGCAGGAGCGAGCACTCGCTGGAGGAATTCCCGGCCGCGCAGGAACGGCCCATTCCGCGCCCGCCTCAGGGTGAATTGGAAGTGGAGGAAGCGTTTGCCGTGGCGGAAATCGTGGCCCTGGGCCAGGTCGAAGGCTGGCCGGCGGACGATCAGATTGCGTCGTGGCAGCCCAGCTTCGGGGCGATCCGCCTGGTCGACCTTCCCCTGCAAGAGGTCCGCGGGGGACTCATGGATCTCGTTTTCGGACTGACGGTCGATTCCGCCCTGCAGCGGAGCCTCGAGCCGATCGATGCGAGAGGGCGTTTCCACCGCGAACTCGTGGACTCTCCCGCCTGAAAAAATGCCGGGAACTCGTGGAGGGAGCCGGCGTAGAAGAATCACTGCGCTGGCGCGAGAGTCAGGTTCTTCATGCACACGAAACGGCCCCCGTTCACCTCCCGGGGGCCGTTTCGTTTCTCGCGAAGAACCCGTCCCGCCTGTATCCTTCACACGCCCTGGGTTGCCCATTCCGCCGAATTCTGGGCCCCTTGGACTGGAAAGGATCTCGATGGACATGCGACGTATTCTTCCCTCCCTCCTGCTCCTCCTTGGCCTCACCGTTCCGCTGCCGGTCCACGCCGACACCGTGGCGGCGCCGGCTGACAGCGGGACCGTCCACTTTCATTTCGCACCCAAGGACGGAGAAGTCTGGGTCGAGGATCTGGTGGATACCCGAATCTCCGACCCCGGCGGTGACTTGGCGGTCCGGACCGAGCAGACCACCGAATCGGACACCTTGCTTTTCGATCGGCAGGGGGAGGGCTGGCGAATCACCCGGGTCATGGGCCCGGCTTCGTCCGTCATCAACGATCATCCCTTCGACAATCCAATTCTGAAGCTCTCCAGGGGGGCCCGCGTGGAGTTGAGCTGCGATGCCCGAGGCAGGGCCACCTCGGTCAAAGGATACCGGCGGCTCGTACGCAAGCTCGAGCGTTCGCTGAGTCCCGATGTCTGGGCGAAGTACCAGAGCACGTTTTCGCTGGAGGGAGCTCGCGACAACGAGATCCGCCGCTGGAATCTGCGACGCGCCGGGCTGATCGGCAGCGAGGTGAAAGACGGCGAAAACTGGAATTATCAGAGTCTCTTTCCCACACCCATGGGCTACCTGGAGCTGCGGGGGACGATGCATTTCGGAGGATACATCGACTACGAGGGGCGCAGGGCTTACAAAATCCAGCTGGACTTCGCGAGCGGCAGCAACGTACCCACCAGTAAAGATGCCACGCGCGAGCTGGACCTGAGACCGGCCGAGTACACTGCGAGCAACTCCGACATTTCCGAACTCAAGGGCTCCACGGCGCGAATCATCGATCCCCTAACGGGGCACGTGCTCTATGAGACCACGAAGGTGAGCTGGAAGGAGTCCGCGATTCGGGGCTCGGAGCAGATGGTGGGCAAGGAAGTGACGATGACCTATCGCCTCCATCCGGTTTCGGAGAGAGGACAGTGAGACAGCGGGAGAGTGATCCGGCCGCGGAGGCGGCGTCCCGCGATTCGTCCGAGCGGCGTCCCGATGACGAATCTCTTTCCCTCTGCGTGGCCCAGCGCGACAACATGCGCGCGATCTTCGACAGTGTCGCCGACGGCATCTTCACCATCGACACCCAGCTTCGAGTCACGAACGCCAACGAGTCCTTCAAGGAAATGGTCCGCTGTCCAGAGGACTTGCGGCCCACCTGTGCCATCGCCGAGCTGTTTCGTGTCAAGGGGGGCGCCCTCGAAGAACTGCTCGGCCGGACGCTGAAGGGCGAGAGAATTCGCCGGGAAGACGTGGAGATTCGTCCCGTGACTGGAGGTGCGCTGGTGGCGACGCTGCAGGCGGCGCCTCTGCTGGATACCGAGGGTGAGGTGGGGGGTGCCGTGGTGGTGCTGCACGACGTGACGCGCATGCGGTCGTTGGAGGACGAGTTGCGCTTGGCGTCGGGGCCAGAGGGTCTCGTGGGCCGCAACGTACGTATGCTGGAAATCTATCGGCTCATCGAACAACTCGCCGACAACGACGTGAGCGTTCTCATCACCGGGGAGAGCGGGACCGGCAAGGAAGTCGTTGCCTCGGCCATTCATGCCCGCAGTCATCGTAGGGAGCGCCCCTTCGTACGGGTGAACTGCGCGGCACTCAGTGAAACGCTGCTCGAGAGCGAACTCTTCGGTCATGTGCGCGGCGCCTTCACCGGCGCGATCCGCGACCGCAAGGGTCGTTTCGAGGCCGCCCATCGCGGCACCATCTTTCTGGACGAAGTGGGAGCGGTGAGTCTCGAAGTTCAGAAGCGGCTGCTTCGCGTGCTTCAGGAGCGGCAATTCGAACGCGTGGGGGAGGACCGCACGCAAGAGGTCGACGTTCGAGTGATCGCCGCCACCAACGCCGACCTGCAGCAGATGGTGAGCGAGGGTAGCTTTCGCGAGGACCTCTACTACCGGCTGAACGTGGTGCACTTGCACGTCCCGGCCCTGCGGGAACGGCGCGAGGACATTCCGGCCCTGGCCGAGCATCTGCTGCGCCGGCACGCGGAGGCCATGGGCCGCGGCCGCATGAGCTTCGATTCCGAGGCTCTCTCCCTTCTCATGGCCTATCGCTGGGAGGGAAACGTGCGGCAGCTGGAGAATGCGGTACAGCGGGCTCTGGTCGTGTCCAAGGGGCGCCTCATCCGCCCGCAGCATCTGCCTCCGGAGATTCTTCGGCACACCAGCGGAGCACACCCGGGCGGGAGCACGCCCGATCCCAATACACTTTCGGCCTCCCAGGCCGAACTTCTGCGCGCTCTGGAGGAAGCCGATGGAAAGCTGGGACGGGCCGCGCAGAAGCTGGGAATCCACCGCACCACCCTCTGGCGCCGCCTCAAGCGCCACGGTCTCCACCTACGCTGAGCTTCAAATGTTGCACAGATGCAACAATGTTGCATAAATGTTGCGCAACATTACGCAACATTGGCTCGGCTGCGCCCCGCGACATTCTCCCGAGCCTCCGACCTAAGTGTATTGACTTCAGTTGATTAAACGGTGATTGATTTTTTGTGGTTCGCGGATCATGTTCGGTACGCACATTGCGCTAGGCAGCGCGAACTCTCACAAAGGACCGGACGTGAAAAATCCTCTGACTGAATTCGCCATCGCTCATCCGAAGTGGGTGGTCACGCTCAGCCTCCTGATCACTCTGGGTTTCCTGGCGCAGTTCCCGCGCATCCAGATCGACACCGATCCGGAGAACATGCTGCCCGCGAACGAGCCGACGCGCGTCTTCCATCACGAGCTGAAGGACACTTTCAACCTGAACGACTTCCTGGTCTTGGGAATCGTGCGCGATGGGGGGATGTTCCACCCCGAGCCCCTGGCTCACGTTGCCGCCATCACCTCGGAGATCCTGGACCTGGACGGAGTCGTGGCGGACGACGTGATGGCCCCGACAGAAGTCGACGACATCACGATCGAAGACGGAGGAATCCTCAGAGTTGCTCCACTCATGGGCGATCCTCCTCAGGATGAGGCCGGCGCGGAGCGCATTCTCGAGCGCATCAAGGCGAGCGCCATTCTGCGGGGCAAACTCGCGAGCGACGACGGCACTACCATCGCCCTCTTCATCCCCATCGAAGACAAGAATCGCTCCTACGAAATAGGGCAAGAAATCACGGAGATCGTGCACCGTCATCAGGGTGACGAGAAATTCTATCTGGCGGGTTTGCCGATGGCCGAGGACACCTTCGGTTCGGCAATGTTCAAGCAAATGGCAATCTCCGCCCCGCTCGCCATGGTGATCCTCTTCCTGCTCATGTTGTATTTCTTCCGCAATCTCCGCCTGGTGCTCACCGCGATGGCGTTGGCCATGATGTCCGTGATCTGGGGGATGGGAGCTCTGATTGGTAGCGGCAACACGGTGCACATCATGAGCTCGATGATTCCGATCTTTCTCATCCCCATCGCCATCTTGCCTTCAATTCACATCCTCACCGAGATGATCGACCACCGCGCCCGCGCGGTCACGGTGGGAGATGCGGTGCGCTCGGCCATGGGTCACCTTTTCAAGCCCGTGCTCTTCACCACCATCACCACCGTGGTGGGTTTCGCGAGTCTGATGATGACTCCCATTCCCCCGGTACAGGTTTTCGGCGCCTTTGTCGCTTTCGGAATCGTGGGGGCGTGGCTGCTCTCCATGACCTTCCTGCCCGCGATGGTGATGCTGGAAACCCACCGGGGAACCGAAGTGGTGCATGAACACGACGCGGAGTACGGGGCTCTCGCCCACTACCTGCAGAAGGTGAGGGCAACGGCGATCAAGGGACGGTGGATCATCACTCTGGCTTCGGTGCTCATCTTCGCGCTCTCGATCTACGGCCTGACCAAAGTCCAGGTGAACGACAATCCGGTGCGATGGTTCAAGGCGGGGCACCCGCTGCGAGTGGCGGATCGAGTCATGAACAAGCACCTGGCCGGCACCTATCTCGGATACGTCGAGCTGAAATCGGACGAGGACGACCGAATGAAGGATCCGGCCGTCATGCGGTGGATCGAAGGCTTTCAACATCATCTCGATCAGCACGAAAACGTGGGGGCGACCACTTCCGTCGCCGACGTGGTGAAAAAGGTGAATTTCGAATTGGCTTTCGAGGACTCTTCCAAGCTCATGATTCCCGACGATCAAAATGCCGTGGCGCAGTCGCTCTTTCTCTACGAGATGAGCGGCGGAAGCCCGGACGACCTCTACCACTTCATCACTCCCAGCGCCAACGCGGCCAACATCTGGGTCCAGATGCGGGCCGGCGAGAATTCGGAAGTTTCCTCGGTGGTGAAGTACGCGGACGAATACCTCGCCAGCCACCCTCTTCCCGAGGGGATCACGATGGGTTGGGGTGGGCTGGCCTACGTGAACATCGTGTGGCAGGAGAAGATGGTCGCCGGCATGGCGAAGGCTCTGTTTGGGTCCTTCGTGGTCGTGTTCTTCATGATGACCTTCCTCTTCCGCTCATTCATTTGGGGAGTCGTTTCCATGCTTCCCCTCACCGGCACCATCGCGCTGATCTACGGAATGCTCGGATTCACCGGCAAGTATTACGACATGCCGGTGGCAGTGCTCTCTTCACTCACCCTGGGACTCTCCATCGACTTCGCGATTCACTTCATCCAGCGGAGCCGGGAGTACCACAAGACCACCCAAGACTACCAGGAGACGATGAGAATGACTTTCGATTCGACGGGGCGGGCCATCTTCAGGAACGTCATGGTGCTCGCCATCGGCTTCGTGCCGATGTTCTTTGCCACTCTCACTCCTTACTTCACGGTGGGGTTGTTCTTCTTCCTCATCATGACGATCAGCGGCGCGGTGACGATGCTGCTTCTGCCTGCAATCACTGCGTTACGCCCTCAGATGTTCTATCCAAACAAGCTCGCTGGAGGAGGCCGCGGTCTGACGATGCTCGCCGTGGGGCTGACGACGCTTGCCGTCGCGGCCTCGGTGGGAGTGCCGGGCGCACGGGCGCAGGAAACCGATGCGACCAAGATCATGGAGAAGAGCCACCTGGCCTACTACTACGCCGGCGATGACGGCCGTAGCCAGGTCAAGATGACGCTCGTGGATCGCAAGGGGAAAGAGCGTCTCCGCGAGTTCACCATGCTTCGTCTCGACGTGAAGGAGGGCGGCGAACAGCGCTACTACACCTATTTCACGAAGCCGGCCGACGTACGGCGCACGACCTTCATGGTGATCAAGCACGTACCGGGCGACGATGACCGCTGGATCTACATTCCGGCGCTCGACCTGGTGCGGAGGCTTTCCGCCAACGACAAGAATTCCTCCTTCGTGGGCAGCGATTTCACCTACGAGGACGTTTCCGGGCGGCCCTGGACCGACGACAATCACACCCTCGTGCGCGAGGACGAGCTGGACGGGCACAAGGTGTGGGTGATCGACAGCACGCCCAAGGACGAGTCGAATTGGGCCAAGAAGACATCCTACATCGATCAGGCCACCTACCTTCCTCTCAAGGAGGAGTACTACGACGACAAGGGAACGGCCATCCGCGAATTCACGGCCGACAAGATCGAGGAGATTCAGGGGATTCCCACCATCACGGTGAGGACCATGAAGAATCTGGAAAAGAACCAGCATACCACGGTGGAGTTCATGAAGATCGAGTACAACATCGGCATCCCGGAAGACATCTTCCAGGAACGCTATCTGAAGAACCCCCCGCGCGAGTACCTCGACTGAGGACAAACTGGAATTTCAACGAGGAAGAAGAACCATGTTCCCCAGGATGAAGATCTTGACGAGTCTGGTCGTAGTCGGTGTTCTGTCCGTCTCTGCCTGGCAGGTCCGGGCCCAGGAACTCCATGGCTTCGTGGAAGGACTTGCCGGCGCGCGCAGCGCGGATGGCCCCACAGTGGAGGCGGGCGATTACACGGCCGAGGAAACCCGGGTGCAGCTGCGAATCAGCGACTATGGAGATGACGCCGAGTACTTCGCTCGGCTGGATTACCGCTTCGATCAGCTCACCGAGAAGAATTCCGATCTCGAGATTCGTGAGGCCTACATGGTCTACACGGGATGGGGAAGTCTGGATTTCAAGATCGGCCGGCAAATCTTGACCTGGGGAACCGGGGATCTTCTCTTCATCAACGACGTCTTCGCGAAGGATTGGGAGAGCTTTTTCATCGGACGAGAGGACCAGTATCTGAAGGCGCCGCACGACGCGCTTCGGGTAGGTTTCTATCCTTCGGTGATGAACTTGAATCTGGTGCTCATTCCCAAGTTCGAGGCGGATCGACTGCCGATGCCTCCACGGCTTGCGGGCTACGATCCCTTCGGTGGCCTTCAGCAGAGGATCGAGATGCCGGCCAACGAGATCGGCAACGGGGAGATCGCACTGCGTGCCTCACGAACGGTCTCGGGTTGGGATCTGGCACTCTATGGCCACTGGGGACGCTTTCGGCAGCCGGTGGGAGTGGCGCGGATGGACAGCGCGAGCGTGACGCTCTTCTACCCGCGCTTCAACACCTACGGGGCCAGCGCGCGCAGCAATCTGCTGGGGGGCGTCGTGAACGTGGAAGGCGGATATCTCGACAGCGTCGACGATTCCGACGGATCGAATCCTCTGGTGGAGAATTCCTCGATTCGTTGGATGGCCGGGTACGATCGTCAGCTTGCCAGCGACACGCAGCTCGGCCTGCAAGCCTATTACGAGTACATGTTGGATCATGGGCGCTATGTGGAAGGACTTGCGCCGGGCCAGCCGGTGAGGGACGAACTGCGCCAGCTCTATACGCTGCGTCTTACCAAAATGTACCAGTACCAGACTCTCATTTTCTCGCTCTTCGGCTTCTGGTCACCGACCGACGAGGACTATTATCTTCGTGCCAGCGGGACCAAGAAACTCACCGACGCGCTGGCTCTATCCCTGGGAGCCAACGTGTTCGGGGGAAAGAACGATTGGACTCTGTTTGGATCGCAGGAGTACAACGACAACGTCTACCTGCGGGCTCGATACTCTTTCTGATCTGCAGGAGTGTGTGGAATGAATGATCACGACATGAGAATCCAGAATTTGATTCGCCGTTTCGCCGGCAGTTTCGTACTCGTCAGTCTCGCGCTGGGGTATTGGGTTCACCCCGCCTGGTTTCTCTTCACTGCATTCGTGGGCGTCAATTTGATCCAGAGCAGCTTCACCAAGTGGTGTCTGCTGGAGAAGATTCTCTACCGGGTGCTCCCGCCGCGCAAGGCCAGCGCGAGCTAGAGCGGTATGACTCGGATGTGGGACCCTGCGTGGCCGGACCGCGCAGGGTCTGCTTGCCTCCGGGGAAGAGGGCCGCTAGGCTGAGGTCCCAGGACTTCAACCCAGAGGTTTTTCGTGCGCAATTCATCATGGCTTGTGGGATGTTTGGGCTGCTTGCTCGCATTCTTTTCCCCTTCGCTGGCGCGAGCCGGTGATTTTCAAGTCCACCATCACGATCTGAAGGCCAAGCTCACTGTCGAGTCTCACGGGCTCGAAGTCTCCGACCGCATGACGGTCGAGCGCGCCGGCGAGATCTCGAGTCCCTTCCACCTTCTGCTCAATCGGGGATTGGAACTGAGCCGCGCCCGGTTGAACGGGAAGGATCTGAAGTGGGCGGTGACGGAAGGTTTCCAGCCGCGCCATTTTTGGAAGAGACCACCCTACGACCGCCTGGACGACTACGAGATCGCGCGCGAGTGGACTTTGTCGCCGCCAGCGGAAGGGTGGCCGCAGCAATTCGATCTGGAACTGGCCTATTCGGGGGCCGTGTTCGACAGCCTCCACGCTCCGAAAGTGGCCTACCAACGCTCCTTCGACACCACTACCGGGCTCATCGCTCAGAAAGGAGCCTTCCTTTCCGGCGCCACGCTCTGGCTGCCCTGGTGCGGCGATGGCACCTTCAGCTACGACTTGCTCACGAACACGCCCAGCGGCTGGGAGAGCATCAGCCAGGGTCGACGCCTGGACCGGCAGGTCGATGCGAAGGGCCGAGTGAGTACGAAGTGGGTCGAAGTGCACCCCATGACCGAAGCCTACCTCGTGGCGGGTCCCTACAGGGTGCGGCAGATGAAACACGGAAATACCACGCTCTATACCTTCACCTATGACAATACCCCCGAATCGTTGTGTAAGACCTATCTCGACGCCGCGGGCAACTATCTCGATCTCTACGACCAGATGCTGGGTCCCTACCCCTTCGCCAAGTTCGCGCTGGTGGAGAACTGGTGGCAGACCGGCTTCGGCATGCCCTCGTTCACTCTCTTGGGCGATCGAGTGATCCGCCTCCCCTTCATCGTGCATACTTCCTACGGTCACGAGATCCTGCACAACTGGTGGGGTAACGGAGTCTTCGTGGATTATGAGGAGG
Source organism: Candidatus Krumholzibacteriota bacterium (assembly GCA_963806035.1). GTDB lineage: Bacteria > Krumholzibacteriota > Krumholzibacteriia > JAJRXK01 > JAJRXK01 > JAOZPE01. Next base: position 3,884 of record CAWDWO010000011.1, on the reverse strand, counting down.
GGAACTGGTGCGAGGGCCTCACCACCTATCTCGCTGACCATCTCTACAAATCACAGGAGAGCGTCCAGGCCGCGATTGATTACCGGCGGGCACAACTTCAGGGCTACCTCGATTACGCGGTTTCCGGTGCCAGGGACTTTCCTCTGCGCGAGTTCACCGAGCGCGAGAGCGCCAGCACGCAGGCCGTGGGCTACGGGAAGACCATGATGGTCTTTCACATGGCGCAGTTACGAGCCGGAGACGACGCCTTCTTCGCTGCATTGCGGCGGCTCTACGCACAGTTTCTGTTCCGGGAGGCGAGTTGGGACGACGTGGTCGCCTGTTTCGCGCAGGGAAGTCAGCTCGAATGGCGCAATTGGTTCGAGCAGTGGATCGGTCGTCCCGGCGCACTTCAACTCTCCGCGGCGCTGAAAGACGACACCGGCGCGTCGCCGCAGCTCGTCCTGAGTCAGGAAGAACCGTACTTCGATGTGGACGTGCCGGTGCGTGTGAAGGGCCAAGAGGGCAGCACGATGCACTCGGTCCACTTGAGCGGCGCTTCGGCCACGCTGAATCTGGATCCTTCGGCCCGGGTCATCGAAGTCGATCCCGACTGTGATCTCTTCCGCCGTTTGAAGCGCGCGGAGATTCCCCCGGCCCTGAGCCAAACCCTCGGAGCGGAGCGTAGCGTGGTCGTGATCGGGAGTGATACGGACGCAAAGATGGCTGAGGCGCTACGCGCTCTGGCCGCGGATTGGGCCAAGAACCAGGACATGCTGGTGGTGAGCGAGAACGAGTTCGAGGACGACGGCCAGCGCAGCGTTTGGCTGCTGGGTGAAGGAGCCCTGGCTCGTAAGATTCTCGCGGAATCGCGCGCCTACGGGGACCAGCCGCAAGTGCTGTGGGACGAGGCAGAGAGTTCGGGAAAGAGCTTGGTACTGACTCTGCGAGATCCAAAGAACGAGTCACGGTCCTGGTCGCTCTTGCTGGTGGCCAAGCCTCAGCTGGTGGCGGCGGTCGGGGCGAAATTGACGCACTACGGACGCTACAGTTATCTGGAGTTCGACGGAGAGAAGAACGTTCAGAAGGGCAGCTTCACCGTGGAGAGCTCACCGCTGCGTTTGCTCAGGGAGGCAAAATGATGCGTACTCGCTGGTATCCGCAGCACCGGGCTTCTGTCCATCGCGCCGGGCGCGGACTCTCGCTCTCGGCCTCGTTCTGCTCTCTCTCTGCTTCATGCCGCGCACGGGGCGGTGCGAGACGGAGCAGGAGGGGCTTGCCACCATCAACGAGGACCTGAGCGAGCTCTGCTCGGATCGTTTCATGGGCCGCGAGTTGGGGAGCAAGGGCTTGACGCTGGCCACGCAATACCTCGAAGGCCGCATGAAGGAGCTGGGTCTCGAGCCGGTCTACGACTCGGGATACCGTCAAGAGTTCATGACTGCGGACTCCACGGTTGCCGTCAATCTGGTGGGGCGTATCGGCTCGGTGGGCAGTGCCCACCACGTCATCCTGGGTGCGCACTACGATCATCTCGGCGTCGACGAGAATGGGGAGATTTACCGCGGGGCCGACGACAATGCCTCGGGGGTAAGCACGATCCTCGAAGTCGCCCGCCGCTTGAGAGCCGATCCTCCTCGCGGAGAAGTCCTGGTGATTCTCTTCTCTGGAGAAGAGGAGGGGCTTTTGGGGAGCCGCTACTACGCCGCTCATCCCGCGCTTCCTTTGAAGCAGTGCACGGCGATGGTGAATCTGGATACGGTGGGGCGTTTGAGCAGCGGCGGACTCACCATTTTCGGCACGAATACGGCACGCGAATGGAGTTCGATCCTACATGGCGTGGATTATGGATTTCACCTGAATCCGGAGATGCCGCAGGATGATCCCGGTGGAAGCGACCAGATATCGTTCGTCGACAAGGGGGTTCCCGCGATCCAGATTTTCACGGGCGCGAACGCCGACTATCACCGTACCAGCGATACCCCGGACAAGATCGACCGCGAGGGAATCTCCACTCTCGGGGCCTTCTTGCAGCGAGCTGGTTCTCTTTCTTGCCGACGAGTCGAACGGCCTCAGTTTCCTGCCACCGGGAAGCGAGCACGCACCGTCACCACCGGCGGGCGGCCCACGAAGACGCGTCAGCGTAGGCACGATTCCCGACTTCAATCACAGCGGAGGGGGAGTTTTGATTGCCGGGGTCATTCCGGGTTCACCGGCGGAAAAGGCCGGGATGAAGAAGGGCGACCTTCTCGTCGAGGTCGCGGGCACCCCGGTCGACGATCTTGCCCAGTACGCCGCGGTGCTGAAAGAGCACGCACCGGGGGACGAGATTCCACTCGTCCTGGTGCGCGATGAGAAACGCTTGACGGTGCGCGTCACTCTTGCGGAGAGACACTGAGCGCCGCGGAGTTTCTACTTCGCGATGACCGTGAGCATGGGACCATCCCCCAGGTAGTTCCTCGCCGCATTTTGCACATCCGAGGGCCCGACAGAGCGGAGCCCCTCCGCCTCCTGGGCCGAGTAGTCGATCGAGTCGTGCAGGAAATCGTCTCGGCAGAGGGCAAAGGCCTGACCCATGCTGGTCATGGTGCGCATGCGTAGCCGGCCCAGGCGCGAATTCACCGCGGTTTCGATCTCCTCCTCGCTCACCTCGAGCGTCTTCGCGATCATGTAGTCTCTCATGGCGCTCTCGGCCTCTTCGAGATTCTTTGGTTGGGTTCCCATCGAGGCGGTGATGGCCGCGCGCGCTCCCAGGAACTGGATTCCCACCCCCAGACTGTAGGCCAGCCCGCGCGTCTCGCGGAGATCCTGTTGCATGCGGTCGCTCAAGACCATCACCGCGACCTCCAGGGCCCAACGATCCGCGGGATCGACGCTCACGACTCTACCCATGCGAATCGTGGACTGAGCGCCGCCGACTTCGATGACTTCGCGATTCGACTCTCCGGTGGACTCGGGCTGCACGAAACCATCTGTGCTCGTTGCTTCTTTCGTCGGCCTGGTGTGAAAGGCGGCACAAATTTTCTCCAGCGCGGTCTGATAGGGGACGTCGCCCACGATGGCGAGCACGAGATGTTCGGGCGCCAGATACTTTGGGGCGAAAGCGTTGATCTCCTTCAGCGTGATGGACTGCAGGACAGGCATGGAGGGGAGAACCGGATCGGCCAGGGGCTGATCCGGGAAGAGGAGTTGATCCAGCCGAGCCGCGGAAAGCGAGCGGGAGGACTTCGCCTGCCGGCCGATTACCCCGGTGAGTTGAGTGCGCACTTCAGCGAGTTCGTCCTCGTCCTCAAAGGATCGCGAACACATCGTGGCCAAGAGCTCGATCGCGTCGCGGTAGAACTCGTCGGTCACGGAGAGACGCACGAAGGAATAGAGGGGGGTGGTGTAGTAGTCGTCGAAGGGTATCCATGGGTTGTCCGCGACTTTCAATTCCGCGCCGATTCGATCTTGAAGGGGAGAGTCCCCTCCCGGAGGAAGCAGACGGTGCAAGACATCGGCGATTCCGTGCCGGTCCGCGGGCTCGCGAGCGCTACGGTTCTTCACCAGAAGATGCAGGGCCACCATGCGCGTGCTGGTGGAGGCAGAGTGGATGAGGGTCATGCCATTTTCCAGCTGGGTGACTCTGGGGGCCTCATCGGCCGGCAAGTGGGGTGGGAGCTGGCGGGAGGGCGGCCCCTCCAATTTCTCGCTCAGCGCGATCAGTTGGCTCGTGAATTTTGCTTTGGCCGCCAGCGAAGATGCGTCCTTCAGCTGCGGGACCCCGGGTCCGGCAGCACAGTATGCAAGTCCGATTCCCCCGAAGATTCCTCACGTAGGTATTCAGATCCTCCGGACTCAGGTCCTCGAGGGTGTTGAGATAGCTGTTCAGAAAATTTTCGTCCATGGACCAGAGCCGGTCCCCG
>CAWDWO010000010.1:0-4410 GCA_963806035.1 Candidatus Krumholzibacteriota bacterium | reverse complement strand
TCAAATCATTCAAACTGTCCGGTTCATCGCCTGGCTTAGCTGGTCGTTTTACAATCCCTCCTCTTATTGCATTCTGAAAACCGATTCAGGGTGACTCGGGCCGAATGACCTGGTACTACCTTCGCTTTCGGCGGGGTGTGCGGCTCATTACAGAACGGGAACTTGATGACTTAAAAGGATGAGAGCCGCCATGAGTTAGAGGCTAACCGTGCGGGACGCAGCGGCCCAAAGACGAGCAGGCGAACTTCCTGCAGCACCACGGCTCCGCGCGAGCTGGTGTGCAATAGGCCTCTGCTTCGCTGCTCCCTCGGTACACGGCCAGGCTCCGCCATCCCACTTTCCCGCCCGCACTTTTATGCCAGATGAACACCCGCGAGGTGACAATTCACCTCGCGGGTGTTCATCACCGTGAATTTCCGCGCGGGAAAGTGGGATGGCGGAGCCTGGCCGTGTACCGAGGAGGCGGCGAAGCGGCCACCTATTGCACCAGCTCGCGCTTTTAGCCGGTGAGGCGCTGCAGGAAGTTCGCCTGCTCGTCTTTCGGCCGGTTCCGTCCCGCACGGTTAGCCTCTAACTCATGGCGGCTCTCATCCTTTTAAGTCATCAAGTTCCCGTTCTGTAATGAGCCGCACACCCCGCCGAAAGCGAAGGTAGTACCAGGTCCATTCGGCCATCACCCTGAATCGGTTTCGGAATCCGATGAGGAAGAAGATGTGGACGAATGCCCAGCTAAGCCAGGCGATGAAGCCGGACAGTTTGAATGATTTGATTTCCGCGATCGCTTTGGCCCGGCCAATCGTTGCCATGATCCCTTTATCCGTGTAGATGAACGGTTTGTTGCTTCCAGCTTCCCTGCCGCCACGAATGATCCTCCCGACGTAGCGGCCCTGCTGCATGGCAACCGGCGCAAGTGCGGGCAGGGGCTGGCCGGATTTCGGATCGGTGTAGGACGCAGCATCGCCAATTACGAAAACGCGCGGCTCATTGGGGAGTCTCAGTTCTGAAGTGACCTTGACTCTTCCGTCTTTGTCCCTTTCTGCGTCCAGGGTATTCAGCAACGGGGATGCTTTGACTCCGGCGGCCCAGATGATGTTGGGCGTGTGATAAGTCCGGTCGCCGGCGGTGACTTTGTGTTTTTCTATCTTGGTGACGGGCGTGTTCAGGATCACCTGGACCCCCATTTCTTCCAAATCACTTTTGGCTCTCTTGGATAATTTTTCGGAGAAGGCAGATAAGAGCCGAGGGCCGGCTTCAATCAACAAAACGCGAGTGTCATTGGGGTCGATATGCCGATAGTCTCGGATCATGTTGCGCTTGACGATTTCGGAGATCGCGCCCGCCGTTTCCACTCCGGTTGGCCCGCCGCCGATCACGACATAGGTCAGATAGGGTTTCTGTTTCTCGATGCTGTCGAGTTCTTCGGCCTTTTCCAGGGAGTAGAGGATGCGCTCGCGGATACGCAAAGCGTCGCCGAGCGATTTTAAGGAGGGTGCGTTGTCCTCCCACTCGTCGTTGCCGAAGTAGTTGTACCGTGATCCGGGCGCAAGGACCAGGTAGTCGTACGAGAACCGTTTCCCATTTTTGCAGACAACCGAGGAAGTTTTCAGATCAATCTCGGTCACTTCGCCCAGGTGGACTTCGACCTTGGGCTGTTTACTAAATGCGGCGCGTATCGGCACTGCAATGTCGCCGGGAGATAAAGCTGCTGTGGCAACCTGGTAGAGCAATGGCTGGAAGAGGTGGTGATTGGTCTTGTCGATTATGGTGACGCGAACCCTTGTTCCACTGAGAGATTGCGCGCAATGCAAACCGCCAAAGCCGGCACCTATGATGACAACATGTAGCTCATCCATAAAAACCAGGTTCTTTTCGGGGCAACTCTAGCTAGATATGCGTCCGTTCCCCATTCAGCAATGTTGCGGCGGATTTTTCATCCATCATGGTTGATGCTTTGCCGACCCCGGCGAACCCCTGTCCAACCCGGGCCCAGAGGACGCCGGCAATGCTGCCAGCGACTATCGAAGGGCCAATACAGCCCGCACTGGCGTCGCCAAGACCGCGCAGTACCTTAGAACATCATGGACGCCAAGGCCTCTGATTCACTTCAGCCGCGGACGGCCATCGAGTCCTCCTGGCTCGAGCCGCTCGCCGTGGCGTTTCGCCGCTGGGGCTATCTGTCAGCGCGCCTGGATGATCTGGGTCGTATCGAGCCGGTGGAGCATCCAGACATCTCGGACTTGACGAGGGGCGCCGAAGCGAATCGTGTCGAGCAGCTCCATGCTTTCTATAGCGGTCCCATCGGAGCCGAGTTCATGCACATCTCCGATCGTCCTCGCGCCCAGTGGGTGGCTGAAGCCATGGAGTCACCGGCTCTGGCCGTGGATCGCGAGCTGGTCCTGCGCCGACTGATGGATGCCGAACTCTTCGAGCGCTTCCTCCACAAACGCTACATCGGCACCAAGCGCTATTCCCTGGAAGGCTCGGCGGGTCTGATCCCGCTCTTGGACAGCCTGCTGGACACAGCCAGCGACGACGGCGGTCGAATCGCCCTGATCGGCATGAGCCACCGGGGTCGCCTCAACGTCATGGCCAACGTGGTGGGCATTCCCGCCGATGATCTGTTCGCGGACCTGGAGGACGTGGATCCCAAAAGCGTTCTGGGAAGCGGAGACGTGAAGTACCACCTGGGGGCCACGGGGATTCGCCACAGCCCATCGGGACAGGCCATGGACGTTCACCTGGTGAGCAACCCCAGCCATTTGGAGGCGGTGGACCCGGTCCTCATGGGTCGGGCCCGGGCTCGGCAGTGCCGCCTGGGGTCAGACGGCCTGCGTCAGGTGATTCCCATCTGCCTGCACGGCGACGCCGCGTTCGCAGGTCAGGGAATCGCTTCGGAAACTCTGAACATGGCGGAGCTGCCCGGCTATCGCGTGGGCGGAACCCTTCACATCCTCGTCAACAACCTGCTGGGCTTCACCGCCAAGCCGGCTGAGCTTCACTCGTCCCGTTTCTCTTCCGATGTGGCAAAGCGCCTGGAGATTCCCATATGGCACGTGAACGGTGAGGATCCCGAAGCCATCCTGCGCGTGGGTCGCATGGCGCTGGAGTACCGCAATCGATTCCAGAGCGACGTGGTGATCGACCTCATCGGGTACCGCCGTTACGGCCACAGCGAGGTGGAGGATCCCACGACCACCAGTCCCGTGCTCTACAAAGTAATCGAGGAGCGGCCCGTGCTCTGGGAGCTGTACGCGAAGCAGCTGGGACACGATACCGACTCGCTAAAGGACGTCGTCAAAGAGATCAACCAGCGGCTGGACGAGGCCCAGGAAGCGGGACGCAGCCATTCAAAACGACCGGTGCTGAGCACCATGCCAGAGTACTGGGATCCCTATGTGGGCGGCAGCGACGATTCTTCTCTCGAAGTGGAAACGGCCGTACCCGAAGAGCGCTTGCTCCGGGTCACCGAAGCCATCACGCGCGTTCCCGAGGGCTTCGCGATCCACCCGAAGCTGAGCAAGCTCCTGGATCGACGCCGGGAGATGGGACGGGGAGAGCGCCGCCTGGACTTTGGCATGTCCGAGGCCTTGGCTTTCGGATCCCTTCTGCAGGAGGGATATCTGGTCCGCCTGTCGGGAGAAGACAGCCGCCGTGGCACCTTCAACCACCGGAACGCGGTGCTGTTCGACACGACCACGGGGCAGGAGTACATACCGCTCCATCATCTCGATGATGAGCAGGGCCATTTCGACATCGTCGACTCGCCGCTCACCGAGGCGGCGGTGCTCGGCTACGAGTACGGGTTCAGCCGCGATACGCCTGACGGGCTGGTTTGCTGGGAGGCGCAGTTTGGCGATTTTGCCAACGGGGCCCAGGTCATCTTCGATCAGTTCATCGCCGCCGCCGAGGACAAGTGGGGACTTTTGTCGGGCCTCGTGGTCATGCTGCCCCACGGCTACGAGGGGCAGGGCCCGGAGCATTCCAGCGCCCGTATCGAGCGCCTTCTTCAACTGGCGGCCGAGGATAACCTGCAGATATGTCAGCCCTCCAACGCAGCACAGCTCTTCCATCTGCTGCGACGGCAGGTGTTGCGAAGCTGGCGCAAGCCACTGGTGATCCTCACTCCCAAGGGTCTGCTGCGCGCCAAGCAAGCGTCATCTAAGCTGAGCGAACTGACATCCGGTGGCTTTTGCAAGGTCCTGACCGAGCCGGAGATCGAGGACGCCCAGAGGATCATTCTGTGCTCGGGGAAGATCGCTCACGAGCTGCGCGCGGAACGTGAGCGACGCAACGATACTCGGACCACGGTCATCTGTCTGGCTCAGCTCTATCCTTTTCCCGAGGATGAGCTTTATGCCGAACTCCAAGGTCACAAGAACGCGCGCAAGGTGGTATGGGTTCAGGAGGAGC
>CAWDWO010000009.1:0-92506 GCA_963806035.1 Candidatus Krumholzibacteriota bacterium | reverse complement strand
GAATCCCCCGCCGCGGGCAAGAACCCTTGGAGAATCACCTGCCATGAGCCGCCCCATGAACGTACTCGGAACCGAGCTCGAGGAATGCGGCCGCGACCCAATGACCGGTTTCTACCGGAACGGCTGCTGCGAGACCGGCGGCGACGACTACGGTTTGCACCTGGTGTGTGCGGTAATGACCGAGGAGTTCCTGCACTTCAGCTTCATCCACGGCAACGACCTCATCACCCCCATGCCGCAGCTGGGCTTCCCGGGCCTCAAACCCGGGGATCGCTGGTGCCTGTGCGTGCAGCGCTGGAAGCAGGCTCTGCGCGCCGGCGTGGCGCCGCCCGTCTATCTCGAAGCCACTCACATCTCGGCACTGGAATTCGTCGACCTGGCCGAACTCAAGAGCATGGCCGTCAAGTGAACGCGGGGCCGTTCGCCTCAAAGCACGCCAGCACCAATCTCGCAAACTGAGATCCCACCGGACCGAGTCTCGCTAGTAGGTGTGTACGGGGCCGCCACTGCTCGCGATGGCGATGAGAAGCGCGGTGTCCACCGCCAGTCCGAATCCCAAACCCAGCCACTTGTAGTGAGTAGAGCGTGTCTTGGGGACGCGCTTGGAGAGCTCCAGAACTTCGTCCCGTCGAAACTGCAGCGTCCTGTCGCCCTCGTGCAGATGGAGAGTGTCGCTAGCGGGATCGTAGCGATCGAAGACGACGCTCCAGCGGTAGAGTTCGCGCCCCCGGGGTCGGATCTTGACCCGGTCCCCCGCCTGCAAACTCCGTAGCGAATCGGGCTCGACCCTCTCGTACACGTAGTCGCGGCCATCTGAGACGGCACCCGCGGTGAAGCCCACCACGGTGCATCCGCCGAGCAAAGCCAGCAAGAGCCCACCGGCCAGGGCGCGGGCCACGCCCTTCATACGAGGCGCCAAGTTCAGTGGATTCATCATCCCCGCCTCAGATCGTGGTCTCTTGCAGAGCTCCCCCCGTCGACTCAGGCGACTCGTCTCCGAACTGCCGTACCTGCTGCGCAGGGGTGAATCTCGCCAGCAGAGTATAGACCACCGGTACCAGCAGCAGGGTGAGGAAAGTGGAGAAGAGCACCCCGCCCACGATGGCGATGCCCAGCGGCCGGCGTGATTCCGCCCCCGCCCCCAGTCCAATCGCGATGGGTAGGATGCCGAATACGGTGGAGAACGAGGTCATCAGAATGGGGCGCAAACGAATGCGCGAGGCCTCTTGCACCGCGTCCATGATGCTTCGTCCCCGCGTGCGCAGCTGATTGCTGAATTCCACAATGAGAATCGCGTTCTTGGTCACCAGGCCGATGAGCATCACCAGACCGATCTGCGAGTAGATGTTCATGCTCTGTCCGAAGATGAACAGCGAGACGATGGCTCCCACCACGGCCAGAGGCACCGAGAGCAGAATCACCAGGGGATGGGTGAAGCTCTCGAACTGCGCGGCCAGCACGAGGTAGATGAAGATGATCGCCAAGAGGAACATGAAGACCAAGGTGCCGCTGGATTCGCGGTACTCGCGCGACTGGCCGGCGAGTTCGCGCTGAATGCCGGCCGGGAGATCGTTACGGGCGATGCTGTCCAGGTCATCCAACGCGCGGCCCAGATCGGCGCCCGGAGCGAGATTCGCGGTGATGGTGGCTGACCTCACGCGGTTGTAGTGGTTCAGTTCTTTCGGCGCGGCCGTCTCTTTGACGTGCACGAGATTGGTCAGCTGGACCAGCTTGCCGCTCTCCGCCCGCATGTACAGCTCGCGGATGATGTCGGGGGTCGATCGGCCCGAAGGCTTGAGCTGCGCGATTACGTCGTACTTCTTGCTGCCACGCTTGAATTCGCCCACCACGCGGCCGCCCAGGAAAGTCTCCAGGGTGCTCCCGATGTCGGTGACGGACACTCCCAGGGCCGAGGCGCGATCGCGGTCAATGTTGACGTCGAGCTGGGGCTTGTTCAGGCGCAGGTCGCTATCGAGGTTCAGCAGGTAGCCCAGCTGGTTGGCCTTGCTCATCATGATGGGCACCGCTTTGGCCAGCTCCTCGTAGCTATCCGCCTCGAGCACGTATTCGATGGCACTGCTGCTGAAGCGCCCTCCCAGGCTGGGCGGATTGATGACGAAGGCCAGGACTCCGGGAATTGCCATCAGACGCGGGAAGAGGGACGCCACGATCTCCTGCTGCGAACGCTTCCTTTCGCTGCGCGGTTTCAGGTTGAGGAAGATGAAGCCGTTGGTCACGCGGCCGGGGCCACTGAAGCCCAGGCCGATCGCGCTGAACAGTCCCTGGCGCTCGGGGAGCTTGAGAAGAATGTCTTCAATCTGTTGTTGATAGCGATTGGTGTAGTCGAGGGTGGCTCCCTCGGGAGCCAGGACCACACCGAACGCGGTTCCACGGTCTTCCACCGGCACGAGTTCGCGCGGTAGCTGCCGGTAAATCCAGGCCGTCGCTACCACGATCAGCACGGTGGCGACAAGAAGCCCCGCCCGGTGCCTCAGTGAAAACCGCAGCGTGGCATCGTAGGCGCGATCCAGCCCCTTGAAGAACGCCTCGAAAGAACGCTCCGCCCAGCTGAGCTTCTTGTTTTCGTCCCGCTTGCGCAGAATCAAGGAGCAGAGCGTGGGCGTCAGGGTGAGAGCCACGAAAGAGCTGATCAGAACGGAAAATGCCAGCATGATTCCGAACTCGCGGAACAGTCGGCCCACCGTACCGGTGAGAAAGGCCACCGGAACGAAAACCGTCACCAGGGCCACCGTGGTTGCGATGACTGCGAAAGCGATCTCGTTCACACCGTCACGCGCCGCGATCAAGCGGTCCTTCCCCATTTCCAGGTGCCGGAAGCTGTTCTCGAGCACGACGATGGCGTCGTCCACCACCAAGCCGATGGCCAAAACCAATGCCAAGAGAGTGATGATGTTGATGCTGAAGCCCAAAATGAAGGCGACGGTGAACGACCCGATGATCGCGATGGGAATGGCCACGATGGGAATGATGGTCGCGCGAAAACTCTTCAGGAAGACCAAAACGACCAGAACCACCAGCGCGGTAGCGAGCAGAAGGGTCTTGGTCACTTCGTGGATGGAGTCCTCGATGAAGGTGGAGGAGTCGTAAGCAACCTGGATCTTCGTGTCGTTCGGAACCAGCTTCCGCAGCGCGGGAAGTTCGTTGCGCACCACTTCCGCTACCGCGACGGTGCTGGCATCTTTCTGCTTGACGATGCCCAGTCCGATCGCCGGGTCCCCGTTGAATCGGGTGATCGTGCGATCATCCTCCGGCCCCACTTCGACCTTCGCGACGTCTTTGAGTCGCACGGTGTCGTTGCCCTGCTGCGAGACGATGATGGCAGCGAACTGCTCGGGTTCTTGAAGCTCGCCCCTGGTACGAACGGCGAATTCCCGCTCGCTGCCCTCCACGCGTCCGCCCGGGATCTCGGCATTCTCGCGGCGAATGGCGCCTTCCACATCCTGCACGGTCAATCCGCGCGCGGCCATGGCCTGAGGATCGAGCCAGACTCTCATGGAGTAGCGCCGCTCACCGCCGATGAAGACCGAACCGACCCCGCTGAGACGCTGCAGGCGTTCTTTCAGGATGCGATCGGCGATGTCCGATAGCTCGAGAGTCGAATGCGTCGGACTGCTGAAGGCGAGCCACACGATGGGCTGAGCGTTCACGTCGACCTTGGCCACCACCGGATCGTCCGCCTCGCGCGGCAGTTCGCCGCGAACGCGTGAAACCCGGTCGCGAACGTCATTGGCCGCGACGTCGACCTTTCGGTTCAATTCGAATTCGATGGTAATGACCGAGCCCTGCTCCTGGCTGGAGCTGGTAATGGATTTCACGCCTTCGATGGTCGAGAACTGCTCCTCGAGTACGTCGGTGATCTCGGTTTCCACTACATTGGGACTTGCTCCGCGATAAAAGGTCGTGACGGAAACGACCGGGGGATCGACATCGGGGTATTCACGCACCGGCAAGCGGGTGAAGCCGATGATCCCGAGCAGAATCAGGGCCAAGCTCATCACGGTGGAGAAAACCGGTCGCTGGATGCTTGCTTCACTCAGCTTCACGAGTTTGCTCCTCGATGGGCGATACTTTGGCGCCGGGATACAATTTCTGGTGCCCGGCCTTTACGACGCGTTCGCCGGCCTCGAGACCTTTCACGATCTCCACCCTGGCCTCCTGGCGGAGCCCCAGAGTTACCGGCCGGGGACTCACGGTACTGTCGGGCTGGACTACATAGACCATGTTCTGGCCGCTCTGCAGCACCACTGCCTCGCTGGGGATGGTAATGGCGTTTTCGCGCGCGTGAAGCACGACTGCCACGTCGGCGGACATTCCGGGCCGCAGCAGGTCATCGGGATTCTTGACCAAAGCCACGATGCGTGCGCTCCGCGTGTCGGGATCGAGAACCGGATCGATGATGTCGATCACTCCGCTCAGGGAACGGTCGGGATACGCAGTGGTGGTCACGGTGACGGTGGAGCCGCGCTGCATCTGGGGCAGGAGCTTCTCGGGAACGGTGAAGTTCACTCGCAGCTCATCGATGCGTGTGAGAGTGGTGATCTGGGTTCCCGCGCGCACGAAAGCGCCGACGCTCACGCTGCGCGTCCCGGTAATTCCGGGAAATCTGGCCCTGATCTTGGTCTTGGACAAGCGTGCTCGCGCGAGCTTGAGTTCGGCCTTGGCCACCTTGAGGTCCGCGGCGGCATCATCGAGATCCTGGGGCGCGCCGGCACCCTGATCCACCACGTTGCGAGTGCGCTCGTAGGTTGCCTCCTCTTGGGCGCACACCGCTTCGGCCCGCGCCACCTCCGCCGAGAGTTCCTCGTCGTCCAGACGAACGAGCAGAGCACCGGCCGCCACCTTCTGACCCTCCTTGAAGGGAAGCGCGTCCACCATACCGTCGATTTCAGAGACGACGGCGATGGACTCGCTCGCTTCAAGCGACCCGACGATGGCGAAGCGATCCTCGATGGGCCCTTGCTTTACGGTGGCGATTTCCACCGGGACGGCGAATCCGCCGAAGCCGCCCTGGCTCTTTTTGCCACCACAGGCGGAGAGGAGCAGTGAGAGCGAGAGGACGAGCGTGGCGCAGGTCCAAACGGACAAAACGGCGCCGGGTCTCTGCATCATGGAGTGAGAGAAACTCTTCACGGAGTGGTCTCCTTCAGAATGTCACCAGCGGGACCCGAGTTCGGGTACGCTCCGGCAGTGAGACGGCGCAGAGTTGCTGCCGCGCTCGCCGAACGAATGAGAGCTTGAGAGTAACGTCGTTGCGCGTCCGCGAGATCGGCCGCCAAGCGCACCAGCTCGAAAGCGGTGGTGCGTCCGTTCTTGTACTGCAGAGTTCCTATGCGCACTTGCTCCAAGGACGCGTTGACTCCGCGCACGGCAAATCCGATGCGCTTGTGTGCACGCGCGAGTTCCCGATATTGGGCGCGCACGCTTTCATCCAGACTGCGACGAACCCGCTCCAGGTCCTGTTCCGCCCGTTCGACTTCCGCCTGCAAGCGGTCGCTTTCCCCGGCATCACTGCCTCCGCCGATGGGAAGGTTGAAGACCATGCCCAGGCTCCAGTAGGGGAAATCCCGGTGAAACACCTGGTCGAAGCTGTCACCGAGGCCGGTCCGCAGAGGGTTGGAGTAGGTCGTGGGCGTACCCCCGAAATCCAATTCGATGTCGCGCCCGGTACCGGCAAGTCCGCGCCCGCCCAATTTGCCCACCAGATCGAGTTGGGGCAGTGAGTTCCAGTGCGCGCTCTTCGCCCGCGCTTTCGCGGCGTCCAGATTGCGTTGCGCGGCCGCCACCTGTTCGCTGCGCGCCATGACCAGATTCACCAGCTCGCTCACATCGATCTCTGGAGCGCTCGAACTGGGTCGATCCACCGGGTGAAAGCGCCCATCCGCGTTGGGACGCCGGCCCATGAGCACGGCGAGGCGATCCGACAGAAGATCGAGATTATCCTCGCTGTCGAGTACGGTTTGCTCCTGACTCGCAAGGAAGACTTCCGCGTTGGCTTCCTCGGCGGGACCGGCCAGCCCGGCCTTCGTACGAAGGCGCACCTGATCCAGAAAGCTGGCCGCGCGATCGCGAACCAGAGTTTGTACCGCGAAGTCCAATTCCGCGGCGTAGAGTGCCCAGTACGTTGTTTCCACTGCAGCCTGCGCGGCGAGGCGCGCGTCGGCGTAGCTTGCCTCGGCGCCGCGACGGTCGGCCTCGGCCGCGTCGCGCTCGCCCTTGGCCGCCGGACCGAAGCCCTTGAGCAGGGGCTGTGTGAGCTGAAGCTGCCCGAAGGAGTCGTACTGCGGGGAGATGGTCGCGAAGTCGGAATTCGTGGTGGTGCGCGTGGTGTTCAGGGAAGCGGACAGCTCGGTCCCCAGAGGGAGGCGCACTCGCGCCCCCAACTCAGCGCGGGTGAGATCGGTTTCCAACACGTCGGCGCCCGAGAAGAAGGAAGCCGAGGGCTGATGGTCCCCGACGCGCTCTGCCTCGCCATACAGCTCGGGAGAAAACGCGCCACTCTCGCGCCTTTCGCTGCCTCTGGCGGCCATGAGTTCCGCTTTGGCCAGACGAACCGCGGTGTCGCCCTGCAGCGCCTCATCGATCGCCGTTGCCAGACCCAGGGGTTCTCCCGGCAACTGACGGACGGCCATGGCCAGAGTGGAGTCGGGTTGCTCGAGCACGGTCGCGGCGGCCTTGGCCGTCAGGACCGTATCGTCGGGCGCCGGCGCGGACATGGTGGTCTGATCCGCAGCCTGCGCGGCCCTTGCGCGGGCTTTCGTGGCGGGGCCCAGCACCGCGCTCGCGCCGAGAGCGAAGAGCAGTGCAGCGCCGATCATGGACTTCAAGACACGTTTCTCCCGTCGGAACTTCCGGCAAGCGTGCTGGATGGGGGAAATACCGGAGGCAACAGAGTACTGCCGCGGATGGGTCGCAGCCAGGCGTCAGGCCACACTTCACCCCATGCTCACATGGGGGGGCGGACGCCCAGAGTATAACGCGGTTTTGGGGGATCATGGAAGGGACCCAGTTCGGGCGGGCTGGTCGTGGCCCTCACCCGCCAGGCACCAACATCCTGCACCAGCGTCTCGGTGGCCGACCAGGCCCCGTCGCGCTGCTCCTCGCTCTGGAAGGGATAACTCTTGGGCGGTGCGTCGAGCTCCCGCCGGATCAACGCGGGCCAGCTTTCCCCGCCCTCGATGACACGGCTCAGCCCGGCGAGGACCCCCGCGAGCGCCGCCATGCCCGAGCGGTAACGTGTCCAGCGATGGTCGTCCCAGCTCAAACGCTGTTCTTCGCCGGCAGCGCGGGTGAAGCGTTCCGCCATGAGTCGTCCGGCCTCACGCCCTTCCCTCGTGAGCTTCTCGATGGTATCGGGGGACATGTCCAAATTCAGTCCGCCTTCGTGTTTGTTCAGACCGAGCTCCACCACGCGATCGCGATATCCGGGCAGGGGCAGGTAGGAGTTGTCGTACCAGTTTTGCATGCTGTCGAGGATGGTCTTGAGGAAGCCGAACAAATCACCGATGCCGCCGCCACCTTCGAAGCGAATCCAGCGTTCGCCCAAACCTTCCTCGCGGCTTCTCAAGGCGCGCACGCGCGAAGAGGAGCTTTTCGGCTCGCCCTGCGCGGGCAACTGGCGCAGGCTGATGGCCACCGTGGGCCAGCGCGGCACGAGCACGTCGAAGAAGTGGATGGGGAAGTTGCTGCTGATGCCTCCGTCGGAAAACCAGATTCTCTCGGCGCGGGGCTCCCGGCCGTCCTTCGTCGACGCGTGGGTGTCAATCGCCCACAGAGGAACGGCTGAGATGAGCAGGGGAAAGCTCAGGCTCATTCGCACCGCCACCACCACGGGCAAATCTCCGGGCTCGGGCAACGCCAAAAGGCGGTTTCCTTCCACCCCGCGCGCCTCCTTCGCGCCCTCAGCATCGCTGCCGGCGTGCTCCACCATCCAGTCCACCACCGGCTGGGGAAAGAGCCGCGCGAACTCCAGGGGATCGAAGTAGAGATTGCCTTCGAGCTGGGGCAACTGGTAGGGGCGTCCGTGGCTGAGGCAGGTGGTGACCATCTGAAGGTCGATGGAACGGTCGCGTTCAGAAAGCAGGGCCCTGCCTTGCTCTGGCACCGGCGCGTTCCACAGCTCGGAGAAAGTGAGCGGAGCTTCCCCGCTCGATCCCGCCAGCGCATTCAATCGCTCGTGCAGCCATGGACTCAGAGGAGGCGATTCGGTGCGTGCGCCGCCGCCCATGCCCGAACTCAGGCCGAAACCGTTGTGGATGACTGCGCGCAGCGCGCGCTGCAGTCGGCGCGAGAGCACCAGGGCGAAGCCCGAGGCCATGAGAGCGAGCCCGCCCACGCTCGCGGCAAGGCCGAGCCACCACTCGACCCGCCCCGCCAAGAGCACGCGCCCGCTCGCGAGCAGACACAAGAGGCCGGGCAGCAAGGAGAGGCTCAAAGCCAGGGGCCAAAGCGCGAAGCACGCCATCGCGAGACGCGGAATGCGAAACCTTTTATATGCGGCCCCCTTCACGGCCAGGCTGAAGAGGGACTTGGTCGCAGGGTCCGGCGCGAAAAGCTGAAGCAGGCGGCCCCTCTGGCTGAGCCAGCCGGGGAGCTCTTCGAGGGCCCGAAAGCCGGCATCGCTTCCCTTGCGTCGTCGCAGCTCGGCCGCGGCCGCGAAGGCGGCGGAAATCGCGCCAGCCGAAGTGCCGCCCAGATTCTTCAGGTGAAAGCGCTTGGCCAGCTCGACGATGGCCAAAGGGTAGGTGACGCCGCTTGTCACACCACCCTTCATGACGAGGTCGCAAAACACCGGCGGCCGGCCCGCTCCGGACGCGTTCCCGTCCTGCGCACGCGCGCTCATGGCGTGGCGAGCGGGGCCAGGCGGAGTTGCGCATTCGCGAGCAAATTGAGGCTCTCCTTCCACTGCGCGCGGAATTGGCGGATCACGGCGGCACGCACGCCGAGACTCAGCTCCTCTTCTGACGAGAACACCATTTGCAAGAAATCCTGCTTTTGGGGGAAGTGCCGCACCGCGACTTTCTTGTCCTGAGGCACCTCGGCCAGCTTCTTGGCGAGAGCAACCGCGTGGTCAAGGTCTCCGAGTTCGTCCACCAGGCCGTTTTCGGCGGCCTGCCGACCCGACCACTCGCGGCCCTCCGCCAGGCGCGAGACATCATCGACGCTCATGCCGCGATGCTTGGCGATGTCCGCGACCCAGGTGTTGTACCCGGCCCAGTGTTCCTTTTCGAAACGCTCGCGTTCCTGTGGCGTGTAATCGCGAAGGCTGGAGTCGTAGAGGGCCATCGGACCCTTGCTGACCCCATCGAAGCTGATTCCCAGCTTCTCGAACAGCCCGGCCACATTGAACTTGCCGCTGATCGATCCGATGGATCCGGTGATGGTACCGGGGTCGGCCACGATCTTGGTTCCTCGGTAGGAGATGGAATAGCCGCCGGAGGCGGCGACGTCGACCATCGAAACGACCACCGGTTTTTCCTGGGCGGCGCGATCGACCGCGTGCCCGATGAGATCGCTGGTCAAGCTATCCCCGCCGCCGCTATCCACCCGGAAGACGATGGCGACCACATTCTTGTCGCGGCGCGCGCGATCCAGCTGCGCCACCACCGTATCGTGTCCCATCATGGTGCCCAGGAGCGGATCCACCCCGCTCTCGCGCCCGCCGATCAACCCGTGCGCATGAATGACCGCGACATACTTCTTTCCCTTGTTCAAGCCCAGCTTCTGCTCCTTGACCTCGGCGTAGCGGCTCTGGGAAACCGTGCGCAAGCGCTCGTCTTTCTCCAGCTTGAACTGATCGGCCATCTCGTCCCAGTAGAGCAGGCGGTCCACGAGGCGGCGCTCGACGGCTTCCTCGGGAGTCAACACGGCAAGCTCCATGATACTCTTCACCTGGTCCTCACTCAGTCCACGATCCTCTTGGAGGGATTGCGTGAAGAGATCCCAGGTCTCGTCGAGCATCCACTGGAGATTTTCGCGCGCGGCGTCCGACAGGTTCTTGCGCATCACCAGCTCGGCCGCGGCCTTGTAGTCCTTGATTCGATGCAAATTGGGTTTCACCCCGAGCTTCTCCAGGCTTCCCTTCACGAAGGGCAGAGTCTCGGAGAATCCATGGAAGGTGATGTATGCGGAGGGCGGCGCGTAGATCGAATCGCAAACCGCGGCCAGGAAGTAGCAGCGTGGATTGATGGAGTCGGCGAAACCGTAAACAGGCTTGTCCGCTTTCTGGACTTTCTTCAGGGCGTTGCGAATCTCTTCCAGGGAGGCCGCGCCCGCCTCGAAGTTGCTGGATAGCTTGAGGATCACGCCTTCGATGCGTTTGTCCACGCGCGCCTTTTCCAAGTTCGAGAGAACTCGCTGCAGGGTCTCCCCCTCTCCTCCGAGTGCCTGGCTGACCACGTCTCCCGGCGCATCGTATTCGGGAAGGGCCCCGTAGAGATCGACCACGAGGAATGTGTGATTCTCGATTTTCGTCTTGTGATCGAGTTTGAGGGCCGCGATGCCAACGATCAGAGCGAGTAGGACCACGAGAGCCAGCAAGGACGCGAAAAATGAGCGCGCGAATGAGTTCACGGCGAAACCTCCATGCTCGGATTGAAGCTGGGCGAAACGAAGTGTGACGCCGCTACCGCGCACTCTTCAAGGGAATTCGGGTGCGTGCGGTGCGCTGATTACGAAAGAGGGACGGGCTGGAGTTTCACGGGATTCGGCGCTAGCCATGGAGTACAATGAAAGCGAGTTTCAATTGCTTCATCGCTTCGAGAGGGTGTGAGGTTTCCATGCGTGGGGTATCTGGTCATTCGCGAACGGCCGCGGCGCTGCTCCTCTGCGGTCTGATCGCGCAAGGTCTCTTTTTCTTCCCGGCTTGCGCCCGAGCGGCGGGCGAGGGGTCGGGTTCTTCGATCGAGCCGTATCTCGTCCGCGCGCGCCAATTCGCCGATCATCTCGAGTTGAACGCGGCGCAGCTCGAAGCCCACGACCCTCCGATCGCCGGCAAGAAGAAGCTGGCCGAGCTCTTGGATCTGTACCTGCTCTTGCTGAGGCGCGAAAGCCGCGAGTCCGCTCGCTCGACCATTCTCGCGCGAATCGACAGCCTCACCCTTCAAGTGCGCACGCCTGGCTACCAAGATCTTTCGCACTACAGCCCGAAGGAGTTCGACGCCAACGCCCTCTCGTATTTGCGCGTCTACGTGCTGCTCGATCGGGTGCACCGCTTCACGCCGCAGGATCGCGCGCAGCTCGAAGGCGTGAAGGATCTTCTCGATGCGAGCATTGAGCGCAGGGGGGCCTGGCAGAGGGAGATGTTCGCCAAATACTACCGGCAGCTGGGACTCGAACTGCCCGCGAATCTCGTTGATGCCGAGGGTTCCGATCCGAGCGCGCAGTCCGCCCAGGGCCCCGACACCGATTCGCTGGCTACGGCGCGTGAAGCCACCGTCGTCGCCCGGCGAATTCCCTTCAATCAATTCAATCTTCAGCGGGCATATTCCCTCACCCACGAGGTGTTCGTCGCCTTCGACTACGGACAGAATAAAGAGCAGAAGCGTTTCGACGCGGACGAGCTGCAGTATCTGCGCAGCGTGCTCATCCCCTTGCAACAGTTGACGGTGCGCAAGAAAAGTCTCGACCTTCTGGCCGAAGTCCTCTCCTGCCGCGCGTACCTGGGGTTCACCGAGGATCCGAGCTACCAAAAGGCCTTCGCGCTCATCCTCGAAAGCCAGAACGAAAATGGAAGCTGGGGCGACTACGAACAACACCGTGCGGTGTACGGCGACACCCTCGAAGTGGAAGGCTACCTGCACACGACCCTGGTCTGCGTGCAGGCGCTCGTGGATGTGGCCGAGCGAAGTTGAAATCTCCAGCGGGAGCGCTCTTTAGCCGATGAATCAGAACCTATTGCGCCTGGGCGAACTGGAATGGCCCGTCGACCCGAAGCGAATCTTTGGCCGCGGTGGTCCCTTCGTGATGGAGATCGGGTTCGGCAACGGACAGTTTCTCGCCGAACTCTCGTCCTTTCATCCCGAATGGAATCTGTTGGGGGTGGAGATCGCGCCGGCCTCGATCACTCGGGCCTACTTGCGGGCGCGTCGCGAAGGATTGGCGAACATACGGGTGCTTCACGGGCAGGCGCGCTTCGCGGTGCGAGAACTCTGTCCCCCGCGTTCCCTGCACCGGGTGTTCGTGAACTTCCCCGACCCCTGGCCCCGCGAGAAGCATCAGGACCGCCGCCTCATGCAACAGCCGTTTCTCCGTTTACTCTCGACGCGCCTGGAGGACGGCGGCGCCCTGCTCTTCACTACGGATCACGAGGAGTACTTTCGCTTCGCGCTCGCGGAAGGCGAGGCAACCGGACTCTATGCGATTCGTGAAGGCGACCCCAGCCCCGAGATGCTGCGCACCAAGTACGCGCAGCGCTGGCTCGGCATGCGCAAACCCATCTACCACGCCGCCTTCCTGAAGGCGCGCGAAACCAGCGAACCCCATCCCGCAAGCATCGAGGTCGTGACCATGCAGCACATTCGTCTACGAGGGGACCTCAAAACCGTCGCTTCCTTCGAGAAAGCCGTGCACCCCTTCAAGGGGGGGCGCGTGATTCTCCGGAATTGCTACCGGGGCCTCGAGCAAGCCGAGCTGGAGTTCTTTTGCCTCGTCGACGAGGAGGATCTGCGTCAGCAGGTGGTCGTGGAGGCCAGACCCGGTGAATCGGGGGTCACGGTGGAGCTGAGCGGTTTCGGCGCCCCCGTGGTGACCAGAGGAGTGAAGGAGTCAGTGCACGCGGTCGCCAACTGGCTCGTGGAGCGCGGGATGGAGATCCTGGAAGTCGCGGTCTAGCGGGCTGCCCCCCCGGGTCCGGCGCCCGGCCGCGCCCGCGCGTCCTTGCGCCGGGCGCGCCGTCTGCGCTTGTCCTCTGCACAGGACAAATTTCTCCCCTCAGGAGAGCAAGCCCAGCAGGGGGTGTACCTCAAAGTACACACCCCGGCTCTCTATTTGTTGAAAATAAACAACTTACAAATTTTGAACGACTGGTACGATCCTCGCGATTGGGGAGGGCAAGAGCGCGGCCCTGAAGGGTGGATCCGAGAGGGGAAAGGGACGGCCGCGCGGCTCTTGGCAAGGAGGACGAAGATGAAGGCCATGCTCAAGACTCTAAGACCACGACGGATCTTGCTCAGTCTAACCCTCGCGGGCGCGCTCGTGGGGCTGTCCGGAATGCTGCACTCCGCGCAGGCGCGACTGGCTCTCAGCATGGGAGTCGCGAGCCCGCAGGTGTCCATTCGTCTGCAGACGGGCCCGAAGTTGGCGGCCAGGGTGGTCGTGGCTCCGAGCCCCCGCGTACAGGTGGTGCGGGCGCGGCGTAACGCGCATGGCGTCGTCAAGCTCCGCTGCACGCGCGGCATTTCCAGCCCGCGTCACCACGGCTCCGGCTGGGGCGTCTCGCTTCAGGATCGAAAGATCGCGCGGCGCCTGAGCTTGCTCTCGGGACGCGATCGCCATCAGATCCTGCGCCTGCGTCGCGCGGGTCGCAACTGGACCCAGATCGCCTTCGAGCTCAGGATCAGCCGGCGTGACCTCCAGATCGCCCAAAATCTCCGAATTCGCATCGGCTGAACCAAAGAACACGGCTCCCTTCGGGAGTGAGACAAAGTGTGAACACGGCCACGGCAGCGGTCCCTCGGGGCCGCTGCCGGCTTTTGCTCTTTCATCCTGCCCCGCCTCGTTTACCCTGGAGTTTGAATCTGGTCGCTTTCCAGCGTTCTCCAGCGGCGGACCAGGGCCCCCAAAGAGGTGGTTCACCATGCGCAGACTTTCATCTCCAGTGGTCTTGAGCCTGGCGCTGTGGATCGCCGCCTGCGCGGCACCGTCGCCGCGCACCGACAGCGAGAAACCGATCGAGCTTTCGGGCACCTATCGCGGCACGTACTGGATCACCGATCACGAAGGGACGAGCGAGCAGTATCGGGAGTCGGGGACCTGCACCATGCGTTTCGACGATGGTCACTATGAGATCGAAGGGGACCGCATCGATCTTCCGCCGGAAGGCGGGGGAGAGTATCGAGTCGAGGGCGATCAACTGCAGTTGACGGATACCATGCAGCACACGGCGGATTTCGACTGGAGTTTGATTCTCTCGGGCCGTTTTCAGATCGATGCCGGAGACGACGGTTACATCAGGCTCGAGCAGCACGATCTCGCGCACAATCGCCTGCACGAACTCGAGCTGCGTAAACTCGATCGCTGAATGCTGATCAGGCCCGCGCGAAACGATTCGGACGGCGCGCGCGCGCGACTCGGCGCTTGAAGTGCTCGCGCCGCAGTCGATGCCGCAATTTGTGGCTCGTGGCCAAGAGCATGGGGCGCGGCTCCCAGTGGAACACCTCTTGGGTGCTCGTATCGACGAGCTCCCCCCCAGCGATCGCGCGTGCCGCTTCCTGCAGCGACCTTTCCCTCAAAGCGTCCTTGAGATCCAGAAAGCGCGCCTCTTCGGTGGGATCGACGAACTGAAAGAGCCGTTCCGTCTGCGCCGCGATGTGATAGTGGGACGGCGTGAAGACCAGCCCGTCCAGTTCGAGGTCTTGGCAGACCAGGGCCAGCAGGGAAACCACTTCGCGCAGAAGTCCCATGCCGGGATGCCGTTGCCCGGGCAATGCCGGCCGCTCTTTGCTGAAGCCACGCCGCGGATCCTGGATCAAGAGCCACTCGATGCGAAGCAAACTCTCGCCGACGAGGACGCTTCGATCCACGCGGAGCCGAAGTTCGAGCAGGATCTCTCCACTTTCCCCGGCCAAGAGCCGAACTGTCTCTCCAGCGGGGTTTTGGAGGTCGAAATCGAAGCGGAGTTGGGTGAAGCCGCGGCGGCGCAGGGCTTCGAGGAGGCCGAGGCGCTCGGCTCCAAATTCCACTGCGTGACGACTGTAGCGACCCAAGAAGAGCGGGGAGCCGCTGAGCATTCCTCCGGGCAGATCCGAAGGATCCAGGGAAAAACTCAATCCCTCGTCTTTTCGCTGGGGCCGATCGCCTTCGATCAGCGCGCCGGCCATCCTCTGGTACTCGGCCAGCGCGCGCCTGGAGGTGGGGGTTGGATGAAGGACTCCGTCACCGCCGGCGAGCCAGGAGGCGAAGCGGGCGGTGTGGCGCCACGCCCCGGGACCATATCCTCCGCCCAGGAGCACCACGACAGGTGCTGCGGGCGCCAACTCGCGAATCCATTTCATGACGCTCTTGTCGCGAGTCAGCATTCCATCGCTGCTGATGTTCCAGGTTCCCAATTTGTCGCCGTTGGCCGGGTCACAGCCCGCCAGATAGATCACCAGCTCGGGACGGAGCGAGCCGAGCAGCGGGGGCAGACTCTCCTCTAGTGCGCGCAAGTACTCACGGTCCTCCACCGGCTCGCCCAAGGCGATACTGGTGGATGCCAGCGCCGGCTGATCATCCAGCTCGCGATTGTGGATCGAGTAGGTGTGCACGCTCGCATCTTCCGCGAAGCAGGCGCGCGTTCCGTCGCCGTCATGCAGATCCAGATCCACGATGAGGATCTTGCCGCTGACACCTCTTTCGCGCGCCAGGTCGACGGCCAGTGCGAGGTCGTTGAAGATGCAAAAGCCGGCGCCACGGTCCCTTTTGGCGTGGTGAAATCCCCCGCCCAGATTCAAGACCGTCACGCCCAGGTCCAAGGCGTGTTTCACGGCGTAGAGAGTACCTCCCACCATGCGTCGGTGAACGGAGAGGATCTTGTCGTGGTACTCCAGGGGCACTTCGCAGCCAAAGATGGCGGCCATGCTCTGCGGGGTTTCCAGTGACCTCAAGTATTCGTCGCCGTGGACCCTTCGCAGCCTGCGCATGGTGACGGCGCGCGGATGGAGCACGTTCCGCGCGGAGACCAATCGTTCCGCGGCAAGATAGGAAAGGACGTTGCGCGCGCGGTGGACGTCGATGACTGGAATCAGCGGAGGAAGCTCGTCGTAGCGCGGATGATGCGCGACGGCCAGACGGCTGGATTTGCCGAGCCGGCGCAACTGCCGCCAGCGGTCGCGCAAGACATCCTTCAGATCTGAGTTTTCTGCGCTCATGCGCTCATCTCCCGAGTCCAAGATATACCCTCGGAGCCTTTCGCATACCCTTTGCTTGCCAGATTCGCGCGGAGACGGGAAACTTGCCCCTGATCGCCTGTTCGTTCCCCGTCCCGGGAGTCCCCATGTCTGCCTTGTCACGTTTCGTCTTCGTTTCCGCTCTCCTTGCTCTGCTCCTCGCCAGCGGCTCCACGCTCGCGTCCGATCAGTCTGCGCCGGTTCCCACCCAAGCTCTGATGCTTCTCCCGGAGAATCCCGTGGCAGTGCTCTATCTTTCTTCGCTGGACGAGTGTGAGCGCACACTCGCGAGCGTGACGGGTGGACTGAAGAAAGCGGATCCGGCACTCAAGAACGATGTACTGGATTATTTCCCCGAGGGACTGAGCCGAATCAAAGACGTGATCGACCGCACGCGGCCGATGGTTTTGGTGGGCACCCTGGACTTGAGCTACGGCGCGCCTGAACCTCAGCTGACGCTCTTGGTTCCTCTGAGCGATGCGGAAGTGGATGCGGAGACCCTCGCTTTGGCCAGTGGGTTCGCTTCGGCGCAGACCGGCGGCGGTTACTTGGCGCTCTCGGCGATTCAAGACTATGCCGCCAGTGGAGAGGTCCCCGCGCTCTTGGACGGGATTTCCAGCGGCCAGTTGGTGGGACGGATCGATCTGGAGACGATCTTCGCCATCACCCGGCCGATGATCGAGATGATGATGCAGTCCATGCAGCAGAGAGCGGCGAATGCTCCCAGCGCGAATCAGCCTCCCGCCGAAGTTTTCGGACTCGCGACCGCTCTCATGAACTCCGCGCGCAGCCTGGAATTCACCCTGGGCGAGGATGAGGGTTCGATCGAATGCTCCCTTGCTCTGGACATCAACCCGCGTTCGGTCCTCGACGCCGGGCCCCAGCCCCCCCTCGACGAGGCGCTGCAACTCGCCGCGTATTTGCCGGACTACGGCGATCTCTTGGGGATCAGCGCCACCAACCTGTCGCTGCTCTACCAGAACGTCCCCTTCCTGAAGGAACTGGGGGACTCCAAGTTTGCCTCCAAACTCCCACAAGATGAACGCGAACCCGCCCGTGCCTGGCTTCAGACGGCTCGCGAGAAGTGGCGTTCGCTACAAGAGCTTTCGGCGACCACCGCGAGGATTCACCAGGGCGCGATCCAGTGGGTGCAGGTCGCCAAGGTCGAGGACGCGAGCGCGGCGCTGGGGGAAATGGATGCACTGTTGATGAGTCTTCCCGAAGCCGATTTGGGATTGAGTCTAAAGAAACTCGATGACGCGGCCGGCTCGGCGGGGCAAATGACGAGACACGACTACGAGTGGCAAATCGATCCGGCTCGTCTGGAAAAGGTGCTCAGCGATTCCAGCGCGACCGAGCAGGATTCGCAGGAGGTCCAGGCGACCGCCGCCTTCATGCAGGGCTTTTTGCCGCGTCTGCATCTGGCTGCGCACGGTGATCGGCTGCTTTTCTGCCTCATGAACGACGAGCAGGAGCTGGATTCAGTGTTGCAGCGTTTTGTCGCGGAGGGCGGAGCCGAACCGGCCGCCCTGGCGAGCCTGAAGAGCTGGGCGGGAAGCGGTGTGCAGCTGATGTCGCGGGTCGAGCTCCGCGCCATCAGCCGCGAGCTGCTGCAGGTCTTTTCGCAAGTGGAAGGCAAGAACGCGATCGCCATCCAGGCCGGACCTCCCGTCGAGATCCGCTATGCGGGAATGGTGGGCGGCCCGCGTCATTCCATGAGACTGCGCGCGAACACGAAGGCCCTGATGCAACTGATGGCGGAGTTGAGTGAAGTGA
This sequence comes from Candidatus Krumholzibacteriota bacterium, assembly GCA_963806035.1. GTDB lineage: Bacteria > Krumholzibacteriota > Krumholzibacteriia > JAJRXK01 > JAJRXK01 > JAOZPE01. Next base: position 74,627 of record CAWDWO010000009.1, on the reverse strand, counting down.
AGGGTGCGCGCGGAGGCGAATAGTCGATTCGCCCCCGCGCGAGTTCAGGCTACTTCAATAGAGCCATTCTCCCGCTCTCGGTGTGGTCACCCGCGCGGAAGGTGTAGTGGTAAACGCCCGAAGCCACGGACTTGCCGGCTTCGTCCCGGCCGTTCCATTTCACCGACTGCGGACCAGCATCGAGGGAGCCCTCGAAGAGATCCCTCACCAGCCGGCCGGCGCTGTCGTAGATCTTCAGACTGACTTCGCTGCGGCGAGCCAAATTGAAGCGAATGCTCGTGGCCGGGTTGAAGGGGTTGGGAGCGTTGCCCATCAACTCGGTACGCGCGGCGGGAATGCTCGGACTGGCCGTGGCGCGCGGGATGAACCATCCGATGTCCTCGAAGGCATAGCGCGTCAGGTCGACGTCATCGTGAAGGTCGCTGTTGATCGCGGGCTCCATGAGGAGATTCGGAGTCGCGCTGACGTCCCAGTGCGAGACCGAAGAACCCGGCTCCAAGGGATTCGGGGTATAGACCAGGACTCGGCCCGTTCCCGGATAGGTGCCCGAGAGCGAGGAGTTGTCCACGGTCATGGTGGCCATGACCGTCTGCGCCATTCCCAGCTGGGTCTTGATCGAATTACCGTCGGAGAGAGTGATCATCAGGGCGGGAATGGTGATGCCGGGGTCGGTACCGCCCATGGTGATCGGCGCGGCGGATGTGCTATTGACGACCAGCACTCCGATGGCGCCGGCGTCCTGCGCAGCATTCACTTTGTCGACGAACGCGCAGGTTCCACGGTCGATGAGCGCGATCTTACCGGAGATGGCGGCCCCGTTGATGAGCGCGGAGCAGGCGTCACTACCGGAGCCGACGCCGTCATCGGCGAGCACGACTTCGCCGCTCACCGAGTTGCTGCTGGTGATCTGCGGTCCGAAGGCCGCAGTTGCCACCTGGGTGAAGGTTCCCGCGATGGCGATCGGAGCCGTGATCTGCACCACGGCGGGCGCATTCAAATAGGACGGCGCCGCGAAGCCGACCGCGGAACCGCTCCAGTCCAAATTGCCCGTGTTGATGGCCGAGGCAACGCGCTGCGCGTTGGTCATCTGAATCCAGCTCAGCTGCTGCGTCTCGTCGTAAAGGAAGCGGCTGTAGACATCAGGGTAACCCAACGCGAACTCCCCCGTCGTGTGATTCACGAATTCGGAGAAGCCGAGCCCGTGTCCGAGTTCGTGCAGGATCACCGTCAGAAGCTCGACGTCGCTGCCCTCGTTCCCGTCGAATCCGTAGTACCAGTTGGTCCCGGTCAGGCAGGAATTGTTGTTGTCGACGCTGCTGTTGAACTGAGCCACGATGTCGTCGGTGGTTCCGCCGTCCAGATCCGTATTGGCCAGCTTGTTGGCCAGTGCCGGGTGATACCAGGTGAGGGCCCACTCGGCATTGGGAAAGTCACGGTAGATCGTGGGAGGTCCCGCGGCGCCCAAGACGGCGCTGGTCGAGTTGCAGCTGAGAGGATCGAAATTCGACTTCACGCGAATGGTGACGTTGGAGCTGAGGATGGATCCCCAGATGTCCGCCGCGTGTTGGAAGACGTTCAGGCGTTGCTGCCCGATGGTCGTTCCCGGGTTCCCTCCCACCGGGGCGACCGGAGTGGGATCGTTGAAGCCCTCTCCGGGATCATCGTTGTTGATGATGATGATGTTGGCGGCCTGGGAACTTGCCGCGATGAAGAGGGTCAGAAGTGCCAGAGCGAAGATGCGCTTCATCTCACTTCACCTCCAGTTTGCGGCTGGTCTGCGGTGAAGTTCCTTCGAGCACCCGCTTGGCCTCGTTGAGGTCCTCGGTACAGGTGGTGTGCAGTTGACCCTTCGCGTCGATGTGAGCCACGCTGGCACTCATGAATCTGCCCTGCAGATCCACGCTCACCGTACCGTTGGGCTGTGTCTTCTGGATGAGTCCTGCGCTCGAGCGGCTCAGTGCCTTGTCCAGCATCTTGAATGAGCCGGCGGGAGTGGGATTCACCGAGAGCGCGCCGGTCTCGGGATCGAGACTCGCGCGCATCGCAGCCGCACCGTAAGGACTAATGCCCTGACGCGCTGCATGAGAGGGAAGAATACGAGAAGCGTCGGGAAGGGTCGCGATGATGATGACGATGGCGAGCAGAGGCAGACATAGTGCCAGGAGCCTCTGCCTCGAACGCATGGCGACAGTGGGCATATCGTCTTTTCCTTTCCACCGGAAAACGAGAGTGACCGGCGCGGGAGTCCGATTGAGGTGCAGGAAATACTATCATAAAATGGGCCCAAATGCCGCTTCGGCCAAGTCGCGGGATTTCAGATCGGGGCTGGCATCACGGGGAAGAACGGGTGTTCTGATGAAACGTTCCGAAATCGTGGGATCGGTCCTTCTACTGGGAATCCTCTTTCTCGCGGTCGCCTTCGGGAATGATCTGCGCGCCAAGCGAGGCGTTCAGGTGAGCCGATGGCCCAACGGAAACGCGCGCGTCTCCAGCGAAGCTCTGCGATATCCGGACGGCAGGCTGGAGAGCGACGGCGCCTATCAGGCCTTTTTCCCCAACGGGCAAAAGCAGCTTCAAGGCCAATATCGGCACGGACTTCGTAGCGGACTCTGGAGGGAGTGGAACGCCGACGGCTTTCTCCTCAAGGAGGGCTATTACCGCAAGGGCAAGATGGACGGCAACTGGCGCTACTATGATCCACAGGGGCCGACCGAGACGATTTTGTGGAAAGAGGGCCACATGATCACCGGAGAAGATTCCTCCGGCCAAGAGCAAGCGGCCAGCGGGACCTACTTCTCCTGGATGAGTCATTTTGGCGGCATCGTGCTCACTCTGTTGTGGATTTTCGCACCACTTCCTCTTCTCTTCGCGTTGCTCCGCGGCCCATTTCGCTGGGCCGAGTGGTGGGTGGCTCTGCTGGTATCCTGGACGGCGATCCAACTCTGCGCGGCCTTCTTGCTCTCCAGTGCGGGATTGCTCGGGGCCGTTCCCTTCTTCGCGCTTCAACTGGCGCTCTTGGCGGTGGGTCTGGGGCTGTGGGCAAGAGCAAAGCGTCCCGTGCCGCAGCTTCTGCCCGCTTGTGAGGATCGTGCCACGCTCTTGCTCGCGGGTGCGGCGCTCATTCTGGGACTCGCCGTTCTCGCCAAGACCCTGCTTGTGCCCATGACCGATTGGGATGGCCTCGCCTACCACCTTCCCCTGATGGCCCAGTGGATCCAACAGCACAGAATCGCGTCCCTGCCCTGGCTGGGGCAGACCGGACACTACCCTCTGCACTGGGAGCTTCTGAGCCTGCTGGGATACTTTCCCTTCCGCGAGGATTTCCTCTTCGGAGCGCCGGCAGTCGAGGCCTTCGTCATCCTGGGCTGTTCGGTCTTCGTTCTCGCGCGACGCGCCGGCGCGCGAGCGCAAGAGGCGGCGGCCAGCGCGCTCCTCTTGCTCTCCTTTCCGCTCGTGCTCATGCAGACCGAAGAACTCAAGTCCGACCTGCCGCTGGCGGCTTTCTTCACCGCAGCACTTTGCCTGGGCGGCTTCCTGGACACATCCCGACGCAAGAGGAGCTTCTCTCTCTTCGTTCTGACTCTGGGGATCGTCTGTGGGCTGAAAGCGACCGGACCGTTATACGCGGTCCTGGCGATCGTCTTGCTGTGGATCTCATCCAGGATGGGTTCCAGCGAAGAAGGGCGCGCCTCGCAGCCGCTGGGAAGGCCACGGCTCGCGGGCTGGACGGCGCTGCTTGTCGCCTGCGCGCTGGGATCCTTCTGGTACCTGCGAAACCTCATTCAGGTCGGCAATCCGCTGGGTCTCTTGCAGCTGAAAGCTTTCGGCCAGGTGATTTTTCCCGGTCAGCTGAGTGGTGAGAATCTCGCGCGCACCAATCTCTTCGCCGTCTTCCATCCACTCTCGCCTCACGATTGGTCCCTCGCCATTGCCAACGGCCGCCAGTGGTTGGGGCTTCCCGTTCTCGTCCTCATCGCCGGCGCCATCGCGGCCGTCGCGCAGGAACTGCGTTCCCGGCGCGCCCTTGCGACCAAGTTGCTGCTCTTGGGCGCGATCGCCGCGTGCGGATTCGTTTTCGGCTTCACTCCCTTCAGCGGAGACAACGGGACCCACGGCTGGCACTACAGCTTGTGGTCGGGCCAGGCCATGCGCTTCGCCTTGCCCAAGCTGGCCATGGCCAGCGTGCTCGCCGCACTCGGCTTTGGAATCTCTCGCGTTTCTCGCACGCTCTTTTGGCTCTTTGCCGTGTTCATGTGCGCGTGGTCGGTGGCATTGCACGTCGCGTTGCCGCGCACGCAATTGGTGGAAATCGTCCTCTTCGCGCTCTTTACGCTGGGCGTGTGGATCACCCTGAGCGCTTTGAAGAAGAAGGCGAAGGACGAGGGCCGGCGGTCGCGGACCAGCGCGGTGATCAAGCCCGCGTTTCTGGTGGCGTCGGTGCTGCTGCTCACACTATGGAGTCACGGAGCGCGGGAGTTTCGCGAGCTCCACCGCAAGAAGTCCTATGACTTACCCTACCTGCACGCGCTCCAGGCCCCCGCGGACGAGGTCATCGGCGTCGCCATGACCCAGCTGCGCTATCCTTTCTATGGCCGCGATCTGATGCACAAGGTGAAGGACGTCTCCTGTCGAGCGTGCACGCGCGAGGACTGGCTGAACGAACTGCGCGAAAAGAAAATCGACGTGGTCGCGGTCGGACAGACTCCGGTGCAGAATCTGCTCGAAGTGAAGGAAACCGATCCGAGACCCTGGCTGAACGCGGAGGGCGCGCCCTTCACCGCTCTCGAAGGTATGGGAGGCGGCGTCGGCAGCGGCATCGAACTCTACCGGCGAATTTCGTCACGACCCTGAGAGCGGCCGCACTCGCGCGGTCCCTCGACCGCAGAATTTCTCGACGGCTCAATGGCGATGATCGCCATTCTCACCGGCGACAAGGTGGTCCGAGTAACGTGATCAACCCTCCTCGACTTCGCAGACAGTTCAGTGGTTGCGATGAGGTGAGCGCCGCTCTCGACGAGGGAATTGCGCTGGGACTCGTTCTGGTTCGTCGTGACTCGATCGACCAGAGGACGCGCGAGGTGCTCGCCCGGCTCGAGCGCGCGGGAGTGAAGATTCGCGGGGCGAGCCGCAACGACTTGAAGCGGATGCAGAAATCCGCCGGCAAGCCGGAGATGCTCGCGCTGAGCGGTCCCGATCCCGGCGCACCGGTGGCCGAGTGGATGGCGTCGAAGTTCCCCGTGTGGCTTCTCAGCGGAATCAGCTACCCCGGCAACGCCGGCTTCGCCATTCGTTGCGCGGAAGTTTCCGGCGCGGCGGGGATCGTTCTCGACACCGAGTTCGATGGCAGGGCACGGCGCGCGGCCTTGCGGGCCTCGATGTACGCGGACCGCTTCATGCCGGTTCTGTGGGCCGGTGCGCAGCAGGCCTGCGCCCTGGCCAGGGCCGCGGGGCGGCGCATCGTGGTGGTGGAAGATTGTGGAACCCGCGCACCCTGGGAGTGCAAGCTCGATCCGGCATCGCTCTTCGTGGTGGGCGCCGAAGAGCGCGGAGTCGAAGAGTCGGTGCTCGATCAGGCGGACGAAATCTTGCGACTCCCGATGGAGGGCTTCATTCCCTCCTACAACCTCCAGGCCGCCATGGCCATGGTGATCGGAGAGCTGCTGCGCCAGGGCCACACGCGCGCAGGATCGTAACGAGCGCGGCGCTGAGGCGCCGGGTTCCCCATCTTCCAGCTTTCACCTTCTTCGCGGTCGAAACCCTGGCCTGCTCCCTGCATTTCAAGTCTGAGCGCGTCGGACGTGTCTCCAAGAGAGAGCGTGCTTTCTCATCGTGTCTCGGCATGCCGCGCGCGGAAGGCCATGAAGAAGTTCCCGTTGCATTCTGCTATCGACTCCCTTCTGAACCGCTGGATCCTCTTCGTGGGCTTTTTCTTGAGCCTGGTCCTGGCCGCGGGTTGCCAGAGCGGGGCGGATGCCCCGCAGAGCCTCTTGGGCCCGGACAACGGAGACTACGTCCCGGTGATGCCTCCCAAGGTCAGCTCGGCGCCGGCGCCCGAGGTCTCCTATCCCGCCCAGGCCTGGATCGATCGCACCCTCAATCTGTCCTTCTATAGCGACGATCAGTTGCGCGACATCGCCGCGTCCTCCCTGGCGGCCTTCCAGTTGCGGCTCTTGCTCTCACCGGAAGCGCAGGCGCCACTGGCGAAGATCCGCAGCTACAACCCCGAGATCGTCATTCTGGGTCTCTTGGACATGGAGGCCTACTACGAGGGCTGGAATGGCGCCCAGCACCGCGAGCGCTTCCCACTGGGGGCCGATCTTTACGATCTTCTCTCGCACTACACCGCCTATCGCACCGACGGTGAAGTCGCCACCAAGTGGGAGAACGCGCCGATGGTGAATCCTTGGCGCAGCGGGATGGTCTACAACCGCTCGCTCATGTTGACGCAGGTGGACATCATTGCGCACTACGCCAACGAATATCCCACGGCGATCGATGGGATCTTTCACGACAACGTCTCCATCAACGCCTACATCTGGCCCCAGCCGGATGATCCCCAAACGCAGCAGGCCGATTTCGATCGTGACGGCGTGGGGATTCTCGACGATCCCGACGATCTCGCAGCCTGGCAAGACTGGCAGGTCGCTTTCCTCGACGAGCTTCAGGAGCGCTTCGGTGAGGGATTCGTGCAAGTGGCCAACGGCGACCGTCCTCTGCGGCGGCCGGACTTCACCGCGCACGTCGCGGGAGTGGTTCTGGAAGATTTTCCTCCCACCGTTTGGTTCTACAACTACCTGGAGTCGATGGATCTGATCGACAAAATCGAAGGGGAAGGGTGGTGCACCCCGCGCCGCGGCCGAAGCTGGTCGCTGCTGTGGGACAACAACGGCCGCAATCCGGACTACACTCGTACCGCCAGTACCCTCAGCGGCGCCTTCTACGCACTTGACGAGACCACTTCCAACTGGATCGCGAACGACCCTCAGGCCAAAGTCATGGGGACGCTCAGCGGACCGCTCGTCCGCAGCACGCTTTCCGACGGCAAGACACGTTTCGAACGCTTGACGAGCGCGGGCCAGGCTTGGTCCGAAATGACGATTTTCGGATTCTTGGACCACTTCGGATTCACGGCGAACTGAGTTCCCGCGCGCTCGAGCTGGACTTCACTTCACGGCAGCTGACGGATTTTCGCCTCGCCTGCGCGGCGCCTTGCCGTATCATCCTTTCCGCCTTGAATTTGCCAATGAGATGAGAGGAGCCTCATGCTCGAGCACTGCACCGTGGTTCTCGTTCGCACCATGTTCGGAGGCAACGCGGGCGCGGCCGCCCGCGCGGTGAAGAACACCGGGATGGGCGCGCTGCGCCTGGTTCAACCCAGCTTTCAGGATGAAAACGAAGCCCTGATGTTCGCGCACGGCGCCGAGGAGATCCTGCGTCAGGCCCCTCGGCTGGACGAACTGAGCGAGGCGGTGGCCGACGGCAGGCGCGTCGTGGGCTTCACCGCGCGTCGCAGACAGCGCCGCGCTTACAGCATGCTGCGCGATTTTACCGAGTCCTGGGTGGAAGAGGCGCTCGAGTCGCAGCCCCTGAACACCCACCTCGTCTTCGGAAACGAACGCGAGGGTCTCAGGACTGAAGAGCTGGATCACTGCACGGAATTGGTGTGGATTCCCTCATCCCCCGAGCACCCGAGCTACAATCTGGCCCAGGCCGTGCTCTTGACCGGCTACGAGTTCCTGATGGCGCGCATGCGCAAGGACCCGAAGATGCCGACGCTCAAACCGAGACAGACTCGCGCTCCCCGCCCCGATCACCTCAGCAATGCCAAGGAACAGGAAGAGCTCTTCGCCCACTTGCGCGCGGCCTTCTTGAGAATCGGTTACGCGTATCCTCACACCATCGATTCGCTCATGCGCAGCTACAAGGAGATCTTCTCGCGCGCGCGGCTCTATCGACGTGAAGCACACATGATTCGAGGGCTGGCCCGGCAGATGTTGTGGAGCGCGCGCCAGGTCGAGGAGGCACGGGACTTGCGCGCGAAGCACGGGCCCACCGCCGGCAAGGAAACCAAAGAGGAATGAAGAGAAAAAGAGGAGGGATCGTCCTCTAGAACCCAGCCCGAAACCCCGCAGCGGTCATCACTACGAAGACGATCCCCAAACTCACTTCGATGAGGCCGAGCCGGCGCGGCGAAATCCCGCGCTGCTTGCGCACCAACTCGAAGAGCGTGCGCAGTCCCAGCACGGCGAAGGCGGCCGCCGCCAGAGCGGGCACCCATCCTCCCACGGCCAGTCCCGCCAGAACCACCAGGACCACCAGATGGGCGTCCAGCACGTCATCCACTGCGCCCATCTCGCCGCGGCCCAGACGCAGCCGCGCGCGGATGTAGAGGATGGACAAAAGAACGCGCAGGGCGGGTAGAATCCAAAGAAGCGCCGCCGTGCCCAGGCTCATTCCGCCGGCGAGGGCGATCATCATGGTGGAAGTCGAGAGCGCGAGTCCGCCCGCGAGCTCGGCGTTGAGGCTGCGCGCGTTGCGAAGCAATTGGGAACGCAGCTGAAACAACCCGAGCGGCAGCGCGATCAGAAGCGGCAGAAGAATCCGGATCCCCGAGAGCCCCACCGCCGCGAGCAGTCCGAGCACGGCCAGCGCCGACCAGCCATAGGCCCAGGTCCGCGCCAGCGGGGGCAGGGATTTGACGGAGGGCCTGCTCCGCGCGGACCAAAGCCGCAAGAGCGGTGTGCGGGCCAGGATGAGGGCCAAAGCGGAGAGGGCAAGCAGCGCGCCGGGCCAGGAGGGCGCGACCAGGCAGCCCAGAGCGATGGGCTCGAGCAGCAGGTTCCAGGTCCCGTGTTCTTGCGGGATGAGCATTCCGCGCCAGCGCAGAGGGCTCACGGGAAGGGGTGCTTGCTGGGTCGAGGCTCGCATGCCGCCAAGATGGTGAACGGACGTCCGGTGATCAAGGGACAAGTGGAGACGGTGCTCTTCTTCACGCCAGCGGCTTGCCACACCGCGCCTTTGCGTGAACTATGAGCCCATGAGACCCACTCCTGGCCCCACGAATCCACAGGCCCGCTTGAGCCTCAATCCACGCCGCGCCGCGCTTCTGCTCGCCCTGGTGGCCGCCATCATCTTCTGCATCGCGGTCCAGAACTACTGGCTCGGTGTGCCGGCCCTCCTCGTCTGCGGCGGGCTTCTCCTCAAAGACGAGGAGCCGGCCTTGAAGCGCCGGATGGGCGTACTCTTGGGCTGTGTGGTGGTCCTCGCCCTCGCCGACATCAATACCGGGCTCAGCAACCGTAACTTCCTCCAGCTGGGGCTGCCCTTCGCCGCGGTGGTGCTGGGGCCCGCGCTCATTCTGCGCAAGAGCGACCCCACGGTGATTTCTTTCGCCCTGTGGCCGCGGCGATTCCGTTGGGTCGACATCCTCTACCTCGTCATTTCAGTGCCTCTCGCCTATTTCCTGCTGAAGTTCTACTGGTGGGTGAATCCCTCCATGCCGAGCCACTGGGCGCTTCCCGCCCGCGAAACTGCGGAGCAGACGACGCGGCTCATCGTGGGTATCAACGCGGTGGGAATCTGGGACGAACTCTTCTTCGTGAACACTTCCTTCGCGATCCTGCGCAGCCTCTTCGGATTCAAGACCGCGAACGCCGTACAGGCCGTGCTCTACACCTGTGTTCTCTACGACATGGCTTTCACCGGAATCGGCCCTCTCATCGTTTACCTCTTCGCCTGGACGCAGGGAAGCATGTTCGAAGAATCGGAAAACCTGCTCTACGTGCTTCTGGTTCACCTCATCGTGGACGCGTTCCTCGTCGCGGCGATTCTCGGCGCTTACTACCCCGGAACCCCCTGAACCCGGCAAATGCCGGCCCAGGCTTTGACTTGCCAAGAAAAGCCGATGCCGTCATGATTGCCTTTTCACGAAGCGACAATCCCGTGGAGAGTTCGGAGGCCCTTTATGTTCGTGCGTCGCGCGCTGTTTGCCTTGTTTCTCTTCAGCCTATCTTTGAGCTGGATCGCTTGCTCGAAACAGAAGGAAAAGCCCTTGCAAGTCGTCGATGACATCGCGGTTCGCCGTTCCCAATACGTACAACTGCAGCTCGGAGCCGACCTGACCCACCTTTCGGCCGGCGATCGCGCGGCGCTGGATCATCTGGTGAAAGCGGCGCAGCACATCGATTCCATTTTCGATCTCCAGGTATGGCGCAAGAACCCCGAGTTCAAGAAGCGGGTCGAGGCTTACGACGGTCCGCACGCTGCCGAGTTCAAGGACTACTATCGCATCAACCGGGGACCCTGGGATCGGCTCAAGGACTTCGAACCCTTCGTGAATCAGATTCCGCACCCCGATGGGGCGGGCTTCTATCCCGAAGACATGACGAAAGACGAATTCAACGCGTGGCTGAAGGCCCATCCGGACGAGGTGGATTCCTTCCGCAGTCTCACCACTCTCATCGAGCGACACGACAAGAAGCTGGTGGCGGTTCCCTACAGCCAGGCTTTCGGCGATCAACTCGCGGCGGCGGCGAGGGAACTCGTTCTCGCCGCCGATCTCACCACCGATGCCACACTGGCCAAGTTCCTGCGCAGCCGCGCCAAGGCCTTCCAGGATGACGACTATTTCCAGAGCGACATGGACTGGATGGATCTGGCCGGCGATCTGGAAGTCGTGATCGGTCCCTACGAGACCTACGAGGACGCACTCTTCGGATACAAGGCCTCCTTTGAGGCCTTCCTGTGCGTGGCCAACCCCAAGGACAGCGAGGCGTTGGACAAGTTCAAGGGCGAGCTTCCCTTCCTCGAGCGCAATCTGCCCATTCCCGACGAGCACAAGAACCTCGACCGGGGAAGCGATTCGCCGATTCGTGTCGCCGACGAAATCTACACCGCGGGCGATGCGCGCGCCGGAGTGCAGACTCTCGCGTTCAATCTCCCCAACGACGAGCGCGTGCGGGAGGCCAAGGGCAGCAAGAAAGTGCTGCTGAAGAACATCATCCGCGCCAAATATGACGCGGTCCTCACCCCCATCGCCTCCGTCGTTTTGCCGCAGGCCGAGCGGGAGCATCTGAATTTCGATTCCTATTTCCACTTCATCCTCTTCCACGAGCTGGCGCACGGTCTGGGACCGGGAAAGATCACCGTCGATGGCCGCGAGACGGAGGTGCGGCTGGAGCTGAAAGATCTCTACTCCGCTTTCGAAGAGGCCAAGGCCGACGTGGTGGGGATCTACAATCTTTACGCCCTGTCCGACAAGAGCGTCCTCGATTCTCAGCTCGTGGTCGACCTGCCGTGGACCGTGGTGGCGGGCTTCTTCCGCGCCGCGCGCTTCGGCGTGGGTTCGGCGCACGGCGAGGGCGTGGTGATGCAGCTCAACTACCTCATCGAGCACGGCGCGGTCGAGATCACCGAGGACGGGCATTTCCGGCCGGTGCCCGACTACTTCCGCGCGGGAATTCGTGACCTCGCTCACGACCTGCTCATGATTCAGGCGCTGGGCGACCACGCGGCGGCCCAGAGTTTCCACGACAAGTACATGCACATCACGCCGGCCATGCAGAAGGTGCTGGACAGGTTGAAGGCGATTCCGGTGGACGTGGATCCCGTCTACGCAGTGGGTTCAAGTGGCGGCGACTGATTCGGTACGATCCCTTGGCGCGCTCATGGAAGGAGTACTTCCGTGAGCGCGCGTCCGGGCTTGGATTCGGTCGAAGAACGCTACGAGCAGGCTTACGTCTATCTGGGTGCCGTCTTCATCGCCTCTTTGGTCGTCTGTAATCTCATCGTACAGAAATTCTTCGTCTGGGAACCCTTCGGGATCCAGAACTTCTTCTATCTCTCGGCCGGGATCATCCCCTACCCGATCACCTTTCTCGTCACCGACATTCTCAGTGAGTGTTACGGGAAGAAGAGGGCCAACCAGGTGGTGGTCGCCGGCCTGGCCGCGAGCGTCTTCGTGGTGGTGGTCGTGGTGCTCGCGGACCAAATTCGCGCCGGGGACAACGGGCTGTTTCACTCGACCCTGCGGACACTCAGCGGCGCGGACGCGGTGACGGGGAAGGAGTTTCCCGCGGAGAAGGTCGACACCTATTTCCATCAGATTTTCGGCCGGACCAGCCGCGCGGTCGCCGCGAGCATGGTGGCCTATCTGGTGGCCCAGCTGATCGACATCCAGCTCTTCCACTTTTGGCGCCGCCTCACCAAGGGCAAGCACCTGTGGATTCGCAACAACTTCTCGACCATCACCAGCCAGTTGGTGGATACCACCCTGGTGGTGTGCCTTCTCTTCGTGGGGACGGACATCCAGGTGCGCATCCCGCAGATGATCGTGAGCGGCTGGGTCTTCAAGATCATGATGGCGCTGGGCGACACGCCCTTTTTCTACGCGGCCGTCTACTACTGGCGTCGGAGTTTTCCCGAGCAGGTCGAGGAGCACGATGATTTGATGCTCGAGGGGCTTGAGGGACTCGAGGAGGCTTGAGCCGGCGCGAGGTGGAAGCGCTACTTGGAGCTCTCGCTGGGAGAGAGCACTTCGGCGACCTTGTCGATGATGTCGCGATTGCTGAAGGGCTTGGTGATGTATTCGTCGGCGCCCGCCTGGAGACCGCGCTCGCGCTCGGCGGTCATGGCCCTGGCGGTGACCAGAAAGACGGTGATGTCCCGCAAGGAATCGTCGTTCTTGATGCGCCGGCAGAGGTCGAGCCCGTTGAGGTGCGGCATCATCACGTCCAGGAGCGCCAACCTGGGCTTCTCGATGTGCAATTGTTCGAAAGCCGCGGCGCCGTCAGCCACCGTGACCACGCGATAGCCCGCTCCCTGCAAGATGAACTGCAGCGATTTCAAGACGAGAGCATCATCGTCCGCTACCAGAATGTAGGGTTCCTGGTTGGTGCTCATGCTAGGGCCCTCACGTTGTCCAAAAGTGAAACCATGTCGAACGGCTTGCGAATGTACTCCGCCGCGCCCAATTCGTAAGCCGTATTCGAGTCGTCGAGCCCAGAGACGACTATGACGGGGATGTCCTTGGTATCCCTGGAGGATTTCAAGTCCTTCAACACATCGAAACCGTTGCGATCGGGCAGCAGGATGTCCAAGAGGATCGCATCGGGTTTCATCTCGCGCGCCATGTGCAGGGCGCCGTCACCACTGTAGCAGCCCACGCTGTCGTAACCGCGCGGTTCCAGGAAGCGTGAAATCGCACTCACCACCGAAGGTTCGTCGTCCACCACCAGAAGTCTGGGCCCCACCGCGCTGCGTTGCACGGCGTCGGCCAGGATGTTCTGCGCTTCTTCGGCGGCCCGAACTTCGTCACTCTCGAGATTCGGATCCTCCGTCTCGAAGGTGTGAGTTACCACGGGCAGCGAGAACGAGAAGCGGCTTCCCTTGCCCTCTTCGCTCTCGACCCAGAGCGCACCGCCATGGTGCACGATGATCGTCCCGCAAATCGTGAGTCCGAGCCCGGTTCCCTTGGGTTTGTCGGTGAGGACGTTTCCCACCTGGCCGAATTTCTCGAAGATTCGCTTTTGATCCTCGGGCTTGATGCCGCAGCCGGTGTCCTCGACGCTGACGATGAGATATTGTTTTGCTTCGGGGGCGTCGGCCTCCATGCCCGCGAAATCCATTTTCTTCCACGAGTCGCCGCGACGGTGGTCGTGAACCTTCGCGCTGACGGTGATGGTGCCGCCCGAATCGGTGAACTTCAGCGAATTGCCGACCAGGTTGGTGATGACCTGACTGAGCCGGTCGAAGTCCGCCAGGACCGTGGGGGAGTCGTCGCCGACTTCGTTGACCAACTCGATGTCGTTTTCCTCGGCCAGCCTCTGCAAGGTCTCCAGTACGGGGTGGACCACGTCTTCCAGGTCCAGACTCTGCAGATGACAGCGGAACTCTCCCGCTTCGATTTTGCTGAGGTCGAGCAGGTCACTGATCAAGCGGGTCAAGCGCTCGGACTGGCTGGAGATGATCTCCAGGAACTCTCTCCGCTGCTCGTCCTCGACCGAAACGGACCGGTCGAGCAGGATCTCGGTGAAGCTGCGGATGGAGGTCAGGGGAGTCCTGAGCTCGTGGCTGACGTTGCTGAGAAAGTCGCTCTTGAGACGGTCGAGCTCCTTGAGTTCGGTGTTCGCGCGCTCCAGCTCGCGCGCCTTCTCGCGCAGCGCCGCGGTGCGCTCTTGCACCATGTTCTCCAGATGATGGTTCTGGTAGCGGATGGCGTCGCGGCTGCGCTTCAAGTCGTTGGTCATCTTGTTGAAGCTGTGGGCGAGGTCTCCCAGTTCTCCCACGATGTCCTCGTTCACGGCGTGCTCGAGATTCCCGCTGGCCACCGTCGCGGTTGCGCTGGCGAGTTGCTCCAGGGGCTGGGTGATCTGGCGCGAGAAGAAACGCACCGAGATCAGAACGATCATGATCGCTCCCAATCCCAGAGCCACCAAGAGGGTGCGGGTTCGCGCGAGCTCCGCGCTCATCGCGCGCAGCGAGAGTCCGATGCGAATGGTTCCCCACTTCACTCCGCCCTGCGCCGAGCGAACCGGCACCGCGATGTCCAGGAGCGACTCGTCCACCCCGCCGTCGAGTCGGCGGTGGATGCGGTTGATCACCTGCTCGTTGGCCTTCTCCACCTGCCGGCTGTAGGGATCCACCGGAGGGTGGCCCACGCGTTCGGGGTGACCGCTATAGGCGGCGACCGTGCCTTCCTTGTCCAGGATGATCACGTAGGCCACGCCCTCGTCGCGCGCCGCCGTCTCGGCCGCCTGTTGCAGATAGACGTAGTCGTACTCGTAGAGACTCTGCAGAACCACCGAGGCGATCGAGTGCGCGACCGCCGCGCCGCGAATCTCGGTTTGCCGCAGCATGGTGTTGGATTGCCGCGTCTCCATCAGCAGGATCACGCAGGTCATGAGCATTACGACCACGGCGCCAAAGTAGGCCATGAACCTGGTCTGCATCCTCATTTGCCTGCGATCCCAGGCGAATCGTTTACGGATATCCTTGATCACTGCCCCGCTCCTTGCGCCACCTGGACCGGCTCGAACCAGACCTTCCTGAGGTTGAGATTACCGATTCCCATCGGAGTCAGATCGAGACCTTTGACCTGGTCACGCGCCGCGAGAATCGTCACGGTGTGGAACAGCGGCACCATGGGTGCATCTTCCACGATCATCTGTTCCGCTTCGCGATAGACCTGCAGGCGATCGAGCGAGGAACGTGCGCGGCGGCCCGCGTCGAGCAGCTCGTCCACGTTCTCGTTTTTGTAGTGCACGTAGTTGGTGGCGCCGTGGCTATGGAATAACGGATAGAGGAACGAATCCGGGTCGGGGATGTCCGCGACCCAATTCAGGGTGAAACAACCGCCGTCGCCCGCCTTGAGGCGGGAGAAGAAATCGAGCCAGCTCAGATGCTCGTTGGTGACCTTGAAGCCCACCTCGGCCAGCTCGCTCGCCAACTTGGCATAGAACACGGTGGCCTGCGCGGATTGATCCCCGGTGACGAGCTCGATGGGAGGAAGGCCCTTGCCATCGGGGTAGCCGGCTTCTGCCAGCAGCTCCATCGCGCGATGGTGGTCGTGAGGGAGCAGCTTGGAGATGCGGGTATAGCCCGGCATGCCCGGCGGGAGAATGCCGCAGGGCACCATGCGCGAGGAATCGTGGGTGCCGAAGAGGTTTTTGCGGTCCACCGCCATGGCGAAGGCCTGGCGGACCCTGCGGTCGTCGAAGGGTTTCTTTTCCAGATTCAGGGCCAGGAAGGTGAGGCTCAGCTCCTGGCGCGAGGTGAGCTTGATTCCCGCGCGCTGCTCCAGATCGTCGACCTGACCCGGCTGCACCTCCAGAAGATCCAGCTGGGTGCGCAGGAAGGCGTTGGTGGCGTAATCGCGCCGGTCGTTCTTGGGCGTTTCGAACACCAGGGAATCCAGGTGCGCGCGGCCCAGATGGTAGTCGTCGAAGGCGGTGAGAACGATTTCCTCATCCTGCACCCACTTCTCGAACACGAAGGGACCGGCGCCGACCGGATGCCGCCCGAATTCCTCAGTGCCCATACTCATGACGTAGTGCTTGGGGACCACCTTACCGCAGTCCATGGCCAGAACCATGAGGAACGCGGCGAAGGGGCGCTTGAGAGTGATGCGAACCTCGTAGGGGGAAAGCACCTCGATGCCCGTGATGTGATCGACCTTTCGTTTGGCGAACTCGTCGGTGCCCTTGATGTGCGAGAGGTACTCCCTGGCCAGTTCGGTCTGGTCCTCGGGCAGTTGGAAGGTCCGCGTGATCGAATACGCGAAGTCGTTGGCGGTGACTTCGCTTCCGTCGTGAAAGTGAACGCCGTGTTTGATGTGGAAGGTGTAGACGGTGCCGTCCTGGGAAATCGTCCAGCTTTCCGCCAGGGAGGGCACGGTATTGAGGTTCTCGTCGAAGGCGACGAGGCCGTCGAAGATCTGGTTGACGACCGTGCTCTCGTAAACGCTCTCCAGCCGCGCCGGATCCAGATTTCGCGGCGAAGCCTGGGCGAGGCGGAAGGTGCCTCCGTCGTGGATCACCTTCTTGGGTTTGGGCGCGATCTGGCGCGCGGCATCGTGGCAACCCGCGGAAAGCCCCCAAAGCAGGAGCGCGCCCAGAGCGAGCAAGATTCCCTTGGCCCCCAAAGTGGCCCTCCGCTTGGCGCGGTGAGGTCTTGATTCTGAATCGAACAAGGTTGGCGAGATCCCCTGTCAGAGTTTCTGTCCATAAAGCCCGCGGACTCTGATTCCTCGCTGAGTTCCGCGAGACTTGCAGGATGAATGCGGAAGTGCGGCCGCATCGTGCAGCGCGAGCCCCAGCACTTCCGAACATGGCGCAAGTTGCCAGGAATCCCCCCGGATTCCCGGCGCTGCCTCGTGGCAGCAAGGAACGGTCCAAAACCGGACCAAATGGACGTCTTCTCACTCGTCTTTGGGGTCCTCGCCACGGCGCGCCATGATCTCGCGCACCGGACAGCCGCCGCGGATGTGCTCGTCCACGATGCGTGGCAGATCCTCGGGGCCAAGTCGGTGGTAGACAACGCCTTCGGGGTATACGCAGAGGTTGGGGCCGTGCTCGCAGAGTCCCTGGCAGCTGGTGGTGCTGATCCGCACCCCGAGGGCCTTGCGATCGGGCAAAAGCTCCTTCAGCTGGCGCTTGAAACGCTCGCCGGTTTTGGCGCCGCAGCGGGGTCCCGCGCAGGGAAGGAGGTGATAGCGGTAGGGCTTCTCCATGGGGATCTCCGGCCTTCAGGGCTTGAGGCTGAAGGATAGGGCGCGGGGGGGCGCGCTCAGCGGTGGTAGGGGTGTCCTTTCAGGATAGTCAGAGCGCGGTAGATTTGCTCTGTGAGGACGAGGCGGGCCAGTTCGTGGGGAAGGGTGAGAGGGCTGAGGCTGAGGCGCCGGGCGACACCGCGCAGCAGCTCCTGGCTCAGTCCGTCCGGCCCGCCCACCAGAAAGCACGGGCTGGCGTTGTGGCTCAAGAAGCGCGCGAATGCGGGCGTGTCCCAGGCTTCTCCCCGCACGTCCAGCGCCACCAGGGGTTCTCCCCGGGCCGCCGCCAGCAGGCTCTGGCCCTCGCTCTGCGGCTCGCGATCGGGGACTTCGAGCAGCTGCACGCGTGCGAAGCGACGAATGCGTCGTTCGTACTCCGCCACCGCCTCGCGGTAGTAGCGCGCCTTGAGCTTTCCCACCGCAACGACCCGGATCATGCGGGGACCTCCTCGGTGCGGCGCATCACCCCGCCCTTCTGCTGCAGCCAGCCGCGCGCCACCAGTTCCCGCAGCACGTCCTCCTCGTCGCGGCACACCTCCATCAGGATGCGTCGCACCTCGCGCTGAGGGTAGATCCTCCCCGACTGAAAGCGCAGGACGATCCAGCGCAGCACCAGCGTACGGTGGCGCGGCGACCGGGGAAGCCGGGTCACGCGCCCCTCCTCGTCCAGCACGCCGCGCAGGGCCTGCTGGGTCAGCACTTCCTCGCTGGGAAGCCCGAAGGCGGCGGCCCACTCCCCGGCCCTTTCCAGGAGCTGGCCCAGGCGCGGGAGCACCTCGGGCAGCAATTCATAGCGAATGTAGGGCGGCTCCTTGACCGAGCGGATGAGTTTGCCCTCTCGCAGACGCCGCAGATGGTGCGAGATCGTGGCCGGGGAAAGCTCGAGAATCTCCGCCAGCTCCTCGCCATAGCGCGGGCGCATGGCCAAAAGGCCCACCATTTTCAGCCGTGCGGGCTCGTTGAGGACCCGCAGGGCCTCGGTGAGGAATTGCATTTCGCCCTTGGGGTTCATCGCGGGCTTGGCCTCGGGCTGCGCGCTTCTATCATTGAGCGGGCATTGGCAGCGGGCCTGGTAGCGGGCCAGAAGAGACCCGTTTCGCCCGCCGCCCCCGGCTTCGATTCGACGATTTGATGGTAGTCGAATTGACTGGCGCGATCCAGGGGTTTTGGCCCGGCTTGCATGGATGCTCATGCATGCTTGACTTGAGTTCGCAAGCGGGCTCTATATGGATGCTCTCCTCGAGGGGACGCGGGTCCGATTCTCGCGCAATCTGCTGAGGAGCCCGTCCAAAGGAACGATCAAGGTGCTCAGTCGCTTCGCAACCGTTCTGGTCTTTCTCGCGCTCTCGGTGGGCTTCGCCGTCATCACCCTGGCGATCTCCTGGGCGCTGCGGCCGCGCGTGCGTTCGCGCAAAGACGAAATGGCCTATGAGTGCGGTGAAGTTCCGGAGGGATCTCCCTGGGTTCGCTTCAACGTGCGCTTCTACCTGGTGGCCCTCTTCTTCATCGTATTCGACGTCGAGGTGGTCTTCCTTCTGCCCTGGGCCGTGGTCTTCAAGGACATGCTGGCCCAGATGGGCAGCTTCGTGTTTTGGGAGATGGTGCTCTTCGTGGCCATCCTCCTGGTCGGTCTGGCCTACGTCTGGGCCAAGGGCGACCTGGCCTGGGTGAAAAGCCTGGCGCCCCGCGACGAGGACGAGGTGGAATCCCTCTCCTGGTACAGCTCGGGGCAGTATCCCGCCGATGCGCACTCGGCCCACAAGAGCGCCAAGCCGGAGGGGGTGTGAGTGATGTCGGATGAATCCAAGGCTCCGGTTTGGCTGCAGGGTCCCCACATCGAGCGCGATCCCGCCAAGTGGGAGCACATGCTCGACTTCAAGATCGACGAGGACTTGAAGGACGTTTCCGAGCCAGGGCCCTCCAACGTGATGCTGGGCAAGGTGGACGAGTTGTTTCGCTGGGCGCGCCTGTGGAGCATCTGGCCCATGACCTTCGGGTTGGCCTGCTGCGCGATCGAGATGATGTCGGCCGCGGGCACGCGCTACGACATGGATCGATTCGGCGCGGGCGCCATGCGCGGCACTCCGCGGCAAACCGATTTGATGATCGTCTCGGGAACGGTGACGGCCAAGATGGCGCTGCGAATCAAGCGCCTCTACGACCAGATGCCCGATCCCAAGTGGGTCATCGCCATGGGAAGCTGCGCGATCGGCGGCGGACCTTACTTCAAGTACGGCTACCACGTGGTGAAGGGTGTCGATCTCATGGTGCCGGTCGACGTGTACGTCCCGGGATGTCCTCCGCGCCCCGAAGTACTGCTCGACGGCCTCATGCGCCTGCAGGACAAGATCCGCGGGAAGAAGGGCAAGTGGCGCAAGCCGAAGTGGGTCGATCAGTACATCACCACCATCCCCGATTGATCGCGAAGATCTTGGAGCGAACTCAATGTCGCCTGCGGAAATCCGAGAACTCATCGAGAAGCGCTGCCCCAAAGCGGTATTGAGCAGCGAATTCGATTTGGGCGAACCCTACCTGGAAATCGATGCTTCGCGCATGCGTGAGGTCGCGCGGGTGCTGCGCGAGGAGCTGGGCTTCGACCGCCTGCTCATCGCGGCCGGAATCGACTTCGAAGGCTGGGATGAAAAAGGCCGCGGCAAGCACCGGGCAATCGCGCAGTACAGCGAGGACGGCAAGGTCCAGCCGGTCGTGGAGCCGGCCACCGGGAACTTGGGAATGTCCTATCACCTGGAAAATCTCAGCGCGCGCGAACGTTTCGTTCTGAAGGTCAGGGTCAGCCGCGAGAATCCCAAAGTCGCCAGCGTGAGTTCGGTCTGGCCCACCGCTCTCTGGCACGAGCGCGAGGCCTACGACATGTACGGGATCGAGTTCGAAGGACATCCGGACCTGCGCCGGCTCCTCTTGCCCGAGGACTGGGAGGGCTGGCCCCTTCGCAAAGACTATCAGATGCCCAAGGAGTGGCAGGGGGTGCCCCTGGAAGGTCTCCCATTGGCGGTTCGTGAGAAGAGGGGGGCGGAAGAGGAATGACGCGCAACCCGAGCGACACGACCAAGCTGGCCGTCGAGCGCAGCGATGACACGGCGCGGCCGCTGAAGAGTCAGCTCCTGCACATCAACATGGGTCCCCAGCACCCGGCGACTCACGGGGTGCTGCGACTCTTCGTCACCACCGACGGAGAGATCGTCAACGAAGTGGTTCCCTACCTGGGGTATTTGCACCGCTGCGCGGAGAAGATCGCCGAGGGAAACACCTACCATCAGTACGTGCTCTACACCGACCGCATGGACTACCTCGCGGCCATGAACTGCAACTGGACCTACTGTCTTGCGGTCGAGGCCTTGATGCGCGAGACGGAGATGGAAGTCGTCATCCCCGAGTATGCGGAATACGTGCGGGTGATCGTGGGCGAGCTCAACCGTATCGCGAGCCATCTCATCGCCTTCGGAACCTATGGTCTGGACATCGGCGCATTCACGCCCTTCCTCCACGCCATTCGAGAGCGCGAGGCCATACTCAACATCTTCGAGAAAATCTGCGGCGCGCGCCTCATGTATACCTACTACGACGTGGGCGGAGTGAAGTGGGACATCCCCGACGATGCCATGGAGGAGATCAAACTCTTCGTGGAGATGTTCCCCAAGAAGCTGAAGGAGTACGACACTCTACTCTCCACCAACGAGATCTTCATCCAGCGCACCGCGAGAGTCGGCGTGATCAATCGACAGGACGCCATCGACTACGGATGCAGCGGTCCCGTGCTTCGCGGCGCCGGAGTCAATTTCGATCTGAGGAAAGACGAGCCCTACAGCATCTACGACCGCTTCGATTTCGAGACGGCGGTGGGCAGCGGCAAGATGGGAACGGTGGGCGACTGCTGGGATCGGTACAAAGTGCGTATGGATGAAATGGAACAGTCCACCCGCATCGTCGCCCAGGCCATCGAGCAAATGCCCAAGCGCGGCGAGGTGATGGCGGAGATGCCCAAGAACCTCAAGATTCCCCCCGGCGAAATCTACTTCCGCGCGGAGAACCCGAAGGGCGAACTCGGCTTTTGGATCGTTTCGGACGGGGGGACGGTGCCGTTCCGCTGCAAGACGCGCAGCCCATCGATTCACAACTTGAGCGTCATCGAGAAAGTGGGCCGAGGTCAGATGATCTCCGACCTCGTGGCCACCGTGGGGTCCCTGGATCTGGTCTTGGGAGAGATCGACCGATAGGCGCCCGCGGGACCCTCGGGTCCGGGCAAAGAGGAGACGAAGGCAGCCTTGGAATTCTTCTACGCAGCGTTCAAGAGCATGGGGATCTTCGCGGGATGGCCGCAGCCGCTCCTTCAGGGCATGGCGATGCTCACGATCGCGGTGATCATTTTGGCCGGCGTCGCCGTCGCGGTGATGATCTTCAGCCTGGCGGAGCGGAAGGTCGCCGGTTTCATGCAATCCCGCTACGGCCCGATGTACGTGGGGCACTGGCACGGCATCCTCCAGCCGATCGCCGATGGGATCAAGTTTCTGCTCAAGGAGGATATCGCGCCCGCCAGCGCAGACAAGATTCTGTGGCGAGCCGCGCCGGTGGTCTGTTTCACCGGAGCTTTCCTCACCTTCGTGGTGCTTCCCTTCGGTCCGAGCTTCGTGGGCGCGAAGTTGGACGTGGGGCTCTTCTACGCCTTCGCCACCAGCAGTCTGGTCGTCATCGGAATCATCATGGCGGGCTGGGGCAGCAACAACAAGTGGGCCCTCTACGGAGCGATGCGCGGAGCGGCCCAGGTCGTCTCCTACGAGATTCCGCTGGCTTTGGCGGTGATTCCCGTGGTGATGACCACCGGCAGCTTGAACCTGGGCGTCATCACCCAGGCCCAGAGCGGTTGGATCTGGCAGTGGCACGTTTTTCATCCTCTTCTGCTCTTGAGCTTCGTGATCTACCTCATCGCCTCTCTGGCCGAGGTCAACCGGATTCCTTTCGACTTGCCGGAATCCGAATCGGAGCTGGTGGCGGGATACCACACCGAGTACACGGGGATGAAATTCGCCTTCTTCATGCTGGGCGAGTACGCGGACATGTTCGCGGTGGCGGCCATCGCGGTGGCCGTCTTCTTGGGCGGCTGGAATTCCGGCGTGCCGGCGCTGGATCGCGTCATTCCCGCGCCAGTAATTTTCGTGGGCAAGAGCGTGCTCGTGGTGTTCTTGCAGATGTGGCTGCGCTGGACCCTGCCGCGCCTGCGGGTGGACCAACTGATGTC
The DNA here is from genome assembly GCA_963806035.1 of Candidatus Krumholzibacteriota bacterium. GTDB lineage: Bacteria > Krumholzibacteriota > Krumholzibacteriia > JAJRXK01 > JAJRXK01 > JAOZPE01. The sequence continues at coordinate 52,107 of CAWDWO010000009.1, read as the reverse complement.
GGTGTGTTGGAAGGTGCTCCTTCCCATCGTGTTGGTGTTGCTCTTGGTCTTTGGTCTTTTGAAAGTCTTGTTCTAGGCGCGCGCAGGCGCCTCAAGCGAGGACGAAGTGGTGAAATTAGCCGGTGACATCCAGCGAAGCCTGAGCTCGATCGCCAAGGGCATGCGGATCACCATCAAGTACTTCTTCAAGAAACCGGTGACGCAGCAGTTCCCCGACGAACGCTGGTCGCTGCCGGAACGTTTCCGGGGCTTCGTTCACAACGACGTGCCGCGCTGTACGGCGTGCCAGCTTTGCGCCAAGGCCTGTCCGGTCGATTGCATCTACATCGAGATGGAGGGCAAGGGCAAAGAGAAGACGATGTCGCGCTTCGCGATCGACTACAACAAATGCATCTGGTGCTCTCTGTGCACCGAGCCCTGCCCGACCAACTGCATCACGATGAGCCACGACTACGACCACTCGCTCTACAAGCGCAGCCGGCTGGTGTACGAGTACGTCGACGAGCCCGTGGTGCCCTACAAGATTCCCAAGGAACCCAAGAAGAAGGACGAGGACGCCGCTTCGGCTCCCGCCGCTTCTTCCGCTACGAAAGTCGAAGGGGGAGAGCAGTGACCGGAGATCTCATCTGGTATCTCTTCGCCGCGATCACCGTCGCCGCCGGCCTGGTCGTCGCCTTCAGCCGCTCGGTCGTCCACAGCGGGATGTCGCTGCTCTTCGCGCTTTTGGGTGTCTGCGCCATGTACCTCTTTCTGGGCGCCGACTTCTTGGCCATCACTCAAATCGTCGTCTACGTGGGAGGCATCCTCGTCCTCGTGCTCTTCGCGGTCATGATGACCAACCGCATCATGAGCACGAAGTTGCACGACGAACTCGTTCAGCCCGTCCCGGCTCTGGCGGTGTCCGCCGTGGTACTGGCCCTGATGCTTCTGACCATCTTTCGGACCGCGTGGCCTCTGGCGACACTCGGCGAGTCGCAACCCACCACGGCCGCCCTCGGGCAGAAGATCCTGACGCAGTATCTCTTCCCCTTCGAGTTCACCAGCATCCTCTTGCTGGTGGCGATGATCGGCGCCGCCATGATCATTCGTGAAAAGCGAGACAAGGAGGATACCCGGTGATGCACGTGGGCCTCGTCCACTATCTGACTTTGGGGGCGATCCTCTTCGCACTCGGTCTGTTCATCGTGATGAGCCGCCGCAATGCCATCGTCATGCTCATGGGCGTCGAACTCATCCTGAACTCGGCCGCGCTCAATTTCGTGGCCTTCGGAAGGTATGGCGCGGCGGACCTGAGCGGTCAGCTCATGACCATTTTCATCATCGTCTTGGCCGCGGCGGAAGCGGCGGTTGCCTTGGCCATCGTCTTGGCCATCTTTCGTAACTTTCAGACCGTCCACGTGGAGCAAGTGGACCGTCTCAGGCACTAGGGGCGCAGGCCGTGGACCAACAAATCATCACAATGGCGCTCGTCATCCTGGGGCTCCCGCTGCTCAGTTACCTTCTCACCTTTTTCCTGGGGGAGAAGCTGCCGCGGCGCGGTGATTTCATCGGAGTGACCGCGCTCGCCATCGCCTGGATCCTCTCGCTGCGCATCTTCTTCCACTTCTGGGCCCTGGACGATCCTGCCTACAAAATCGAAGCGAGCTGGACCTGGTTCAAGATCGCGCGCTTCCACGTGGACGCGGGCATCCTGGTCGACGGCATGACATCCATCATGCTGGTGGTGGTCACCACCATCTCCTTCTGGGTGCATGTCTTCTCGATGGGGTACATGAAGGGCGACGAACGCTACGCGCGATACTTCGCGTTTTTGGGCTGGTTCACTTTCGCCATGCTGGGCATCGTGCTCAGCAACAATGTCTTCTTCCTGTACATCTTCTGGGAGCTGGTGGGTTTGGCCAGCTACCTCCTCATCGGTTTCTTTTTCAAGAAACCCTCGGCGGCCAATGCGGGGAAAAAGGCATTTTTGGTCAATCGGGTGGGCGACTACGGATTCTGGCTGGGGATTTTGATCTTCTTCACGACGACAGGTAGTTTTGGCTACACCCACATCTTCGAGAGCGTGCACAGCGGAGTGCTCTCGGGCGGCCTTTTGACCGCGGCCGGGGTTCTGCTCTTCATGGGGTGCATCGGCAAGAGCGCGCAGGTTCCGCTGCACATCTGGCTGCCCGACGCGATGGAGGGCCCCACTCCGGTCTCCGCGCTCATCCACGCCGCCACCATGGTCGCGGCCGGCGTGTACATGATCGCGCGGCTCTTCCCCCTGTTCACCCCTAGCGCGCTGCTCTTCATCATTTACGTGGGAGCGATCACCGCATTGGGGGCGGCGACGGTGGCGGTGGTGCAGACCGACATCAAGCGCGGCCTGGCCTACTCGACCATCAGCCAGCTGGGATACATGGTGATGGCGGTGGGCGTGGGCGGTGTCTTCGCGGGAATGTTCCACCTGACCACCCACGCCTTCTTCAAGGCCCTTTTGTTCTTGGGGAGTGGGGCGGTCATCCACGCCATGCACCACGAACAGGACATGCGCGAGATGGGTGGACTGAGGCACAAGCTCCCCATCACTTTCGCCACTTTCCTCCTGGCCACCCTGGCCATCTCCGGGGTGCCGCCGTTCTCGGGCTTCTATTCCAAGGACGCCATTCTGGCCGCGGCGCTCGCCTTCGGGATGGAGCACCCGGTTCACTGGCTGCCCTTTGCAATGTCACTGCTCGCGGCCGGATTCACCTCCTTCTACATGTTCCGCATCGTCTTCATGACCTTCACCGGCAAGCCGCGCAACGAGAAGAAGTATGATCACGCGCACGAAGTCGGCATGAGCATGGCGATTCCGCTCATGGTGCTGGCGGCGCTCGCCGTCGTCGCGGGAGGGCTCACCGCACAGGGATCCGCCTGGTTCCACCGCTTCGTGATGAATCCCGGCGTGCACGAATCCGCCGAGCACGGAGTGCATCACAGCGCTCACATCATTGCGATGTGGTCCTCGCTCGCCATCGCCGGCCTGGGGATTCTCCTTTCCTGGCTCACTTACAAGGCGAAGCTCATCGACAGTGCCCGCGTGCAGCGCGCGTTCCCGGGGGCCTACCGCCTGCTGTGGAACAAGTATTGGTTCGACGAGATCTACCGCGACACCGTCATTCGCGGAACTCTGGCCAAGGCCTCGGTCGTTGCCGGCTTCGACAAATTGATCGTCGACGGCATCGTGAATGGCGTGGGCTACTTCACGCGAGCACTCGGTTGGCTCGTCGGCGCTTTCGACAATGCCGTGGTCGACGGACTGGTGAACGGTACGGGCGAGCTGCTGCGCAGCTTTGGCAGTGCGCTGCGGGGCCTGCAGACCGGACGGATTCAAACCTATTTGCTCGGCCTGATTTCGGGGCTGGTAATTCTCATTCTCGTGTATCGAGTGGCGTGGCCCTCGTAGCGGGGCACGACTGAACCGGACGGCAGCGCCGTCCACCCATGAAGGAGCACTCGACCGATGACCGAACTCGCGAACCCCAGCGCGCTGTTGACCTGGATGACATTCGTGCCGCTTCTGGGCGCGGCCATCCTGGTGATGTTGCCGTCGAACAACAAGACGGCGCATCGATGGACGGCTTTGGTGACCGCTGCCATCCCACTCGCTCTCGCAATCCAGCTCATGTTCAGCTTCGACCGGGGAACCTCCGCCATTCAGTTCTGGCAGAAGACCCCCTGGATCCGTGGCTTCAACATCGACTACTTCGTGGGGGTGGACGGCATCTCGGTGGCGATGGTTCTGCTCACCGCCCTTCTGTCGTTCTTGTGCATCGGAGCGAGCTGGAAGATCGAGAAGGCGACCAAGGGCTACTTTGCCCTCTTCCTCATGTTGGAAACCGGCATGATGGGAGTGTTCGTCTCGCTCGATTTCTTCCTCTTCTACGTGTTCTGGGAAGTGATGCTGCTCCCGATGTACTTCCTCATCGGCATCTGGGGCGGTCCGCGTCGCGAGTACGCGGCGATCAAGTTCTTCCTGTATACCCTGGCCGGGTCCGTGCTGATGCTCTTGGCCATGATCGCGCTCTATCTGAACGTGCGCGATCCCAACACCGGGCAGCACACCTTCAACATGCTCTACATGATGAACCAGGTGAACCACGGAGCATGGCTTCTGAACGTGAACGTGCGCCACTTGATCTTCATGTTCCTCTTCATCGGATTCGCGGTGAAGGTGCCGATCTTCCCCTTCCACACATGGTTGCCCGACGCGCACGTCGAGGCGCCCACCGCGGTCAGCGTGATCCTCGCCGGGGTGCTCCTGAAGATGGGCACCTACGGAATGCTGCGGATCTGCTTTCCCATCCTGCCCGACGCGGTGCGCTGGTTCGCCCTGCCCCTGGCCATCCTGGGGGCGATCAACATCATCTACGGAGCCTTCTGCGCCTTGGCGCAGAAGGACATGAAGAAGCTGGTGGCCTATTCCTCGGTGAGTCACATGGGCTACGTGCTCTTGGGGATGGCGGTGTTCAACGAAGCCGGCATCACCGGGGCGATGCTGCAGATGTTCAACCACGGCACGATCACGGCCATGCTCTTCCTCATGGTGGGCGTCATCTACGATCGCGCCCATCATCGCGAGATCAATGGCTTCGGTGGCTTGGGCTCGGTGATGCCGCGCTACACCACCGTCTTCAGCTTGGCCCTGTTCGCGGCTCTGGGCCTGCCGGGTCTCAGCGGCTTCGTGGGCGAGGCCTTGGTGTTCCTGGGCGCCTTCCCCGTCTACCGCGTGGTGACCATGGTGAGCGCGGTGGGAATCATCATCGGCGCGACCTACGTGCTGTGGATGTTGCAGAGGGTCTTTTTGGGCCCCCTCAACGAGAAGTACGCCGATATCCCGGACATCAACGCTCGCGAGCTGGCCACGGTGATCCCTCTGGCGGCCATCGTGATCTTCATCGGAGTCTATCCGGCGCCCTTCATCAACATGGTCAAGACTTCGCTCATCACCCTCATCGGGATGATCCCCGGCTAGGAGATGACGGTGAGTTTCAACTGGTCTGACGCGGCGTTCTTCTGGCCCGAGGCAATCATGGCCCTGACCTTCGTGGCCTGCTTGCTGACGGATTTGTTGACGCGTGAACGCCGTCATGGAGCGACGCTGAGCGTTCTCATTCTGGGCGTGGTCGTGGCGCTCGCGGTAGCGGTCGCCAATCCGCCGCGCGGGGCGCACGATATCATGGGGACCATGATGGTGGTCGATCCCTACGCCCAGTTCTTCCGCGTGCTCTTTTTGGCCGTCACCCTCATCGTGGCCGTATTCAGCTTCAGCAGCCGCGAAATCATGGGAGCTGACCGCGAGAACAAGGGCGAGTACTACGCCTATCTGGCGGTGCTCTGCTTCGGCATGATGGTCATGGCCGAGGCCAACAACCTCGTCATGCTGGTCCTGTCCATCGAGCTGGTCTCGATCACCAGCTACATTCTGGCCGGCTACGCCCGCATGAGCCTCCGTTCCTCGGAGGCCTCCCTGAAATACGTGCTCTGGGGCGCGGTAAGCAGCGGTTTGATGCTCTACGGCGCCTCCATTCTCTATGGCCTGAGCGGGGCGATGTCCTTCACCGGATTGCACGACAGACTGGTGTTCGGGGGCAACGAACTGGCTACCCTCACCGCTTGCGTTTTGATCCTGGCCGGGATCGGGTACAAAATCTCCGCGGTGCCCTTCCACTTCTGGACGCCGGACGTCTACGAGGGCGCGCCAACCCCGGTGGCCGCGATCTTCGCGGCCGGACCCAAGGCGGCCGGCTTCGCTCTCCTCATTCGCTTCTTCTACACCGCTCTGGTGCAATCGGACGGCGCGGGCACCATGGCGGCGCTCTCGAGTATCCAGTGGCCATGGCTGCTGGCGTTCTTGAGCGTGATCACCATGACCTGGGGAAACCTGGCCGCGATTCGTCAGAGGAACGTGAAGAGGCTTCTGGCCTATTCCTCCATCGCGCACGTCGGCTACTTGCTCATCGGCTTCGTGCTCTTGAGCGAGGCCGGCCTGTCCGCCATCCTGTTCTACCTCATCGCCTACGCCATCATGAATCTGGGCGCCTTCCTGGTCGTGATCGCGCTCAACAACCGCCTGGGCAGCGAGGACATCGACGAGTACCGGGGCATCGGCTTCCGCGAGCCCCTGCTCGCGGTCATCATGGTGGTCTTCTTGCTTTCGCTCGCGGGAATTCCGCCCACCTTCGGATTCATCGCCAAATTCTACCTCTTCGCGGCGGCGATCGACGGGCAGATGGGCTGGTTGGCGTTCATCGCGGTCCTCAACAGCGTGATCAGCCTCTACTACTACATGCGCATCGCCAAAGCCATGTTCTTCGAGCATTCTGAAGACGAGGGGGGCCTGGGGCTTTCGCCGGTTCACATGGTGCTTCTGGTGGTTCTCGCCGTGCCGACCCTGGTGCTGGGGCTCTACTGGAGCCCGGTGAAGGCCTTCGCGGACGCCTCGATGCACTGGTTGCTCGGGGGCTGACCGCACCCCAGGCTCGCAAATGGCATCAATCGTGCTGTCTTGACTGTCGCGGAAATTTCCTGCTGCGTATCTTCCTCTCCGTGACGGTGCACGATGACCACTCGTACCCATACGTATCTCATGTTCTCGCTCGTCTTCGCCCTCTCGCTCTCGGCCCTGATCGCCTGCGGCAATCAGACCACGCCCACGACCACTTCGCCCGATCTCGACATCCCCACCGTGGACCCCAACCCCGGCGGCGGCGGTTCGGGAAGCGGCGGCAATGACTGGACCGGGCCCGCGATCTACGTCTCCGTCAACGGGAGCGACACTTCGGACTGCGGCGATCCCGATCATCCCTGCCGTACCATCCAAAAGGGAGTGAATCAGAGCGCGGCCGGGATGGCGGTCCTGGTGAAGGCCGGCGAGTACGACGAGAGCTTCATCTATATGAAATCGGGGGTGCGCGTCATCTCCGCCGACGGTCCGCTGGCCGCGTCCATCTACTCGAAAGACCGCAGCGCGGTGCGCTTGGAGCAGGTTCAGGGGGCGGCCATCGATGGCTTCGAGATCCGGGGCGACTGGAACCAGGGGCCCCAGGGCGATGGTCTGGTGCGCGTGCTGGACGCGAGCGGCTGTGAGATCCAGAACTGCGTGATCTACGACGCGCCCAACGACTGTGATGTCATCAAGGTCTCGGGCGCGGTCGACGGCCTCTTGATCGAGAACGTGGTGGCCTTCAATCCGGGGCAACGCGACCCCTCGATCGACCCCTGCGGCAACGGCGCGTGGTACCAGGAGAACATCGACATCTTCGGCAGGGGCTTGAATGGGACGAGCGACGCGGAGATTCGCAATGTGGTGATCAGGGGCTGCTGGCTCTTCCACACCGCGGACCATGGCGGCGACTGGCTCCTGTACTCCAAGATCAACTGCGAGAACGTCCTCTACGAGAACAACGTCTTCGGCCCCTCGGCGGGAGGTGGTTGCGGGAACGCGGCGGTGGGAATCGGGACCGAGGAAGCGGGGATCCCCGACCCAACGCAGCACGTGGTGCGTGGCGCCATCGTGCGCAACAACATCTTCGTCGGATGCAAGGGCGACGCGGCTCTGGCGGTGATGAACAGCGACGACGTTTGGGTCTACAACAACACCTTCTGGGGTAACAGCGGCTCCAAGCTGCGAGCAGTCCTCGAACTGCGCGGAAATCGCGTGCCGGTCGGCAATACCTGGATCTTCAACAACATCTTCCAGTCCAATCAGCCCGCGGCCTCCGGCGACGGACGCCTGATCTGGGTGCGCGAGGGAGGCGCCGGCGGCGTGAGCCACGACTACAATCTCAGCGACGGTAACGTCGCGACGAGTGACCTGGATCTGAGCTCCGAAGCGCACGGTGTCGTCGGCGCGGCCGCGGGTCTGAGCGCGCCGCGGATCCCCAGCACCGCGGTCCTGCGCAGCGACCGAGTGCTCGAGATCGCGCGCGACTTCGCGCTCTCCGCGCAATCGCCCGCCAAGGGCGCGGGAATTGCGGCGTTCAGCTATGCACAGCACCCCAACTGGGATCCCGGCGTGACCGATCGCGGTTGGGACATCCTGCAGCAGACGCGCTCGGGCACGGCATGGGACTTGGGAGCGGTGAAGGCGCCGTAGTCCCAGTTGCCATTTTTGCGGGTTGATCTAAGGTCAAACATGGACCCTTGGCCCGGGAGGTGCCGGTCATGACCTTCATCCCACCCGCTGCCCTGCCCCCCGCGTCCCCGCGCGCACGGGAACTCGCCCAGAAGCTCATCGCCCAGATCCAGGACTTCAGGGAAAAGCATCCCGAAGTGAACGAACGCGAGGTGTGGACGGCTCTCCGCCTGACGAGCGTTTCGACGCGGTCCAATCCTCGCGCGAACTGGGGGGCGGTTGCCATCGCCCTCATGGTCACCGCGATTCTGCTCGTCGGCCTGGCCGTGTTCGGGGTGCAGAGTGGCGTGATTCCCCACGCGCAGCAGATGTTGCCTTTGGCGGTGGTGATCATCTCGGTGGTCGTCGTGGTGGCGGCCCTGATCATCGCTCGCGCGTCGGGCGACGAGCAGCGGCCTCTGCAACCCGCGATCATGCTTCTCGGAGGAGTGGCGCTTTTTGCCGCCCTGGCTCTGCTCTACATCTTCGCCACGCGGATCAGCTGATTTCACCGCGGCCGTCGAAGAGTTCGGGGCGCTTGCGCCGGAGCCAGTAGAACCCGCAGATCACCAGGGCGTGCTGAATCGTCCCCTCGGCGACGAGTCCAGGGATCTCGGACAGAGGAACGCGGACGACCTCGATATCCTCACCCTCATCCAGTTGCAGCTCGCCCACCTCCTCACAGCCCTCGATGAGATAGGTGTAACAGAGGTTGTTCAAGAACGCGGGATTGGGTTGGACCACGCCCAATTGCGCGGGTTCTGCTCCGGCATATCCAGTCTCCTCGCGCACCTCGCGCGCCGCCGCCGTCTTTGGTTCCTCGCCGGGGTCGATGAGGCCGCCGGGAATCTCCAGGGTCATCGAACGCGTTCCGTGACGCCACTGTCTGACCAGCACCACTTCGCGATCCGCAGTGAGCGGAACCACGTTCACCCAGTCGCGGGTGGAGACGAGCGCGAGATCACGCAGCTTGCCGGTACGCGGATTTTCCGCGCGCACCGAATGCAGCTCGAAGATGCCCATGTCGGCCAGGGTTTCGTCGCGGTGGATGTTCCAGGGTGTGAGACTCAATGCGGATCTCCCGTGGTCTAGGATTTCGGCGTCTTGGATCGAGATTTGGGTTGCGACTTGGACGGTGACTTGGATCGCGAATTGGCGACCGGCTTGGCGCGCGGTTTGGTCGCGGCATTCTTGGGGCGCCGCTTGCTCGCGCGGTGCTTGCTTGGACCGGCTTTGCTCGAACTGCGTCCCACGCCACTCGTCGCCTTCTTCGCGCCGATCTCCTTCTTCATGATGAGGAGGTAATTGAAGCCCCGCAGAAAATAGCCGCCTTCGGCCGCGCTCTCGTGCCAGTGGTCGCGTTTGAGAGTGCGGTTGTGGCGAACCACGGCCACGATATCCACCGGGGTGAAGTGTCGTCTCAGACGGTGGAAGAGCTCGAAGCCGAGCGGGACGAAGCTCTTCCCCTTGCGCGCGGAGTCGCTCACGTAGAGCGCCAGGTAGCGATCGCGGCGCAGAATCCGGTGGACCTCCGCGATCACGCTCTCCATGGCGGAGAAGTACTCGGGCCCCACTCGAGCATCGAGTTCCCCGATACACTCCTCCTCTTCGCTGTACTTCAAGTGCGTGGAATAGGGGGGGTCCACGAAGACGAAATCCGCTTTCCCCGATTCCAGGGGCAGGTGCCTGGCGTCGGCGCGGAAAATATCCTTGCGCGTGGGATTCAGGTCGTAACCCAGAGCGCGGCGCGAGAGATCACGGGCCACGTCCAGGGTGGTTCCGCTTCCCGCCATGGGATCCACCACGAGCCACTTGGGCTGCGTGTAGCGCTGTAGCAGGTTCCAGATGATGTAGCTGGGAGTGGCTCCGGCGAAGTCGGGATTTCCCTGACGGCTTCCGGGATAGTTCTGCGAGCGGTAATCCCACAGAGTCGTGGTCATGAGGGGTGCGCCCTCTCTCTTCACATAGCGGCGTTCCTGAGCCATGGCCCCTCTTTCCAGGCGACAGATCCGAGCTCCGTGGCCTTCCGTCGCGAGATTGCAGCCCAGGATAGGCGCAAATTCGCCCTTCGTCGAGTCCGGGAGATTTCATCCGCGACTACGACGGGGATCATGGGGGATACTGGCAAGGTCCTATCAGAGGGGAGTACTTCGCCATGAGCAAAACTTTGGACCGCCGTCGTTTCTTGGGCAGTGCCGCTGCCTCCTCCATCGTACTCGCACTCATGCCTCAGCTGCTTCAGGCGCAAGATTCCGAGATCGACCTGAACACCATTGCCAGCGCCGAGCGTCTGGCGGGGCTTCAGTTCAGCGAGTCCGAGCGCGAGCTGATGCTCAAGAGCGTGCAGGAACATCTGAATGATTTGAAGGCGGTGGAGAAACTCCATCTCGCCAACGAGGTGCAGCCCGCCACGAGCTTCTTTCCTCTGAGCCGGCAGGCGGTGTCGCGCGTACCCTTCCCGGAACCGCCCGACTATGCCGCCATCTCGAAAGCACTCGATCCCTACGATTCGAATGCCTCCCTCGCGCGTCCATTGCCCGAGAAGCTGGCTTACGCTTCCCTCTTCGAGCTCTCACACCTTCTGCAAACTCGTAAGCTCACCAGTGTGGAGTTGACCCGCTTCTTTCTGGATCGCCTGCGCAAGCTGAACGAAAAACTGCTGTGCGTGATCACCTTCACGCAGGAGCGAGCGATGGAGCAGGCGGCCAAGGCCGACGAGGAAATCGCGGCCGGTCACTATCGGGGTCCCCTGCACGGTATCCCCTGGGGAGCGAAAGATCTCTTGGCGGTGAAGGGCTATCCGACCACCTGGGGCTGTGCGCCCTATCGCGAACAGATCCTCGATGAGGACGCCGAAGTGGTGAAGCGCCTGGACGCGGCGGGGGCGGTGCTCATCGCCAAGACCAGCGTGGGCGCGCTGGCCTGGGGCGACGTGTGGTTCGGTGGAACGACCAAGAACCCCTGGAACCTGGAGCAGGGAAGCAGCGGTTCGTCGGCCGGGAGCGCGGCCGCGGTGGCGGCGGGGGGCCTGCCCTTCGCGTTGGGGACGGAGACTCTCGGTTCGATCGTCTCCCCTGCCTCGCGCTGTGGCGCGACCGGGCTGCGTCCCACCTTCGGTCGCGTCCCTCGCACCGGCTGCATGGCGCTCTCGTGGACCATGGACAAGATCGGAGCGCTATGCCGCTACGCGGAGGACGCCGCGCTGGTGGTCTCCGCCATCCATGGCGCCGACGGCAAGGACAAGGACGCGGTCAGTGCACCGTGGCGTCAGCCTTCGCTCGACGAGTTGAAGGAGCTGCGCTTCGGCTACAACAAGGCCGCGTTCGAAAGCGAGTACGAGAACAAGAAGCTCGACCAGGATGCGCTCGCAGTGCTCGCTCGGCTGGGGGTCGAACTCACTCCCATCGAATTGCCGGATCTACCCGTGGCCAAGATGCTGGTGGTGCTGGAGGTGGAAGCGGCGGCGGCCTTCGACGAGCTCACCCGGAACAATCGCGACGACGAAATGGTGCGGCAGGCCGAAGATGCCTGGCCCAATGTTTTCCGTGCCGCGCAGCTCGTGTCGGGCGTGCAGTATCTGCAGGCGCAACGGGCGCGCACTCTCCTGCAGGAACGCTACCAGACGATGCTCGAGGATCTGGACGGCTATGTGTGCCCGAGCTTTGCCGGCCGCAGTCTCCTGGACACCAATCTCACCGGCAATCCCTGCGTGGTCGTGCCCAACGGTTTCAAGAGTGACGGGACCCCCTTCAGTTTCACCTTCGTGGGACGCAATTACGAGGAGGGGGCGATCGTGGCTTTGGCCACGGCCTACCAACGCGCCAGCGGCTGGAACCTGAAGCACCCCAGGCTCTGAGCTTGGAGCAGTCCGAGGCTGCAGTAGTCCGAGGCCAGCAGTAGTCCGAAGCTAGAGTAGTCCGAGGCTAGACCAGTCCGAGGCTAGACCAGGTCGCCCCCGGAGGGGCGGCCCAAAGAAAAAACCTGAAGGGCACGGGCTCCCGGACGGTGCAGAGCGTCCAGCCAGCGCGTCCAGGCGTCGCGCGGGGTCTGCTCGTAGGCCTGCGCATGCGCCGCGAGTCTTCTCTCCAGCTCGCGCACCAGAGCCCACTTGAAGACGTGCTCGCGCGGTTCGAGCCCACCACTTTCCAGATAGGCCTCGTAGAATGCCCGGCCGAGCGCGGGGCGTGGCTCTCCTTCGGTGATCGCCATTTCCACCAGATCGCTTTCCGGCGGACCCCAGTGACAGAAGCTCCAGTCGATGAGCCCGGAGACCCGTACGTTTTCCTTGGCGTCGGTTTGCACCATGAGATTTCCCAGATGAGCATCTCCATGGAGCAGGCGTTCGTTCCCCGTCACGAAGCTGGGGCTCAAGAAGGGGATGAAGGTGGGTTCGTGCATGGGAAACTCGATGCGGTGCAGGTGAGCGAGCTCCCGCCCCAAGAGCCGGCAGAGAAGATCGACCCGTCGCGCATTCGTGTCATGCGCACGCAGATCCTGGGCCCGGGTTCCCTCGATGATCGGCTGGATACAGGCTTTGGGACGGTGCAGGGAGGGGATGAGAAGGGTGGGATGAGGCACGGGGACGGTCCCCGAGGCGCGGCGAATCGCCTCTTCCTCGCTGCGCAGCCGCGGTCCCGCCTCGGAATCGACGGGCATGCGCAGAAGTTGCAAAGGCCCTTCGTCCAGCTCCACGATGAAGAGATGGTGGTTGCTGCCACGACCCGCGTTTTGGATCTGTAGCGGGGGCAGACCGCTCTGGCGCAAGAGCTCGTGGGCTCGCAAAAGAGGGGACTCTTGATTCGGCACCGAAGGTCCTCAGTTCAAATGCAGGCAATTCGATCCAGAATGGGCACCGCCCTTCTTCTCAAGGGTATACGAAGAGGGGCCTCTGGCGCTAAGGGCTTTTTGGAAAAGAGCTTAGGTGTGCGGATGAGATCCAGCTGTGCTATTCTCTAGCCGAGCAGGCCGGGCTCGAATTCTCGGCTCGCGGCCAACTCGGCTCTCCTTCCTTCCTTCTCGTGATCATGACAATCAAAAGACTGCTGCTCGCGTTCTCCCTCCTGCTGCTCGTTTCGCAAGGAACCTTTACCGGCTGTTCCTCACGCAGCGAACCGGAACTCTGGATCATCGGCTTCGACGGCGCCGACTGGGACATTCTCGAGCCCTACATGGCCAAGGGTGAGATGCCCAACCTGAGCCGCTTGCGCAGCGAAGGTGCTTGGGGCCGGCTCCAGACCGATAATCCGATGCTCTCTCCCATCCTCTGGACGAGCATTGCGACGGGGAAGACCGCCGATCAACACGGCGTTACCTGGTTCATGAGCGACGGACCCGATGGCTCGAAGATCCCGGTCAGCAGCCGCAACCGTTGGGTGCGCGCCCTGTGGAACATCGCCAGCGAGCACGGCATATCCGTCGGCGTCATCGGCTGGTGGGCGACCTGGCCCGTCGAGCCGGTGAAGGGCTTCATGATCAGCGACTACGTCGCGTTCCACTCCTTCGGGGTCACCGGAACCAACCTGGACGTGCCGGGAAAGACTTGGCCCCCCCAGCTCATGGACGATGTGCGGCGCGACTTCATCAAGCCCGAAGAGGTCTCCTCGGACCTGATGCTGTCGATGATCAACTGCAGCAAGAGCGAACTCGAAAATCAGACACCGAGCGGACCCTACGGAGGTCCGATCCAACACCTCAGAGAAAACATCGCCACCAGTTTGGGCTACACGAAGATTGCTTCCGAATTGCTGGAGAAGGACCACCCGAAGTTCTTCGCGATCTATTACGAAGGGACCGACGCTACCGAACATCTCTTCAGCGAATATGCGCCGCCACGGCTGTCCTGGGTCAGCGACGAAGATTACAAGCGTTACAGCGGTACTCTCGAGGCCTACTGGAAATGGCAGGATCAGCTCCTGGGTGAGCTCCTGCAGCATCGCGGGAAGAACACGGTGGTCATGATCATCTCCGACCATGGATTCCGCACCGGACCCGAGCGTCTGAAGGAAAAGGAATTCAACATCGACACCGCGGACCAGAGCCACATGCCCGACGGCATCGTTCTGCTCAATGGACCGGGCATCCGTCCGGGAGACGACATCAAGGGCGCGGACATCTACGACGTGGCGCCGACGGTCCTGCATCTTCTCGGTTTACCGGTGGCTCAGGACATGAAGGGCCGGGTGTTGAAGGAGGCCTTCACCGAGGAATACCAGAAGGCACATCCCGACCAAACGATCGCCACCTACGAAACCGGTCCTTGGGATCGGGGAGACGATATCGTGGTCGATCCGGCAGTCGGGGAGAAGATGGAAGATATGTTGCGCTCCCTGGGTTACATCAAGGGCGGCAAGGATGACTCGCACGGGAGCGACGTGGTCGCGCCCAACGTCGAGCAGGCGATCAACATGTCCATCGTCCTGTGCAACCAGGGGAAGTACGACGAGGCAATCGCGACCCTGAAGGACGTGCTCAAGGACGACCCCGAGAACCTGAAGGCGCTCAGCAACCTCGCCTTGACCTATGCGAAGACCGGGCGTCTGGATGAGGCACGAGAAATTTATCAAGAGCTCGTCCAAAAGGATCCCGAGAACGAGCAGAACTATCAGAACCTGGCCATGGTCTACGCGGCCAAGCACGACAACCAAAAGGTCCTGCAGACCTTCGACCTCGCGCTGAAACAGCATCCGGAATCGCCCTTTCTGGTGGGCGCGCGCGGTTTCGCCCTGCACAAGGCCGGCCGCGACGATGAGGCAGAGGCCGCGATCGACAAAGCTCTGACCATGAATCCCCGCCTGGCCGATCTCTACTACTTCAAGGGTGCGATGCTCAAGGATCAGGGCAAGATGGCGCCGGCGCGCGAAAACTTGGAGAGAGCGCTGCAACTGAACCCCGAGCTGACGGACGCGCTGCAGACCCTGAGCGGCCTGCTCATCCAAACGGGCCAGGAACAGCAGGCCCAGGAGCTCTTGAAGCAGCACGACATGCTCTCCACTCCCGAATCGAAGGGGCAGCTCGGCAGCGCCGCCCTGAAGGCGGGCAAGGTGCAGGAGGGGCTGAAACTTCTGCAAGAGGCCGCTCCAAAGTTGAATGATCCGGAAATCTGGGGCAATCTCGGGATGGCGAATCTCATGGCGGGAAACATGGCCGCCGGAGCCGAGGCATTCGAGAAGGTGCTCGAGCTGGATCCGACAATGGTGGACGCACGAAGCCAGCTCGCCGCGATCTACGCCCAGATGGGCCGGCTCGCCGAGGCGGAAAAGCTGGCGCGTCAGGTGGTGAAGCAGTTACCGAACGACGGCACCTCGAGACTCCAGCTCGGAGCCATCCTGGCCATGCAGGGCAAGAAGGAGGAGGCGCGCCAGGCCATCTTGAAGGCCCGCGAGCTGGATCCCAGCCTTCCCGTGCCCCCAGGGTTCAAGTAGGCGGCCGAGGGGTCTTGATGACGTTCGTTCTTTCTCGCTTGAAGAAGCTCTCCCAAGCGCGTGGGCCGTTTCTGCTCTTGCTCCTCGCGCTCTACTCTTGCCTCTTCAGCTGCGATTCCCTGGCCAAGGACCCAGAGCGCGCGATGAGTTCGCCGGAGAGCGAGCTTCTGGCCGTGCGCTCCCCTGCGCGCGGTGCGCGTCAGCGATGCGCCCAGAATCGACGGAATCCTGGATGAACCGCTCTGGAAAGAGGCTGCGGTCGCGAGCGGTTTCGTGCAGCAACGCCCGCAGAGCGGAGAGCCCGCGAGCCAGCCCACGAGGGTGGCGATCGTCTACACCACTCGCGCGCTCTATCTGGGTTTCGTCTGTTTCGACGATCATCCGCAGGAGATCGTCCATCGCGTCCTCGGGCGCGACGCGGACATTTCGGCCGACGACTGACTTCACGGTGGTCTTGGATACCTACCACGACCTGCAGAACGGTTTCTTCTTCCAGGTGAATCCCAACGGAATGCGTCGTGACGCGCTCTTTCGCGCCGAGGGGGCGAGCGATCAATTCAACGTCGACTGGGATGGAGTGTGGAGCGCGGCGTGCCGTCTGACCGACGAGGGCTGGCAGGGAGAAATCGAGATCCCGTGGCGGACCCTGCGTTTTTCCTCGGCAAGTACTCTCAGCATGGGAATCAATTTCGAACGGCAGCGCCGCCTGGGCAACGAACAGAGCATGTGGGCCCCCATCGGGCGGCATTTCGACATCATGCGCGTGAGTCAGGCCGGCGTCCTTCAGGGGCTAACGGACATCGCGCCGGGAAGCAACATCCTGCTGCGCCCCTACGTGTTGGGGTCACTCGCGCGCGGGGACGCCGGCGACCCCTCGGCCTTCAGCCATGACGACTGGTCGACCGATGGAGCGGTGGGCTACGACCTCAAGCTGGGACTCTCCTCCAATCTGACCCTCGACGTCACCGTGAACACCGATTTCGCGCAGGTCGAGGTCGACGACGAGCAGGTGAATCTCACCCGCTTTCCCCTCTACTACCCGGAAAAGCGCGAGTTCTTCCTGGAGAACCGCGACTACTTTTCCTTCGGCTCGCCGGACAACCGCGCTTTTTTCAGCCGTCGTATCGGTCTCAACCCGAATTTCGAGACGGTTCCCATCGAGTACGGTACCCGTCTCACGGGAAAGCTGGGCCGAACCGATCTGGGATTTCTCGATCTGAAGTCCAAAGGGCGCGCGGAGTCGCCGGACTATCGTTTCGACGTGGCGCGAGTGAGCCGGGACATCGGGCAGCGCAATCGAGTGGGGGGGATTTTCGTCTCCCGAGCGGCCCAGGGGGGAAGCATCTACAACCGCGTCTTCGGGCTGGACTGTGACCTGAGGCCCGGCGAAGACCTGGACATCGCCGCCTATGGCTCCTTCAGCAACGAGAGCAAAGAGGGGCTCTTCAACGATCCGCAGGCCTTCTCCGATCAACCCCGCGCGGGCCCCGATCATGGCAGCTGGGGCGCGCGGGTCCGTTACAGTCGCCCTCTGTACTACGGAAACTACATTTACGAGGTCTACGGGCGCGACTACTCGCCAAGGGTGGGATTTTTGCCGCGCCGGGACATCGAGCGCCACATCACCGAGCTGGGGTGGACGCCCGAACCCAACTGGGGACTGTTGCGCAGCGCCGAGACCTTCGTGTACGGCGAGTGGATCGATCGGCGGGACGGCACCTTCTCCTCACGCAACCTGTGGCTGCAGGGCAACCTCATCGGCCGCGACGATCAGGTCCTCTCGCTCTACCTCAGCGACTCCTTCGAGCGGCTCTTCGAGGAATTTCCCCTGGGCGAGGTCGCCTTTCCCCAGGGGGACTATCACTTCCACCGGGTGGGATTCAGCCTCGGCTCCAATCCCTCGCTTCCCTTTGCTCTGAAGGCCGAAGGCGAACTGGGGGACTACTTCGACGGCACCCTCAACAGTCTGAGCGCGGAGGCAACGGGAAGGCTCGCGCCTCATCTGGCACTCTCGCTTCAGGGGGAGAGCCACCGCTTGCACCGCGACGATCTTCCGAGCGGCGTCGAGCAGCGTTTTCGCGCCAAGATCGTGCGTGCGCGGCTCGCGCTGGACTTCTCGAATTCGCTCAGCCTGGCGCTGTTTTCGCAATGGAACAGCGCTTCGAACGCAGTTCTGAGCCAGGCGCGTCTACACTATCTCTTTGGCGACGAGAGCGATTTCTACCTGGTGTTCACCGATGAACGGACCGACAACGAACAGAATTTCGCCCCGCGCCGCGGCGATCTCACCGTGAAACTGAGCTACGCGATTCGGCTGTGAAGGCCCGCCCTCGCACCGGGAACGCTTGACCCCTCGCGAGTGGGCGGGTTACTTTTCCTGAGCGTTTCGCGAAAGCGCGCGGATTTCCCCGAACACGCCCCGCTTGTCCCGCATGCTCCAAGAAATCACCATCATTCTGAAGAGCATCTCGAACTTCTTGTGGGGACTTCCGCTGATCATCCTCATTCTGGGGGGAGGCATCTACCTCACCCTATTGTCGCGCTTCATTCAGTTGCGCCATTTCAAGCATGCCTTCAACATCATTCGTGGCAAGTACGACAACCCCGAGGATGAGGGGGACATCAACCACTTCCAGGCGCTCTCCGCGGCACTCAGCGCGACCATCGGGATCGGGAACATCGCTGGCGTCGCCACCGCCATGCACATCGGAGGACCCGGCGCACTGTTCTGGATGTGGGTCTCCGCCTTCGTGGGCATGGCCACCAAGTACGCCGAGTGCACCCTGTCCCATCACTTTCGCGATATCCAGCCCGACGGCTCGGCGGCGGGCGGGGCGATGTACTTCATCGAAAAGGGCCTGGGACCGCGCTGGAAGTGGATGGCGGTCAGCTTCGCGTTTTTGACCGTGGTGGCCAGCATGGGCTCGGCCAACATCGTCCAGAGCAATACTGTCGCGGGCAATCTCCAGGCCGATCTGGGCGTGCCCACCTGGATCACCGGAGTGGTTCTGGCCGCGCTGCTCGCCCTGGTCATCGTGGGCGGCATCAAGCGCATCGGTCAGGTCGCGAGCCGTCTCGTGCCCTTCATGTCGGTGTTTTACGTGGGGGGCGCCGTGACCCTGCTGGCGCTCAACTACCACGAGATCCTGCCCTCCTTGCGTCTCATCGTCTACGAGGCCTTCCATCCCACCGCGGCCGCCGGCGGATTCGTCGGCGCTACCGTGGCGATCACCCTGCAATGGGGAATCAAGCGGGGGCTGTTCTCCAACGAAGCGGGTCAGGGAAGCGCGCCCATCGCGCATGCCGCGGCCAAGACGAAGGAACCGGTGCGCGAGGGGCTGGTGGCGATGGCGGGGCCCTTCATCGATACCCTCGTCATCTGCACCATGACGGGACTCGTGATCATTCTCACGAACTCATGGCGCGAAGCAGTGGATCCGGTGACGGGCGAAGCGCTCAATGGGGCAGTTCTCACCTCGTGGGCATTCACCAAAGGACTTCATCCGCTGCTCGGGGAATACGGAAAATACATTGTTACTCTCTCGATTCCATTTTATGCTTTTTCTACATCGGTGACTTGGTCCTACTATGGTGATCGAGCCGTTGATTACCTTTGGGGCGCACAGGCCCGGCCCATCTATCGTTGGGTTTTCGTGGTCTTTCAGTTCCTGGGTGCGATCTGGTCCCTCGAGCTGGTCTGGAATTTCGCGGACATCACGCTCGGGCTCATGTCGTTGCCCAATTTGATTGGCGTGTTCGCACTCTCGGGAGTTTTAGTCAGGCTGACGAAGGACTATTTCTCCAGACAACAGATGCGAACGCGTTGACGGGGGAAGACGGAAGCCCCTGAGAATCCGGCGGCCGTACTCACGGTCGCCGGGTTTCGTTTCGAAAGGCCCTTCGCCGTGAGTTTGAGATTCCTGCAACTCTCCGACGTTCATTTCGACGCCCCTCTTCGCGCCGGCAAGCTGCGCCTGGATTCGCGCAGGGCCTCCCAGCGCGAACGCGAGCGGCGCGAGGCCTTCCGCGCCGCCTTTGCGCTGGTAAAGGAACGGAATCTGGACGGTGTCCTGATTCCCGGCGACCTCTTCGACGACGAACTGGTCAAGAGCGACACCCTGCGCTTCGTGGCCGAAACTCTGGCTTCGATTGCTCCCAAACCGGTCTTTTTGGCCCCCGGCAACCACGACGCCTACGGAGGGGTCTCCCCGTACCGCCAGGAACAGGGCGAGGGGACGCGCGACTTCCGCTGGCCGGAGAACGTACAGCTCTTCGCGCACGAGGATTTTCGCAGCGTGCCGTGGCCCCAGCGGCCGGAAATTTCGGTCACCGCCTGTGGAGTGGCGGCGAATCTGCCGAGCAGCCTGCGCCGATTGGCGAGTCCCGTCGAGCGGCCGCGGAGTGAAATTCCGATCCTTCTTTTCCACGGCAGCCGTGACGACGGCGGCTATCTGCAGAGCCAGAAGGCGACCTACCCCTTCAGCGAGGATGAACTGCGCGCGCAGGGTTTTGCCTGGACCGCCCTGGGGCACTACCACCAGCACCAAGTTCTTCACGGTGCGAGCGGCGTAGCGATCGGAGCCTACAGCGGCAGCCTCCTGGCCGCGGGCCTGGACGAACTCGGCCAGAAGGGCGCGCTCGTGGTGGAACTCGACGAATCCGGCCCCCATCCGGAGTTCGTACCGCTGGATCCTCGAGAGCTTCGCGTGGTCGACTGCGAACTCTCGTCCTGTAGGTACATGGACGCCGCGCAGGCCAGAGTGGAAGAAGCTCTGGGACAGAGCGGCGCGCGTGAGCAGGACCTGGTGTACCTCAAACTCTCGGGGCGGCGCGCGCGAGGACTCGAACTCGGCTTTCTCGAAGAGATCGCCTCGCGCTATTTCCACTTCGTGAGCGACCTCTCTCATCTCACGCCGGACGTCGATCTGGACCGCTATCCTCCGCTCAGCGAAGCTCGCACCACCGAGGAGCGCTTCGTGGCGCAGTTGCGCCAGCGGCTGAAGGAGAGCGAGGGGGAGGAGGCCGAGACCGTGCGTCGCGCGCTGCTCTACGGCCTGGATGCTCTTTCCACGGGGCGTTTGGACAGCCACTACGAGGCCTAATGCGCATTCTGCAGCTGAGCATCAAGGGATTCGGCCAACTCCGCGGGGAGTACTCCCTCGATCCCGGCGCGGGCAAGCTCGGTCTTTTGCTCGAGCGCAACGAGGCGGGCAAGACCACGCTGATGGAGGCAATTCTCGCCGCGCTCTACGGTCTGAACAAGGACAGGCGGCGCGCCAAGGGCAAGCTGAGTGAGTGGGAGGTCTACCGTCCCTGGGACGGAGGGCCCTACGGCCTGGTGCTGCGCCTGCGGCACGGCGCGGAGGAACTCACCATCGAGCGGGATTTCCGCGAGGATTCGGTGCGCGTGCTCGCGGCGGGCGAGAACATCAGCGACCGCTTTCGCAGCGGAAAACACGTGCAGGTCGGCGAGCTGCTGCTCGGAATCTCCCGCGAACACTTTCTGCACAGTGCGTTCATCCGCCAGGGCGAAGTCGGCTGGGGGGATGCCTCGGGCCTGAGCGAGGCCATTCAGCGCATGGCCGATTCGCAATCGCTCGAATCGACGGCGGCCGCCGCGCTGCGCGCCCTGGAAAAGGGCCTGGCCGAATACGAGGGCACCACTCTGGCCGGCAAGGGCAAGGTCGAAACGGAGATCGCGCGCTGTGACAAGGATATCGCGGACATCGAGAACGAGCTCGGCGAGCTTCATGAGCAACGCCAAGCCCTGAGCGATCGCATCGAAGCGCTGCGAAAGAGCGAGTCACGCAAGCAGGAGCGACAGGCCCTGCGCGGAGCGATCGAGAGAGCGCGCCTGCGTCTGCGATTGCGCGAGCTCGAGGAGGAGCTCGCCGCGCTCGAGCAGCGGCGGGAAGAGCTGGCGGAGTTGCAGCGCAAAGTAGAGGAGGAGGCGGAACTCGCCGCGCTGAGCCCGGAGAGCTTTCAGGAGGCGGAAACGGCGTGTAACCGCTGGCAGGGGGCCCAGCGAACCGCGGAATCCTACTCCAAGGACGCGCGCGAGGCCGAAGCCGAATGCGGCGAAAAACAGCGTGCTCGTGATGAACTTGGCCTGAAGCGCCTGCCCCGCGCGGAAGATGTCGAGGCGTTCTCGAACGCCAGCGCTCGTCTGAAAGACATTCGCAAGGATCGGGAGCGCCTGGAAGAGCGGGCACAGCGGGAACGCGAGGCGATCCGCGAAGAGGGTTTCGATCCCGATCAGGCCAGCACCATGCTCGAGGCGCTGCAGTACCTCACCGAGGAAGACCGTGAACTCCTGCAGAGTCACACCCGCAGGGACCTCGAGATCGACGAGCTGAGGGAAAACTCACGGCAGGACCTTTCGCTGTGGCAGCGGCAGCTCGACGAAATCCGTGCAGCGCGAATGCGAAGGAGAAGATGGGGAGGCGTCACCGCCGCGGTGGGTGCTGCACTCCTCGCCACCGGACTCCTTCTTCCGCAGAGCTTCGCTTCGATCACGAGCTTTCTCCCCTATCTGGCAGGGGCCGTGATCACTCTGGGCCTCTACTTCCTCGTGAGCGCCAAGGGCATGCGTGCGGAAGAGGAATCGGTTGCCGCCGGTCGAGTGGCAGATGGCAGTAAAAAAGTGCACGAAATCGAAGAGAGGAACCAGGAGCACGAACTGGCCTGGCAGGATCTCGCCTATCGTCTGGGCATTCCCACCGACGAGCTCTACACGCGCTATCAGTCGCTGCGGCTGGTTGAGCGTAACCTGGATACTCTGGCGGGGATCGACGAACGCCAGCTCGAGTGCGAAAAGCAAGAGGAAGAAACGCTGAAGAGCGTGAGCGAGGCTTGGGAAGTCTTTGGAGGCAAACCCAAGGCGGACGAGCTCGAGCAGAAGCTGAATGAGCTGCGCGAAGTGATGAAGCTCACCGCGGCGGCGGAGGTGGCGGAGGCCAATGCGCGGAGTCGCCGCGAACTTGCCGAGGAGAAGGACCAGGCCCTGAAGGAGCGCCGGACTCAGGCGCGGGAAGCCCTCGAACGCTGCCTGGTGGAGCTTCTCGACGAAGACGACGCGCATCAGAGCGCGCGCAAGTTGAAGGAGAAAACGAGGGCGGCAGAAGAAGCGAGATCCCGGCGCAACCTCAGCCTACCCAAGCTCAAAGAGAGCACCCCCGGCGAGGGGACTCTGGCGGAGCTGCGGCAGAGTGTGCAAGAGGCCGAATCCGCGCTGAGGGCTCACGCGGACGATGCGCCGGTTCACGCGGACGATGCGCCGGTTCACGCGATCGAGTCGACGCAGGAGATCACTCTCCCCGCCGAGCTGAGCGTCCGGGAGCTGCGCGAGAAACTCGAGGATCGAGAGCGTGAACTCACGGAGCAGGATCAGCTCGAAGCCCAGAGACGCGAGGACTCCCTCACCACGGTCAGGGCATTTCTGCGCCACTACGAGGAGAAAGTGGGGCCACTGAATGCGCGGCTCGAAGAGCTGCGCGCGGCCCGGCGCCGCGCCCAAGAGTTCAAGAACGCGGTGACTCTGGCTCACGATGCGCTCAACGAAATATCGCGTGAAACCTACGCGGCCTGGGCAATCCAGCTCAACCAGGAAGCCCAGGTCCTCCTCGGGCGGCTGGGCACGGGCAGTCGCGACATTCACTTCAACGAGAATCTCGAGTTTGAATTGATGCACGAGCAGAAGCTCTTGACCAAGGTCGAGGTAGATCAGCAGCTCAGCGCGGGGGCCCGGGACGGCGTGTACCTCGCGGCGCGCTTGGCGGTGAGCCACCTTCTGAGCGGGGATGAGGGTTCCCTGCCGCTGATTCTTGATGACCCCTTCGCCCACGCCGACGACGCAAGATTGATTGCCGGATTGAAGATGCTGCTCTCGACCGTTGCCGACAAACAACAGGTACTGCTCTTGGCCTGTCAGCATTCCCGCTACGAGTGGGCCATCCGAGAACTCGGACAACCCGCCGCTCTTTCGGTTCTCAGCTTCACTCAGAACCCGGTGGGCGAGACTCCCGGGGGGCAGCTCTCCTGAATTTGCGTTGAAGGGGTCCGTAGCGCGCCAGGGCAAGCGCGGGATTCTCAGTAGCCGCTTCCAGAAAACCCTGACTTGAAGGAACCCGTGCTCTGTCCCGGCGCGGGGAGCTGTCCGTCGGGGGTGCCGTTGTCGAATACGATGCGCTGCAGCTTCTCGGCCATGTCGAAGCTCAGCTTGGTCCGGGCGGCGTAGCCGTCGCTGGAGGTCAGTCCGTCCCTGGAAAAATCGACACCACCGCCCCCGGCCGAAGGATGGATGCCGTCCGAGGAGATCAAGGAGTTCACCCACGAACTGGGCTGGTAGTACATGACCAGGGCGTAGAAGTCGACGTAGGGGACCTGCATCTCGCTGGAGAGATCCAGCACTTTTTGGTTGGCGAGTTCCACGCGTCCGTCGTCGAGGTGCTCCAGCGAGGGAGGAATGGTGCTCAGGACCGGAATGACTCCCAGATCGATGTACCCCTGGATGAAGTCATGGTACATGCTCTTCCAGGCGTTCGCGTTCCAGTTGGGGTCGTTGATGTCGTTGGTGCCGAACATGATGAGCACCCAGGAGAAATTGCCGGGCGTCGTGCCGTCTCCAACCAGAACCGACTTGTCGGGATGCCCGTCCGAAATGGCGCGGTAGAGGGTCCATCCGCTCTCGTTTCCGTAGCCGCTTCCCTTTCCGTGATCGCGGTAGAAGGAATTTCCGTCGGCCGGCTGCGTATTGTCATAGGCGATCCAGGAGCGAATGGGACCGTAGTCGTGGCCGGTTTCGTTGTTCGTCACATCGAAAGCCTCGGCGTTGCGGAAATAGGCGTCGGAGTAGGTGATGGAGTCGCCGATCTGACCCATGCGCCCCGCGCTACGGCCCTGCTGCTGACCGCTGCTCAGGATGGTTCGCAGGTTCTGCTTCATGCCGGCGTCGATGGGCCCCAAGAACTGCGAATAGTCCGCCCAGCTCTGTCCATCCCAAGCGGCAGACGCCGCGGAGAGGGGTAGGCTCGATGCGAGAAGAAAGAGGCACGCCGAGAGACTGAGCGAAAAGGGAATCTTCATGTCATCTCCACTGCCGCGCCAGGGGACACGCAGCTCGAGAATCTTGCGCTTTCGTTGCCAGAGGGATCTCGCATTGTATAGTGAAGGTTCAGGGCGGAGGCAATCCCACCGGGCGCCCCGCATCCCCCAAGAACCGCGGCGAGGAGGCGAAGGTATGCATGCGGAGTTCTGGCGCTCATGACGGTACTCATCACGGTGCTGACGGCGCTGATTTCCTGGCAGGGCTTCTCTCGCCCCGCTCTGGTGGAGCGTTATCTCTTCGATCGCGAGCGGATCGTCCGCGATGGACAGTGGTATCGCACGATCACCAGTGCGTTCTTTCACGCCGACTGGGGACACCTCCTTTTCAATCTCATCAGCTTCTACAGCTTCGCCTCGGGCGTCGAGAGGCTGTACGGCGGGGGAATTTTGCTGCTGATCTACCTCGCCAGCATCCTGGGCGGCAGCGCACTCTCCTTCTGGTTGCATCGCGGCGAGAGCTACCGCGCCCTGGGCGCCTCGGGAGGGGTGTGCGGCGTCATCTACGCCTCCATCTTTCTTCTGCCCGGCAGCAGCATTTACATCTTCTTCATTCCCTATCCCATTCCCGCTTCCATCTACGCCGTGCTCTTTCTCGTGGTCTCCATCTGGGGGATCAAATCGCGGATGGGCAACATCGGCCACGATGCGCATCTCGGTGGCGCGCTGGTGGGACTCCTGGTCACCAGTCTTCTCTATCCCCGGATCATTCAGGCCCAACCCATTCTCTTTGCCACCATTCTCATCATCTCCATTGCTCTCATGATTTGGCTTTTGAGGCACCGCAACACCAGGCGATTTTGAACGCGCGTCGTGCGCACCAAGGAGAGTGAGACATGAATTCACCTTCGATCGATGAATTACGAGAAGAGGCGCAACGTTGGTTGAGCGAGGATCCCGATCCGGTGACGCGGGAGGAACTGAAGAAGAGCCTGGTCGCTGACGACATCCAGTCACTCCGCGAAGGCTTCGCGCAGAGCCTGCATTTCGGCACCGCCGGCTTGCGGGGAGTGCTCGGCCCCGGCCCGGGCCGAATGAACCGCGCCCTCGTGCGTAGGGTCAGCTGCGGCCTCGGCCGCTATCTCTTGCAGGAAGCGCAGGACGCCCGCTCCCGCGGTGTGGTGGTGGGATACGACGGGCGCCACATGTCAAAGGAGTTTGCGCTTGATGTGGCCGAGGTCCTGGCGGGATTGGGGATCACCGTTCACTTCTTTACGCGACTTTCGCCCACTCCCTTGGTGGCGGTCGCCGTACGCGCGCTGGGCGCAGCGGCCGGCGTCATGGTCACCGCGAGCCACAATCCTCCGCAGTACAACGGCTACAAAGTGTATTGGGGGAACGGAGCCCAGATCATTCCCCCCCACGACACTGGCATCGCCGCCAAGATCGACGAGATCCAGACTCTTCAAGAAGTTCCCCTGGCTGTGCTGAAGGACGCCCGGCGCGCCGGTCTAGTGCAAGACATCGAGGAGAAGATTTTCGAAGACTATCTGGACGATGTCCTGCGCCTACGCCGTCACCCGGAGCAGAAGAGTGATCTCTCGATCGTCTACACTCCCCTGCATGGAGTCGGTGGGAGCACGGTGGTCGAACTCTTCCGGCGCGCGGGGTATGCGCCGCTCCACCTCGTAAAGCGCCAATTCGAACCCGATGGCGACTTCCCTACCGTGCGCTTTCCCAACCCCGAAGAGGAAGGCGCGATGGATCTCGCCCTGGATTTGGCGAAAAAGACGAGTGCCGATCTCGTGCTGGCCAACGATCCGGACGCGGACCGGCTGGCGGTCGCGCTGCCCGACGGAGAGGGCGAGTACCGCATGCTCAGTGGAGATCAGGTGGGAGCCATCCTCGCCCATTATCTTCTCAGCGAGAACTTGCCGGCCGACTGCAAGCCCCTGCTCATGACCACCATCGTTTCCTCGCGTTTGCTCTCGACCATGGCGCGGGCCGCGGGGGCGGCCTACGACGAGACGCTCACCGGCTTCAAGTGGGTCGCCAATGGTTCGCAGAAGCATCGCCGCGAGAACGGTGAGGAGTTGCTTCTGGGCTACGAGGAGGCGCTGGGCTATTCGGTGGGGATGGTGACGGCCGACAAGGACGGGATCTCGGCCGCGCTCCTCTTCGCCGAGCTCACGAGCTTCTACCGGGCGCACGATCGCAGCGTGCTGCAGGTGCTGGAGGAGATCTACCGCCGCTTCGGACTGCACCTCACCCTGCAGAAGAGTATGACCATGCCGGGAGAGAGCGGCGCGGCGCGCATCGCTTCCATCATGACGAGCGTGCGCGAAAATCCGCCGCAGGAGTTTGGCGAAGGACTCGAGGTGAGTCTGGTGCACGACTACCTCAGCGGAGAGAGGCTGGTGCTTCGCGAGGAGGAGGCCCCCCCCGCCGCGTGTGGAGAAATTCCGCGCGCCAATGTTCTGGCCTTCTATCTGAGCGACGGTTCGCGGATTCTTCTGCGTCCCAGCGGGACCGAGCCCAAGATCAAATTCTACTTCGAACTCATCGAGTCCGTACCGCAAGAGGAGGCACTGAAGATCACCGCGCAACGCGCCGAGAGCCGCATGACGAAATTGGTGGACGGTTTCATGCGTTCGGTGGAGTCTCTTTGAGTTCATAGCCTGCTTCAGGCCCTCGAACAGCACCTCAGCTTCGGCGCGTTACTTCGAGCCCGGAGCCACTCTCTGCGAATCGGGAACACGATGGACACTCCTCTCACTTTCTTGGAGCTCCCCAATTCCACTCTGGACGAAGCGGAGGTCGCGGTGATCCGCGCGCCCTTTGAGGGCACGGTCAGTTACGGCAAAGGAACTTCAGCTGCGCCGGACGCGATCTTGCGTGCGAGTTGGCATCTGGAAAGCTTCGACGAAGAGCTCGACTTCGAACACGAGGGGTCGGTCCGCTACTGCGTGCTTCCCGCGATCGTGGCCGACGCGAACGAGAGAGTGGAAGCCTATCTCAACCGTCTCACGAGGGTCTGCGCCGGCTACGGTCTGGCGCCTCCCTTCTATCTGGGTTTGGGAGGGGAGCATTCAGTCACTTCGGCGCTGCTCAAGGGCATCCTCAAACAGCCGTCGGATGTGACGGTGGTGCAAATCGATGCGCATGCAGATTTGCGCGAAGAGTATCAGGGCAGCCGCTTCAACCACGCCTGCGCGATGCGGCGCGTGCTCGAACTCGGAGTGAAGCGGCTGGTGGCCATCGGGATTCGTAGCGCGGAGAAAGGCGAATACGAGCTAGCGCGCGAAGATCCGCGCATCGAGACCTTCTATGACCACGAGCTCGCTCGGGCGGAGCGCTTCGAGGAACTCCTGGAAACTCTGCGGGAGTTGAGCGGACCGGTTCATCTGACCATTGACGCGGATGGACTCGAATGTTCCCTCTGTCCGGGAACGGGCACCCCACAGCCGGGCGGTCTGAGCTGGGAGAAGACCCTTTCCGTCCTGCGCGCGCTCATCGTCGAAGGCAAAGGAGAACTTCTCGGGGCCGATCTCTGCGAGACGGTCCCTCAGCCCACGACGCGCGTCAACGAACAGACCGCGGCCAAGCTGGCCTTCAAGATCGTCGGCTATCGTTTCGCTCCGCGGGGCGACTAGTACTCCATCTCGGGAGTCACGACCTGCACGCGCACTTCCGGTGGTTGGCGTTCCCAGTCGATTCCCACCACTTGCACCGGGACTTCCTGGCCCACGCGATAGTACTGACCGGCATCGGCCACATAGCCCCGGTTCATGTCCTTCACGTGAAGCAGGGTTTTTACGTTCTCATGCAGGTCGAGAAAGATCCCGTACTTCTTCACCGACTGCACGGTGCAACGAACGATCTCCCCTTCCTGTGGCAGAACGATGTCCTGGCTGGGAGCGCTCGGCGGGTGCGGATCCAGGATGGACGTCACCTTGTAGTCGTCTTGGGGAAGTCTCACGTTTCCATTGGGCTCGGAGGCCTCGCGGGCGAACTCCTCCGCGCCGGAATCGAAGCCGCGGCTAAAATTACGGCCGGAGTCCTCGTATCTCTCGCTGCGATCGGGGGGTCGTTTGTCGCTTTCGATCTCGTCGCGCAAATCGCCGAGATCGATGTAGTTGACACCGATGACCTGCCTCAGGTCGACGGCGACGTTCTGTTGGGTAGCGGCCACCAGGACGCGCTTTCCTCGTGAACGCAGAGCTTCCACGAGGGGGACGAAATCGCTGTCTCCGGTGACGAGGAGAATGGTGTCATAGTGCGGGGCATCGGTCAGAGCGTCGATCACGAGCTCGATGTTCAAATTCCCCTTCACCGAATTCTGGCCGGTCTCCCGGTCGTAAATCGACTTGAGGACTTTTTTGCGCACCGCGTAGCCGACGATCGTCAAATGGTGAAGAAAGCGCTCCTGCTCGGGTTCGGGGGCGCGGCGGTAGGACTGATACCAACGGGCGCTCACGAGCTCCTTGTCCCGCTGGGCCCACTCCAGGAAGGAGGGCCAGTCGATCCACCAATTCAGTGCTTCTTTCTGGGCAAAGTACGCATTGGCACCGTCGACGTAGACGGCGATTCGTTCGGCCATTACAACTCCAATCCATGATGATGGTCATTCATTGCCGCAGGCTCGCCCACAGTTTGACGGGAGCACAAAGAGACGAGCTTGGTTCGATGTGAGAGCCCAATTGTCACAGCGTTCCAAGGTTCAGATTCTTCGAAACAACACTCCGATCAATTCAAAGCAGTGACGCCATCGCGCCGTCTGAATGACGGCGCGACGAAGTGTGGGAGCCTGTGCAAGAGATAACTGTCCTCCACTTTTGGCGCAAGCGGTCCACATGCGTGTCTTTTCCCAAATGAGGAAGATCTTTCAATCGTTCGACCCGTTGGGTGGAATGTCGCGTCTCAGGCGAGAATGTGCAGCGGCTGCTTCGAGGGGCCAACGACCTCGCCCACGATGGCGGCCGCGTGCCCGCTTTCCTGCAGGCGGGCAAGCAAGGCGGGCGCCCGTTCCTTGGGAAGCGCCATGAGCAAGCCGCCGGAAGTTTGTGGATCGTGTAAAAGGTATTCCTGATGGAGTTCGATTTTTTCGGGCAGTTCTATTTTGTCCAGGGCCCGTTTGCGGTTGGCTTCGCCGCCGCCACAGGTGTATCCCGCCGCCAGCATCTCCAGCGCGCCCTCGAGCACCGGAAGAGAGCTCAAGCGGATCCGAAAGCCAAGCTCGCTTCCGGTGAGCATTTCCAGCATGTGTCCGCTCAAACCGAAGCCGGTGACGTCGGTGAGTGCATGGGCGCCAAACTCCTGAGCCAGCACGCTCGCTTCCCGGTTGAGACGGGTCATGGAAGAGACCATGGCGCGATAGCGCGAGTCGGATTCATCGAAGGCGCCGTTCTTGAAAGCGGTGGCCAGAGCGGAGGTCCCCAGCGCCTTGCTGAGCAGAAGGGCGTCTCCCTCTTGGGCCCCGGTGTTGCGCAAAATTTTCTGCGGATGCACCTCTCCGACCACGGCCAGGCCGTACTTGATCTCCTTGTCCTTGATGGTGTGGCCGCCCAGGATCACCGCGCGGGCCTCGTGGGCCACTTCGCGCGCGCCCTGGAGAATTTCCCGGTAGATCTGCGCCGGCAGCTTGGGCTCGAAGCCCGAGACGTTCAGCGCCATGAGGGGCTTGGCGCCCATGGCGTAGATGTCGCTGATCGAGTTCGCGGCGGCGATGCGTCCGAAATCGCGCGGATCATCCACGATCGGCGTGATCAGATCGACGGTGAACACCAGTGCGCGCTCGTCGTCCAGACGATAGACTCCGGCGTCGTCGGAGGACTGCAGGCCCACCAATACCCTCGGATCGTCTTCTGCTGTGACCAAATCTTCCAGGATCGAGCCCAGATCCTCCG
Source organism: Candidatus Krumholzibacteriota bacterium (assembly GCA_963806035.1). GTDB lineage: Bacteria > Krumholzibacteriota > Krumholzibacteriia > JAJRXK01 > JAJRXK01 > JAOZPE01. The sequence goes on along the minus strand of CAWDWO010000009.1, from coordinate 21,601 downwards.
GGCTCATCTTGGCCGCTCAACCGGCGGCGCCGGCGTACTGGGTGAGACGGATTCGCTCTGCCTCGCTCATGCCCGCACCTCCTTTCGGTCGAGGGAAGCCTCGCCAGAATCAGAAGGTGAATCGATCGGCAAAGATGAAGCTGTTGCCGTCGTGATCACTGAATGCCCATTCGAAGCGCAGATTGTAGGTGTTCAGATTGAGGTGGAGGCCGATCCCTCCCGAATGGCGCATCTTGGCGTCGCTGATGCTCTGCGCGGCCTCCCAGGCCGTACCCCAGTCGACGAAGGCGTGGAAGCCCAGGCCCACGGCTCTTCCTTCCCGCAGGGGCACCAGGAAAACGGGCCGGCGTAGCTCGATGGTGGCCAAGAAGTTCTCGTCGCCGCGAACGCTGGAGAAATCGACGCCGCGGATGGTGTCGGGTCCCCCCAGATAGCTACGCTCGTAGACCGGCAGACTGTCGCCGGTGCCGCGATAGCTGACCCGGGAGGCCAGTATGCCCAGGTAGGGCAGCGCCTGGTAGCCGGCCAGCGAGAGATCGAAGTAGGAATAGCTCGAAAGGTCTCCCGAGCCCACTGCGCCGAGCGTGGCCAGCGCGCTGGCGTGGACGCCGTGGCTGGGATAGTAGCGGAGGTCGCGGCTGTCGTAGTCCAGCCCGGCCTTCAGGTAGGGATCGGAGATGCTCTGATCGGCCAGCGAGGAGCCGGACTCGCTGATCGTGAGACCCCTGTAGGTGTAGTTGCCCGTGACTTGCAAATTCTTGGTCAGATCGTGCCACAGGTCGAGGCTGCCACCCGCATCCTCGAGGCGGAAGGGCAGATAGACGAAACGGTAGCGTTCGTAGTAGCCGCTGACTCCCACGCCCAGGTGCGTGCGCCCCAGAATCCACGGGTTCTGCCAGCCCAGAGAAAGGTGCTGCTTGTGTCCCGCGTAGGCGCGCGCCCACAGAGTTTCCGCGCGGCCCCGGAAGTTGATCATTTGTCCCGAGAGTCCGTAGAGCCAGTCGAAGCGTCTTTCCCAACGCAGGTAGGGCCGCCAATCGAAACGATTGTCCTCTTCGATCTGGATCTTCAGGATGACCTCGCCCGGAGCGCTGCGTTCGACCTGGATGTCGACGTAGGCGATGAAATTCAGCTGCTCCAGCCGGTACCAAGCATCGTTCAGCGCGTCATCGTCGTAGACATCACCCTCCTGGAATCCGAGTTCGCGCCGCAGCACGTATTCCTTTGTGGTGGTGTTGCCCGTGATCTGGATTTCCTTGATGACCCGCGGCGCCTGCTCCTTCAAGAAAGGATTCTGCGCTGCCGCCAGGCCCGCAGCGGCGAGCAGGAAGCTTGCGCAGAGGAGGATGGAAGCGGTCAGACGCGAAAAGAACGGAGCTTTCATGATGGACAGAAGCTACAACGAAGACAGGCGGACGCAAAGCACCGGATTCCGCTCGGGCTAAATGAGCTCGATGCCGGGTTGCCTGCGGTCGCGCCTGGCCGAGCCGCGCAGGCCGAGCAACAGGTTGCGGTCGAGGAGTTCCCGCTTGAGGCTGCGCAGCTTGCGGTAGAATTCACGCGCGTCGTGCTCGAGCCATTCTCCCGCCCATTCGGCGCGGTGCATCCCGTCCAAAAGCTCGCTTTCCTCTTCCAAGAGGCGCAGGATTCGCGTGTCGCACGCGCGCAGCTCATCCTGAGTGGAAGAATCCACGGGAACGCGGCGAATCTGGCCGCCGCAGTTGAGGGTGCTGAAGATGTCGGTCACCGTGCTCACCATGTGGTCCACCACGCGCAGGTCACGGCGGGGAAGAAGGTTGCCCTGGAACTCCGAGAGGTCCAGGAGCCTCTCGCCCCAGTCCTTCACGTGGCGGCCCACCGCCATGCGGAAGGGCGCTTCGCCACGGTATGAGCTTTCCGCGTCGCGATATTCCTCATATTCAGGGAGAACGTTGAGTACTTCGCCGAAATGGAGCGGGTAGAGGCTTGCGCTATCGGTCATGAAGCTTCCTCATTGCTGCGTCGAGTGTCCTCTGGGTGCAGGGAAGGCTCTGTCAATCCCCGCCTCTGCTAAGGCAATCTCCGTTCCACCCGTATGCGGCGTCCTGAGGAAGCACGCAAAGGGGCCCACCCCCGAAAGGGATGGGCCCCGCGTCCGACCGAATTTTGGCAGCGAACTTGATCGCGCTTACTTGACTTCGATGCGCTTCGGCAGCGCCTTCTCCCGCTTGGGGAGAGACACGTGCAGCACGCCGTCGCGCAATTCGGCCTTGATGGCCTCACCGTCGATCTCGTCTCCCAGGGAGAAGGTGCGGCGGTAGCTGGCGCGCGCGACGCGCTCGATCCGGATGGCCTTGCTCGTCTCGGCCATGGGCTTCACTTTGCGTTGAGCCTCGATGATGAGGTTGCCGTTCTCGACCTCGACTTTCAGGTCGTCCTTGTTGACGCCGGGGAGGTCGACCTCGACCGTGAACTCCGCCTCATCCTCGTGGATGTCGACGCGGGGGGTCAAAAGGGTCTCGCCTTCCTCGGCCAGGGAGTAACGGCCCAGACCGTCAAAGAGGGCATCGAAGGCATCAAAGGGAGTCAGCATCTTGTTACGCATGGTTTCATTCCTTTCGTCTCTCGCTGCAGTGCGAGGGGTTCGCATTGTCCTGCGCTCGTACCCAGGCCATATCAAGCTGGGTGCCAAGCCCGAAAGGCTTTGCTTGCCATCCGCTAAAGGATTGTGCACCATTCACTTAGAACTCCACCCTGGGGAAGGCTCCCCGCAGGATGCTGACAGAGGCCCTCGACACACTGTCATAATGACATGACACCTCGTACGATCTGGACGGAAATGTCAGTCTCGAATCCAGGGTGGACGGCGCGGCTGGAACGAGCGCTCCGGAAGGGTGCTTGCCCGCGGACGGGCGCCCTGGCCCTGCTCGCGGCTCTGCTCCTCAGCCTCGGCGCGGCCTCGGCCCAGGCCGCTCGCGGATCGGCGGCCGCCGATCCAGGCGATCGCGCGCTCGACTCCGCCGCGAATGTTCCCGCCGCGCGGCAGGATGCCGCCCACAGGGCCAGCGATCCGGAGTGGTCCGACGCGCCCGCCCCCTACATCCGGCGGGTGATCTACGAACGCGAGCCCATCTTCACCGAAAGTGACTGTGCCCAAGTTCCCTGGCTGCCTTTGGGGCTGGTCAACGCCGTTCACATCGACACGCGCCGCCGGACCATCCGACGCGAACTTCTGGTTCACGAGGGCGACCGGGCCGACCCCGAGCTTCTCGCCGAAAGCGAACGCAAGCTGCGCGCGACCGGTTACCTGGTGGAAGTGAGCCTGGAGACCGAACACGTTGCCCCTGACAGCGTCGATCTCTACGTCCACACGCGCGAGGTCTGGACCACGAACTTCGACATCCGCTTCGAGAAGTTCGAGAACACGACGCTACTCTCCTTCCGCGCGATGGAGTCCAACCTGCTCGGCACGGGGCGGCAGGCTTCCTTGGCGCGCAACGAGGACCTCGATCGTACCAGCTGGGAACTGGGCTACCGCGACCGTCATTTCCTCGACGGCAAGTGGGACGGCGGGGCGGATTACAGCGACGCCTCCGACGGGGGCTCTTTCGCCTGGCATCTGGACCGGCCGTTTTTTCAGCTCGAATCGCAGTGGGCGTGGCGCGCCCAATATCTGCATGCCGGAACCTCGCCCCGCTACTACTTGACCGGCGATAAATATGTGCGACCGCACGGCGACTTCTCCCAAGCGCGGCTCGAGCTGCAGCGCCGCAGCGGCAGGTGGGGCGAGGGCGTGCTGCGCCTCGGTGTCGGATTCAGGGTCGAGACCCAGCGCTTCAGCCCCTTGCCCGCGGCGCCCATCTACGATCCGGCCGGAAATGCGGTGGGCAGCATCGATCTCGGCGGCAAGTTCGCCGAGAACCGCGACGTCTACGGACCGATCGTCACTCTCGATCGCACACCCCTGAACTACGCTTCCCGTCGCTACCTGGATCGCATGGGCCAGCGCGAGGACATCGCCAAAGGTCACCAGCTCTCTTTGGCCTTGGGCTGGATCAGCCGCGGCATGGGCAGCAGCTTCGACGGCTCGTGGTTTTCCGGAGAGGAGCGGTGGAACATCATTTCCGGAGGCACCGTGGTTCGGCTGGACGCTTCCGCCACGGGGCACTTGGCCGCGGGCAGCGATCCCAACATGCGGGCCCAGTTCCGCGCGCGGCTAAACCAGTACTTTTCCGATGCCTTCAGCGCCGCCGGCTCGCTGCTGGCAGCCACCGGCAGCAACCTCGACCGCAACTCGGTTTATACTCTGGGCATCGACAACGGCTTGCGTTCGGCCCGTCCCAGCGAATACGCGGGGGACCGTCTACTACGAGCCAACCTGGAAATGCGCTGGGTATATCGCTCGGGCTTTGGCAGTCTGGTGACGCCCGGCATGGCGGCTTTCGCCGATTTTGGCACCGCGTGGTTCGAGGACGAGCACGATCTGTTGCTGGGAGACATGCGCGGGGCCGTGGGTTTCGGATTTCGCCTGGGTATGGATCGAGCCTCGCTGAATGCGCCACTCCGTGTAGACTTCGCCTGGCCGATCCTTTATTCCACGCATCGGTCGGCGCCGGTCGTGAGCATCGGAGTCGGACAGGCCTTCTGAACGGGGAACGATGGCAGACCGAGGGCGCATCGCGCGCAACACCGTATTCTTGAGTCTCGCCCACGGCGCGTCGAAGTTCTTCAGCATCCTTTTGACCATGTTTGCCACGCGCATCCTCGGCGCGGCGGGCTACGGACTCTACACGGCCGGGAATACCTTCATCGAAGTCGGCAGGGTGCTGGCTGGCGGCGGACTGGACTACCTGGTCACCCGCGAGGTCGCCGACGATCGCAGGGACACGACGCGTGTCGCCTCGGCCGCGGCCGCGGTCAAAACTCTCCTGTCCGCGATCGCCTACCTGATCTTGATCTTCGCGGTGTGGAAGCTGCACTACCCCAGCGCAGTGCTGCACGTGGTCCTCATTTTGGGGACCATCGTCTTCCTGGAGAACATCAGCGACATCGCCGACGCCGTGTTCCAGGGCGCCCAACGCATGGACTACATCACGCGCACGATGCTGCTCTCCTCGGCCAGCATCTTCGTGTTCGCCACTGCTGCCCTGCTCTTCGGGCTGGGTATCCTGGGCTTCGTGACGGGAATCACCTTGGGTTGCCTGGTGCGCGCCCTGGTGGGAACGCGTTTCCTGCGGCGAAACTTCGGCCGGCTCTCGCTGCGCGAAGTGGAAAACGACGAAGTCCGGCGGCTCCTGCGCGCCGCGGTACCCCTGATGGGCGCCACCGTATTGAGTCTACTCTTTCACCGTATCGACATTCTCATGCTGAGTCGAATGGTGGATGAGCGCTTCTGGGGCTACTACGGAGTCGCGGTGCGCGTGATCGACGTCGTCGTGCTCGCGCCGCGCATTCTCGCCACCGCCGTCTATCCGCAACTTCGGTTGGCGCGTGAAAAGGGCGAGGCGCCGACCGTGGCATTGATCGGCGGCAGCACGCGGGTCACGCTGGTCTTCTGCTCCGCCTTGGCCATCGCGGTGTGGATCTTCGCCCCGTTCATCGTGCGCGTGATGGCCGGAAGCGAGTTCTTGCCCGCGGTGGGGGCCCTGCGCGTTCTGGCCTGGGCGATCGCCCTGCAGGCCGGATGCCACATGATGGTGCGCCTCCTCTTCGCCGCCGATCGCGAACGCGATCTGCTTCCCATCGGCGCCATCGGCATCGTGGCAAACGTGATTCTCAATGCCCTCCTGATTCCGCGCATGGGCATCCAGGGCGCGGCTCTTGCCACTTTCGTCAGTTACGGTCTGACTCTGGTCCTCTACTTCTACTACGCTCGCCGCGCGGGATTCAGAGTTCCGCTCTGGTCCTCGGCCGGCGGCGCGCTCTCGGCCCTGGCCGCCGCGATCCTGATCACGGTACTGCTGCGCGGGCAGGCGCTGTGGCTGCGGGCGGTTTTGAGCGCGCTGGGGTGGTTCTTGGTCTTGACGGTGCTGCGCGTGAACAGCGTGAAGGAGCTTCAGGAAGCGCTGCGCTTGCTGCGCAAGCGTTGATCCTCCGCTCAGGAATCGTCCTCGTCCTTGCGCTCGATTTCCTCGAGAAAGTTGCCGATGGGATCGCCGCCGAAGCGATGCCCCACCTTGGGGGGTGGCGGGGGATAGTCGTCACCCGTGGAGAAGAAGCCGGGCGTGGTCGAAGAGCTACTGCGCGCGCGCGCCGCCGCGAAGCCTTCCGCGAAGGTTCCGCCACTTGCAGCCGCTCCCGCCGCTCCCGCCGCGACGCGTCGCCGCGCCGACACCAACTCCTTGGCCAGCCAGAAGCGCAGAATGAGATAACCGGCCGCGAAGCCGCCGATGTGGGCCCAGTGGGCCGTTCCGCTCCCTCCGTGGCCCAGGCTTCCCAGACCGGAGAAGAGCTGCAAGATGATCCAGAAGCCCAAGAGGACGACCGCAGGCACTTCGATGAAGGTCACGAAGAAGAGCAGGAAGACCAGGGTGGTCACGCGCGCCCGCGGATAGAGAACCATGTAGGCGCCCAACACGCCGCTGATCGCGCCGCTGGCGCCCACCACGGGAATGGTGGAGGAGGGATGAAGCAAGACATGGGTGCAAAGTCCCAAAAGTCCGGTGACGATGTAGAACACCAGGTAGCGGAAGTGACCCAAGAAATCCTCGACGTTGTTTCCGAAGATCCACAGAAAGAGCATGTTGAACAGAAGGTGCGCCCATCCTCCGTGCAAAAACATGCTGGTGATTCCGGTGATCCAGAAGGGCGAGGGGCCCCCAGTCGCGGGGAAGTTGTTTCCCACGGCCACGACCTCGCCAAAGTGAGTAAAAGCGTAGGGAACCGCGCCCCAGTGGGCGATGAAGTACGGGAGACTGGGCCCGTGCCCCAATTCGATGAGGAAGACGAAACAGTTGAGCGCGATGAGCCCGATGGTCACCGTGGGACGGATGGTGGTCGGGTTGTGATCCTTGAGGGGAAGAAACATGCGATCGCTCCCGCCGAGTCTTCACCTTGCCCGAGTTGGGCTCTTTGCGGATGATGGCAAGGTGATGGGTCGGCCGGCGGGAGACCACTCCTCGTTTCCCACCGCCGGATTCAAGACCGGATTCAAGACCGGGTTCAAGATAGGTTCAGGCCGAAGGGCCCGAAAGGCGCGTTGAAGCGAGCGGTTTCGCGCGCAGGGGCGCGCTGGGGACGGTTGTCCAACTCAAACTCGAGAGGGAATCGATGGGTCGCAGCAGAATCTGGCTCCTGAAGCACCGCCCGCTCGTGCACCAGCTCAAGGAGAGCGCGTGGCGCCGTCTTCTGCAGACGGGCAAGTCCTGGGACTGCGTCCGAGGGCAGATTCTGTGCGGACCCGACGATGAAGGAGGGCAAGCTTACCTCGTGCGCGCAGGGCGCGTCCGCATCAACACCTTCGGTCCCGACGGACACGAGGTGGTGGCAGGTATCCTGGAGGAGGGGGAACTCTTTGGACAGCGCGCGCGCGTCGACGGCCCCGCGAGCGAGGGTTATGTGGAAGCGCTCACCAACGGCCGCGTACTGATTCTGCCCCAGTCCGAACTCCACGCCCTGCTTGCGCGCGAGACCCCGCTGCTCGCGGAGCGCCTGGCGCGCGCCATGGAGAAAGGGGCCTCGCGGGACTGAGCGCGCCGGGACCGCCCCCTCGGATCTCCGGGAGGGCGTGGTTTTCCCCCAGAGCGCCCGGACCGGGGCGCGTGCCCCCGAGGCGCAAAGAGCGGATGGAAAACGCGTGAAATTCCCGTGAAAACCGGGAGGGTGGGGCGCCTTTGAGCCAGTCCGCCGAGGGGCCGAAAGAGCATGTCCCGCCAGTGCTTAGGAACTCCCGTCAATTTCCGGCCTTCCGGCGTGCCTCAAAAGAGCCGGCTCTGAGGCCCTGCCGCCCGAAGCGGGTTTGAGTGGCGGCAAATTCTTGTGCTATACTGCCCCCGATTTCCCTAGAGGGACGCACAAAGGGTTCGCGGCGGCTAGAGATTCACTTTCAACCGCGTGTTGGCGTCCACTTTCACAACGAAGATCGCGGGTTTGCAGCCAGAGCTTCACTCTCTCGATTCAGCTCATCCGATTCATCGCAGGAGGCATCACGAGAATGTTGCGAACGACGCTGGCAGTCGCGCTTTGCGCGCTCCTCTGCCTCACCAGCACCGCATTCGCCCAAATCACGAACATCGACGACATCCAGGCCTACGACGCCACCGGCGCGCCGGCCTCACCTCTCGTCGGAAACATCGTCACCGTCCGTGGCGTCATCACCATGCCGCCAGGGGTTCTCAACAGCGGTGGCACTTACGTGCAGGATCCCACCGGCGGGATCACCTTCTTTAGCTCTACCTCCGGATTCGCTCTCGGCGACTCCGTCGAGGTCACCGGCGACGTGGGCTCCTTCAACGGCAGCGAGATCGATCTCGGTACCGGTTCGGGTCTCACCCTGACCTTCCTCGACGTGGCCACCGTTCCCGCGCCGCAGGTCTACACCGTGTCCGAAGCGGTGGACAACGACGGCAGCGGCACGCCGACCGCGGCCGACTACGAAGTGATCGGCTGGCTGGCCTCGGTCACCGGTGACATCGCGTATCTGCCCGGCGTGGCCGCCCCGCCCTGGGGTGGAGGATCCTTCCAGCAGGGGACGGTGGGTCTGACCGACGTTTCCGGCGACACCCTCATCGTCTTCATCGACGGCACCACCGGAATCGACGCCACTTCCATGGGCAACGGCGATCACTTCCAGATCACCGGGATTCTCTCGCCGTACAACGGTCTCATCGAGCTCAAGCCTCGTTACCAGACCGACCTGGTGAAGAACCCGGGCGATCCCTTCCCGGTCGTCAACGACATCACGCCCGCCCCCTGGGCGCCGCATGCCAACGAGGCGGTCACCGTTTCGGCGACCATCACCGACAACGGAAGCATCGCCGCGGCGACTCTCTACTACGCCTACGGCGGCAGCGGGAGCTTCACTTCGGTGGCGATGACCAACACTCTGGGTGACACCTACGAGGCCACCATTCCCGGCACCACGATGTCGTCCATGGAGTACTACATCGTGGCGACGGACAACAGCGCGCAGACCACCACCGTGCCGGGCGACGCGCCGGCTTCGAGTCTGCAGGTTGCAGTGGGCACCACCACCATCATGGACATCCAGTCCAGCGTGGACGGTAGCAACGGCAGCACCTACGCGGGCCAGCTGGTCAACGTGGAGGGCATCGTGACGGTGGCGCCGGGCGAGCTGAACTCTCCGGGCAGCCAGTGGATCATCGAGGATCCCGAAGGTGGTCCCTGGAGCGGCCTCTTTGTCTACGAGAGTTCGGGCGGCAACGTGCTCTTCCGCGGCGACCGGGTACGGATCTCGGGAACCATCAGCGAGTTCGACACCAATACCGAGATCAACCCCCAGCGGGCTGACGCGGTCCAGGTCTTGAACTTCAGTAATCCGCTGCCTCCGGTTCTCGCGTTCACCAGCACCGATCTGGACACCACCGAGGCTTTGGAGAACGTGATCGTCCGCACCTTCATGTCCACCGTGGTGGACACCATCGCGGCCACTGACAACTACTACCTGCAGGACACGGTCAGCGACAGTCTGCTCAGGGCCAACCCGATGGTTGCCGTTTCGCTCGCGCCCCTGCCGAACGACACGCAGATCGCGACCGGCCTGCTCGACGTGCGCTTTGGCGGCAACGCCATCGCGCCGCGCGACGACAACGACTTGCAACTCTTCGCAACCGGTGTCGAGACGGGAACGCCCGTGGCGCGTCGTGCTTCGCTGACGAGCATCTATCCCAATCCCTTCAACCCGATGACCAAGATCGAGTTCAAGCTGCCGCGCAAGGGCATGGCCGAACTTGCCATCTTCAACGTCAAGGGTGAAAGGGTCACGACCCTCGTCAACGGCGTTCTCGACGCTGGAGACCAGACCCGCACGTGGAACGGTCGGGATGCTTCGGGCGCGCCCGTCGGAAGCGGTGTGTACTATGTACGCCTGCGCTTCGAGACCGAATCGAGTGTGGTGCAGAAAGTCACTCTGCTGAAGTAGCCGGCCACGGGTCTTTTCCCGCGCACGGCGACTCTCTTAGCGACTCAAAAGGCCCGGCAGTTCTCTGCCGGGCCTTTGCTTCGCCCGAGAGCGCGCCCTCGTGCGCGCGCCTGGTACCCGCATTCGTCTTCGCCTGGAACCTGCATTCGCCTTCCCCAAGAACTCGCATTCGACTTCGCCAAAAAAGCGCTTGGAAGCAGCTCCTTTCGGCCCGAGATTCTAGCTAGACGCAGACCTAGACGTACGTGCAGAAGCACGCGCAAACCCTTAGCTCATGATCTGGGAGCTTTCCCATGTCCGCTTCTCTTCAGGAGACTTTACAGAGTGTTCAGCAGCAGGGACGCGATCGACTGTTCGAAGGAGAGGCCTACGCCTTTCTCGAGAAGATCGGCATCGAGACCCCGCGGCACTTCTTTCTCAGGAAGGGGGAGAAGCCGAGCGAAGCGCAGTTGCAAACTCTGCAGTGCGAGGAGGTCGTGCTGAAGATCGTGTCGCCGCAGATCCTCCACAAGAGCGACGTCGGAGGCGTTCGCATGGTGGCCTGCGAGATGGCGACGGTCAGCGCCGCGCTGGACGCGATGTACGAGGAAGTCGCAAGCAAGGCCAAGGGGGCGCAGCTCAGCGGAATCCTGGTGGTGGAGCGGGTGGTGCTGCCGGTCGATCTTCCGGGCAGCGAGTTCATTTTGAGCGCGCGCCGCGATCCCGCCATGGGGCCCTACCTCATGTTCGGGCTGGGCGGACTTTTGAGCGAATGGTACGGCAAGCTCGCGCAGGGTCGCGCGCACATGATCATGAGCGTGGACGGCTTCGACAAAGATGTGGAGATGGAGTGTCTGAAGGACTCGGCCCTGGGAGCGATCGCGCTCGCTCCGAGTCGTCTGCACAAGAAAGCTCCGCTGGACGCCGACATTCTCGGCGAGGCACTTCAACGCCTGGCGCGCATCTTTCAGGAAAAGACCGAAGTGGGACAGCCGCGTCTCGCCGAGTTGGAGTTGAACCCGGTGGTGGCGCGCGACGGCAGGCTTCTGGCCCTGGACGCCCTGGCCTCGATCGAAGCGACGCCCTCTGCCGGACGCTTGCCGCGCCCCATCGCCAACATCGAAAACTTGCTCCATCCGCGCAGCGCGGTGGTCTACGGCGCTTCGTCCAAGCACATGAACGCGGGGCGCATCATTCTGGACAATTTGAAGCGCAGCGAGGGCATCACTTACGGAAAGCTCTGGGCGATCCATCCCAAGGTCGAGCGCATCGATGGAGTTCCCTGCGTACCCGACGCGGCCTCGCTGCCCGAGCCGGTCGATCTGGCGGTGGTGTCGATTCCCGCCCCCATCGCCCCCGACGCGATCGAGGAGCTGGTTGCCACCGAAAAGACGCGCAGCATCATTCTCATTCCCGGCGGATTCGCCGAAACCGGACAGGGCGACCTCGCGCGTCGCATCGAGGAGAGTCTGGCCTCTTCGCGCAGCCGTCCCGACGGAGGTCCCGTCATGGTCGGGGGCAACTGCCTGGGCATCGTGTCCAAGCGCGAGTACAACACCTTCTTCTTGCCGCACTACAAGCTGCCCTTCCACAAGGCTCCGGGCACCAACCTGGTCGCGGTGAGTCAGTCCGGCGCGTACCTGGTCAGCTTCACTTCCAATCTGGACGGGATCATCTTTCCTCGCGTTTCCATTTCTTACGGGAACGAAATGGATCTCACCGCGAGCGATTTTCTGCAGTACTACCTCGAGCACGAGAGCGACACGCAGGTGTTCTGTTTCTACATCGAGGGCTTCCAGCCACTGGAAGGCGAGCGCTTCTTGGGCCTGGTGAGAGCCGCGACCGCCCAGGGCAAGGCGGTCGTCGTGTACAAGGCGGGAAAGACAGCGGGAGGGGCCAAGGCCGCGGCAAGCCATACTGCGAGCATCGCGGGCGATTATGAGATCGCGCGCGTGATGCTCAAGGAAGCCGGCGCCATCGTCTGCGAGACTCTCAACCAGTTCGAGGACTACACCAAGATTCTCACCATGCTAGGGCGCAAGCGCGCCAACAACCGGCGCCTGGGAGTCATCACCAACGCGGGCTTTGAAGCCGGAGCGGTGAGCGATCATCTCTATGGCTTGAAACTGACCGAATTCTCGCAGCAGACGCGTGATCAACTGCGCGAAGTGTTGCCCGAGATCGCACACGTCGGCAATCCGGTGGACGCCACGCCCATGGCGGGAACGAAGCCCTTCATCAAGGCAGTGGAAATTCTCGCGCACGCCGAAGAGGTGGACGCGCTGGTGGTCTCGGCCATTCCCGCCACCCCGGGTCTGGACATTCTGGCTCCCGACCTCAGCGGCCAGCACAGCGAGAACATTTTCTCCATGAACTCCCTGCCCAGCGAATTCATCCGCGTGAGCAAGGAGACCGACAAACCGATGGTCGTCGTGATCGACTCGGGCCGGCTCTACGATCCCAGTGTGCTTCTTTTGGAGCGAGCGGGGCTGCCGGTCTACCGCAAGATCGACCGGGCCAGCCGCGCGCTCTCGGTCGCCGCCGACTACTGGATCGGCAGCAACTGCTGAGGCGGCGCATTCCGCTGCGGCCAGCGCTTTGCGGGTCGGCTTCGTCAGCAAATCCGAAGGTGCACGAAAGCTCGGCGGGACCTTCAGTGCCCGGAAGAGAAGATTCGCTGGAGTAGGCCGGGGTGCGAGAGCTTCAGCGGGGCATCGCAGGGCCCCAGAGCGATCCAGCCCGCCCAGAGTCCGGGGCGATCGGGGTCGCGCCGGGCGATGGCGCGTTTGGCCTCGGTCAGCGCGAGGGCCACCGGTTCCTCGGATTGCAAGGCCGCAATCCACACCTTCACTCCCCGCTTCACGCTTTGATCGTCGCGGGGCCAGAGATCCACGACCACACCATAGCCTCCCCGCACCAGCCGTCGTGCCTGCTTCAGGCAGCGCGCCCGCGTGCGCGCTTCCCCCAGATATCCGTTCGAGCGCTCCTCGTGCGGCGGGCGCACCCACCAAACGAGGCTGTTCGTTCCGCTGAGAGAGGAAAGGAGCGGCTCGGCCTCGGCGGGTCGCGCCCGCAAGAGAACGAGCGCGTAGCCTTCGCTTCCCGTGGCCGCGGCCAGGACCGTTTCGAGTTCGCCCGGGGAGGTCTCGGCGCGTGGAATGGTATCCAGGCGCCGCAGCTGGGAACGCAGAGTCCACAGGAGTGTGTCGGGGTCGTCCTGGACCGGAGTGAGGTCGGGGGTGTAGGGAATGAGGGCCAAAATCCCGTGTCCCGCCGAGTGTCCGGCCGACTGACGCGAATTCGCGGCCAGGGGACACTGCGTGGTGCTCTTCGACCCGTCCGCGGCCCGGGCGGTATAGCTCACGACGACCCTTTGCAACAGGAGCGTATCGCCGTCGCCCCAGGGAAGGACGAGCGCTTCGAGGGGCGCCGCGCTCAAGGGGCTCACGACCCAGCGCGGGGAATCCTCGAGCAAGGCCTCCACCGGCCCCAAAAGTCGCCGGCCCAGATCGTGGGCGAGAAAGTCGAGCCGTTGCGCTTCAAAGACTTGCAAGGGCGGGCCGATTCCGGCCTGCCGGGCCAAAAGAAGACGGAATTCCTCGAGATCGGCCTCTTCGCCGCCGGCCAGCAACACCGTGAGCGAGTCGCTTGCGGTGCCCGCGCCCTGCAACTCGTGGTGGAAGACCAGCAGCTGCCGCGCACCAAAGTCGAAATCGAGGTGAATGTGTGAAGAGTTCTTTGCGGCGTGCCCGGCAGAGCGGTCTGCGACCTCGCCCGCGGTGGCGTTCTTGAACCCGCTGTGCCCGGCTCCAGCATTCGCGGACCCGGCGCCCTCACCCTGATCCTGGCAAGCGGCCAGCGAGAGGAAACAGAAGGCGCAGAGTGCGAGCAAAGCGAAGCTCGGGCTCGATGAGCCGAGAACGGAGCCTCGAAAGCGTTCTGGGCGGTGCATAGGGATCCTGGACACATGCGCGAGCTAGGACTACGCTTTCGTGAAGCCTAGAACGAGCCCCAATCGCTTCCCAGGAAAAAGATGCCGCGCCGGACATTGACGATTCGCTTCCCCGTGCTCTGCAAGTTTGCCCAAGTCCTCAGAGCTCTCGATCCCTCGCGCCGCGCGCTGGTGTGCGCCGCGTGGCAAGTGCTCGCGTGTCTCTGCCTCGTGAGTGTTCTCGCGTTGGGTTCGGCGCTGGCGGGACCGGGCGACTGGAAAGCCGATCCCCTCGCGCTCAAACGCACCGCGACCTCGGTCTATACTAACGTGGGCGCGGTGGGGCTCAACGTGACCAACGTGGGCTACTTTGGAAACCTGCTCAACCCCACCCTGGCCTCGCCAAGTTTCGAATACCCTCTGAACTCCAACGTGGAGCACATGTTCGTGGGGGGAATCTGGGTGGGCGCGATCACCGCCGAGGGCGACTCGCTGGTTTCGGCCGGAGCGGATGACACGAGTTCGGGGCAATCTTCGCCCACGCAGGAATACGGTCCGCGCCCCCAAGACGGCATCAAGCTACTCTCCACCAATCCGCTCAGCCCCAACTTCTCCACCTCGGCACTAGCCGATCAGGAATTCGACTTCTCCATCTATGACGAACTGGGTCCGGGCGATTCGAGCAACGACGACCCGCACATCGCGATGGGACTGAGGGTCGACACCAAAGTCCTGGCCTACGCGCCGCCCTACGCCGACGACTTCGTCATCATCGATTTCACGGTAGAGAACGTGAGCGATCAGGAACTGAGTCAGGTCTACATCGGCTGGTACAACGAGCTGAGCGTGGGGAACACGACCGTCACCATCCCCGGCGACGAGACCAACGGCTGGAACTTCTACGACGATCGCAACGGATTCATCGCGCCGGGTGATTACGGCAGCGATCCCGATGCGCGCATCATGTGGTGCCACGACGCCGACGGAGAAAATGGCAAGGCCGAGTCCTGGGCCGGCTGCCGCATTTTGGGCTATGACGGGGTGCGACCTACCCTCTCGTACCGGCAATGGCGCTTCAACGACGCGCGCCGCCGCCTGGACAAAGGCAAGTACGAGTTCATGGCCTCGGGAAAGATCGACCGCGGAGACGACGGTCAGGGGAACAACTTCAACGCCAACGGGAACTGGACCTCGATGCTGGCCGTGGGCCCCTGGGACCTCTTGCTGCCCGGAGACCAGGCGCACTTCACCATCGCAATGGTGGCCGGTCCCGATTCCGCTTCGATGGTGAACAACAGCCAGGTTGCCCAGAGCACTTTCGACGCCGGCTTCCAACTTCCCTCGGGTCCACCCAGTCCCATTCTGGAAGTGAGCACCAAGGATAACGAAGTCATTTTGCGTTGGGATCCCGGGACCGAACCCACGGATACCTACGATCCCACCACCGCCTCGCCCGAATACCATCGCAGTGAATTCACCGGCGACTACGACTTTCAGGGTTATCGCGTCTACCGCATCGACGGGGCGGAAATCACTGGCGATCCCTTCAAGCAGGCCTCGTTGATCGCGGAGTTCGATCGCGTGACCTGGCCCGACGGGACGCCCGACACCTGGGGCTACAATCTCGGACTGCCGCACATGACCGCCGACGGCAAGCGCGAGTTCATCGACCGCGGCGTGCGCGACGGTTTCAAGTACTGGTATTCCGTGACTTCCTATTCGAATCGGCGCCCGAGGCAGGGCCTGGAGGAGCTCGAGAGCGGATTCAACGAGAATTCGATTCTGGTCACGCCCGGTTCCGCGCCCGGAGGCGCGTCCAATCCCAACACGGTGGGCGTCTATCCCAATCCCTACCGCGGCAGCTCGCTCTTCGATGCGCGGCGGCCCACCGGTGAGCCGGCGGAGCTGGGCAGGAAGATCTACTTCACCAACGTTCCCGCGCGCGCGATCATCTCCATCTACAACATCAGCGGCACGCTGGTGGACAAGCTGCAGCGCGACGACGCTTCCACCGGACAGGTCGCCTGGGACATGCTGAGCGAAAACACCCGCGCGCTCGCCCCGGGTCTCTACGTGTACGCGGTCGAGAATCTCGACACCGGCGAGACCCAAACCGGGAAACTCGTCATTTTGAAATGAGGGGCGAGGCGCCGGCACCACGGGAGGCCTTGGCGCCACGGGGGCCTTGGCGCCACGGGTGAGCCTGGCGCCACGGGAGGCCTTGGCGCCACGCGCGATCTTGGCGCCGCTGAGCCCAGATCTCTCGCATCTGAGCATGCTATGAAACCAGACTATCGCATTCTACTCAGGCCGCGCGAGGCTCAGAATCAAGAGCTCGAGTGCGCACCGGTGCGCGAAAAACTGAGAGCGGTGCCGGGCATCTCCGCCCAGGACGAGCGCCTGCACCACTTCGGGGAAGAGGACGAGCACGGCGTGATGACGATTCAGCTGGCGGCCGGAGATGTTGGCCATGCCGGACAAGGGGCCGCCGCCCCGGATCGCTCGTCCACGGAAACAGGCTCGTCCACGGAACCAGGCTTGTCCACGGAACCAGGCTCGTCCACGGAACCAGGCTTGTCCACGGAAACCGGCTCGCCAGGCCACGCGGACGAATCTGCCGCGGACCTCATGCGCAGCATCGAGATCTCGATTCCGCGTTTCTGGATCAAGGCTCGCGGCCCTCAGGTCTTCGCGATCGTGTTCATGATGCAGGGCTGGACGGGCTTTGAAGTTTACGACCCCCAAATCGATTCGACGCTCGAGCGAGAAACCGTACTGCAGGGCATGGTGGCCATGCGCCAGGCCCAGCTGGAAAACCAGGGGCTGAGAGTTCCCAAACCGCGCTTGAAGGACGACTCAGAGTAGTCTGCGAAAGGAACGAGATGCGTTTGCGCCGTAAATTTTCTTCTTCCACCGCGATTCGATTCCCCGCCGTGAAGTGTTGGGCTTTGTTCTTAGTCATTTCGGCGTTGTGTCTGGCCGCCGCGCACCCGGCGGCTGCCGCCGAGGAAGCGGAGGGCCGAGAGATTCCGGTGAGCGCGTGGCTTACGACCCCGGCTTCGGCGCTGCCCCTGCCGGCGCTCGCCAACGAGGCGGGACACGAGATCGAGCTGAAGGACCTGCTCTCTCAGGATGCCATAGAGGTGGAAGAAGTCTATCCCGCCGCCGGCGCGAGCTGGAGTTGGCCGCGTGAAGAGGTCAAATGGCAGGAGGGCAAGGCTGCCGACGGTACGCTCGATCTTTCCTCTCTCTTGTCGGACGCCGCTCGGGCTTCCGCCGCTTCGAATGGGCAATCCTCAGCGAGTTCCCGCGCGGAATCCTCCGCGAAGTCCGGTGAGGGAGCAGCGATGGCTCCTCCCGTGCAGTGTCTGGCCGCCTTCTACTTGAGCGTCGATCGTTACAGCGACGCGAAGCTCGTGCTCGACAGCCAACATCCTCTGCAGGTCTATCTCGATGGCGAGAAGCTGAAGGACAAGACGGACAAGGATCCGGCGACCGTTGATCTGAAATTACTACGTGGCAAGCACTGCGTCATCGTGCGCGCAGTGCATGACCCGATGGGGGCCAAGGAATGGACCCTGGCGGCCAAGGTGAAGATGGCCGCGCCGGATGCGAGCGTAAATGTCGCAGTGGATCTTTCGCCGCGGCACGAGCTCGAAGTCAAGGAGCTGTTGGACGCGCGCTCCATCAGCGGGCTGCAGCTCTCCAACGACGGCGAGCTTCTGGCCTACAAGCTGAGTTCGCCGGGTGTGCCCCGTGACGATCGCAAGAGCTGGTACGAGATTCGGCGCACCAAGGATGGAAACCTGGTGCGTTCTTTCGAAGGCGACGACGGACCCTCCAGCTTCGCCTGGGTCCCGGGAGCGGGACACCGCTACAGCTTCACCACCAAGGACGACAAGAAGACCACGCTGTGGGTGGCTGATCTCGACGGCAGTCCCACCGAGAGCGTTCTGAAGGACGTGGAACACTTCGGTTCGTACCGCTGGCTTCCGGACGCCAGCGCGGTGGTGTACACCGTGAGCCACAAGGAGGAGCGCAAGCACAAGGAGTTCAAGCACTACGAAAATCTCGCTGACCGCTGGGCCACCTATCGCGACCGCAGCTATCTGTACCTGGCGTCGTACCCGGCGGGGGCGAGCCACCGGCTCACCGCGGGGGCGGAGGCGACGAGCTTGCAGGACATCAGCCCGGATTCCTCCACCCTGCTTTTCTCGCGCGAAATCTTCGGAACCACCGAGCGCCCCTTCAGCGTGCAGGAATACTACGAAGTCGACCTCGAGACCCTGCAGTGCAAGAAAGTGTTCGAGAGCAAGTGGACCGGTAGCGCGAGTTACGCGCCCGACGGCAAGAGCATCGTGGTGGAGGGCGGCCCCGACGCCTTCGGAAGCATCGGGGTGAATCTGCCGGAGGGAGTCATCCCCAACGACTATGACTACCAGCTCTACTCGATGGATCGCGCCAGCGGCAAAGTGACCGCGCTCACGCGCGAGTTCGATCCCGCGCTGGGGTCGTTCGAATGGTCCAAGAAGGACAATGCCGTGTACTTCATCGCGACCACGGCCGATCGCGACCTGCTCTATCGCATGGATGCCAGGAGCGGGGAGATCGCCAAACTGAATTGCGCGGGTGCGGTGGCCAGCCGTCTCGCGATGAGCCACGATGGTTCGACTCTGGCCTATGTCGCGGAGTCTTCCAACCAGCACAAAAGAATCTTCGTACAGGATGCCAAGACGAAGGCCAAGCCCCGTCTGCTGGCCGACCCCAACGGCGCGCGCTTCGACCGCGTCGAGCTGGGCAAGGTCGAGGACTGGAACTTCACCGCCAGCGACGGCACCACCATTATCGGCCGCGTCTACTATCCGCCCAACTTCGATCCGAAGCGGGCCGAGAAGTGGCCCGGCATCGTGTACTACTACGGCGGCACGGTGCCCATCACCCGCGATTTCGGCGGACGCTATCCCAAGAACTACTGGGCCGCCAACGGCTACGTGATCTACGTCCCCGAACCCAGCGGCGCGACCGGTTTCGGTCAGGAGTTCAGCGCGCGCCACGTCAACGACTGGGGCAAGCGTTCCGCGCAGGACATCATCGAAGGCACCGAGAAGTTTCTCGCCGCGCATCCCTTCGTCGACGCCAAGCGCGTGGGCTGCATCGGCGCCAGCTTTGGCGGCTTCGAGACGATGTATCTGGTCAGCCACTGCGATCTCTATGCTGCCGCGGTGAGCCACGCCGGGATCTCCTTCATCGGCTCCTACTGGGGGCAGGGTGACTGGGGTGCGTTCTACAGTGCGGTGGCCACGGCCGGCAAGTATCCCTGGAACGCACCCGAGTTCTACGTGGAGCAGGGAAGCCTCTTCAACGCGGACAAGATCCACACCCCGCTTCTGCTACTGTGCGGCGACATCGACAACAACGTGCCGCCGGGAGAGAGCGAGCAGCTGTACACCGCGCTCAAGGTGCTGGGAAGGGACGTCGACTTCATCCGCATCGACGGCGAGCAACACTGGATTCTGCGCTACGATCGCCGTCTGCTGTGGAGCCGCACCATCGTGGCCTACTTCGACAAGAAGCTCAAAGGTGACGACAGCTACTGGAACCACCTGTGGGGCACGAAGGCAGACGCCGGTGACGCCAAGGCCGACAAGTCCTCGGACGACAGCGGCGATACGGACGACACGGACGACTCGAACTAGCTGGGGCAGCTCGGTCTCGCCCGGGCGGCAGGCACTTGCCCGGCGGCAGGCACTTGCCCGGGCGGCAGGCACTCGCTCGAACGGCGCGCACTAGAGCTGACGGAAGGCAGCGTTGCGGCACCTGACACACGCTCACTCGAGCTGGCGGCTCGCGCGCTGCAATGCCCTGCGCTGCTGTGCCGCTCCCAGCGCATGCAGTGCCCGATGACACGCTCCACAGAGCGTAATCAAATTGCCCGCGCGGTGTTTCCCGCCATCTTCTTTTGCCACGATGTGGTGGACCTGCAAGAACTGCCGATTGCGACATCCCGGCATGCGACAACGAAAGTGATCGCGTTCCAGGACCTCGCGCCGTAAACGCGGCGGAGTGGTGGAGACGGTGCGCGGTCTCTTCGAGCGCACCTTTTCGCGATGCAGCTTGGCATCACAGAGCGCGGACTGAAGGGTGGCGCGGTCGATGCGCCGGTCGCCCTTGCTCGTGGAGACCGTCGCGGCCTCGCAGCGCGGACAGTGTTGAATGTGGACCTGATACGTGGGCCCGGCCATGCCCTGCCGGCGCTTCTGACGAGTGCCTTTGCCTTTGCAGGTGGTTCGCAGTTCGGAGTTGTGGCAACTCGCGGACTTCTCACTGCTGGTGGACTTCTCACCGCTCGTAGACTTCTCACGGCCCGCGGAGTTACGAGTGGTTCGCAGTTCGGAGTTGCTCAACAAGTTTTCCAAAGCGGAGAGAATCAACTCGGCCTTCTTCGCACGATGCCCGCGCTGACGGAGCTTGGCCACCAGCGCCTCATAGCGGGCGAATTGCTCCGCAGTGAAGGACAGCCCGACGTTGAGCGGCATCTCCACGGCCTCGGAACCTCCGAAATCCAACTCCGACTTGTGAGCGGCGCCGGCTCGCCCGCGATCCGTAAGCGCTGTGTCGCCTCCGCTTCCCTCCTTGCCTCCGCTTCCCTCCCTGTGTTCGCTCCCCTCCTCTTGTCCGACCTCATCTTTGTCCTTCGAGCCCGGATTCACGGACTCGCTTGACGCATTGGCCCAGCATTTTTCCGCTATTCGCGCGGCGACGGACGCCTTCTTCTTGGATCCCAGCTGCATCTGAGCGCTGGATGCACTGAGCGTGCTCCTCGTTTGCCGCCGGACCGCGCCGATCTCGTCCTGCAACTCACGACGGCTCAGGGCTTTCGCCCTCTGCAACCAGTGCTGCTCGGTCTGCGGGGTTGCTACGGACGCGACGATTTGCGCCTTCGTCCAGCCGAGTTCGCCGCAAGCCACGGCCTTTTCCAGTAGCGAGAGTTTGCGCAGCCGTTCGGCGAGCTGGAGAAATTGGTAGGAGCGCGCTTGCGAGAATCCCAAAACCTCGGTCGCGTAGAGATGGATGCTGCCGTAGCCCAGCTTCTTATAGAGTCGGCGCTGATTGAACTCGGCGAACCACAGCACGACGCAGTGTTCGGCGGACTGCCAACTCCGCACGGCGGCTCGAAGCTCGCGATCCACCTGCGCGGCCCCCAGTCCCGGCCGAAAGGGATGCGCAGCAAGCGCATTGGGAACGCGGGCGGCTCCCGACTTGCCGGTCGAGGACGGATGCCCGGAGGCGGAGCGCGCCTCCGGCTCGGTGGCCACGCGCCGACGACCAAGGTCAGAGCGCGCCGAATTCTGGCACTGTCGGCGCTGCCTGGACTGGCGGGTCTCAGAGCGAAGAACGGACATGGCGAACCTCCTCGAAACGAGCCGGCGCGGGCTGCTCACGGACTCGAAGTCTCATTGGGGAGGCAATACAAACATAGTAGTGGTCTTTAGGATTGAGCGCAAGCAGAATCTCGCGGGAATAGTGGGATTCATGAGCAAACAGGCGAAATGACGCCGCGAATGCGCGCACATTTGCGACTGTTTTTCGCTATCGAGATTATAGCCGGCTAT
>CAWDWO010000008.1:0-90838 GCA_963806035.1 Candidatus Krumholzibacteriota bacterium | reverse complement strand
TATCACAATGGGGACGTGTGGTACTGGCTGAGTGGTCCCATGATCCATGCCCTGTGTCTCGTGGGGCGGACCGACGATGCGCTTTCCATGCTGGAGCCCCTGGTCGGCGAGGTGCTCGATCACGGTGCCGTCGGCGCCATCCGTGAAATCCGTGACGGAGGAATGACGGAGGAGACCGAGGAGTTCGGCGGCGCCACTTTCCAGGCCTGGTCGCTGGCGGAGTTTTTGCGCGCGATCGACGAGGACCTGGTGCCCTCCGGAGCGCTCGGGGTTCAGGAGCAGCGCTGAGGGGAAGTAGGCACTCAAATCGGAGCTTTGGGGTTCCTTTTCTTTCTTTCGACTCCCCGGAATGCTAGGATTTCTGTCCCTGGCTCAGACTTTTTCGTCTGCCGTCATCCTCTTCTTATCGGGAGAGTCCCCATGATGTCCTCTCGCGCGATTCGAATCCTCCTGACTTCGATCCTCATGCTCGCGCTGGGCGCCAGCGTCGCCACCGCCGCCTCCGTGACCTTTCGCTTCGAGAACGCCGCGAACCAGGTGTTTCTCGCGGGAGAATTCAACGGTTGGTCGCCTAACGCACAGCCCATGAGCAAGGGCGATGACGGGATCTGGACGGTGACCCTCGAGTTGGATCCCGGGGATTACCAGTACAAGTACGTCGCGGACGGAAACTGGATCGCCGACCCCCACAGCGCCGATACCGTCGACGACGGTTACGGGGGAAAGAACAGCATCGTTCATGTCGGGCAGGAAGCGCTGGTGGTTGGCGTTCCAGCCGGTGCCAGCGCGAAGACACCTACTCCCAAAGAGAAGGGGCCCGCCGTGCCGGCCAAAAAGACTGAAGTCGCGCCGGCTCCGCCAGGGGAGCGCAACGTGCACTTTCACGTCCTGGCTCCGGGCGCGGGGGGCGTGTATCTGGCAGGGGAGTTCAATTCGTGGAGTGACAACGCGCAGCCGATGCAGGACCCGGACGGCGACGGCATCTTCGAACTGACCATTCCGCTGAAGCCCGGCGCCTACAAGTACAAGTTCGTCATCGACGGAAGCTGGAAAGAAGATCCCGACAATCCCGAGACGGTCGACGACGGTTTCGGAGGTCACAACAGCGTACTCACCGTCAAAGCGGGAGAGGGTGTCCAGGAAGCGTCGACGGCAAAGGAAACGACCGGCGGTACGGCGAGCACTCAGCCGGAGGGAGCCAAGGCAACGACGGGTGGAGACGAAGCGGTTCACGGCACCTTCAGCGTGACCTTTTCCTACCAGCCGGTCATCTCGGGTGTGAACCAGGTGATGCTGGCCGGGACCTTCAACGACTGGAACGTCGGGGCGACACCGATGACCGATCCCGACGGCGATGGCACCTATACCGCCACCTTGCTTTTGGCTCCCGGCGAGTACCAATACAAGTTCGTGGTGGATGGGAATTGGATTACCGACGAAAGCGCGAAGGCATTCGCCGACGACGGGTTCGGTGGCAAGAACAGCGTCATCACCGTCGACGCCAGTTACGAGAAGATGGACTTGAAGGTGGGGGACGGTAAAATCTATCTGAAGGGTCTACAGGTCGCGCTCGATTATTCCACGGTCAATGCAGTCGACGACGAGCATCTGGAGTTTCAGGCCAGAGCGTATCGTGACGATGTCCAGCGAGTTTTGCTGCACTACCAGATCGAGGGCGAGAATCCGGTCGTAGTGGAGATGAAGCCCGCGGCGAAAGATCCGGTCTTCGTCACCTACCGCAGCGTCGTGAAGCCCGACAAGATCGGTGGCGATCTCTACTTTACCTACGAATACAAGGACGGCGACGCCCATCGCTACGCCACCTCGGGTGGAACTTTCGTCACTGAGGAACCCGCGAGCGGTCAGTGGGTTTTGTACAACCAGACTCTGCTGCCGCCCTTTCGCATTCCGCAGTGGGCGCAGGAAGGAATCTACTACCAGATTTTTCCCGATCGCTTCGCCAACGGAGATCCCGGCAATGACCAGGATTTTCACGAGCCCTACTACGATGGTCGCAAAACCCTGCCGCCCAGCGGGAAAATCAACGGCGAGTACTTTCACCTCGTAAAGGACTGGGACGACGTCTCCGGCCTGGTGAAGAGCCCCTATCGCACCGACGGAAAACCCGACTACTACAGTTTCTACGGGGGTGACATCGAGGGGGTGCGCCAGAAGATTCCTTATCTGGCCGAGCTCGGAGTCAGCATCATCTACTTCAATCCCATCACCGACGCGCGCAGCAATCATCATTACGACCCCTGCGATTATTTGAAGCTGGATCCCCACCTCGGCTCGGAGGCCGAGTTCCAAGAGTTCACCAAGGAATGTCTGGATCACGGCATCCGGGTAATCGTGGACATGGCGTTCAATCACACGGGGGATTGTCATTTTGCCTTCCAGGACGCGTTGAAGAACTGGAAGGACAGCAAGTATTTCAATTGGTACGAGTGGAAGAAGCGCCCGCCCAGTTATCCGCTTCCTCCTGGAGAGAATGCCATCGACTACTACGACTGCTGGTGGGGATTTGGTCTGCATCCCAATCTCAATTACGACCTCAGTCGTCCCAACGCGCAGGAGAATGGGATCACCAAGATCGAGGACGCCGATCCCAACTGGGACGTCGTGAACTACGTGCTCGAGGCGCCCGAATACTGGATGGGCAAGATGGGGGTGTCGGGCTTTCGTCTCGACGTTCCCAACGAGGTTCCCTTCTGGTTTTGGCATCTGTTCAGGGAAAAATGCCGAAAGGTCAAACCAGATCACATTCTGATCGGTGAAATCTGGGGAGATGCGACCCAGTGGATTACGCCCGAGGTCTTCGACGCGGTGATGAACTACCGCTACTTCAAGGACCCGGTCGTGAAGTGGATCGCTCAGAAGAAGGCCAATGCCGCGACCTTCGCCCAGGAGCTGGCGCCGGGTCGCACCCGCTATCCCATTCAGGCGGTACGGGCCCAGATGAATCTGATCGACTCGCACGACACGGAGCGCTTTCTCCGCGTGGCGGGGGACGACGCGCGACGACTGCGCCTGGCCGCGACCTTCGCCATGACCTACGTGGGTGCTCCACACATCTATTACGGGGATGAACTCGGGCTCACCGGAGGGAAAGATCCCGACTGCCGCCGGACCATGCCCTGGTCGAGCATGACGACTCCGGCCAGACAGCAGACGCTCAAGCATTACGAAGCCCTGACCGCCCTGCGTCATGAGCACGAGGCGCTTTCACTGGGCGATTTCACGACACTGCTCACTCAGGGTCAGGTGTTTGCCTATTTGCGTCAGCTCGGTGAGGAGCACATCGTCGTGGTGCTGAACAACGGGGATTCCGCCGCCTCGGTCACCGTTCCGCTGGGAGACGCCGGGATCTCCGATGGGGCCAAGGCGGAATTTCTCTACGGCGAGGGCGACGCGCAGAAGGTCACGCACGGCGCGGTGAAAGTATCCGTGCCCGGAGTGGATGCGGTCATTCTGAATCTGGAGTGAGCGCACCGCTCAAAGGACGGGATCGAGACAGGAGCGGCTTGACCTCGCGAGGAAACCTCCTCTAGGCTTGGCGGGCGCAAGGTCGGTTGCGAATCGGACGGAATCTACATCGCCCGAAGACAAATGCGGGCGCCGAAGGGATTTCGATGAAGAGTATTCCCCCCGGAAGTTCCGCTTCGACTGAACTCAGAGAATTGCCTTCGAACCTTTTCCGTTTCACGGTTCGTCTTTCACTCCTCTTGGCTCTCTTTTTTGCGACGGAGATTGTTCCGGCCACCACGGCACGCGCTACCACCTACAACTCCCCCGTCGTCGACGGTCCCATCTACGATGAGCCCGATTCCAACGACTGGCAACCAGACGAGCTGCTCGTTGAAGATCCGGCGGGAGACAGCAACTGGGGCGCCTTCAACGACCTCACGGGCCTCTGGGTGACCTGGGACGCCAAGGGTCTGTACGTGGGCGTGCAGGGTTTCCTGTGGGACACCGCCGGTCCGGGTACGGGAAGTAACTCGGTCAACGTCTATCTCGATGCGGATTTCGGTCAGGGAACCGGGATCACCAACATGGACCAGATCGGCCAGGACGCGCTGGGCGCGATCAGCCGCAATCTCTGGCGTCCTCTCGAAGTGGGGGGAGGGTTCGGCGCCGACTTCGGTTTCACCTCCTGGGCCGGCACCTACGATCGAGGCATTCTGGATCTCTTCGATCCCGCGGCGCCGGTCAATCTGATCAAGGACGAGAGCCAACAGGTGGGGGTGAACGTGCCCTGCGCGGATCCCTCTGGCCTGTCAGGGATTCGACAAACAGGGGAACACCGCGCTGGAGTTTTTCATTCCCTGGAGCGATCTCTACGCGAATCTCTATCCTTCCCTCACCACCACCGTTCCCGCCGGCGCTTCCATCGCCCTGGTGGTCAACATCGTGGGCGGTGGGGATTCAATGTCCGAGGAATCGATCCCGGCGCAATCGACCTTTCGGGTGATCGATCGGCCGGTCAGTTTCGTGGTCGATGCGGACGGTGACGGAACCCCCGACCCGGACTGGCCGCCCTCGGGTAGCATCTCCGGCACCGTGACGCTCAGCGATCTGAGCGACACGCTCTCCGTACTCGATGTGGTCGCGAAGCTTCCCGACGGAACCGAAGCGTCTCGCGATCAGACTCCTCCCGGCGGCGGGGATTATCAGCTGGTACGGCTCGGACCCGGCACCTACACCGTTTCGGTGCAGAGCAACGCATACCTGGCCCCCCCTCAGACCGTTTCGCTGGGCGAGAACGAGGATCTCAGTGGCATCAACTTCGACGCGCTGCGAGTCACGAGCGAAGTCGATTTCGCACTGCAGTATCTGGATGGGCCGGAAACGCTCACGCGCACCCTCGAGTTGGCCGGAGAGATCAAGGGTGAGACCGATCTGGGGGGAGAGTTCGAGCAAAGCTTCGTCATTGCTCCGGGCGATCCACTGAGCATGAGCCTGCGCCCCGTCCCCGCGGGGAATTATACCCTGAGCATCGTTCCGCGCTGGCCCTCCTCGATTACGGCGGCCGATCCCGAGCGTTCCGGCTACAAGAAGTTGGAGGTGGAGCTGAGGGTACCCGACAACGACAACCCCGTCGATCTGGGGACTCTCGACCTCTCCACGGTGCAGGCCACGAGGGTCGCGTTCTTCGATGCCAACGAAGAGGGTAATGGGGATCGCATCACGGCGGACTTCACCACGGTGAGTCTTCCCGCCGAGAACTTCTTCGCCTTTCTCGTGGTCGAGCTTGGCTTCGTGGACGATGAGGGCAACGAGGCCATTTACGGTCTGCCGGGTTTGAGCCTGAGTTCTTCCACGATGGATCCCGCGTATCCCACCCAGGGCAACGTGGTCCTTTGGAGCGCGGCGGACACGACGGCCATCACACAGCCGCTGGCCGACCCCGCGGTCTTCGAGCCCCAAGCCGGTGCGGTTCCCTCCGGCAGGGCTCGCTTCCTCTTGACTGATGATGCGCAGGAGGTCGTGCGGCTTCTCGCGCAGGGCGGGGGACTGGAAGGCGTGCTCGAAGTTGGCGTGCTCCCCATCGAGCCGGCGGAGATCGCGCTCACGGCGCAGGGCACCCAGATGAAGGCGGGGGAGAGCATCCCCCTGCAAGGCCGGCTTCTCGACGTCTCGGGAAATCCCGTGTTCTCGAACGAGTTCCTGGTGAATTTCGAGATCACTCCGGCCGTGGCGGGCGTCGGACCGAGCGTGGCGATCACCGCGAGTGACGGGTCCTTCGGAACCGACGGCGACGTGGCCTTTACCACCACGGTAAGCGGGGATTACACCCTGCAGGCGATGGGCACCACGGATTCAGGCAAGGAGATCGTCTCGCCGGAACTGAACTTCAAGGTACTCCCGGAGCGGCCCGAGCAGTTGTTGCTCAGCTCGGAGCTGCGGGTGGAGAACGACCAGATTCTCATCCGTTACAAGGTTCAACTCGCGGATGCCTACGGCAACGCCTCACCGCTTCCGGGGTCGAACATTGCGGTGAGTGCGGGTCCCTCGGAGGTCGTGGCCTCGGCTCCCAGCTCCGTGACTCTGGACGATCAATCCGGTTCGGCGAGCTTCGATCTTCAACTGCTCGCGGATCGAACCGGCGTCGTGGAGTGCACGGTGAGCCTTGCCGGTTTGCCGCAGCAGAGCACCACTTTGCGCACGCCGGTTCTCTTCGGACTGGCCGCCACGGACGAGAGGGCTCCGGAGAGCGACAGCAATCATAATTCCAACCCCGAGATGGATCTGACCGCGCTCTATGCCTTCGTCCAGAACGACACGCTGGTGGTGGAACTGCCCTTCCACAGCAACTTCAATGGCGCGCACATGGCTCTCCTGCTGGAGTCGACGGGAACGCCGGTGGGGGCGATCCAGGACTATTTCGGCTTTCCCATCTACTACACGCACGCTCTTCTGCCCGATATGGTATTCACCTACAAGTATGCGGCGGACGACTACGCTGACCTCAGGCGCCCTCCTCCCACCGGTTCGCCCACGGACTGGCAGTGGTACGACATGGTGGCGGGCACCTGGATCAGTGAGTTCAACGACAACGTGAACGGCAAGACGCAGGGCTGGGTCACGAAGAACGAGACCACGGTGACCTTCCGCATGCCCTTGAAAGTTCTGGGTGCGAATTTCGTCGCCGGCGTCGATACGCTCAGACTCCAGGCTTACGTCATGCAGGAGGATGGCGGCGAAAAACGGCCGGCGCTGGATTCCGTTCCGCACGACGCCACCGTGGACATGGTCCCTCCGGCAGGAGCTGGAGAGTGGTGGGAGAATCTGCCCCCGCGCGTGGACTTGAAGAACTGGGCCACCTTCGTGCCCGAGATCCTGCCCGGAGCCCTGAAGCTCGAAGAGGTCAAGTTCACTCCGCCGGAGATCAGCCAGGGCGAATCGACCCTGCTCACGGCCCGTCCCGTCGTGGACTCGTCCAGCATCCCCAATCCGCTCTTCCAGGTCTTTGCGGACTTCTCGCGTTTCAAGGGCGACGCGCTGACCCCGATGAATGATGCAGGAGTGAACGGCGATCTCGTGGCCGGAGATGGACTGTACAGCGTTCTGTTGACCATCGCTCCCAGTGAACTCGAAGGTGACGCGACGATCATGGTGCACGCCTCCGAATTGAACTCGGGAGAACGAGTGACTGCGAGTGCCGAGCTCGCGATCACCGGTCAGGCCGAGCTCGAGCCCATCCTCAGCATCGAGGATGCGGTGGGTGACGACCACGGCCCCAATCAGCCCGGCGAGCGCTTCCTCTACTACACCTATCCCACGAACGGAGTTTTCTTTCCGGGCGTCTTCGACCTGCAGGGTATGGAAGTCTTCGACGCGGGTGACAAGCTCGTGTTCAGGGTGAAGGTGGGAGATGTAACCGACCCCTCCGAGCCCGACGCATCCGATTGGAACGCGACCTATCCCAGCGATCAGCTCTGTCCCAGCGGCTCGCGGATCGATCTCAACCTTCAGAACGTCGTTCTGCTCATCGACAACATCTCTGGAAAGGGATCGACGAAGATTCCCGACAACCGCTATGCCGACATCGCGCGCCAGGACGCCTGGGACTATGCCGTGGTCGCCGACGGCTGGTGGAAGGGAATGTTGCGTAGCAACAATTCTTCGGCGGCGGGGAGTTGGGACATCTTCCGCAACGACGAGGACTATTTCTTCTGCGCGAACGCGGTCGACAACACCATCGACCTGTTCGTGGACAAGAGCCGGCTCGAGGTCGCCGATCTCTCCGCCGAGGAGCTGAAGGCCAAGATCGCCCAGTGGGATTTCATCGTACTGATGAGCGGTCACGATGGGGATTCGAACGACAGCAACTGGGGAGGCATCCGCTGGGTCAACGAGGGACGGCCCGAATGGCAGTTCGGAGGCGGAAAGAACGGGGAGCAGAATCGCGAGCGGGATGCCAACATCATCGACATCATGACTCACGCCGGTCTGGATCCCACGGGGAAGCCGAAGCCCCCCGGGCGCCCGCAAGAGGAACAGCTCGATTTCACCACTCCCGAGGCGGAACGACGTTTTGCCGATCCGAAGATCCTCGTCTCGTGTGAGCTGGAGGCCGAGGAGCTCATCGACACGGTTCCGCCGCAGATCACCTTCCTGAACGACCCCAACCGGGCACTGCGGCAATGGGCTGTTCTCAAAGAGGCTCCGGTTTCGCCCATCGTGAAGATCGAGGATGTAAGTGGAGTTACCTCGGCGACCCTGAAATGGCGAGGGGTGGGCGAACCCAGGTCGAATGCTCGCGAAGTCCCCTTGGGCCTGCTGCGCAGTGATCTGGACAGCGACGGCATCACGCACATCGGCGACATCCCATGGGATGAGTTCAGCGATCCCTCCGTTACCAATCTAGTGCAGCGTCAGAAGGAGGACGGTACTACCGAAGCGGTGCGCTACATGATTCTCTCCTTCGAAGCCGCCGACGGAGTCGGAAACAAGACGCCCGAGGGTAGTGTCGAGTATCTCATCGAAGTTCCCGAGAAACCGGTGGACGAGGTGACGCAGGTTCTGAGTCCGGGAGATCTCCCCGATGACAGCAATCCCGTCGACTTCGATCTGCCGGAAGGAAGCCGCTTGCGGTTGCCACGCACCTACGTGGACAAGCTCTTTGCCGAGGACGACAGCTCACGGCTTTCCTTGCGTTACCGCGCTCTGGGCCGCGAGGATCTGGATCTCTCGACCCACGGGGGGAGCAACGAAACGGTTTTGATGCCACAGGATCGCTTCCTCGAGACCGCGCGCAGCTTCCAGTTGTTCTGGGTTCATGCCGACAGCACGATGGAGGAGATCAAGGATCTGCCCGAGCTCGCCGAGTTCTCCATCCACTTTCCCTACTACGAAATTGGCGGAGAGAAGCCCTCGAATCTGCAGTACTTCCGTTACAGTGAGCCCGCTCGGCGTTGGATACTCGTCGGAGGGCACAGCGAAGTCTCCGGGAGCACCATCACCGCGAAGGTGGCGCAGACCGGGCTCTACGGAGTGTTCACGAAAGGCAGTGACCTGAAGAGCGAGACCCTGGTCACCGGCTTGCAACTGAGTCCCAATCCTTTCTCTCCCAACGGCGACGGGATTCACGATTACCTCAACATCAGCTACGTCATCCCCGACGAGATCGACCAGGCCGTGGTGGAGATCTTCGATCTGCGCGGCAAGAAGGTCCGAACTCTGCAGCTCTTCACCGGAGTGGGGGAGATGACCAACCGCACCGAGGGATTGGTTTGGGACGGCAAGGACGAGAGCGGCAACTACGTGCCGATGGGAATCTACGTGTGTCGCGCCGAGGTGCTGGGGAAGTTTCTCAAGCGCTGGGAACGGGCGACGGCAGCCGTGGCGGTGGTGCGATGAAGACCCGGCACCGCCTGCGGCTTGTGTCTCTGAGCGCATTCGCTCTGCTTCTACTGCCGATTTCGGCGCGCGCGGACTTCGTCGACCAGGAAGTGGGGGCAAGAGGCCAGGCCATGGGCGGTGCGTTCGTCGCCATGAACGGTGACCCTTCACACATTTTCTGGAATCCCGCATCCATTCTGAGTGACGAACACGGCGTGCAGGTCGAGGGGATGAGAACCTCGCTCTACGACGGACTGGACGGTCTGAGCGAGGATTTCCTCGGCGCCTCCGCCCAGCTCGCCGGGAGCTGGGCCCTCGGATTCGGATGGACGCGGACCGGGCTGAAGGACATCTATCACGAGGATGTGCTCACGGCGGGGGTGGCCAAGTCCCTGCTGGGGAAGAGGCTCAGTTTCGGCGTCTCCGCTCTCTTTTACGGAGCCTCCGCCCCCGGCTACGAGGCGCTGAACGATCCCAACTACAACGGCGCGCAGTGGGAGAGCTCGTTCAGCCTGGGCATGCTGTACCACGTGAAAGAGAACCTCCAAGTGGGAGCCAGCTTCGAGAATCTACTGCGGCCCACGATTCAGCTCGTGAGTACCAGCACTGACGTCAGGGAGATCGGAGGACGGCGTCGCTTCGGCATGGCCTACCTGCTGGAGGACATCGTGTGGCTCTCGGCGGAAGTCCGGCACCACGACATCCCACCCTACGTGGGAGGGAATTGGACGGCCCATTTCGGGGCTGAGGCCTGGTTCGAGGACGTCCTAGCTTTGCGGGCGGGAATCGACGATTCGGATTTGACTGCGGGAATGGGCCTTCTGGTCTCCATGGTTCGACTCGATCTGAGTCTTCTCACGCACGAGAGGCTCGGAAATACCTACCGGGCCTCCGTGAACTTGCGCTTCTAGGGGAAGGTGAGGTGCGCGTGATTCGATTCCGATGGAACTGCCCTCTGCGCGCGGCAATCCTCTCGTGCGCGGCCGTTCTGGCCGCCATGGTCGCATCTCCGGTAGTGTTCGCGGGAACCGTGGAGCTGCAGGGCTTTTACGAGGCCTATTCGCAAGCAGAGGCCTTCGACGGAACCTGGCAGTTCGATCAACCCAACCACTACGCCGAATTGCGCGTGTTGGCTTCGCCCTGGGCAGACTTCGAAGCGTTCACCAAACTGAGCGCCAATTCGAATCGCTACCGCCTCACCAAACCGCCTCTTGCGCAAAACGCGGACAATATCGACACCCACCGGCCCGAGTTGCTCTTCAACGAAGGCCACATTCTCTTCCGTCGCCCCTACATGGACATCGTCGCATTCAGTCATCAGGACCGCTTCTGGTTCAGCCAGCCCCTGCTGAACGTCGTCGATGGCAGCAGTCTCGCGGACTACCTGGATGGACCGAGGTCCCAGGCGCTACGGGTCGACCTGCGCAACCTGAGAGGCTTCGGCGGACTCTTCTACTACGGAACGAAGTCGACGAACGGCGAGAATTTTTTCGCGGGACGTTTCTACAAGAATCTGTCCGACCGGAGAATCCTTCTGGGCACCACCTTCGGCCGCAGAGACTTCGGGAGCACCTCGCGAGACTACGACCTCACGGGTGCAATGGACTTCGAAATTGCTCTCGGCGAATTCATCTCGCCACTGGCTCCCCTCGGTCGCGTCTCCCTGGTGGGTGAGGCGGGACGCAATTACTCGGGAGAGACCAATCTTCCCCTGGAGGACAAGGGCCGCAACGGATACCAGCTCGAGCTGCGAGATCTACGCGCCGGAAGAATGACCATCAAGGCGGACGCCTGGTACCGCGAACCAAATTTCTATACTGCCATCAGCAACCGAGAGGGCGACAACGATCGCAAGGGGTACTACCTGGAAGGGTGGTGGCGCCTTCCCCGCAAGCAGATGGACATCCGCCTGGCCCACTGGCGCAATCGGGCGATGGAACGCATCGAAGCCGATGGCAAGAAATTCGATCAACGGCAGTACGAAGCCGAAGTCTACATGGAGCTCAAGGGCGGCTTCAGTTCCTGGGTGAAATACCGCCGCTTCGAGGGAAACAAGGACATCGCCACCGGCGAGTCGGTCTACCGGAATCTCATTCTGGAGCTTCAGGGCCAGAACAAGCTCATTTCGGTGCGTCCCGAAGTTCGCTTCCGCGACATCGGAACCCGTTTCGCCACCCAGGGCTACGGCATGGAAATCAATCTGAACGCCACTTCCAAATGGAAGTTCTTTGCCCGCTTTCTCAACGCTGACGAAAACACAGAATCGAGAAGGACCGTCTTCGTGCAGGCTCGTTACAGCGGTTGGCAGAACGCGGATTTCTACATCGAATACGGTGATGGGGGGCGCAGTGATCGCCTCGCGGAAAACGACAGCTTCGTCAGTGAAGGTCCCAGTGCCCAGGACCAGGACTATGACCGTCGCGTGCAACTCATCTTGAAGCTTTGGTTCTAGAGAGCCGGAGGAATCGCCCTATGCGCAGCAAATGCCTACTCCCTCTACTCGCACTGCTACTTCTGCTCGTTGCGAGTTCCGCGCTGGCAGAAGTGAGTCAGGTTGATGGAGGAATTCTCTTCGAGTATACCGACGCATCGGCGAACTCGGTCGCGCTTGCCGGGGATTTCAACGAATGGAACACGACGGCAACTCCGATGGAAGATCCGGACGGAGACGGCACCTGGTCGGTGGTGGTGAAACTGAAGCCGGGTAGCTATGGCTACAAGTTCGTCATCAACGGTGGCACCTGGGTGACCGATCCGGGCAATCCGCGTACGGGAGGCGACTACGGAAACTCCCTCATCGACATCGATGCGCAGGGGAAGATCGTCGTGTCGACGACCAAAGCGGCGCCGGTTCCCTCGGGGACTCCCGTCATCTCCAACAACACGCTCAACAGCAAGGTATATCTGGGCGGATTCTTCCGTGCCATCATGCCCGCGACTTCCGACGTGCCGGGAGACGTGCGTCTTCGCTTTGAACATCCTGATGATCAATACAACTTCGACGTCACTGCGAATCTCAACCAGAAGCTCTGGGCCAGCGTCCGCTTGCAGGTGCGAACCGGTCAGGGTCAGGGAAACCCTAACGAGCTGACGACTGAACTCTACAAGGCGCAGGCGAATTTCCTCGAAGACAAGTGGTCAGTGCAGGCCAACTACAACGAGGAGTGCTTCTCCACCGATGATCCCTTCCATCTGTTGGGACACGAGGATCTGCGCGGGACCATTCGCCACGAGAACCGAAAGTTCGGCCAGGGAACCCAGGGTGTGGTTTTCCGCATGAACCTGGTCGGAGGTGATCTCGGCTTGAGCTACAGCGACACCTATGACGAGGACATCTTTGCTCCCCGTCTCCCCGACGAGAACACGGTGGGGACGAAGGGATTCGACCGCCGCACCGGGACGGACGTCGTGGGCCTGCGCTATACGCGTCCGGTGGGAAAGACCAAAATGGGGGTGACTTACCGTGGCCTCCTGAGCGATTGGTGGGTCAACTTTACCAACGCCAACAACACCCTTCCCGACTACCTCGAGCAGCACCAAGAGGATCAGATGGCCGCGGGGCGTGAGGAAAAGAACGTCTCGGATAACTACGAGCTAGCCAACGATTTCCATGTGGTCGCGGCGGATGTGGAGAGTCCGATCGTGGGCGATTTCGGTGGGGTCTTGGCCCTGGCTTACAGCTGGTATGACGCTCGATGGGATCTGGGGAATCGCGAGGACGTACAGGGAGATTTCTATGACGATGGCAAGGTGGACTACAGCATCGGAAACGAGCGAGGTCTGCGTGGCAAATTCGCCCTGGACTACCACCATGAAGGTTTGAGCTCCAGAGTCAGCTACGAGTACCAATACACCCAGGGCATGGATGCCGACGAAGAGTACATCACTTACCGCACTCAGCCGGGAACCATGGTGGCAGACATGGATCGCTTCGCTCCCAACGAGGTCATGGGCAGCTACGTCGAGGTGAATGGTCTGAATGGTGTCGACATTCTGATGACCGGTCCCACCCCCGAGCGCTCGTCCCACGACCTTCGCTGGGCGGTGGGGTGGCAGAAGAGCGATTGGAACCTCGACTTCCTGCTCGGCCGCGAAAGAGAGAACCTGGGCTACGTGGATTTCTTTTCCACCGGGGCAGCCGCCTTCGACCGCACCGCGTGGAGAATCAGCCCCCGCGTGAGCTGGCATCCTTTCGAGAACGCTCGTTGGTACCTCGGAATGGACTCTCAGCTGCTGAACTACGACGATCCACGCCCGATGCAGGACGTGGGGGCCGCCAGCTACCTGAACTTCGATAGCGCGCAGAACATCGGCAACCCGCTGCAGGCCCAGGGTTACTTCGCGCGCATGGACCAGAAGGAGCTCATCCTGAAGGCCAAACTGCCCCTCTTCAGCGCGGGGGACGACGGTTTCGGCGTGCGGATCAACCTGCGTTACATCAATTACGACGGCCCGGATGGTGTCACCATTCGCAGGCTCGACAGTGATGCTGAGGGTGGAGTGAGTGAATCCGTCGTCGGGCTCAATGGTGACTTTTTCTCGTCCTACGTGGGACTGGTGTGGGAACCGTCAGACCCCGTGAGCATCCAATTGGGTTTCGGGGTGGATCCCGACTACTACTTCGTCATCGACCCGCAGGGATGGCCGAACGGACGACAGCAGTTCCGCGAGCGGTATTTGCAGGAGATGGGTTTCGATCGTTATCACCCTTACAACATCCTCCAAGCGGAACAACAGCTCGAAGATCGAACCCAGATCGTCATCAATGCATTCGTGCGATTCTAGGAGGATTGGACGATGGCAGCTCGAACTCTGATCCCTCGACGAGTCGCCTCGAGCTTCCTCTTGAGCGCGATTGCGTTCTTGTGCCTCGGATGCTCGCTACTGGGTTTCGTGGAAGATCGTCTCGATCCCCCCAAACCCGGCCCGCACGGTATCACCTTCCGTTACAAGGCTCCCGCCGCGCGAGAAGTAAATCTGGCGGGAGAGTTCAACAACTGGTTGGGCACCGCGGCAGGCAATCGACTCGATCCCAAGATCGATCCAATGAAGGATCTCGATGGCGATGGGATCTGGGAAATCACCCTTCCTCTGCCTCCAGGACGTTATCAGTACAAGTACGTGATCGATCAGGTCGACTGGCAAGCCGACCCCAGCAATCCCGAATCGACCGACGACGGGTACGGTGGGAAGAATTCCATTCTCGTCGTTCCTTCCCAATTGCCTTATGCCTACGACGAAGCGTATCTGAGCTACAGCCTCAACACCTCCTCGCGGGTGTCTCGCAGCTATGACTACACATTCACGCTCGAGGGATACGAGGATGCCAAGAGCGTCTACGTCACCGGTGATTGGTCGAACTGGGATCCGAGCGCCAGTGCGTTGACCCTCGGTGGCAACGGAGTCTGGAGCACGACGATCAAACTCCCCGAAGGAGAGCATCTCTACAAGTTCGTGGTGGACGGGAAGTGGATGGCCGACCCCGGCAATTCAGAAAGCCGGGATGACGGTTACGGCGGCAAGAACTCCGTGGCCAACGTGCGCCCAAAGTAGCCCGAGGATCCACCGTGCGACGGGTTCTTCTCTCTCTGGCATGCGTCGCGCTCACGCTCGGCCAGGGCTCGTGCGCGCCGCGAGAGGATGCTTCCCGGATCACCCTCTGGGAGCAGATGGATCCGGCGCAGCAGCGGGTGCTGCACCTCCAACTCGAGCGCTTCATGGCGGAACATCCGGGAATCCGCGTCGAGACCAACCACTTCAAGACCGAAGTATTGCGCACGCAGTACCAGACAGCGGCCCTGGCCGGTTCCGGCCCCGACCTGGTCTACGGGCCCGGTGATCAGATCGGCCCCTTCAGCATCATGGGTCTCATCGTGCCGCTGGAGACGGTGATCCCGCCCGACACCCTGGCGCTCTTCAGCCCGGCTTCCCTGGCAACTCTCGACGGTCACGTGTACGCGCTCGCGGACCAGGTGGGCAATCATCTCACCTTGGTCTACAACCGCAAGTACGTGGACCATCCCGCGCTGGATACCGACGCCTGGCTGGCGCAACTCGACTCGCTCACTGTCGACGTGGACGGCGACGGGAAGACCGACCGTTACGGGGTCGTGATGAATCTGTCCGAACCGTTCTGGCTGATTCCCTGGTTGGGCGGGTTCGGCGGTTGGGTCATGGACGAGAGTGGCGCCCCGACTCTCGATTCGGAGGCGATGACGAAGGCCATGGGATTCATGCGCAAGCTGGTGCGCCGCAAGGTGATCCCGAAGAGCTGCGACTACCCGCTGGCCGACACACTCTTCAAGCAGGGCAAAGCAGCCTACGCCATCAACGGACCCTGGTCCTGGCAGAGCTACCGGGACGCGGGGATCGACATCGGTCTGGCGTGCATTCCCCGCGTCAGTGAAACCGGGCTCTGGCCCACCCCCATGACTTCTCCTCTGGGATACTCGTTGAACGTGAACGTTCCCGACGTGCGTAAGGAGGCGGTTCTGCAACTCCTGGCCTATTTGACCGCTGCGCCGCAAATCGGAGAGGTTTCCAGAGAGCTAGGAGCCCTGCCCAGTCGCGAAGACGTGGCCCAATGGCCCATGATCGTCAACGACCCGATCCTGAAAGCATCCTGGGCCCAGCTGGAAAAGGGCCGTCCCATGCCGGTGGTTCCGCAGATGCGGATCATTTGGGACGTGATTCGGCCCGCGTACCAGGAGGTGCTTTCGGGGAGCATGCGCGCGGAAGAAGCCGGACCCTGGATGCAAAAAGAGGCGCTGCGAAAGATCGAGGAGATGCGGCAATGAATCGGGGCCGCACCTTCTTCTGGTTCATCCTGCCGTCCGCCACGGTCCTGGTGCTCATCGTGGCCTGGCCCTTCCTCTACAACTTCTGGATTTCACTGACCAATCTCGGCCTCTATACCATCAAGGACGGAGCGAGCTTCGTAGGCCTCAGGCAGTACACGCACATCTTCGGCGAGCCATTACTGTGGATCTACCTGTTCAAGACGGTGGTGTGGACTGCGGTCAACGTCTTCTTCCACCTCTTGCTGGGCGTCGGACTGGCCTTGCTCTTGAATCGTCCCTACCGCGGGCGCGCGGTTTACCGGGCGCTCCTCATTCTGCCCTGGGCTCTCCCGCAGTACATCGCCGCGCTGAGCTGGCGGGGGCTGTTCAACTTCGAGTACGGGGCCATCAATCTATGGCTGGAGAAGATCACGAGTCTTCTCGGCTTCGCTCCGCTGCAAATCCCCTGGCTCTCCAACGCTACCTGGGCGTTCACCGCGGCCATCATCACGAACATCTGGCTGGGCTTTCCCTTCATGATGGTGGTGGCGCTGGGGGGCCTGCAAAGCATTCCGGAGGAGATGTACGAAGCGGCGGAAATCGACGGCGCGAGCCGCTTCTGGAAATTGCGTTA
This sequence comes from Candidatus Krumholzibacteriota bacterium, assembly GCA_963806035.1. Taxonomy (GTDB): domain Bacteria; phylum Krumholzibacteriota; class Krumholzibacteriia; order JAJRXK01; family JAJRXK01; genus JAOZPE01. Next base: position 74,080 of record CAWDWO010000008.1, on the reverse strand, counting down.
CATCACGCTCCCGCTCTTGAAGCCGGTCATGGCCCCCGCGGTCATTCTGGGCACCATCTGGACCTTCAACAACCTGAACGTCATCTGGCTGGTCACGAACATGGGAGAGCCGGCCGACAAGAGTCACATCCTCGTCACCTACGTGTACAAGGCCGCTTTCAACTACTATCGCTACGGCTACGCGGCGGCGTTCAGCGTGGTGATCTTTTTCATCCTCGCCGGTCTGACCTGGCTGAACTGGCGTCGCGGTCAGGTCAACTACCAGGTCTAGGGAGCCCCGTATGCGAATCCGAGTGCTCGGCTGGCACTGTTTGATGATCGTGATCGTGGTGATCGTGCTGTACCCGGTGGTGCAGATCCTGGGGATCTCCCTGCGTCCCGGCGACGCACTCTATAGCACGGAACTCAGCATCATCCCCAAGGGCGCCACCCTCCACTCCTATCACGCCGTGCTCTTCGAGAAGCCCTTTTGGCTGTGGATGCGCAACTCTCTCCTGGTGGCGCTCGTCACCTCGCTGCTCGGAGTCAGTCTCGCCTCGACCTCGGCCTACGCGCTCTCGCGCTTTCGGGTGCGGGGGAGAGGAATCTGGCTCTTCTCGATTTTGATGACCCAAATGTTTCCCGCCACCATGCTGCTCGTCCCTCTCTATCTCCTCATGCGCAACATGGGTCTGGTGAACACCCTCTATGGTGTCATCCTGGCCTACACCGCCACCGCGCTTCCCTTCTGCATCTGGACCATGAAGGGCTACTACGACACCATTCCGCGCGCGCTGGAGGAGGCCGCCCTCATTGACGGGATGAGCGAGCTGGGGGCGTTCTGGCGCGTGACCCTGCCGCTTTCGGCCCCGGCCCTGGTCATCACCGCCCTGTTCTCGTTCATGGCCGGATGGGCCGAGTTCATCGTGGCCCGCGCGCTCATCGTGAGTCAGGACCTCTACACCCTCCCTCTGGGCCTGGAGAGCCTGGCCTCCACCTACCAGACCGAGTGGGCCAATTACGCGGCCGGTTCGCTCCTGGTGGCCATCCCGGTGGTGGTCCTCTTCCTGGCCCTCAGCCGCTACCTCGTGGGCGGACTCACCCTGGGCGGGACCAAGGGCTAGACCCGCCCCCGCGCTGCCCGAGCTCTCCGCAGTGGCCAGCCGCCAGTTACGATATTTGTTCGCAATTGGGCTCTAAAATCGGTCCAGGGGGCCTTAAAGCTTGGATCCGCAGGACAAAGGACGATTTTGTCTGGTATAATCACCCTGCGCAGAACCATGCGTTCGTGTCATTGGGCGTCTGAGATCAGTTTCCGGGAGGAACCTCTATGAAGCACTTGCGAACGAGAATCTGGCCGATCGGCCTGGTGATGCTGATCACGAGCTTGTCGTTGCCACCAGTGCTGGCCCATGCCGTCACGCCACAGACCATTGTGATCGATGGTGTGAACGATTTCGATCCGGGCAACTTGTTGGACGACGACACCGGTGACACCGAAATCAAGAACTGGTGCACGGACGATCCCGAAGTCGACGCGCCGATGGATCTCGGGCAAATCTTCGTGACCAACGATGCCAACAACCTCTACATCGGTTTCGAATACTTCCGCGACTGTTTCAGCTCTCCGCAAGTGAACTTGGGAATCGCGTTTTCCTACGGCACGCCGGGCGACGGTGGGACCACGGATCCCTTCTCCCGGAAGATCGCCTGGAACACCATCGTCAACAAGCCGGACAACGTGCTTTACGACGTGATCGACGGCTTCAACTACGAAGTTCTGTACCACTGGAACGGCACGAGCTGGGACAACATTTCCTCCACGGTCAATCCCGGCTGGGGCTCGGGCTCCAATGGTCTGGGAATCGTGGACGACACCGGATTCGAGGAACTCTCCCTGCCCCTGAGCGTGTTCGGGGTGGCTCCGGGCGGAACCATCAACATCGAGATCTGGATGACCCAGGACGGCACCTCCAAACCGCCGCTGGACGCAATGGCCAGTGATGACGTACAGACCTCGACCCCGTCCGGAACGGTGTTCGACGTGACCACTGCGGTGGAAATGACGGCCACCCTGCCCTACGTGGTGCAGAGCGCGGTGGACAATCCTCCGGTGTTGAACCAGGCGATTCGCACCGCACCGGCCCAACTGCAACTCACGTTCAACGAACCGATCGATGCAGTGACCGGTGGTAATCCTGTTCATTATACGGTCGGTGGCGGAGAAACCGCGGCCACGGTTACCGGCGCTGTCGTGGATGCGGGAGTGCCGAGCATCGTCCATCTCACCCTCTCGAACGACATTGCCGAGGCCGGGACAGCGTACTTCGTGATCGTTACGGGGGTTCAGGATCTGGGCGGTAACGAGATCATCTACGACAACGTTGGCAACGTTAAGTGTTTTGCCGTGAAGAGCGTGACATTCGAAGGGAAGTTCGGGCCGTATCTCCAGACCAACTCCATGCCGCCGGATGGATTCACGGTGGAGGGAAGCAAGTTCCCGTTGAGTTTCGACCTCTGCGACGGAGCGGACATGGTGCAGGTCGACGCGATCAACGAAATTTGGCAGTACACCACTCTCTTTTCCTTCCCGGTTCAATGTTCCGATAGCTCGGGCAGTTTGACGGTGGAGTGGAAGTTCAACCACAACTGCGGCGATTGGGAGACCGTGGGCAACCGCAGTTTCACCCTGAACATCGCCTCCCCCGCAACCCAGACCTTTTCCCACTTCTGGGACGATCTGGACCCCACTTCCTTCACCGACAAAGCCATCGACGTCATCTTCAGAGTGGACATGAGTGCCTTCTCACCCATCCAGGGAGTCGACGACGTGGGTCTGGCGGGGAGCGAGCTGCCGCTCAGCTTCACCGCGCCGTTCGCGACCATGGTCGATGATGGCACTGGCCAGGACGAGACCGCGGGTGACTATGTCTACACGGGGGTGGCGTCCTTCCCGGCCGGAACGCTCAAGAACGTGGGATACAAGTTCACGCTCAACGGGAGCTTCGAGTGTCCCGAGACGGGCAACCGCGACGTCTACCTGGATGATACGCTGTATGACACGATCGGCGGTCTCAAGGGCCCGCTGGCGCTGCGCTTGGCCTACTTCAATCGCTGCTACGTCATTGGGCACGACGTCAAGGTGGTTTTCAGCGTCGATGTCGGACAGTCGTCCGTCGCAGGCTCGGGCGGCGCGCTGGACGTTCGTCTGGCTGGAAGTCAGTCCCCGCTCGACTGGGATCCGGCTCTGGCTCCCGGCATGCACGATGACGGAATCGGTTTCGATGCGGTCGCGGGAGACGACATCTACACCCTCGCGGTGACCTTCGTCGATTCGACGAATTATTACCTCGAGTACAAGTACACCGTGGGAGACGTCTTCGAGGGGCAGGATCAACCCAATCGGAGCATGATCATCCTGGACAACTTCGACGCGGGCCAAAATCCGCAGGTGCTGCCGCTGGACCAGCTCCACCACACCGTGGCGACGGCGGCTCCGAACGTCGTTCCCGGAATACGAACCCACTTGCTGGCGGCGTGGCCGAATCCCTTCAATCCCCGGACCACTCTGCAGTTCGAGGTGGCAAGCAGGTCGCGGGTGAACCTGGCGATCTACGACGCGAGGGGACGGCTGGTGAGCCAGCTTCTGGACTCCGTGCAGTCTCCGGGCCGGCACGAGCTGCAATGGAACGGCATGAGCGATACCGGAAGCCCCGTCTCGAGCGGTGTGTATTACGTGCGTCTTTTGGCCGACGGATCCGCCGACGGCTTGAAACTCGTCCTTCTCAAGTAGCAGAAGGATAGCAGGTGTTCCCCCGGCCTGGTTCCGGTGGGCCGGGGGACCGCTCGAATTGACCGGAAAACTCCATTTGGCCTAAAATTGAGGTCGATGGGTTCGAATTCAACCATCAGTCCTGAGGGAGGACACCGTGAAAAAGCTGCTACCGATTCTGATGGTCTTGGTCCTCGTGGGCCTATCGACCAACGCCCACGCCGTCATCGGTTGGGCTGGGAACGTCTATCCCAACGACGGCGCTCTGATCACTCCGACATCGGACGTGACCGTTTATGCGCAGGTCTGGAAGGGCGGCGTGACCGATGCGGCCGGCCAGGGCGCCGACATCCAAGGCACGCTGTACTACCAAACGGACCTCATGGGTGCGCAGACCAGCGTGGCCATGGTCTACAATACCGACGTCGGATCGAACGACGAATACAAGGCCGACATTGCCCAGGCCGACCTCGCGGGGGCGAGCTGGGTGGACGTCACCGTCGTCTTCGATGATCTGAGCGATGCGACGAGCTTCGAGGTGGTGGGAGACCAGAATGGCACTCCGCCGCTCCTGCGCTACACCGTCACCAACGTGCTACCGAACGACGTCGACGTCACCTTCCAGCTCTGCATGAGCGGGGAACCGGTCACCACCGGCGTTCCCTGCGTCATCGGCTCGGCGGCCGAGATTGGAGCCTGGGGCACCGGGGTTCCCATGAGCAACGTCTCGGGTGAACTCTACGAAGTCACCGTGACCTTCCTGGCCGGCGACAACCCCAGCTTCGAGTACAAGTACAAGAACAATGACTGCGCCGACTGGGAGGGCATCGCCAACCGCGTCGTGAACCTTCCCACCGACGGAACCGCCATGGTCACCCTGGGCGTGGACAGCTGGAACAACGCCCCCATCGGGTGTGGCCTGGGGAACACCCTCACGGAAGATAAGGAAGTCTGCTTCCAGGTCTGTCTGGACGGGGTGGAGAACACCGGCGGAGTCTGCCTCACCGGCGGCGGCGCTCTGCTCACGAACTGGGGGCAGCCCGGGATCAGCATGACCATGCTGGGCGGCGGTCTCTACCAGGCCTGCGTCACCTATCCTCAAGGAACCGCGATTCCTTTCAACCAGGAGTTCAAGTTCCAGAAGGACGACTGTGGCACCTGGGAGTCCGTGGGCAACCGGATTCTCGTCATCGATAACTCTCTCCTGCCCACGCAGACCGAGACCTACGTCTGGGATGATGGATCGGGAAGCTGCGCTCCGATCCCCACCTCCTCCAATTCTTGGGGTGCTTTGAAGGCGCAGTACTAGTCACCACGCTTGCGTGATCGCGCAGTGCGCGAGAAAAAGCGGGCCGCCTTGGGGTGGCCCGCTTCTCTTTGCCTGGGGAGAGCCCGGTAGCGGTGGAGCCAGAGAGCCCTTTCCTCAGCGTCACCCAAGCCGAGAGGGAGCTCTTCAGTTTGTCAGTTTCGCCTTTCTTGCGTAAGCATCTACCCAAGTATCTTATAGAATAACAAGGAGTTACCTGTTTTTACCCGGGTACACAAATACCGCTCTTGATGACTAAAAAGGGACCGCGGGGACGAAAAGAATCCACACGCTCGACTACTCATCAGCCAACAGAAAGCGCAGGAGCCCGGGCAAGCGCTTGGCCCAGTCGCGCTCGTGGTGACGGCCACCCTCTGCCTCCACGCTGAGGAGATTCTCGCCTTCCTTCATCCCGCCCGCGACGAGAAGGTCCCGCATGGCGCGCAGTCTGCCGATGGAATCCTCCACTCCGTCGTGGTTCTCATCCTCGAAACCGCCCGATTCCAGAGTGCCCATGTCCTGATAGAAACGGCGCGTGGTGGGTCGGCCGGCACGCTTGGCCAGTTGGAGAATACGGTCCTGAGCCCACCAGTAGGAGGGAGAGACGGCGGCGATGCCGCCGCCGAACACCTTGCCGTATTTGAATCCGGCGTAGGCCGAGATCAATCCCCCCATGGAGGATCCGGCCATGTAGGTATGATTCGGCTCAGGGAGTGTGCGGTACTCGGCATCGATGGCGGGTTTGAGGGTATCCGCCACCGCGCGCAGGTAGGCGTCCCCTCCGCCTCCCGCATTCCATTTCGTATCGTGCCAGGGTCCGTATTCGTCCATGCGCGCCACGCCGCCATTTTCGATGCCGACCACGATGAGTGCGGGAAGTTCTTTGCTCGCGATCATGCGCTCCAGAGTTTCATCGAGCTGCCACTCTCCCGCGTAAGAGCGCTCCTTGTCGAAGAGGTTCTGCCCGTCGTGCATGTACAACACGGGATAGCGGCGATCGCCCTCGGCGTAGCCGGGCGGGAGATAGACCCAGCAGCGACGGCCGTGCAGGAAGGAGGGCTCTACGAAGGACTCCACGTGGCCCGTGATCGTCGACATGTCGGCATCCGCCCAGCGGGCCACCCGCAACTCGTAGCTCGCGCCGTCTCGTGGCCGCAACCGGCGCGCATCGAGAGACGAGCCGTCCGCGCGCACCTCGACTCTTGCCCAGCTTCCCCGGCAGAACAAAAAGTGCAGGAGCCGGTCGGCGGGAGCGCTCATCTTTAGCTCCCATCTTCCGTCGGGGCGCGGCTGAAGTCGGTACTTCGGATCGTCCGCGCGCCAGCCGTCGTGATCGGTGGAGAGGTAGATCGGATCACCCTGAGCGGTGGCATCGGGTAGGCTCACCACGAGAGTGAAATGGACCGCGGACTGATCCTCTTGCGCCTGCAGAGCTCTCACGGGCCAAGCCAGAAGCAGACTCATGCACAAGAGAGCCACGGAGGCGCGCTGAAGCCGGGCGGACGGGGACTTCGCTTTTCGAGAAGGCATGGCAGTTCCGCGATCGAGTTCAGAGTCCCGTTTCCGGGTGCGAGCGCGCTCCATCGTGATCATACTATGTCCAGTCCCACTTTCTCCCCCTTCCTTCGATTTTCCCCCGCGAACGCGGAGACGAGATGTCCGGCCGAGAATCCAGCCAAGAGCGAATCGTCAGGCAGCGCATGAAGCTCCGCGAGCGTTTCCTGCGCAAGATGCAAGAGACCCCCGGCGCCTCCGACCAAGAGCCACAGGGGAGCGGTCCTTTGAACCGCCACGGGATGCCTCGTCTGCCGGTGGGCCAGACCGAAACCAAGAAGTGGCCGGTGCTCGATCTGGGAGTCAATCCCCAGCTCTCCCGTGAGAGTTGGTGGCTGCGCGTCGACGGCGCCTGTGCCCATCCCTTCGATCTCAACTGGGAAGGCTTCCGCGCTTTCGAACAAGTGGAAGATACGAGCGACTTCCATTGCGTCACGACCTGGTCCAAGATGGACATCCACTGGAAGGGAGTTCGGGTGAGCGAGATTCTGGCTCGGGCCGCACCCGAGGAGGCCGCGAGTCACTTGCTCTGCCACGGCTACGATGGATACACCACGAACATCCCTTTGGAGGAGGCGCTCAAGGACGACGTTCTTCTGGTGTACGAGGCCAATGGCGAAGCTCTGCCCCACGAGCACGGGGGGCCCGTGCGAATGATCACTCCGCAACTCTATGCGTGGAAGGGTGCCAAGTGGATAAAACGGATCGAGATCCTCACGGAAGATCAGCCTGGATTCTGGGAGCAGAGAGGTTACTCCAACACGGCCCATCCTTGGCGCGACGACCGCTACAGCCAGTGATGGCAGGGCGACGATCGCGATGATCACCCTCAGTGAACTCGAGTTCCACTATCCGGACGGCGAGTTCAGTCTGCGGATCCCCGATCTCAGCTTTGAAACCGGGGAATCGGTGGCGGTGATCGGGCCCAGTGGAACGGGCAAAACGACTTTTCTGAACCTCGTCGGTGGAATCGTGACCCCCGCTGCGGGGAAGGTCGTGCACGATGGCACCGAGTTGAGCGGCTTGAGCGACGCAGAGAGACGGTCCTTTCGCATCCTCAACATCGGCTTGGTGTTCCAGGAGTTCGAACTTCTGGAGTACCTCACGGTACTCGACAACATCCTGCTTCCTTACCGCATTCACTCCGCCCTGAGGCTGGCGCCGGAGGTGAAGGCGAGAGCGGCCGAGCTTGCCGCGGAGGTGGGCATCTCCCACGACTCGGGACGTTACGTCGACCAGCTTTCTCAGGGCGAGCGGCAGCGTGTGGCCATCTGCCGCGCCCTACTTCCCCGGCCCAGACTGATTCTGGCCGATGAGCCCACGGGAAACCTGGACCCGCGCAACAAGGGCAGGGTCCTGGACATTCTTTTTTCGTACGTGGAACGGGAGGGAGCGACTCTGCTCACCGTGACCCACGATCACGATTTGCTCGAGCGTTTTGAGCGAGTCGTCGACTTCAGCCGTTTCCACGGCGAGGCAAGCGAGCGCCTCTCAGCTGCGGACGGTGTTCGATGAGAGAGATCTTCTATCTCGCCTCGCGCTATCTCAGTTACCACCGGGTGAAGACCGCGATCCTGGTGACCTCGATCACCCTCATCATCTATCTTCCGGTCGGCTTGCGGGTTCTGGCCACTCAGAGCCGGGCGGAACTGATCGCGCGGGCCAGAGTGACTCCTTTGCTCCTGGGAGCCAAGGGTAGTCCGCTGGAACTGACACTGAACTCACTTTACTTCGAATCGGAAGTCCCCGACCCGATGCGTTACGCCGAGATCGCGCGAGTAGACTCCTCACATCTCGCGCGGCCCATTCCTCTTTACACCCGTTTCCGCTGTCGCGGCTTTCCCATCGTGGGCACGACTCTGGACTACTTCACGTGCCGCGATTTGCGTTTGAAGTCCGGCCGCACCCTGGCTCTGTTGGGGGAATGCGTGGTGGGCTGGGAAGTGGCGCATCGGCTGAAGATCACCGTCGGTGATCACTTGGTTTCCTCGGCGGAAAACGTCTTCGATCTCGCGGGCGCCTATCCTTTGAAAATGCGGGTGGTGGGAGTGCTGGAACGCAGCTACACCCCGGACGACCGCGCGATCTTCACCGATCTCAAGACGACCTGGATCATCGCGGGTATCGGACACGGCCACCAGGACCTCACGAAACCGGGGGCGAGGGCGCAGGTCCTGCAGAAAGAGGGCAACACAGTCGTCGCGAATTCCTCGCTCATGCAATACAACGAGGTCACCCCGGAGAACATCGCCTCCTTCCATTTCCACGGCGATCCGATGGACTTCCCGGTCACTGCCGCCATCGTCTTACCCGAGAGCGAAAAGGCATCCACTCTGCTGCGGGGACGCTATCTGTCCACGAAAGAGCCCGTGCAACTCGTGAGCCCGCGCGAGGTCATGCACGATCTCCTCGCTACCATCTTCACCGTGCAGAGCTATTTGATCGCCGCCGTCTTGATCGTTGGCCTGGCCACCCTGGCCACTGCAATCCTGGTCTTCATGCTGTCTCTGCGGCTGCGGCGACGCGAGATTAGCACCATGATGAAGATCGGCGGTTCGAAGAGGCGCATTTCCGCGCTCCTGGTCTCGGAGATCGTCGCGGTGCTCGTGTTGAGCGTTCTCTTGGCCGGTGGCCTGACTCTCGTCACATCCCATTTCGGCTCGGCGATCATCCGCAGTTTGATTCTCTCTTGAAGCGGGAGGAATGGCGATGAGTTCACGCGGTGTTTCCGCTCGGCTTCGCAGAGCCGGCAATTTGCTTTGCGCTATGCTCGTGCTCGCGTCGATGAATGCTGCGGGGTGCGCCCAAAAGGGCGATCATACGCGGCAGAGCGAGCAGAGCCCCTCCCCCTTGCACCACAAACCCGTGGTCTACACCGTGAATTACCCGCTCAGCTACTTTGCCGAGCGCATCGGCGGACAGGGCATCGAGGTGATCTTCCCGACCCCTGAGGGGCTGGACCCCGCCTTTTGGAATCCCACGGCGGAGGAGGTTCTTCGTTACCAGAGCGCGGACTTGATCCTCCTGAACGGGGCCGACTATGCCAAGTGGGTCAAGCGAGCCACTCTACCTCCCGAGAAGCTGGTCGACACTTCCGCGAGTTTTGCCGACAGCTTCATCGTGATCCCCAACGCGATCACGCACTCCCACGGACCCTCGGGCAAGCACTCGCACGCGGGCACCGTGTTTACCACCTGGATCGACTTTTCGCAGGCGAACCGGCAGGCGAAGGCGGTCTACGAGGCCTTCGTGGCGCACGATTTCGCCGACAGCCTCCTGCTGCGGCGCAATTATGAGTCGCTGCAACAGGACCTCCTCGATTTGGATTCCAGCCTGCGTTCCCTGATGCAAGGGCACCGCGGTGAGACGCTCTTTGCGTCTCATCCCATCTTCCAGTACCTGGGGCGCCGCTACGGCCTGAATTTGATCGCGATGCTGTGGGAGCCGGGCGAGTTTCCCAGTCAGGAGCAATGGGACCACCTCACCGAACTTCAGCAGAAGCAGAATGCGGGCTGGTTGATCTGGGAGGGCGAACCCTTGCCCGCGAGCAAGCGCAAGCTCTTGCAGATGGGCATCCAGAGCGTCGTCTTCGATCCCTGCGCGAACCGCCCCGCCGAGGGAGACTTCTTGAGCGTCATGCGCGCCAACGTGGAGAACATGCGCGCGGTTCGATAGATCAGGATGGGGAGGACGGTTGCTCCGTGAAGAGCGCCAGGGCGGTGGTGAGCGCGGATTCCGCGGCCAGCACCGGCGCAAAGAGCGCTCCCTCCAAGGAACGGCTCACCGTGGCCTCGCTCACGCCCCTCAGACGCGCGACATCCTTGCGGCGCGCGTGCGCGCGCGCCAGAGCGATGGTTTCACGCTGCTTCGGTTTCCAGCGCATGCGCACCGCCCCGAGCAGCCGCAAGAGGCCGTTCAGCAGCAGCTGCGGCTCCTCCTCGAAACCCAGGCAGGATGCCCAGGCCTTTTCGCGGCGTGCCGTCGCGAGCGCGGCCCGCGCGTGGTCGAAGCAGGGGCCACCCATTCCGTGCACCCGCGGGCGCAGCTCTCCGTGGACAGTCCCCCAACCCAGACCCCAGCGCAAAGGCAGTCCCGGGGCCTCCGTCTCGAGATCCGCCGCCAGCTCACAGAAGGCAGAGGGGTGCCGCAGCAGCGCCAGAAAGCGCCCCTGCTCTCCGCTCCACTCCAGCGGCGTGCGCAGGTGGCGGCGGTGCAAGCGCGAGAGCTCCGCCAGCGCCGCTTCCAGCCGCTGCAGTACGGCGCTGGCCGCGGGCGTCGCGCCGGGACGGACGAGTTCGCCGGCCAGGACCAGATGAGAGGGCGCAGAGCTGAGGAATTCCATAAAATCAGTATAAAAAGGCGAAGCTAGGGAAATGCAAGCGGAGAATACGATACAATCAGAGAAACTAAGATATTTATAATTACCATAAAAGCACTAAGTATTTTTCACGAGTCTTTCGGAACGCCTCCTTCGCCCCGGGGCGCGCCCTTGCGCCCGCCCCTCCTGGAGCTACTGTATCCGTCTTTCGCGGAGGTCCATGCATGCCAGCAGTCACTGCCTGGGAATTTCTGATTTTCCCCCTCGTGGGGGCGGCGATCGGTCTGATCACCAACGACATCGCCATCCGGATGCTCTTTCATCCCTACACCGCGAAAAAGCTGGGCCCTTGGCGTCTGCCCTTCACCCCCGGATTGATTCCGGCGCAGCGGGCGACCATCGCGCGCAACATCGCCGAAACCTTCGAGACCAAGCTTCTGTCCACCCGCGAGATCCACGAGTTCTTCACCGGAGAGCGGGTCCATCGGAAGGTCGAGTCCAAGGTGGAGGAGATGCTACGAAGTCTGGGACCCATCGCCGCGATGGCGCAGAGTTTCAAGCCCATGATCGTCGAGCGTCTGCTCGGGGGCATCGAGGAGATGGCGGAGGAGGCGGTCGAGCAAGACGGCGGCTTCGACGTGGCGCGCCGCATCGAGGACCGCATCAACGAAATGGACATCGCCGCTCTCGAGGAGCTCATCCTGGGCTTCTCTCGCAAGCAGTTTCGTTACATCACGCTGTTTGGCGGTGTGCTGGGCTTCGTGATCGGACTCGTTCAGGCCATTCTCAGCGTCGCTCTTGCCACCGGCGCCTGAGCGCGGCCGGGTGCCGGCGCATGTCCGGTCTCCTCAAGCTCCGCGGCCGATTCCCACCTGACGCAAGAGGCCCCGCGGACCGAGCCGGTAGAGCGATCCCAAGAGCAGCGCGGCGAAGAACACCACCCCCGCCTTCTGCCACCAGTGGTAGGCGTGAGCGTGGCTCCCCAGCTCCGGAACCGTCGCGGCGAGCCCGGGCATGAGATTGACGATCCATCCCAAGAGAATGCTGCTCAACGGAACCGTCAGCATCAGGATCCACACCGCGCGTCGTTTGTGGACGCCCTTGATGGCGCCGTAGGTGGTGACGTTGGTGGCGGGACCCGTGAGGAGAAAGGCCAGCACCGCGCCCACCGAGGCGCCCTTGGCCAGAAATATGGTCGCGATCGGCGTCGCTCCCGAAGCGCAGACGTAGAAGGGGGTCGCCACCAGCCCGAAGAGCGGGACCTGGATCAACGCGGGGATGAGCCCGATCAGTCCGTTCATCAGGATGGGTTCGATGAGTCCGGCGACGAGAATTCCCACCAGGACCCAGGGCCCCAGGTCGTCGAAGAGTTCGCGCACCCCGAAATCCAGTGCCCCCTTGAGATCGTTCCTCGGTGGGAAAGTGGCGGGATCCTCGGGGCTGCTCGACACGCTGGAAGGCATGAGTTTTCCCGCCACCAGTCCCGCGATCAGCGCCACGAGAAACGCGGCCGCCAGCCGCACCAGGGTGACGGAGGTTCCGAGCAAGGGAATGGAGATCAGTACCGCGTCGAAACCGAGTTCCGGAGTCGCCACCAGGAACGCGGTTGCCGCCGCCGCGGGCACTCCGCGCGCGTGGAGGCTGCGGTAAAGAGGCACGACTCCGCACGAACAGATGGGCAGGGGCAGTCCGAAGAGGATCCCCTTGAGCGCGCTGGAGGCCTCGGTGCTGCCCCGCAGAAGTTGCTTGAGGGAGCGCGCGGGGACCATGGTCATCAGTCCCGCCCCCAAAAAGCCCAGCACCACTGCGTACGAACTCTCCATGAACAGATAGCCCATGTTGCGGAATCCGCGCTGAAGGACGGGGGGGACCGTATCGGGCAGGAGGAAAAAGATCGTCAGCGCGAGTACGGTGCCGGTGGCGGCCCATGCGGGACTCACCAGAATGCCCCCGTGCTTGCCTTGATGGCGGTGGTCCATCACGACATGGAGCAGTCCTCCCGCCAAAAGGGAAAAAATGATTCCCGATACCGGTCCGACGCTGAGCGGCAGCAGGAAACGGCTCAGGCCGTGGCCGACGAAAGTGGCGGCTCCGATCGCGGCCAGAATCGCGACCGCGATCTTCCATCCGAACCGGGGCCGCACCGACCACCAGATCAGCAGGCCCACCGGAACACGGTGGAGCAGAATGGCCAGGGGGAGACTCCAGCTCTCGGCGAGATGCTCGTGCATGCTCTCCTGATTGGCGGCGAGGGCGGCGCCGTCGAGGGAGGCATGCAGAACGAGACCGATGACCGCCAGCCACAGGATCGACGACGATTCGTCGGAATCGTGGCGGTGCAGCTTCTTCTCCGTGTAGAGGGGGAGGAAGGCGCCGACGGCGGCCAGGGGAATGCACCAGGCGCCGATGGAGTCTCGCGCGTAGGGCAGCAGGTGAAGGAGCGCCAGACCCCCCACCATCACCAGGATGAAGCCATCCAGCAGGGCATGGAGATTGGAACGCCGCTGCAGCACGCCCGCGATCAAAGGGCCGAAGCAGAGCGCCACGGCGGCGAGGATCAGTGCACTTTGCGCGTCCATGGAGCTCCCGTATCCGCGAAGGAAGGAGAATCGCCGGCTTCGGAGTGTTCTAGAGTAGTTTCAGCGGCCTGAATTCTCAAGCTGAGGGCGTGGGCGACGCTTCTTGCGTCAGGCCTCCGGGAGGGAGGCGAGCCTCCGGGGGAAACCGCAAGTCCTGTGCGAAATCCGCCGCTGATGCTAGATTCCAGAGGTTCGCCCGTGGTGGGCGTCAGAAGGCTAATCTGGAGGTCCATCGTCGATGCACCGCGCTTCCGCAAGAGTCATTCTTCTCGTCGTATTGCTTCTCATTCCGCCGCTAAGCTCCGTTCACGCGCAAAATGTCACCGACGAGGCGAGCGGTCCGAGCTACGGCACCATCGAAGAAGCGACCGCCGACGATGGTCTGTACGCGGTGCTTCAGACCGATCTGGGCGCCATCGTGTGCAAACTCTACTTCCAGCGCGCTCCCCTCACTGTCGCCAATTTCGTGGGTCTCGCCGAAGGGACGCGGAAGCTCGTCAACCGGCAGACCGGTGAAACGACGCAGAAACCGTTCTACGACGGCGTAATCTTCCACCGGGTTGTCGGCGGCTTTCTCATCCAGACGGGCGATCCCACCGGTACTGGTACCGGGGGACCCGGCTATCGCTTCCGCGACGAAATCGTGCCCGGCCTGAGGTTTGATCATCCCGGGATTTTGGCGATGGCGAACCAGGGTCCCAATACCAATGGCAGTCAATTCTTCATCACCGAGAAGCGCGAGCCCGAACTCGATCGCCGTTTCAGCATCTTCGGCAGGGTCGTGCTCGGGATGGACGTCGTCTCGGCGATCTCCTCCGTGCCCACCGAGAAGGAAAAGCCGACGGAGGACGTGCACTTGCGCTCGGTGAAGTTCATACGCCGCGGGAAGGCGGCCCAGAACTTCGACGCCGAGGCCACCTTTCAAGAGCTCAAGGACCTCAACGCGACCCAGCTCACCCGTTTGCACACGCAGCGCTTCCACGAGAGGGTCGATCCACTGCGCAAGAAATCGCGCGAGCAGCGCGATGGCAGCCGCACCATCACAAGCAAGAAGGGTGAGGGGAAGAGGCCGCAGCAGGGGCAGTCCATCGTGGTGAACTACGCTTGCTACCTTCCCGACGGCAAAGTGGTGGAATCGACCTATCAGGAAGGACAGCCCAAAGTGCTCAAGGCGGGCGAGCCCCGCAGAGGCCTCCAATGGGAGATGAACTTTCTGCAGATGAGGGTGGGGGAAGAGCGCTGGGTGTTTCTTCCCGCCAGGCTCGGTTTCGGCGCACGAGGCATTCCGGGGGTCGTCCCCGCGAACAGTCCGCTCATCCTGCGACTCGAGTTGGTCGCGATCCAGAAAGTCCCGGCCGCGAGTGAGGCAGCTGCTCGCTGAGAATGGCGGTCCGAGCCGAGCAAACTCAGCTCGGCAGAGGACAAGTTCTCGCGAAAACGCTTGCCGTCGCAGCGCGATTGAGTTATTTCCGGCTCTTACAGCGCACGGGTCGCAATGGGACCCCACTCCATCACGGTGTACTGCACCAAGGGTAGGACTTCCCTCGGACTCGTTGTCGATCTTGAAGGACCGGTATGGTACCGGCTCCTCGTTTGACAATCAAAACCCAAGGAGGCCCACTGTGGCCAAGAAGAAGACCGCTGCCAAGAGGAAGACCGCCAAGAAGAAGACGACGAGAAAGAAGGCCGCGCCCAGGAAGGCCGCCATGGAGATGTTGCTCGTGGGGAGCAAGACCAAGGTCGCGCTCAAGAAGCACGGTGTCAACGTTGCCGGTGATGCTCTCGATGGTCTCAATGGCCTTGTCTATTGGTACATCGAGCAGGCCGCCAAGCGCGCCAAGGCGAACGGCCGCAAGACGGTGCGCGCCCACGATTTCGTGATCATGTAAAAACCCGCGTTTTCCTGCTCCCGCGGCGCACGCCCTTTAGCAGCTGCGCCGCGCCGGCAGCAAGAATGAGAGGCCGTTCCTTTTGGGGCGGTCTCTTCTCGTTGGCAGTCTCTTCATTTCAATAGACCAACTTCGCTGAACTGGGGCAGCCCCCCGTTCATCAGAAACCAGATCAGGTAGAGGATGAGCGCCAGCAAGTGCGCGATGAGAAAGAAGACGGAGTATGCATCTCGTCGACGTTCTCTGAACTTCGAAGCGATGAATCCCGAGAGCGCCAGCGCCGCGACGATTCCCATCGCAGAAGTCTGTCCCTCGACCGTGATCGCGAAATAGCTGAATCCGTAGGGCACGGCACTCACGATGCAGCTCAACCGCGAAACTTCCATTTCGAGTTTGCCCCGCACCAAGAGCAGGCACGCGAGCAGGATGATGGCGGCATGCCACACCACGTGACTCAGGTGTTCGTCCAGGAAGTAGTCCAGGCGGTAGGCCGCGCTCGGCGGCTGGGCATCGAGCAAATGTCCCAGGGCATTCGCGGCCAGGTGGACCGAATGTCCTTCGACCCAGGCGGCGCAGAGCAGGAGGAACAGAAGCATCTTGGGCCAGCGGGGCCAGGCGCCGTCACGCTGGTACAAGAGGAGAGCGTAAAGAGGCACCAAAACCAGCGGAGTGAAGAGATCGAGCAGGTCTCCCACGCGCAGAAGTCCCTCGGGGGGCGCGGAGGCCACGAGGTACGCCGGGCTCAAGAGAAAGACGGCGAAGCCGAGTGAGAAAAACATGAGACTGCGGGAAGGATTCATGGCCGCCTCCGTGACCGCGGGAAGAGGAGCATGCCCCGCTAGGGCTCATCCGGCAAGTGAGGGCTCGTCTTGTGCGAGAAGCGCGAAAGTCTTAGGCTCCGCCGCGTAGCCTCCAGCGAAACCGAGGAAGTAAGAGAGATGCAGTGCCTCCGTCCCCATGCAGCTTCACTTTTCCTTTTGAGCCTGTTCCTCATCTCAGCTTCGGTCCGCCCTGCTCGGGCCGCGAAGGACGATGGACTCCCCGATTACGCCACGGAATCGAGCTGGCTCGCCAGCCCGCCGGGAACCTCTTCCAGTCTGGCGGCGGGGCTCTTCAATCCGGCGGCCTTCGGCAGCGGATCCAAGTCGGGAATCTACTTCGGCTGGAAGAGGAACGATCAGCTCCGCGTGCACCCCCTCGACCGTCCACTCTTCTTGGAATCGCACGATCTGGCCGCCATCGTCTCCTTGCCCGCGTTGAGTTTCTCCTACCGGCGCTTCGATTTTGAGGGGCGCTCCAGTGCTTCGCCATTCCTGCAGGACCTTGAGGTGGATCGCCCCACCGTGAACGAATATTCCCTCGCGCTGAGCGGAGGCAACCGCTCCCATGCGCTCGGGCTGGCGTATTCTTGGGCTGGTGGGGATCGGGATCTGATGCCGCGCCATCGCCGGATGAGCGCGGGTCTCATCGAGCGACGCCGTTTCGCCTCCTTCGGGCTCAACGGCGACTGGGATTTGCAAACGGGTAAACTCGCGGCTCAGACCGATCTGGGATTGCGACCCTTCGGACCGGCCTGGACATTCTTCGGCGAACTGAGCGCCCGCCCCGACGACACCGAGAGGGCCGAGTGGCGGGGCGGTCTGGGAATCGAAAGCCAGATCGTGCCCGGCCTGCGCGCCAGCCTTCGCTACCGCGACGGCGGCGTCTTTGGCTTCGGACTCGCCCTGAGCTTCGATGGGGGATCCAGGGCCAGTTCGATCGTGGAGATGGACGAGAATCGAGTGCTGCAGAAGGTCTACTCGATCCAGCTCGGCGCGCAAGTGGATGCGCCACTGTGCCTGTCGCACGCGGCTCTAAAGAGCGGTTCCACGGTGGAACTCTCGTTGAAGGGCGCCATGCCCTATCGCCGCTACCGCTACTTCGATGATCGCAACACCCTCCTGTCCACTCTCACGCGCATCGCCGACTGGGCCGATGAGCCGCGCGTCGATCGTCTCGTGCTCAATCTCTCCGGAATGCAGATCAGCAGCGAGATGCTCTGGGAGCTGAGGGAGCAGCTCGAGGAGTTTCGGGCGCGCGGCAAGACCGTCGTGGTCTATGCCGATCGCCTGACGCTCATGGGCACAATGCTGGCGAGTTGCGCGGACGAGATCTGGCTCGATCCCCAAGGCGACCTGGACCTGCGCGGATTGAGTTGGGGAAAAACCTATTACCATGACGCCCTCACCAAGCTGGGACTGGGGGTCGAGGCGTGGCGCTACTTCAAGTACAAGTCGGCCTTCGAAGTGCTCTCCCGCAGCTCCCAGAGCGAGGCGGATCGAGAGCAGCGCCAGGCGCTGCTGGACGATTACTACGAAGAGGCGCGCTCTTTGATCTGCTCCGCTCGCGGACTCAGCAGCTCTCAGTTCGACGAGATCGTCGACACCCGCGGTTTTTTGCGGGCGCCCGAAGCACTGCAGTTGCACCTGGTCGACGAGGTGGGGAGCTACGAGGAGGCCCGCAAGGGGGCCGAGAAGGGGACGGAGAGCGATACGACTCCGGCGACTCAGCCCGCGAGGAAACACTCCCTTTTGAGTGTCACGGGGGACCCCCGCTGGCGAAGGGCCGAGTGGGGCGAACCAGACAGGATCGCGGTGCTCTATGCCATCGGCGAGTGCGCGATGGATGAGGGGATCGAGGGACGCCGACTGAGCAAACAGATCGAACAGGCGCGCAGAGATCCGACGGTCAAGGCGCTGATCCTGCGCGTCGATTCCCCGGGGGGGGACCCTCTGCCCAGTGACATGGTCGCGCGGGCAATGCTGAAGACCATGAAGGAGAAGCCGGTCGTCGTGAGCCAGGGCAACGTCGCCGCTTCCGGCGGGTACTGGATCAGCATGTACTGCGATTCGCTGCTCGCCTCGCCACTCACCCTCACCGGCAGCATCGGAGTGATCGGGGGTTGGATCTACGACAAGGGTTTCTCCGAGAAGATCGGCTTCGACTACAGCCAGGTTCAGCGGGGCGCGCACGCCGACATGGGCGGCGGTATCCAGCTCCCCTTCCTCGGCGTGACGGTGCCGTACCGCCCTCTCGATCACAAGGAGCAGGAGCGGGTGGAACAGACCATCCGCGCGATGTACGGCGATTTCGTCAGCCAGGTGGCCAAGGGAAGGGGCCTGAGCGAGGCGCACGTCGATTCGGTGGGGCAGGGGCGCATCTGGAGCGGGCGGCGCGGGCTGAGCGAGGGTCTCGTGGATGAGATCGGAGGGCTCTGGAAAGCGATTCAGGTGGCCAAGGATCTGGCGGGTATTCCCCCTGAGAGAGAAGTGAGCTTGGCGGAGGGTCCCAGCCTGGGAGCGTTCAACCTGGCGGCTCTGCGGCCGAATCTCTTGCCCTCGCTGGGGGGGGAGCTGGCGCTCGATTCGCTCTCCGGAGGACCGCTGCGCCCCCTGGGCCCGTGGATGGGCCTGAGCGAGAAGGAGCTGCGTTTCTTGCGCGCTCTCTTCCACTCACCGGGGCAGCCGGTGCTGCGCGCCGATCCCGTGGAAATCCACGACGGAGGTCGTCAGAAGTTCTGAGCTTGACCGCATGCGGCACGGGGGCGGGCGCAGTTCCGCGGAGTTTCGCCTAGACTGTGCTTGGATTCTCCCCGGCCGAAAGGCGCCTTCGTGTCGAT
This sequence comes from Candidatus Krumholzibacteriota bacterium, assembly GCA_963806035.1. Taxonomy (GTDB): domain Bacteria; phylum Krumholzibacteriota; class Krumholzibacteriia; order JAJRXK01; family JAJRXK01; genus JAOZPE01. Next base: position 55,025 of record CAWDWO010000008.1, on the reverse strand, counting down.
TCGCGTGTCCTTTAGCCCGCGCAGGGCCTGCCGCTTCCTGCGTCGCGCCCTTCCCTCCACCGCTTGCGCAATCCTGGTGCTCCTGGCTTCCCTCGCCGGCTGTTCGGATTCCGTTTCGCCGACACCCAAGCTCTACGACTACAAGCTCACGAGCGTCTATCCCCAGGTCAGCCTGGAAAACCCGGTGGGGCTGTGCGCGGCCCCGGGTCTGGGGCAACGGCTGTTCGTGGTGGAGAAGCAGGGAAAAATCCTCATGCTCGATCCCGCGGACTCCTCGCGCGCGACGCTCTTCCTGGACATTGCCGACAGCGTCGCCAGTGCGTCCAGCGAGTTGGGACTTCTGGGCCTGGCCTTTCGTCCCGACTACGAGAGTTCCCGCTGGTTCTACGTGTACTACACCACCTCGGATGCGTCGGGCTATCACAGCCGCCTCGCGCGCTTCACGGCGGACAGCGACGGGCTCAGCGCGCAAGCCTCCAGTGAGGTCATTCTCAGGCAGTTCGACGAACCTTTCTCCAACCACAACGGGGGTGGGATGTGCTTCGGAGTGGGGAACGAACTCTACCTGAGTCTGGGCGATGGAGGTGGCGGGGGAAATCCGGTGGACTCCGCCCAGGACCGTACAAATTACCTCGGTTCGATCCTGCGCATCGACGTGGGAGCCAACGAAAACACTCCACCCTACTACGCGATTCCAGCCGACAACCCCTTCGTGGGGAACAGTGAGGGCTTCAAGGAGGAGATCTTCGCCTATGGACTGCGCAATCCCTGGCGCATTTCCTACGACGCCCCAAGCGGAGAACTCTGGGCGGGAGAAGTGGGGCAGGGCACGTGGGAAGAAGTCGATCGCATCGTCAAGGGCGGCAACTACGGTTGGGACTGCCGCGAGGGAGCCCATGACTACCTGGGACCTCCCGACGGCCCTTCGCCGCAGTGCTCCTCGGCCGGCCCCTTCCTGGATCCCCTGTACGAGTATCCGCACACCGAGGGCAATGCCTCGATCACTGGCGGCTACCTGGTGCGGGGAGCCAATCTGAGTTCGCTAGAGGGCCGTTACGTATTCGGCGACTTTTCCTCCGGCCGCATCTGGGCCATCGACCACGACGCTCAGAAACTAAAGAAGCTGCTGGACGCACCCTTCCGCATCTCCTCCTTCGGTCTGGGGGCGGACGGCAGTCTCTACGTTTTGGAATACGCCGCGCAGGGCAAGATTCACCGCCTGGAGGAGAACACGCGGAATCCCTGAGAGAAACTCGCCTTCGCGCCGCTCTCTCAGCGCCTCCGGCCCATGATGCGCAGCAGCGCCAGGAAGAGGTTGATGAAATCGAGGTAGAGCTGCAGCGCGCCGTAGACCGCCAACTTCGATCCCGCGCGCCCGTGGGCCCTTCCGGATTCGTGCACGAGCATCAGGCGCTGGGTGTCGTAGGCGGTCAGACCGGTGAAGATCAAGACAGCCAGATAGGACACCGCCATCGTCAGACCATCGCTGTGGAGGAAGAGGTTGACCAGCGAGGCGACGATGATGCCGATGAGACCCATGAAGAGGTAAGAGCCCCAGCCCGATAGATCGCGCTTGGTCGTCATTCCATAGAAGCTGACCGCGCCGAAGGTACCGGCGGTGATGAAGAACACCGAGGCGATACTGGCTCCGGTGTAGACGAGGAAGAGAGTGGAGAAGGTCACCCCCGTCAGGGCCGAGTACAGCAGGAAGAGCCCTGCCGCCGCCGCGAAGGAGAGCCTCTGGAAGGCCGCGGCCAGCACGATCACCGCTCCGAGTTGCAACCCGATCAAAAGCAGAAAGCGTCCCTGACCGCCCACCAGCTGGGCCATCAGCTCGCGGTTCTGGAGCAGGCCATAGGCGGTGAGGGCGGTCACGACCAGGCCGGTGCACATCCAGGCGTAGACCTGGCTGAGGAAGGAGGTCCGCGCCTCCACCGAGCTGCGGCTGAGGATGCGTTGGCGCTCTTGAAGATCGAAGGAACGCGATTGGTCCATCATGGCTCACTTCCCCTGGGATACGACTCTGAAATCTCCTAAGCCTGAAACGCGCCGGGGCCGGGTCCGTTCCCGCTTCCCCGAGCGCTAAGGAAGATCACGAGCGCCCGATTTGGCAAGTCCAAAGCGCTCTTTGCCTTGCCGCAGCAGCTCTTTTGGTCTAGCTAGTGGGGGATTGAAATCGGTTTTCAATACCGCACCCCCGTCCGCGGTTGTCCACAAGGAGTGATTTGCATGCCGTACGATCCGCAGCTGGTAGCTCCCATGCGTGAGGAGCTCACTCGTCTCGGGGTTCAGGAACTCACCACCGCCGCCGCGGTGGACGAGTGGATGGCCCAGAACGATAGCCCCGGACTTCTCATCATCAACAGCGTCTGTGGCTGTGCCGCTGGCCAGGCTCGGCCCGCGGTGGAGCTGGCGCTCAAGCACTCGGCGCGTCCTGCCAGGGTGGCCACGGTCTTCGCGGGACAGGATGTCGAGGCCACGGCGCAGGCCAGGTCTCACTTCGCCGAGTTTCCGCCGAGCAGCCCCAGCATGGTGATGTTCAAGAACGGTGAGATCGTGCACTTCTTGCCCCGGCATCGCATCGAGAGCCGCAGCGCGCAGGAGATCGCACAGGAGCTCACCGAGGCCTTCCAGAAGCACTGCGTGACGGCCTGAGCACGAAGGGCTCGAGAGGGAACACATGGGCACTTTTCATCACGACAAGGGCGAGTTGCACGGAATCACCGTGGTGGTCGTGACCGATGGACCGGAACTTTTCGTCGGTCGCTGTGACACCGTCACTCCCCAGCAGGTGGTTCTTCTGGACGTGGAGGCTCACGTCGAGGGAGAGAGCAGCTTGAGCCGCGACGAGTACCTCAAACGCGTGAGCATGGTGGGTCAGCGCGGTGACATTCCGCGCGTCGTGGTACCCACCGAAAGCGTGCGCAGCTTGCAGCGCCTGGCCGAACTCGAGCTTCACTGAGGAGCCACTTCTTCGGACTCGTCGCGGGGCGAATCCTGAATCGCTCAGAAGCCCATGGCGACACAAAGAGGGCGGAGCCATCCGGCTCCGCCCTCGCGCTTTTCTCAGCCTGAGATCAACTCTCGTTGGGCGATGGTTCTCAGTGGCTGCTGAGGTACTCCGCCATACCTTCCGAGCTGGCCTTCATCGTATCCGAGCCTTCATCCCAGCTCGCGGGGCACACCTCGCCCTCGTGGCTGGTGACGTACTGGAAGGCCTTCAGCAGACGGATAGCCTCCTTGGCGTTCCGGCCTACCGATAGGTTGTTGATCGTCTCCTGCATGACGGTGCCATCGGGGCTGATGAGGAAGAGTCCCCGCAGGGCAACTCCCGATTCTTCCAGAAGGACTCCGTAGTTGGCCGCCGTCGTCTTCTTGACGTCCGCCAGCAGAGGATAGTCGAGGCTCCCGCCCAGGGCGCCGTCCTCGGTCTTTCCGTCCACCCAGGCCTTGTGGACGAACTTGCTGTCGATGGAGATGCCGAACAGTGCACAGTTCAGCTTGCGGAACTCCGCCGCCATCTTGCTGAACTCGAGTACTTCGGTGGGGCACACGAAAGTGAAATCGAGGGGGTAGTAGAGCAGGTAGACCCACTTGCCGCGATAATCGCTGAGCTTGAAGGTCTCGAAGTTCTTGTTGAAATAGCCCTCGAGAGTGAAATCCGGGGCTTGCTTGCCGACCAGGGACATCGATGCTTCCTCCTGTGAGACTCTTCGATTGGCGGCGGTTTGGCCCAGAGATAAGCGCGATTCACAGAAGCCGCAAGCCGACGAAGATTTTCTCCTCTCACTTTCGACGAGTCCCGCAGGGAAGTTCTTGTCTCCCTCAGATCCTTGTATCACATTCGCCAGTGACGTTCTTGGGACGGATGGACGAACCGAGCTTCGCTCGTGTCACGAACGGGCGCCGGATTCCAAGTCCCGGTCTCTTCTCAGGAAGGTACGGACGAAAAGATGGACACTGCGCTCGCCGTTCACCGTTTCCACTTCGCGTTCACCGTCACCTACCACTACCTCTTTCCGCAACTCACCATGGGCCTGGCGCTGCTCATCTTCTTGATGAAGAGCCTGGCCATCAAAACGCAAAAGGAAGAGTGGAACCAAGCCGCGCGTTTCTGGATTCGACTCTTCGCGATCAATTTTGCGATGGGGGTCGTCACGGGCATTCCCCTGGAGTTCCAGTTCGGCACCAACTGGTCCCGTTTCTCCATATTCGCCGGGGGTGTGATCGGGCAGAGCTTGGCCATGGAAGGCGTCTTTGCGTTCTTCCTCGAATCGAGTTTCTTGGGAATTCTCCTCTTCGGTGAAAAGCGTTTCGGTCCGCGCATCCACTGGATCGCCTCGCTCTTGGTTTTCGTCGGTTCGTGGTTGTCCGGTTACTTCATCGTGATCACCGATGCCTGGATGCAGTATCCACGCGGCTTCGAGCTCATGGCGAATGGGGGAGTGGCTCTGACGAGTTTGAGTCAGTTCCTCTTGAATCCCTGGGGACTCTGGCAGTACCTGCATACGATGATGGGCACCACGGTCACCGCCGCCATCTTCGTGAGCGCGACCGGTGCCTTCTACCTCCTGCAAGACCGTGAAGTGCAAGTGGCCCGGCGCTTCTTGCGCGTGGGCGTGCCGGCCGGACTGATCGCGGCCATCGCCCTGGCTTTTCCCACTGGTGATTTTCACGCGAGGATGGTGGCGAAGCACCAACCGGTCGCTCTGGCCGCGATGGAGGGGCTCTTCGAGAGCGAGGCGGGAGCGCCGCTGGTGCTGATCGGTCAACCCGACGTGGAACGGCGCAGTCTGGACAACCCGATCAAGATTCCTTGGGCGCTGAGTTTTCTCACCACCAGCCGTTTGCGCTCTGAAGTGCCGGGGCTCACTACTTTTCCCGAGCGCGACTGGCCCGACAACATTCCGCTTCTCTACTTCGCGTACCACATCATGGTGGGCCTGGGTACCATCTTCATTCTGCTCTTGGGTCTGAGCATGATCTGGCTCGCGCGGGGAAAGCTCTTTCAGAGCCGCTTCTTTTTGTGGGTTCTCGTGATTCTGTTTCCCTTTCCCTACATCACGAACACCGCGGGATGGCTCACCGCGGAACTCGGAAGGCAGCCCTGGCTCGTGTACGGCCTTTTGCGCACCCAAGACGGTTACAGCGACACCGTCTCGGCGGGTAACGGCATCTTCACTCTCATGGGATTCATGGGCATGTACACTCTGCTCTCGCTCCTCTTCATCCTGTTGATGTGGCGCGAAATCCAGCGCGGTCCCAGCGGCGAAGCTTCACACTGACCGGGAGGATTCCCTTGCAGACGATCTGGTTTTGTTTCGTGGCCTTCATGATCGTGATGTACGTGCTCCTGGACGGGTTCGATTTGGGCGTGGGGATTTTGCATCGCTTCGTGGCGCGAAGCGACGAGGAACGCCGCATGGCCCTGGCCACCATCGGGCCGGTGTGGGACGGCAATGAAGTGTGGCTATTGGCCGCGGGAGGAACTCTCTACTTCGCCTTTCCTCTGCTCTACGCCAGCGCGTTCAGCGGGTTTTATTTGCCGCTGAACATGGTGTTGTGGCTCTTGATGGGCCGTGGGATCTCCATCGAACTTCGCTCGCATCTCGAGGCGCCAATCTGGCGTTCGCTATGGGATTCGATCTTCGTGCTGAGTTCCTTCCTGTTGGCTCTGTTTTTCGGAGTCGCACTGGGCAACGTCGTTCGCGGCGTTCCGTTGGACGAAAGCGGCCGGTTCTTCGCGCCGATGTGGTTGGGGGGTCGACACAGCGTGGGGGTTCTGGACTTCTATACCGTCTTGGTGGGACTGACCGCGGTGGTTGCTCTGACTCTGCAGGGAGCCAGCTGGTTGAACCTGAAGACGAGCGGTCCCGTGCAGCATCGTTCGCAGCGCACGATCGGAACCCTTGTACCGGTACAACTGCTTCTCACCCTCGTTCTCACCGTCGTCACCTTCAGAATTCAACCGGTCATTCTGCAGCATCTCAACGCGCAGCCCTGGCGCTACGTCTTTCCTCTCCTCGCGCTCGCCGGACTGTGCGGGCTCTTCTGGTTTCCGCGCCGAGGGGGAGAACGGAGCACCTTCTACGCTTCATGCGCCTATCTGGCGGGAATGTTGGGCGCGGTGGTGGCGGGCGTCTATCCCCTGGTGCTGCCGGCCCTGGACGAAACCGGAATGAGCTTGAACATCCACAACGCGGCGGCTCCGCTCTCGGGCTTGCGGCTGGGACTCTACTGGTGGATCCCCGGAATGCTCATCGCGATGGCTTACTCGAGCTGGATGTACCGCAAGTTCGCCGGGAAAGTCGGCCAGGGCGAAACGAGTTACTGAGCCTTCGATTGCTTCTCGCGCGAGTGCATTCGCGCCTGAGGTTTCCGTAGCTTGCCTTCAGGCCTTCAGGCCTTCGGCCTTCAGGAACTCGCGAGGGGACCGACACTCTTTTCGACCGCGGCGAGAATTTCTCCGCTTCTTACCAACTTGCTCATGGCATTGTGGTCGTTGAAGAGAGGTCGATCCTCCTCCAGGTGCTCCACGTGTTTCCGGATGGCGCTGCGGGCTGCCTCACAGCCCCGTCCCGGCTTCCACTCGCGGAAGTCGAGAGCTTGGGCGGCAGCCAGCAACTCGATGCCCAGCACTCCGTAGGCGTTGTCCATGATCTGCCGGCTCTTGAGCGCCGTATTCATACCCATGCTCACGAAATCCTCTTGATCGGCCGCGGCCGGGATGCTCTGCGTGCAAGCCGGAGTGGAGAGGATGCGTTGCTCGACGATCAGCGCATCCGCGGTGTACTGACTCAGCATGAGACCGCTGAACATTCCCGCGCCCTTGGTCAAGAATGCGGGCAGCCCGTCCGACAGCTTGGGGTTGAGGAGCCGGTTGAGCCTGCGTTCGCTGAGCACGCAGATCATGGTGATTGCGGCTCCCAGGCCCTCCATCGGCAAGGAAACGGGAGTCCCCTGGAAGTTGGCGCCGGTGAGAACGGTGTCTTCCTCGGGCAAGAAAATGGGGTTGTCACCGACTCCGTTCAGCTCCACTTCGATCTGTTCCTTCGTCCAGCGAAGCTGGTCGCGCGCGGCTCCGATGACCTGCAGGGGTGCTGCGCATGCTGTAGGAATCCTGAACCTTCACTTTCAGCTTTCCACCGTCGGCCAAATCCCCACCCGCCAGGACGAGCTTCAAGTTTTCGGCCGCGACGATCGCTCCGTGAAAACCGCGCAGCTCGTGCAGGCGGCGATCGTAGGGTTTGAGATTCGCTCCGAGCGCGTCGAGGCTCATGGCTGCCGCGATTTCCGCGTGTTTCAACCAGATTTCGGCCTCGTACGTTATCAGTGCGGAGATCGCGGTGAGCAGATTCGAGCCGTTGATCGCGGCCAGACCGTCCCGCGCCTGAAGGCCGGGGATTTCGATTCCGGCCTCGGCCATGGCCTCGCGGGTGGGCATGCGCCGGCCTTGGTAGAAGGACTCGCCTTCTCCCATCAACGAGAGCGCGATCTGACTCATTGGTGCGAGATCTCCGCACGCGCCCACACTGCCCTTCTCGCAGACGACCGGGGTAACTCCGCGGTTGAGCATGTCCACGTAGGTCTGGCTGATGATGGGACGACACCCGGAATTTCCATGAGCGTGGACGTTGACGCGCGCCAACATGGCGGCGCGCACGTGATCCAGGGGCGCCGGCTCGCCGATTCCCGCCGAGTGGTTGTAGATGAGGTAGCGCTGAAACTTCTGCACCTGCTCGGGTTCGAGCGCGACACTGGCAAGCTCTCCGATGCCGGTGTTGACCCCGTACATGATCTCGCCCTCTTCGATCTTTCGTTCGAGCAATTGGCGGCAGGCCGCGATCCGCTGCCGGGCTTCGGGATGGAGCTCGACTGCTTCGCCATGCCGCGCCACGCGCACGAGGTCTTCGATCTTCAGATTCTTGCCCGTCAAAACGATGGCCATGTTCACTCCCGGGTGCTCTGAGGCTGAATCGCGGGAAGGGCCCCAGCGTCCGCCCTTTCCGGCTCAAGCCTACTCAGCGAAAGGCCGGCTCACAAGCCCAACTGAAGGCGCCGGAGCCTGTGCATCCCGGTGGCTGTGGTGTTAGAATGAGGCGACAAGCCGTCGATCACGCCGATTCTTTCGCGAAGGAAATGGATATGCACAAGCTGGTTCTTTTGCGTCATGGTCAATCCACCTGGAATCTGGAGAACCGTTTCACGGGCTGGACCGACGTGGATCTCACCGAACAGGGGATCAAGGAGGCCATCCAATCCGGCCGGATCTTGAAGGAAGAAGCCTACGACTTCGATCTGATCTACACCTCGGTTCTCATGCGCGCGATCAAGACCATGTGGCTGGTGATGGAGGAGATGGACCGGATGTGGTTGCCGGTGATCCGGCACTGGCGCCTCAACGAACGCCATTACGGGGCTCTCCAGGGCTTGAACAAGGCGGAGACGGCCGAGAAACACGGGGACGAACAGGTGATGCTCTGGCGGCGAAGCTACGCCACGCCGCCGCCCGCGCTCGAAAAGAACGATCCGCGCTGGCCGGGACACGATCGCCGCTACGCCTCCCTCGCTCCCGAGGAGATTCCGCTGCACCGAGAGCCTGGAGCTCACCGTGAAGCGCTTTTTGCCGCTCTGGCAAAAGGAGATCGCCCCGCTGGTAAAGAGCGGGCAACGGCTCCTTCTCGTCGCGCACGGAAACAGTCTGCGCGCGCTGGTGAAATATCTGGACGGGGTTTCCGACGAGGAGATCGTCTCCCTCAACATTCCCACCGGGGTTCCCCTCGTCTACGAACTCGACGAGAACCTGAAACCCCTGAAGCACTACTATCTGGGAGATCAAGACGAGATCGCTGCGGCGGCCAAGGCCGTCGCGGATCAGGCCAAACGAAAGGGCTGATGGGGCGGACTCAGGTCCTGAGCCACACTTCCACTGATTTGAAGGCAGGAGTGTGCGAGCGGGGGTCGAGCTTGCGGGGAACGAGCACGTTGGCTTCCGGGTAGTACATGGCGATGTTGCCGGCCGGCAGATTCGCTTCCCAGGCCACGGCATCCATTCCGCCCGCGGCGGATTCCACGCGGATCCGCTGACCCTGTTGCAGCGCGAGACGACGGAGATCCTCCAGCGCCATCAGGGCGGCATTTCGCGGAGCGGAATTGCGGTAGAGGTCCTCTTCCTCGTAGACCACCGAATTGAATTGTCCCTCGCTGCGCAGGGTCATGAGGCGGAAACGGCCCGGTTTGGGGCGCCAGTGGGGCAGGGGAGTGGGGTGGAAGTGCGCTCTCTGGTCCGCCGTGGAGAAGCTGGGCCGATGAAAGGTCCTTCCCGCGATTTGGAACTCCTTCCCTCCGGCGCCCAGCTTGGCGATCGCCTCGTAGCCGGGAACTACTCTCGCGATGCTCTCGCGCAGCGACTGATGGTTTCGCACTTCGCTCCAGTCGAAGCGTCCTTCGGGGAGAATCCTCTGGGCCAAGGAGGCCAGGATCTGGACTTCTCCGCGCGCTCCGCGTCCGTTCTCCAGCGGCCGCTCTCTCTGAGCATCGGCGTGCATTCCGTCGGCGGGTGAAGCTTCTCCGCCCATGCTGAGGCGCACGAAGTTGAACATGCTCTCCTGACTCGTCGGCTGCAGTTCCTCGTCGCGGGTCAATGCCGGCAACACCAAAGTCTCGCGTCCGCGCCCCGCCAGATGTCCCGTGTTCAGTTTGGTGGAGACCTGCAGGAGGAAGGGGATCTTGTTCAGCGCACCGGCGGCCCAGTTCGCATCCGGATTGGCGCCGTAAAGATTCCCACCCAAAAGCAGCGCCGCGTCGATCTCGCCGCGCTGGGCGGCTTCCATGCAGGCGTAGGTATCCAGGCCGGCCGGCAGCGTGGCGGGCACTCCGTAGAGCTCTTCCAGCTTTTCGGCGAAGGCCCGTTTCAGAGCCGGCTTGACTCCGACCGACCCCACTCCCTGCACGTTGGAGTGGCCGCGGATGGGCAAAAGCCCGCAGCCCGGTCGTCCCAGCCAGCCGCGCGCCAGGGCCAAATTGGCCACGGCCAAGATGTTGTCCACACCGAAGGCGTGGTGCGTGAGTCCCATCGCCCAGAGCAGAATTCCGCTGCGGGCGGCGCAGATCATCCTCACCGCGCGTTCGATTTGGTAAGGATCGACGCCGCAAGCTTCGTGGAGTTCGCCCCAAGAGCATTCCTCGAGCTCTCTTCGCAGATCTTCGAATCCACTCGTGTAGTGTTCGATGTAGGTCCTGTCGAGACCGCCCTCCTCGATCACGCCCTTGAGCAAGGCCTTGAGCAGGGCGATGTCACTTCCCACATGGGGCTGCAGGTACAGACTCGCGATTTCTGAACCGAAGAGGAGACTGCGTGGATCACTGGGCACGCGGAATCTCGTCAGTCCCAACTCCCGCAAGGGATTGATGACGATGACCTGACCCCCGCGCCGCCGCAGTTTCATGAGCTGCGTGATCAGACGCGGGTGATTGGAGGCCGGATTCGCTCCGATGACCACGGCGAGATCGGTTCGCGCGAGGTCCCCGAGCACCACGCTGGCGGTTCCCGAGCCGTACACTTTGCTGAGGGCGACGCCACTGGCCTGATGGCAATAGTACGAACAGTTGTTGACGTTGTTCGTCCCAAAACTCCGTGCCAAAAGCTGCAGGAGGAAGGCCGCTTCGTTGGAGGAGCGCCCGCTGGCATAGAAGAAGGTTCTCTGGGCTGGGGCGCGCCGGAACGCGCGTGCCGCGAGATCCAGCGCCTCCTCCCACGAGATGCGTTGGTAGTGGGTATCGCCGGCGCGTGCCACGATGGGAAAGGAGAGACGGCCGAGGCTCTCGAGTTCCGCCGAACTCAAAGCGGAAAGAGCGCGCAGCGAGTTCCGTTTGAAGAAACTCTCCGGAATGGCGCCGGCCAGATCCGCCGCCACGGCCTGGACGGACTTCTTGCAGATCGCGGGGAAGTGGCCCGACTCGTCGACCATCCCCCCCGAAAGTCCACCCATTCCCAGCGCGCAGGTTTTGCAGGTGTTCTTTCCGCGCAAGCGCTTCAGGAAGGGCAGCAACCCTCCGGCCTGCCTCGCCTTGGCGAGAACGTAGGCGATCGCGGGAAAACCGCCGGCCGCGTTTGGTGCTCGCAGGGACATGGATCCAGCGTTACTCCCGGCCGAAAAGGAAGGCTCTGCTCGCGATCGCGCGGCGGGAACTCACGAGTCCACCCCGAGATCCTCGTCCGTCGGGCCGGCGCTGCGCCGGTAGCGCGTCTTCATGAACTCCATCGCCGGCGCCATCAAGTGCCGCCAGGCCTTCTCCGTTTCCTCATCGAAGTACCGGTCAAATTCGCGCGCGGTCTCGATGAGACATTCGATCCAGATGCCGTAGTACTCGGGACGGATGTCGAGGGCATTGCGGCTGTGCAGCTGGGCAATTCGTTCGAAGTGGACGTCGCCCTCGGGGGTTTCGTCGTCCAGGAGCATCGTCATGTACAGGGAGGAGGTGAGCTTGCGCTTTTGAATCTTGAAATCCGTGTCCTTGAACTTCGCGGCGATCTCCGGGGAGCGGTCGCACAGTAGTTCGTAGAACCTCTCGACGAATCCGTCCCCTCCAAGGCAGCGCTCCAGGCTGCCGTGGAATATTTCCATTTCGTGTTCGGTCATGGGGTTGGCCTCATCGTAGATCGGGGGAGAGTCCGGCATGGCCCATCATGCCACCTTCATCCGCCTCGGGTCCAGCCCGGCTTGTATCACGAGTCGAGCAGCAGGACACCGAGGGCAACCGGCAGGTAGACCAGTGTAATGAAAAAGAAGCGCCTGGCCCAGTTCTCGTTGCGGAGCGGCGAAAATCCACGCACGGACGATCTCACGATCAAACTGCCCAGGACCAATGCGACCGCCAAGTAGAAGATTCCCCCCTTGCCTTCGCCACTCAGGCCCAGCCGAAGTGCGAAGAAGCGGCTCAGGATCAAAGTGCTGAGGGCCAGTCCCACGCTGGTGGCGAAAATGTGCCGCAGGCTTACGCGCTCACCGTAGACCAGGGGAAAGATCTTGAAGCCGGCCGCCGCGTACTCCTCCTTGCGATAGAGCGAGATCGCGATGAAGTGAGGGATCTGCCAGATGAAGAGCAGCGCGAAGAGTGCGATCGCGCCTCCGTCAAAACTGCCGGTCACCGCGGTCCAGCCCATCGCGATGGGGAGGGCGCCGGGGATCGCTCCCAAATAGACCGCGCTCACGCTGCGCGCTTTCATCGGCGTGTACAGGCCCAGATAGACGAAGAGCGACAGCGCGGCCAGACCGGTGGTGAGAAGGTTGGAGACCAGGGCGAGCCCCACCAGACCACTCAAAGCCAGCACCCAGCCCTGGATCAGGGCCACGCGCGGATGCAGACGTCCCGCCGGCAGCGGCCGCTCCTTGGTTCGTTCCATCTTCGCGTCGGGTTCCTGCTCCTGGTACATGTTCAGGGTGGTTCCCGACGCGACGACCAGGGTCACGAACAGGATGGTCAGCAGGGCCTCGCTGAGCGGCAGCCCGCCCGGGGCCAACTTCATTCCCGCACTCGTGGTGAAGATCACCAGGAAGGCCAGCCGCGGCTTGGTCAGGACGAAGGCGTCGAGCAGACTCTGGCCGAGGAGACCCCCGGATGCGCCCTCGACACGGGGCGATCGTAGGGCGGCATCCAGACCGTCCAGCTCGGGCAGCACGCTCGCGCCCAGATGAAGTCGATTGGCCAAGAGAACCCCGAAGAGCGCGGTCGCGACCGCGAGATGCAGGGAAACCCAGAGGGGAGCCAGGTTGTGGATCAGGCCGAAAACCCCCAAAAAGATCTGCGCCAGGACCAGCGCGATGGCCGAGAGCGACAAAACCAGCCCGGCCCGGTCGTGTCCCTGCTCGAGCGAGGGGCTCTCTCCCCCGCGATCCGCGCCGCTCCGCGCGAAGCGAATGCCTTTCCACGCGCTGGTCAGCACCAGGGTCGCGGTGACCAGGGCGGAGAGCCGGTGAATCATGTTCCAGCGTCCCGGCGCGTCGTCAGGCCAAAAGACGTGGGCAGAGGTGGCGGGATCCACTCCCAGCAAGGCGGCGCTCTTACCGAGTCCGAGCGCGGCCCCGGCCCCGGTCTGGAGCAGGAAAGCGCCCAGGAGCATCTCCACGAAGGTCGCCGAGATCGCCAAATCGACCCAGGAATGCAACGAGGTAATCCTCGCATCCACCTCGGTGAATGGCGGTGAGATCCAATCGGGCCGGGTCCGGAAGGTCATGGCGAGGCACAGCGCGAAGAGCCCGAGACCCAGGGCCAGGTGCGCCACCGAGATCAGGGTGGGGAGCATCAAGATCACGGCCACCCCGCCCAGCGCGGCCTGCAAGAGGACGAGCACCACGGCCGAGCGACTGAGCTCCAGGAGCCCCTGGTCCGCGGGCCGCCGGCGCGCGATCGTGATGGCGATTCCCAGGGTGAAGAGGGCGAGTGCGGCCGCCAGATAGCGGTGGGTCTGCGCGAGAATCGTGCCCGGGCGAGTGGAGAGAAGCTCTCCGTAGCAGAGGGGCCAATCGGGACAGCTCATGGCGGCCCCCATGATGTGCAAGAGCCCTCCCACCATGATGAGAGCGTACACCATGAGCGAGAGCATCAAGCACGCTCGGAAGAGACCGTTCTTGCCTCGAGCCTCAGACGGCATGGGGAGGGAACCAATGATAGAGCATGAAGTAAATAAGGACTCCGGTGATCGACACGTAGAGCCAGATGGGGAAAGTGACATGCGCCCACTTGCGATGCCGGGCCCGGTGGTACTTGAGACCGTGTCTCAAGGTGACGATGACCAGAGGGATCACCGTGGCCGCCAGAATCGTGTGGCTGATCAGGATGGAGAAATACAGCACCCGGGCCGCGCCGCCGTGGGTAAAGCGCGTGGTCCCATGAACCGAATGATAGCTCAGATAGCCGATCAAAAAGAGAATAGACGAAGCCACGGCGCTCAGTATGAAGCGGCGGTGCAGTTTTTCCTTCCTGCGGCGGATTGCCGCATAGGCGCAGAGGAGCAGGACGGCCGCACTACCGTTGAAGAACGCGTTGAACGCTGGCAGCTGATCGAAGCTCATCGTGAGTTTCTCCTGGAAAGAGAACCGCGCCATGATAAACCCTGCGGGCCATCACGGCATCCAGAGTCTAGCCAAAATGGCCGAATCATTTAAGCTTGAGACCGGACCTTCCGGCGCTCCCCGGTCCGTGGGACCTGCGCGGGGAAACATCTTCGCGCGTTTCGGCGCCATTCTCGAGAAATAGAGGTTCGAAACTTGGAACCAGAACGCCCCCCTGAATCCTCTCCTTCCGCGCCTTCCACCATGCGGACCCTGCGTTTCGTCCTGGTGCTGCTCTTGATCGTGGCTTCACTGAGCGCTGGGGCGGCGTGGTTCTTCCTGCACTCCACGCAATCCGGACCCGAGGTCGTCACCTCCGCGCCTTCCTTCGAATTGGTGGACGAAACCGGCGCCAAGTTCGGTGACCAAGATCTCAAAGGTCAGGCCTATGTCGTGCAGTTTTTCTTCACCTCCTGCACCACGGTCTGTCCCAGGATCACCGATTGGATGACCCGCATTCAAGATCGGACAAAGTCTCTGGGCGATGAGATCCGGCTGGTCTCGATCAGCGTCGACCCCCGGCACGATACGCCGGAGAAGCTGATGAGCTACGCCAAGGGTTACGGCGCCATTCCCGGTCACTGGAAGTTTCTCACCGGGGATCTGGCTGCAGTGCAAAAAGTCGTGGTGGACGGCTTCTTCCAGGTCATGGAACCACAGTCCGACCAGAAGACAGGACTCTACAACATCGCTCACAGCGAGCGATTCATCTTGGTGGACCAGGTGGGAAGGGTGCGCGGGTATTACGACGCGAATCAAGAGGGTGTCGACAAGCTCGTCCGCGACCTCAATGCCGTGGTCAAGGAGAAGAAAACCTGAGTCTCGTTCCGTCGAGGCGGGCAAAGGGCCCAGAATCCCCGCATTTTCGCGGGAGAGATTGGACTTGCCCTCTCCCCTGGATTTTCACCATCTTGTCGGCGTACTGAGGCCATCTCAATTTCCATCGGAGGAATGACATGTCTTTTCCGCGCGCTTTCGGCCGGATTCTCACGACGGCGACGGCCCTCGTGCTTCTCTTTGCTTCCGCAGCACAGGCTCAGTCCAACTGGGCCATCGCCC
This sequence comes from Candidatus Krumholzibacteriota bacterium, assembly GCA_963806035.1. GTDB lineage: Bacteria > Krumholzibacteriota > Krumholzibacteriia > JAJRXK01 > JAJRXK01 > JAOZPE01. The sequence continues at coordinate 39,852 of CAWDWO010000008.1, read as the reverse complement.
GCAGGGATGACGCGGGGCTCAAGAAGCTGATCGAAACTCTGGCCCCTCACGTGAAAACGGTGCCCGGTGCGGATGGGGCAACCGCGGTCGTCATGTACAAGCAGCATTTCTTTCAGATGGAGGAGACGGGCTACCGGGTCTGCACCAATCTGGTGTTCGAGGTGGAGGACCCGGGCAAGTTGGCGATGGAGCTGACCGAGCCCTACTTCGGCCCCGGTGACGACTACCCCGAGCGCTCGGCGTTCATCATGCGCAAGGACGAGATTCAACGCTTCGATGAAAAGAAGATCGATGTTACCAAGGGTGACGGCGAGATCCAACGCGATCAGGTCAAGATTCAGTGGGGGGAATTGAAGAAGGGTGACGTGGCCGGATGGTCCATCGTGGAAGTGCACAAGGGCCCGCTCATGGCTTGGGTTTCTCCCGCAGCCGATCGTTATCCTGTCATCTATGCCAGCGTGAGGATTCTCAACGATGGAAATTCCGACTTCGTGGTCAAGTCGCGCGGCATCGAAGCGGACAACTTCATTTTGAAGACGAACGGCCTCGTCAACGATCGCACCAAGGAGTGGAGCGCCAACGCGAAGAACTTCGCCCCGATCCCTTCGTTACCCTGGACCGGGCCCTATCCCATGGGCACTCCCGTTTTCTCCATCACCCTCAAGGCGCGCCACATCGATCAGCCGAACTTCTATAAGGGCTGGGTCCCCACCAATGGATGGGTGACCATCGCGGGCTTCCTCGCCGCGGGTAAGGAAAAGATGCTCGAGGACGCCGGAGGCGTCGACATCAGCGCGTCCGCGGTGACCTCGGGACTGAGCGATGAGGTGGCCAAGGAAAAGGCGATCTGCGAGTTCGTGCGCGACAAGATCAAGGATGTCAGCGGGGAGCAATACGATCGGGGCGCATTGCGCAGCCTCAAGAAAGTCCTCTCGAGCAAGGAGGGGACGCCGGTGGAGAAAACAGCCTTGATGATCGCCATGCTCGACGCAGTGGGCATCAAGTCGGAATTCGCCCTCGCCCGGCCGGAGAAGTGGGGAAAATTGGACGATGAGACCGAACATGGTCTCAACTCCTTTTTGACCCAGGTCGTGCGCTGTGGCGCGAAGGAAGGCCGTTACTACGCTCCGCAATGTTCGGACTGCGCCCCGGGCACCCTCCCCGCCGATTGGGGTAAGGCGATGATGTTCTACCCGAAACCGGGTCTCGCCCAGGAGATCAAGGCCTACAACAAGAAGATTCGTTCGGAGGCCTTCGCGAAATCCGGACAGCTGAACCTCTTGAAGATCTCGGTCGAGGCGGAAAAGTACGGTCAAAAAGAGGGCTGGTATCTCTTTGAGACCTACGGAGCCGAGAAGTCGAGCAGCGAGTAACTCGACGAGGCGATTCAGGCCCGTGAAGGGTCGAGGAGATCGTGCAGGAGCTGACCGTATTTGGTCAGCTCCTTTGCTTTGTCCGCGCCCTGAAGCCGGCAGGCTTGCTCGCACGCATCCTTCAAACTGCTCGTCAGAGAGTTCCTTGCGCGGAACTCGCCCTTGCGCGTGGCCTTCGCCGGCGCCTCCACGGCGGCCTTGTGTGCGGAGAAGGATTTCGTCCGCCAGCTTTGGTAGGCTCTGAGCGTGGCTTCGTGGTGGGACTTCAGTTCGTCCGGGTCCGCACCCTTGGCTACGAGTTCCTTGTAGGATCGGAAGAGACGCGCGCGCGTCAAGAATGGCTCGCGAGCAGCGGGATCCTCCAGGTAACTCTCGCTCGTCAACGGCAAGAACGGGAAAGCGGCGCGCAAGGAAGCGGTGAAGAGTCCGTCCACCGTACCCAGGACTTCCTCGCCGCGGACGAGATCAGCATCGAGCAAGCCGCAACTCGGTGAGCGGCTCTTGAGCACGAACCCGTCCAGGTCCTCCACGCCCAATTCGGCCAGACGGCTCTTCGCCCAGCGGTGCATGGCGCAGGTATGATCGACGCGGCTCTTGACTCCCAGCATGCGAGGCGCCGTGGCCTCGCCCTCGAGCTGTACCGCTTCACGCGGCACCCCCATGCCGAGTTCGACTTCCGGACAGACGCCGATCCACTCGATGATGGTATCGGCCGGCCACCAGCTTCGGATGCTCTGCTTGGTGGCTCCGTCGTAGCGCACCGCTTCGCCCAGGAGACAGCGGCTCACCCCGAGCCTGAGAGCTGCTTGCGTACTCACCGCGATTCTATCCCGCCTGTTCCTGGCGCCGGATCAGATTCAGCGCCGACCCGGCCTTGAACCACTCGATCTGTTCGGTGGTCAGGGTGTGTTGGGCCTTGAAGCGGTCCTGGCTGTCGTCGGAGTGTTTCAGCACGACCGTCAGCTCGCTGCCCGGAGCCAGATCGCTCAAACCCAGGATGCTCACGCGGTCATCCTCCTGCACCTTGCCGTAGTCCTTCGGATTGGCGAAAGTGAGCGGCAGAACGCCCTGCTTTTTCAAATTCGTCTCGTGGATTCGGGCGAAGGATCGCACCAGAACTGCGCGCGCGCCCAGGAAGCGCGGCTCCATTGCCGCGTGCTCCCGGGAGCTTCCCTCTCCGTAGTTCTCGTCGCCCACCGCGATCCATCCCTTGCCGGCCGCCTTGTAGGCACGGGCGATCTTGGAAAAGCCCTCGATGGAGCCGTCCAGCTGGTTCTTGCCGCGCCCCGTTTCGTCGCGGAAGGCATTGACTGCGCCGATGAACATGTTGTCGGAGATCTTGTCCAGGTGTCCTCTGTAACTCAACCAGGGACCGGCGGGAGAGATGTGATCGGTGGTGCATTTTCCGTCGGCCTTCACCAGGACCAAGAGATCCTCGAAGTCTTCTCCGTCCCAGGCTTCAAATGGCGTGAGAAACTGCAGCCGATCGCTATCCGGCGAGATCTCCACTTTGATCTCCTCGCCGTCCTCGCTCACCGGGACGAAGTAGCTGGTGTCGCCCTGGTCGAAGCCCTTGCGGGGAAGTTCGTCGCCCTGCGGAGCTTCGAGCCGGAACTCGCTGCCATCGGCCGCCTTCAGCGTATCCTTCATCGGATTGAAGTCGAGCCGGCCGGCAAGCGCGATGGCCGTGACGATTTCCGGACTGCCGATGAAGGCCATGGTCGAGGCGTTTCCGTCGTTGCGCTTGCGGAAGTTGCGGTTGTAGGAGGTCAGGATGGAGTTCTTGTCTCCCTCGGAGACATCGTCGCGTTGCCACTGTCCGATGCAGGGCCCGCAGGCATTGGCCAGCACGACACCGCCCATCTTCTCCAGTTGGGCGAGTTGTCCGTCGCGTTCGATGGTCGCGCGAACCTGTTCACTGCCGGGCGTGACCATGAACTTGGTCTTGGCCTTGATGCCCTTCTCGGCGGCTTGCCGGGCGATGTGGGTCGAGCGGTCGATGTCCTCGTAGCTCGAGTTGGTGCACGAACCAATGAGCGCGGCCGAGAGTTCGATGGGATATCCGTTCTCGCGCGCATCTTGACCCATGCGCGAGAGGGGATGCAAGAGATCGGGAGTGTGCGGTCCGACCAGGTGTGGTTCGAGTTGGTCGAGGTCGATCTCGACGATCTCGTCGTAGTACTCCTCGGGCTCTCTCGCGATCTCGGGATCCGCCACCAACTCGTCGCGGTGTTTCTCGGCCATCTCCGCCACCTCGGCCCGACGAGTGGCTCGCAGATAGGTCGCCATCCGTTCGTCGAAGGGGAAGAGGCTGGTGGTGGCGCCCAGCTCGGCGCCCATGTTGCAGATCGTGGCCTTGCCCGTACAGGAGATGCTCTTGGTGCCCTCGCCGAAGTACTCCACGATCTTGCCCGTGCCGCCCTTCACCGTGAGCAGGCCGGCGAGCTTGAGGATGATGTCCTTCGGCGCGGTCCAACCGCTGAGCTTGCCGGTGAGCTTCACTCCGATCAGACGCGGCCACAGAACTTGCCAGGGCATTCCGACCATGGCGTCGACCGCGTCGGCGCCGCCCACGCCCACGGCGACCATGCCCAATCCGCCCGCGTTGGGAGTATGGCTGTCCGTGCCGATCATCAGCAGGCCGGGGGCGGCATAGTTCTCCAGCACTACCTGATGAATGATGCCGGCTCCCGGCTTCCAGAATCCGATCCCATATTTCTTCGAAGCACTCTTAAGGAAGCGGAAGACCTCTCCATTTTCGTCGTTGGCGACCTCGAGATCCTTCTCGGCTCCCACTCGCGCGCGAATCAAGTGATCGCAGTGAACCGTGGTGGGAGTCGCGACTCTGGCCTTTCCTGCCGCGATGAATTGGAGGAGCGCCATCTGCGCCGTGGCGTCCTGCATTGCCACTCGATCCGGAACGAGGTCGACCACGCTCTTGCCGCGGGTGGGTGCCTCATCCTTGTTTCGCAGATGAGCGAAGAGGATTTTTTCGGCCAGAGTCAGCGGATGCCCCAGAACCTCGCGGCCTTTCGCGTGGTGGGAGGCGAGATTCTCGTAGACGGTATGGATGGCGTCCAACCAGTTCTCCTGCATTGCGAATCCCCTTCGATGAGTTGGAGCGAGGCTCCGAATGAATGCTCGTGCCCTTGTGCTGGGTCCGGCGCAAATATAAGGGTTCAGACGCGATCGTCCAGCCGCTCTGGCCAGAGTGAACGCGAAACCCTAGACTGAAATCAGCGAACACGAGCCCTGAATCGACCTTTTCCCCGGGGAGAGACCTTGATCGATACCACCGCGAACTCGGCCACCCTGGCCGAGCGATTTGCCCGGATTCGTCAAACTACCCTGCAACTGATCGAGCCTCTCAGCCCCGAGGACTGTCAGGTGCAGTCCATGCTCGAGGTGTCGCCCACCAAGTGGCATTTGGCGCACACGACCTGGTTCTTCGAAACCTTCGTCCTGGAGGCCGCCGAGCGGGATTTTCGGCCCTTTCGCCGCGAATTCCGCGTCCTCTTCAACTCCTACTACGAGGGGGTCGGTGAGAAGCACCCGCGGGGAAAGCGCGGTCTCCTCTCGCGGCCGCCGCTGCGCGAGGTTTTAAAGTACCGCCGAAACGTCGAGGAGAGAATGCAGGAGGTCCTGGCCCATGGCGTCCTCCCTTCCAAACTGCATCCGGTGGTGGAACTCGGCCTTCAGCACGAACAGCAGCATCAGGAGCTGCTTCTGATGGACATCCAGCATGTCCTGGCCACCAACCCGGTGGGTGGAGCCTACCGCGAGCTGAAGACCTGCCCTCCATGCCCGAACGTGGCCTTGCATTGGCGAGGCTTCGAAGAGGGTCTCTTGGAGATCGGGCACCAGGAAGAGGGTTTCTGCTTCGACAACGAGGAGCCCCGCCACCGGGTTTGGACGGAGCGATTCGAACTCGCAAATCGTCTGGTCACCGCAGGCGAGTATCTGGAGTTCATGGAGGATGGCGGCTACGAGCGTCCCCAGTTGTGGCTCTCCGACGGTTGGGCTCTGGCCCAGGAGAGGGGCTGGCGCGCGCCGCTGTACTGGGAGAAAGTGGCGGGAGAATGGTGCCGTCGCGGCCTCTTCGGTCAGATGAAGGTCCGCGCCGATCTTCCCGTGACTCACATCAGTTATTTCGAGGCGGATGCCTTTGCCCGTTGGAGCGGCGCTCGTCTCCCGACCGAATTCGAATGGGAGAAGGCGGCGGCCGCGGCGCTCGCGGAGGATGGGGATCTCTTGAAGAGGGGAAATTTCCTCGAGGATGGATATCTGCAGGCCCGCGGCGCCGAAGGGAAGGGTCTAGAGCAGCTCTTCGGAGATCTGTGGGAGTGGACCTCTTCTCCTTACGGACCGTATCCGGGCTACCGCCCGGCGGCCGGCGCCCTGGGCGAGTACAACGGAAAATTCATGGCGAACCAAATGGTCCTGCGCGGTGGCTGTTGCGCGAGTCCTCGTGAGCATCTACGCGTGAGCTACCGCAATTTCTATGCGCCGTCCTCGCGCTGGCTTTTCGGTGGGCTTCGATTGTGTAGAGATTCCGAATCATGAACCGTGATGCTCTGGATACTCTGCGCGCCAAGTTGGCTGTCTTCGAAAAGTGGCCCGGTCCCTACCTTTTCAAGTTCATCGCTCCGCGCGGCAAGATCGAGGAGCTGAAAGAGCTCTTCAAGGACGAGGAATACACGCTGCGCGCTTCACGAACCGGGAAATATCTGAGCCTCAGTTGTAAGAAGGAGATGGAATCGAGCGATGCGGTGATCGCGGTTTACGCAGAGGCTCTCAAAATCGAGGGCGTCATCGCCCTCTGAGGCGCAGAGTCGAGGGGACACAGACGGCCAAGCTGATGACCCGCGCCAGCATGAAGGCGGCAAGCGCCAACCACAGAAGTTGGATGCTCTGTGCGCGATAGGCGAGGAAAGCGAGGGGGGCGAAGCCTATCAGTGCGGAGAAGACCATCGCGAGACTGAGGATACGTCCCCTCACCAGTCCGATGAAATAGCCGTCCAGGGCGTACGCAATCGATCCCACGCTCAGCACCGGCCACAACCACATCTTCAGAATGTCGATCTGGCGCAGAGCGTCGGCGTGGTCCGTGAGCAAGCGGAAGAGCCTCGGCGCGAATGCGAAAGTGGCCGCGAACAACACTCCGGTCAACGCGCTCCAAGAAACCGACATGATCAGAAGCCGTCGCAGCTGCACGCGTTCTCTGGCCCCTTCCAGGATGCCGGCCAGGCTCTCGGTCGCGAACGCATAGCCGTCGATGAAGAACGCGGCCAGCGTCACCACCTGCTTCACCACCGCAGTGGCTGCCAAAAGGACGGCGCCCATGGTGGACGCGATGTTGGTGAAGAGGGCGAAAACGCTGATGAGCGCGAGAGTCCTGACCAAGATGTCGTTGTTCAAGGAGAAGGTGGCGCGGAGCCCCTCCATGGAAAGACAGAGCGGGATGACCCGCCGAACTCGCCGGATTGAGAGATCTCTCGCCGCGAAGATCAGAGCACAGCTGAGCATGAGGTATTGGGCGACTGCCGTGGCAGCTCCCACTCCTCGAGCGGCCATGTGTAAATGGACGATCAGGTAGAAATCGAGGATCACGTTGGAGAGGTTTCCCACCACGGACATGATCAGAACGCGTCCCGCCTGCTCGCGGCCCAGAAACCACCCCAGAAGGACGAAATTCAGGAGGACGGCGGGGGCGCCCCAAATGCGTGCGGAAAAGTAGGCGCGACCGGCGGCTTTCACCCCCGGATCTCCCTGGAGGATCCAAAAGCCCAGCAGCGAGAGAGGCTTTTGCAGGAGGAGAATGAGAAGTCCCAGGGCGAGAGCCATCGCCATGCCTCGCAAGCCGACCACTGCAACTTCGTCGGGGCTCTCGCGTCCCACGGCCTGCGCCGTCATTCCCGTGGTTCCCATGCGCAAAAAGCCAAAGGTCCAGTACACGTAGTCGAAGAGGATTGCGCCCAGAGCTACTCCGGCCAGAAAACGAATCTGGCCGAGATGGCCCAAGAGGGCCATGTCGACCAGGCCCGTGAGGGGAACCATGAGATTGGCCAGAATGTTGAGCGAGGAAAGCCGCCAAAAACGTCGGGCCAAGCCCGGCGGCCGATCGAGGCTCGCTTCCCCCGCTCGGGTCTCAGTGATCGTCATCCTCACCGATCTTGATGTTCACTCCGTCGTTGTGTTGGCCGGCGATCGTGGCCAGCTCCAGGGACCAGGCGCTCAGACAGGTGGGAAGCGTCGCCTGGAGGCGGTCACGATAGGGCTCTACGCTCTCCTTCAGAGAAGCCGGTAGCTCGCCCTCGAAGGGAACGCGAGCGTCACCGATTCTCCCGTGCTCGAGGGCTCCCTCCAGCTGTGCCATGAAGTTCTGTTCGTCTTCGTCGAGATTCTCCCTACCGCGAAGATCGCGTAGGGCGTTCTCGAGCTGCCTTCGATAGACGTCGCCAAAGCTTCCGTAGTCTCCGCTGAACTTGTAGTAGTCGGAGGTGGAGTCCGCCACGGCATCTTGATTCCGGCAGCGCGGGGGAGACCACTGTAGGTCACACACTGCTCCGATGACAGTGAGGTAGAGGTACTCTCCGGGTGACATTTCGTCGGCGAGCAGAAGGGAATCGCGGGCGCTGAGATAGACCATCGTGACCCGAGCCACCGCCATGCCGCTCTTCGCCATCTTCAGCCCACGCTTGAGTTTTTCCAGTCCCGTGGCCTCGTGCATCTCTTTTTCTTGCTCGGAAACTTCGTCAAGAGCGTCCACGAAGAGCTGGGTGTCGTGTGGTTGGTTCTCGCGAATCTGCAGATAGAGTTCCATGCGCTCGGGAGAAATGCGCCCATTCAACGGCGGTGTGTAATCGTCGAGTCGTCCGTACAGCTTGACCAGTTGTTCTTCGCGCTCTTTCAGGGGCTTGATTTCGGGCAGTTGGTTCTTGAGCGAGCGCACGAAGATCCAGGAGGAAACGATCGAGATGAGTAGAATGACCCCCACCACGATTCCGCAGCCAATCATGAACTTCTTCATGGAATTACCTCTGGGTCGAGTTATGCCTTGCCGCTATTGAGCGACTCTTTGGCGCTCATAGCTCTTGCAGGGGTCGAGATCCTCCACGTAGGTGCTCTGCCAGAGACGGGAGAAAAACCCTTCGAGCTGTTGAGCGATCCGCGAGTCGTTCATCACGAGTCCCACGTTCCTCGTGTTGTGAAAGTAGCTCTTGCCCCAATTGGAAGTTCCGACCCAACTCGAAGCGCCGTCGACCACGAGGTACTTCGCGTGAATCACCCGGGCGAAGGGGATGAATCCCTTGGACCACTGCGGAATGGTGGCGATTCTGACCTGGACGTGATCGAGAGTCTGCAGGCTCTTCAAATACTGCATCGAACTCCCTCCCTTCGACCAATTCGCCAGGATCATCTCCACTTTCACGCCGCGCGCGGAGGCTCTGCGTAGAGCGTCGTCGATGACGTTCCAGTAACTATGGTCGCGTCCCACGACGTGATAGGAGAGAAGCTGAAATCGAATATGGTCCTGGGCCCCATCGAGGAGCTTCACGATCTGTGGAAGATCCCAGTCCGCCTCGCGCGGCAGAAAGCCGGTAGGGCTGAACGCCACCGAATAGCCTGCGGGAAGGCTATCCGGAGTGGCGCTCACCGGCGGGGGCTCCTCACCGTTGGATCGCGCCCAGTCATAGTCGAAAACTTCCTGCAGTCGTTGGCTGATGTGGGGATCGTCGATTTTCAATCCCAGTTCCTGAATGTGGGCCAGCGAGCGCCAGTCGAAGTTCTGGCTGCCGAGATAGGCCTCACGCCCATCCACGAGGAAGTACTTGGCGTGCAACACGCCTCCCATGAGCGCACCCACGTCGTAGATGCGCAGCTCCACGTTTCGTTGTGCGTCGAGGCGATTCAAGGTGGTGGGGTAGGTCTTGTAGAAGTTCTTCTCGGCCAAGAAACGAACTTTAACCCCGCGCTTGGCAGCCGCCTCGATCGCTTCGATCACGGCCTCGAGCCGGCCCGCGCTGGCGGGATAGGCCTCCCGGAGCGAATCGGGGGCGTTGGACGCGTAGAACTCGGCGAAATCGAGCCTCTCGCGCGCGCTTTCCACCATCTGCAACCAAACCCGGGGCGCGTCCGGGATGGTGGGATTGTCGAGTTCGGTTTCCACCGGCCAGCTTTCCACCAGCTGGACCGGCTCCGGGGTCTCTGAACGAGAAGGGACGGGGTAGGCGAGACCGAGCAGGCAAGAGAGCAGAACCATCCCCAACACACGCGATAGCGGCGACACGGCCACCTCCTTGAAGAACATCGTGGGCTAGAATACCAGCCGGTGGAGCGTGGGGAAAGGAATCTCATATCCCCTGGATTCAGGCCCATTTCTCGCGGGCCCTCGGGCTCCGGCATTGCTTCTGTGGAGCCGGTTCCCTACACTCGCTTCGCGGCGCCATTGGGTCGGGATGGATCGGCCCGGGGCGCGACGTCCATGTCGCACTGACGGAAGGGAGGAAGAGGGCAATGCGTGTGGCGCTCGGCTGTGACCATGGCGGATTCCCACTCAAAGCGGAGCTCTCGAAGCTGCTCGCCGAGCACGGCCACGAGCTCATCGACTGTGGCACCGACTCCGCCGATCCCGTCGACTATCCGCGCTTCGCCTCGAAGGTTGCCAAGGCCCTGCTCGATGGAAGCGCCGAGCGCGGAATCGTGCTCTGCGGTAGCGGCGTCGGAGCCGCGGTGGCCTCCAACAAGGTGAAGGGGATCCGCGCCGGGCTCTGTCATGACACCTATTCCGCGCACCAGGGAGTGGAGCATGACGACATCAACGTACTGTGCCTGGGGGCCCGGGTCGTGGGTCCAAGTCTCGCGAAAGAGATCGTAGTCGCGTTCTTGAACGCCCGTTTCAGCGGGAAGGAACGCCATGTGCGGCGCCTTCAGCTCATCGACGAGCTGGAGGGCAAGGGAAAACCTCTGTAATCAACTGGATGGCGGCTCGCGTCGCCCGGTTCCGTTCGTCCGTCTCAACCCTGCCTCGAGGAGTTCCGCGATGAATCAGAACCCCTTGACTCGTTTGTACGAATTCGGTCAGTCCTTCTGGTGGGACTCCCTCAGCCGGCGTGCGCTCCACGACGGCACCATCGCGCGCATGCGTGACGAAGATGGGATGCGCGGCATAACGAGCAATCCGAGCATTTTTCAGGCGGCAATCAGCAAGAGCAACGACTACGACAGAGAGGTCGCCAAGCTCTCCAGCTCCGATCTGGACCCCGAGTCGATCTTCTGGGAACTCGCGGTCCGCGACATCAGAGATGCTTGTGATTTGTTGGCGCCAGTCTTCGAGGAGAGCGATGGAAGCGACGGCTTCGTCAGCCTCGAAGTCGACCCCCGCCTGGCCTACGACGCGGAACGTACCATGAAGGAAGTCGACCACCTTTGGGATTGGGTGGACTGTGAAAATCTCATGGTCAAGATCCCGGCCACCAAGGAGGGCATTCCGGTCATTCGCGCCGCGCTGGAGAAGGGCCGCAAGATCAACGTCACTCTTCTCTTCAGCCGCCAGGCCTATCGCGAGGTGATGGAGGCCTACCTGAGTGCGCTCGAGGCCCGTCTCGCGCACAAGAGGCCACTGGAGAACGTCGCTTCGGTGGCATCCTTCTTCGTGAGCAGGCTCGATACTCTGGTGGATGCAAAATTGAGCGAAGTGGGTGGTCAGAAGGCGGAATCTCTCATGGGCAAGGCGGCGGTGGCCAATGCGAAGCTGGCCTACCGCGATTTTCTCGAAGTGTTTTCAGGCGAGCGCTGGGAGAAGTTGTCGCGGGCGGGAGCCCGGGTACAGCGTCCTCTGTGGGCCTCCACCAGTACCAAGAATCCGGACTACCCGGATACCCTCTACGTGGATCCTCTGGTGGGGAAGGACACGGTGAATACCATTCCGACGGTTACCGTGGATGCCTACCGCGATCACGGGAAGCCCGAAAAGGATGCAATTCTGAAGGACGAAGCCGAATCGAGTGCGGCGCTCGAGGAGATCGAAGCACTCGGAATCTCGCTGCAGTCCGCGACCGACGAGCTCCTGAAGGAAGGGGTGGAGAAGTTCGAACGGAGCTTCGAGGGTTTGTTGGAGGCCTTGCGGGAGAAGGCGGATGCCGTCGGCTGATTCACTCGCCACCAGCGACAGGAACAACGCGCGTTCCCGGGCCTTTCTGAGCCGGGACGGATTTTGGCCAATGGTGGCGCGGATTGCCGCCCTGATCCTGGTTCTCTACGTCTTTCTCTATTCCATCGAGTTACTGGGGTCGACTTTCAAACTGATGGGTAAGGGTTTCGCGGTCGGTCTCATCAAGACGACCAGCAATCCCTTCACCGGTCTTCTGATCGGCGTCCTGGCCACGAGCCTGGTGCAAAGTAGCTCGACCGTCACTTCCATCGTGGTAGGTCTGGTGGCGGGGGGCGGGCTGAGCGTCCCGGGCGCGATTCCCATCGTCATGGGCGCGAACATCGGAACCAGTGTAACCAATACGATCGTATCGCTGGGACACATGGCGCGTCCTCAGGAGTTTCAACGGGCGTTCAGCGGCGCGACCGTCCATGACTTCTTCAATCTTCTGGCCGTCACTCTTTTCCTGCCTCTTGAAATTTTCACTCACTTCATCGAGCGCTCCTCTCAGTGGGCCGAGCGTTTTCTGGTGGGACAGTCGGGCGTGAGCTTTCACTCGCCTCTCAAGCTCGTCGTCAAACCGCTTGCCAAGGCGACCCAAGATTTGTTGCGGCACCTGACCCAATCCGATTCGTTGGCCGCGGTCATCCTGGTGATCCTCTCCTTGATCCTCCTCTTTTTGAGCCTGCACTTCTTGGTAAAGCTGATGCGCCGGCTCATCCTGGGCAGGGTGGAGCTGCTGATGCACCGTTTTGTTTTCCGGAACGCCGCAGCCGGAATCCTGGCGGGCACGCTCATCACCGTTCTCGTTCAGAGCAGCAGCGTGACCACGAGCCTGCTCGTCCCTCTCATGGCTGCCGGCTTTGCCACGGTGGAGCAAATTTTCCCGGTGGTGCTCGGGGCCAACGTCGGAACCACGGTGACGGCGCTTCTCGCCAGCCTGGTCACGGGATCACCGGCTGCTCTCGTGGTGGCCCTGAGCCATCTTTTTTTCAACGTCTACGGGATCCTGGTGCTCTATCCTCTACGCAGGATTCCGATCGGCGCCGCCAAGCTCTTGGGCCGCTTGAGTGTGCGCTCGAAGGGATACGCAGTAGCCTATGTTCTGCTCGTGTTTTTCATTGTACCTTTGGCACTGATCTTTTTGACACGCTAGGGGAATCTCATGTTTCGAGCTCTCTTGAATGCGCTACGGAAAAAGAACCAGTTGAGTAGGGCCTTGGACCTGAGCTACGAGTGCTTGGGAAAGGCCGAGCTATTGGCCCGCGCTTCGATAGAAGATCTTCTCGACGGAAAGAAACCCGAGATTGATATCTATGCGCTCGACCGCGAGATCAATCGCGGCGAGATGCAGGTAAGACGCCTGGTCTTCGAGTATCAGCTTCTGAACGAAGTCTCGGACCTTACGGCTGGCCTCGTCTTGACCAGCACGATCATCGATATCGAACGCATCGGCGACTACGCCAAGAACATCTACGAGCTCGCCGAGAGATACCACCACCCCTTCATCGGCAACCGCCACTTCGATACCGTGCGCAGCATCGCAGAAGATGTCCTGAAACTCTTCCCGCGCGCCGCCAAAGCGTTCCGGGAAGCAGACGTGGTGGCGGCGGAGTCCATCATGAAGGACCACAGCATCTTCGGTCGCCGCCTCGATTTGGTGCTCGATGATTTGGTGGAGGATCCTCAAATCGGTGCAAAAGACGCAGTCATGGTGGCTCTGAGTGCGCGCTATACCAAGCGGATCAGTGCCCACCTATCCAATCTGGCCAGTAGCGTGGTCAATCCTTTTGACCGCATTGGTTTTCGACCGGGCAAGCAGGGCCCCGAAGATGCGGATTGATAAACTCGAGGGGGAGAGATGCGTAGTTTGATTTCATGCTGTCTGATCATCGCGCTGCTCGTACTCGCCGGAGCGAGCGCGTCGGCTTGCACCAATTTCATCGCCAGCAGCCAGGCGACGACCGATGGCTCGGTCATCGTCACCTACACTTGCGATGGAGAATTCCTTCCGCATCTGGAACGGGTTCCGGCTGCCTCGCACGAGCCCGGAGATTCTCTGGCGATCAGGAGCTGGTCGGGAAAGGTTCTGGGCTCAGTCGCGCAACCGCCGCATACCTACGGCGTGGTGAACCTCATGAACGACCATCAGGTGACGATCGCCGAAACGACCACCGATGGGCGTGAGGAACTCATCAACCCGGCCGGCCTTTTGCACTACTGGGTCCTGATGCGCCTGGCTCTCCAACGCGCGGCCACCGCGCGCGAAGCGGTGCAAGTGATGGGTCAACTGGTCGACGACTATGGTTACCGCAGCAGCGGCGAGTCCTTTTACATCGGCGACAAGAAAGAGGCCTGGGTCATGGAGATGGTGGGCCCGGGGAAAAACCCGCCGCCCGGCAGCCCGGGCGCCTACTGGGTGGCGCTGCGTGTACCGGAGGGTTACGTCTGCGCGCACGCCAATTTGGGCCGCATCGGCACCTTCCCCAAAAATGATCCTCAAAACTGCCTCTACTCGCCGGGCATGGAGGAATTCGCGGCCGCGCACGGCTGGTACGATCCCTCCTCGGGCGAGGCTTTCAGCTGGCGCAAGGCGTTTCATCCCGTAACTCCGGAGAAACTCCGTTACACCGCGACCCGCGTGTGGAGTTTGTATCGCCGCTGTGCTCCTTCGAGGGATTGGTCCAGCGACTACCATCGCGGCGTGGCGGGGGCAAAACCGCTGCCCCTGTTCATCAAGCCCGACCACAAACTCTCGGTGCAGGATGTCTTCGCCCTCATGCGGGATCACTACGAAGGCACGCCCTTCGACATGACCCAGGGTGTCGACGCCGGTCCCTACGCCAGCCCCTACCGCTGGCGGCCCATGGGATTCGAGGTGGATGGTCAGCACTACACCTGGGAGCGGCCCATTTCCACCCAGCAGACCGGCTTCTCGATGATCACGCAATCACGTGCCTGGCTGCCCGATGCCATCGGAGGACTCACCTGGTACGGAGTGGACGATACCTACTTCACCTGCTATCTGCCCCTGTACTGCGGCATCGACGAAGTCCCGGAGTCCTTCACCGTGGGCGATCTTGATCACTTCTCCTGGGACTCGGCCTGGTGGGTGTTCAACTTCGTCTCCAATTACGCCAACCTGAAATACTCCTACATGATTCAGGACATTCAAGCGGTCCAGTCGAAGCTCGAGGGCGAGTTCTTCGCGATGCAACCCATCGTGGAGAAGACCGCAGAGAGCCTCGCCGAGAAGGACCCCTCACTGGTGACGCGCTACCTGACTGACTACTCGCTGAGCCACGGTGAAGCGGTCGTACGCCGCTGGCGGCGTCTGGGTGAGGATCTGATGACCAAGTACAATGACGGTTACGTGAAAGACGAGAAGGGAAGAGTCACCGAAAAGGGCTATCCCGAGAGCTGGCTGAAGACCGTGGTCAAGGAGAGACCCCAGCAGTTCCTCTTGCCGCCGGACACGTCTCCTACGGCAATGGCGCAGTAAGCAGCAGCAGCTCGCTTTGCAAGGTGAGTTCGAGGAAGCTCCGGCGAAGCATGAAAGCGCGCGCGCGGTCAGCGACCGGCGCGCGCGGTTTTCTCAGGCCTTAGCGTAGAGCTTGCTCGTATTGGGGAAGGAGTCGATCGCCTCCTGCAAACCCTCGAAAACCCGGATCATTCGGGCAAGCCGGATGATGTGAAAGAGGTTCTTCACTCTCTCGGTGGCGATCGCGACTCTCAGTTCTCCGCCCCGGTTGGCGAGAGAGGCCTGAGCGCCCACGATCATGCCGACTCCCGGCGATGCCACGTAGGGGACCTGCGTGAGGTCGAGGATCACGCGGCGCGCACCGTCCTCGACCAGTTTCAACATGAACTCACGGAATTCGTCGGCAACGGGACCACCGACCATGCTGCCGGTGAGCTTGACGATGGTGAGGGGACCTTCCTTCCTGGCCTGAAACTTCATGACCTTGCCTCCTGGGCGCTCGAAGAAATTTCCTGAGTCCCCGGTGGATGGCCGGGGCGCCGGGCGTGGCGGTGTGTCTTCTAAAGATAGACGAAGTTTCTTCAAAAGGACGTACAGCTCTTCTTTTTGTTGCTCTGAATTCCCTCTGCCACCATCGCGGAGAATACGGTTCGCTCGCCGAGGGAGGGATAGGCGCGTCCGGGAGCTTGGTGTAAGCTCTTCGCCATGCAGTTCTTACCCGGTACACAGCTTGGTCCCTACGAAATCCTGTCTGCCCTCGGGGCGGGTGGTATGGGTGAGGTCTATCGCGCGCGCGACACGCGGCTGGATCGCGAGGTTGCCGTCAAGGTCTTGCCCGAACACCTCTCGGCGAATCCGGAGATTCGCGCGCGCTTCGAGCGCGAGGCCAGAGCGGTCTCTTCGTTGAACCACCCGCACATCTGCACTCTCTTCGACGTGGGCCGCGACGGAAACACCGACTATCTGGTGATGGAGCTCGTCGAGGGCGAGAGCCTGGCGGACAGACTCGCCAGGGGCCCGCTTCCGCTTCCTGAAGTCCTGCGCCTCGGCGTTCAGATCTGCGGCGCGCTCACCCGCGCCCATCGCTCCGGGATCATCCATCGCGATCTCAAGCCCGGGAACATCATGCTTTCCAAGGGAGGCGCGAAGCTGATGGACTTCGGCCTCGCGCGCAGCGCGATTCGCACGGAAGCGGGAGAGGGCAGCGCCAGCCGGCTCGCGCAGTCGCCGACCATCGCCCAACCACTCACGGCCGAGGGCAGTCTCGTCGGCACCTTTCAGTACATGGCCCCCGAGCAGCTCGAAGGCAAGGAGACCGACGAGCGCAGTGACGTGTGGGCACTCGGCTGCGTCCTCTACGAAATGGCCACCGGTAGCCGAGCCTTCGAAGGGAGCAGCCAGGCCAGTCTCATCGCGTCCATCATGGGCCAGCCGGTTCGCGCACTGAAGGAGCTCGCTCCCGCCTCTCCCCCCGCGCTGGACCGTTTGATCCAGGCCTGTCTGGCCAAGGATCCCGAGGAGCGAGTGCAGACGGCACACGACGTCGGCCTGCAATTGCAGTGGCTGCAGAGCGAAGGCGAGAGCGGCACCCAGCCCGGCGCTGCTTCCACCGTCGCGGCGCGGCGGGTTCCACGCTGGGCACTGTGGGCAGCGGTAGTTTTGGTCGCTCTGGCGGCCTCGACCACGGCCTTCGTTCTGGGGCGCCAAGATCGGCCGTCCCGCGAAGCGACCGAGGTTCAGTACCACCGCAAGACCTACCGCAAGCAGGCCATCTTCACCGCGCGCTTCATGCCCGACGGCAAGACGATCGTCCTGAGCAGCGCGCTGGAGGGAAACCGGACCCAGCTCTACATCATCCGCCCCGAGTATCCCGCGCCGCAACCGCTGGGGCCGGAGAATGTGCACCTCCTCGCCGTCTCCTCGCGCGGTGAGCTGGCGGTTCTCGTCAACGCCAGCTACTCCGGCCACCATCGGCTCTTCAGCGGCACCCTGGCGCGCATGCCCATCGAAGGTGCCGCCCCGCGGGAGGTCCTGGAAGGCGTCCGCGAGGCGGACTGGTCGCCCGACGGTACGCAACTGGCCATCATTCACGAGGTCGACGGGAAGGACCGGCTGGAGTATCCGATCGGCAAGGTCCTCTACGAATCGGCCGGCTACCTCGAGTGACCTGAGGGTCTCACGCGATGGCGAACGGGTCGCATTCATGGAACATCCCTGGCGCTGGGACGACCGGGGGTCGGTCAAGCTCGTCGATCGTGAGGGCCACGCGCGAGAGCTCAGCTCCGGATACTGGGGCATGGAGGGGTTGGCCTGGTCGCAGGATGGTGCCGCGGTGTTCTTCAGTGCGACGACCAACGGGAGCGATTTCTCGGTGTACCGCGTCGGTCTGCGGGGA
The DNA here is from genome assembly GCA_963806035.1 of Candidatus Krumholzibacteriota bacterium. GTDB lineage: Bacteria > Krumholzibacteriota > Krumholzibacteriia > JAJRXK01 > JAJRXK01 > JAOZPE01. The sequence goes on along the minus strand of CAWDWO010000008.1, from coordinate 22,450 downwards.
GACGCAAAGCTGGTACGCCAGAGCGCCGGGCTGTTGACGATCCACGACATCGCGGCGAATGGCACCTGGCTGGCGACCCGGGACGACTATCCGTTTCGGATCATGTTCAAGGGCGCGAGCGCCGAACAAGCAAGGGATATCTCCTGGCTCGACGGCTCGGTCGCTCCGAGACTCTCAGCCGATGCCAAGTCGGTGGTGTTCTGCGATCAGGCTGAAGATGGTGGCCCGAACTACGGGGTGACCCTTCGCTCCGCCGAGGGAGGCGCCATCGTTCGCCTGGGAGAGGGAATCGCCCAGCAATTCTCGAAGGACGGAAAGTCCGTACTCGCGGTCGTTCCCAGCACACCCCCCCGCATCATGCGCTACCCGGTGGGCGCGGGCCAGCCGGTGCGCCTGGACCACGGGGAATTCGAAAATATCGGGCAGGCACAGTGGATGCCGGGTGAAGACGAGATGCTGGTGAGCGGCAACCAGATGGGACAGCCGCCTCGTTGCTTTCTGCTCGCCAAGGCCACTTCCGAGCCGAAGCCAGTGGGTCCGCCCGGCATTCGAGATGGTGTGCCCTCTCCGGATGGTAAACTCTTCGTCGCGAACGCGCAGACGGGCTGGTGGCTCTATCCGATCGCGGGAAAGGGCGAGCCCCGGAAACTGGAATCGATGTCATCCCAGGACCAGCTCGTTCGCTGGAATCTGGATGGATCAGCACTCTACTGCTTCGAAGGAAATACGATCCCCACTTCGCTGGATCGCGTCGAGATCGCCAGCGGCAAGCGCACGAAGGTGGCGAGTCTGGGCGGCGGCGATGGCGCCGGTCTCCTGAACATCGTCACGATCTCGATGGCGGACGACCTGAAATCGGTCGTCTACTCCGCGTGGTACTACGACTCGGTGCTCTACACCATCGAACGCGTGTCTTCGACGAACTCGAAGCAGGACTAGCCAAGCTCCGAGCCTAGCGAAATCTTGCCTTCAGCCCGCCGAAGCCGGTCGATTGCGCCGCCACCGTCTGCGACCAGACGCCGGTGATGGAGCTCTCGTTCGCGGCGGCGGCGAAGGGCGTCAATCCCAGCGCTTCACAGAGACAGCGCAGCACCGTGTAGTGGTTGAGATGCTGAGTGGAAGTCTGTCCCGCCTGCACCGCCGGGCCGGCGAAGACGGTGAGGATGTGGTTCCCCGAGTGGCTGTCGTCCTCGTCCCAAGTAAGCACGACCAGGCCGCGCGGACCCACCGCGTCGAGCATGGCCGGGATGTTGGCGGCCAGCCACGCGTCCCCGGTGGCGACCGAGCAGTTGTGCATGTCGTTGCACTGATTCGGGACCACAAAGGCGAGCCGGGGAAGCGTTCCCGCTGCGATATCGCTGGCGAGATCGGCGTAGGGCCTCTCACGCGTGTGGTCGAGATTGGAAAAATCGGCCCAGGGATCGTGCTTGCGCGCGTAGAGCGAGCTGTTGGCGGTGCACACGGTGCTGCCGACCGCGGGCAGATCCTCCGAATAAGCGCGCCAGCTGACTCCGGCCGCCTCGCAGGCATGACCCAGGTTCTCGGTGGAGTACGGCGAGCCGGGGGAGGGGCAGACATCGTTGGTTACGCCCTGGGTGCTTCCCGACCACAGCGCCAAGTAATTCGGCTGCGAGGGATGCGTGACTCCGTAAGAGTTGGTGAAGAGCACCCCACCGCCGATGAGGGAGGAAATGTAGCTTGCACCAACGACCTGCGCGTAGCTGTGGTTCTCCATGATCACCACGATGACGTGGTCGAGCGCGGGTGCAGGCTTCGCCAGCGCCGTCGTGGGTTGCCCAAGAAAAATCGCCAGAGCGAGGAAGGCATACGAGCTCCAGACCAGGCCGGACAGGGGATGGAATGTGGGTGGGGTGAAGTGGATACCTTGCTTCATAGTTTGGATCTTTCTCGGGAGAATTCGCGGCAACAAAGGGGCTCACAGTATACACCATTTGGCCGCAGCGATTCCCGTAGGAAGAGAGACTCAGGAGCCGAGCTTCTTCACGCGCACCAGGGGCACTTCCGGCGGTGGAGAGACCAGATGCAATCGGCCGGGTCTTTCGAAGGCGAGCGCGAGGTTTTCAAAGAAGCGGTGGCGGTTGTAGGCGCGACGGTCGATGACGCGCAGCGCCTCGCGGTTGGCGCGAATCCAATCGGGGGCGTCGCCGGCGGCAATTGCCTTCTCGTAGAGGCCAGGGCCGAAGCCGTACTTGCCGCGCAGCTCGGCCAACTGCTGCCCGAGAGGGTGAAGATGCCAGCGGTGTCCGGGCCGCTGGTTGGGAACGTCGATTCTCGAGAGCACCGGATCGGTGAGCCCCAGGGATTGAACGACGTACCAGTTGAAGTGCTCGTAGTTCCGCACACACCAGTAGTCCGCCACTATCCTGTCGAAGGCATGGCGATCGCGTCGCCGCCGGTACTCACGATAGAGGGAACGCTTGTCGTACTTGCCGCCGGATTCCCAGGGATCGCGGGCCAGCTCGGGACGCAAGCGATGGGTCATCGCATCTTCGAGAACGCCGCCGCTCAGATAGCCTCCGCGGAGCGTGTAGGGGTGTCCGTCCAGGGCGGAAGGATAGAGGAAGCAAGTCACCGTGGCCGCCGCAAGACCGATTGCCGGCAGAAGCCAGCGCCGGGTTTTGGCAGCCAGACTCGCCACGCCCTCTTCCACGAGCCCCGAGAGCGGGAGCAAAAGAAGCGGCACGCAGAAGGCCAGATAACGGTAGTGAAGGAAATCGCCGCCGATCTTGACCACGTAGGCCATGACGGAGAGAGCCAACACCACCATCATCCCGCGCGCGCCGAGCTGTGGAAGAACCCTTCCGCGGCGCTGAAGCACCCACAGACTCAGCCCGGCCAGAGGCAGGATGAGGAAGAGCCCGTAGGTGAACGCGGTATCCCACACGTAGCGCAGGCCCTGCGCGATCCAGTTCATGTCCTTCAGGTAGAAGGTGTTCGGCAGGAGGGCGGCGTAGTAGACGATCCGAAAGAGCGCCCATCCCGCGAGGCTCGAGAGGGCGACGAAGATCGACCATCGCGGCCAGGCCCCCTTGCGATGGCGGGCCCAGCCCACGCTGAGCAACCAGGGCAGGATCAACTCGTGCCTGACCAGCGGACTCAAGCCCACGAGCACCTGCCCCAGACGGGAACGCGGCTTCACGAGATGCCACGCGAAGGCGGCGGAGGCGAGTTGCACCAGCGGAGTCTCCAGCCCGGAAGTGAAGGAACTCAGCACCGCGTAATTGAAGGTCAGGAGGATCAGGGGGAGATTGAGATGTTCATCTCGTGAGAGACGCCGATGCGTGGCGACCATCAGCATCCAAAATCCGGCGAAGGAGGCCAGGCCCAGGATGCGCACGAGCAACCAGTAGTTTGTTCCCAGGGCCCGCCCGGCCGTGAGCAGGATGAGCCACAGGGGACTGCTGAAGCCCTCCACGTACTCGCCCGCGTTGTAGACCAGGCCGAGTTTCAAAAAGAGGAGATTGTCGACGTAGCGGAAGTAGACGAAGGCATCGTCCATGAGCCAGGCGTAGTGGACGATCAGGAAGCTGCCCGCGGCCAGGCAGACCCATTCACTCGCCGAGGGCAGGCGCCAAAGGGAGCATGAGCGGGCGAGATCACGCATGGCTCTGACGATGGAAGGGAAGGGACCCCTCTACCCTACACCAGAGTTGCGCTCAGCGAGAAGAAATCTGCCAGAAGGGATAGGGAACGAGAATCCAATCCCCACGAGCACACTAGCCGGCCATCACCGTCTTGGCCTTCGGGCTCACGCGCCCGTCTCCCTTCAGGGAGAGCATCCGTTGCAGCGCCATGCGCGCCCCTTCGGCAACACTCTTCGGCACGTGAATGGGGTTGAGCTCGCGGCCCTCTACCAACTCTTCGAGGCAGTGGAGGAGGTGTGGGGGATCGATGCGGTACATCGTGGCGCAGGCGCACTGAATGCCCGAAAGACTGCGGATGTCCTGCTCGGGATGCTCGTTGGCCAGACGGTTCACCAGGTGATATTCGGTTCCGATCGCCCACTTCGATCCAGCGGGAGCCTGACGCACCTGCTGGATGATGAACTCGGTGCTTCCCACCAGGTCGGCGTTCTGTACCACCTCGAAGCTGCATTCGGGATGCACGAGCACTTTTCGCTCGGGGTCGTTCGCACGCAGTGACTCGAGGTTCTGTGGATTGAAGATCTGATGCACGCTGCAGTGGCCGCGCCACAGGATGAGCTTGGCGTCGCGATAGATCTGCGCTTCGCTTCCCCCGTCCGGCGTCCGGGGATCCCACAGGGGCATGTGCGCAAGGGGAATTCCCATGGAGTATCCGGTGTTGCGACCCAGGTGTTGATCGGGGAAGAAGAAGGCGCGCTTGCCGCGCTCGAAGGCCCAGCGAAGTACGGCGCTCGCGTTGGAAGAGGTACACACGACGCCACCGTGCCGTCCGCAAAAATCTTTGATCTCGGCGGTGGAGTTCATGTAGGTGATGGGGATGATCTCGTCCACCCCGAGTTCCTCCAGGGTCTCCCAGGCCTCCTCCACCTGATCGAGCCGTGCCATGTCCGCCATGGAGCATCCGGCGCCCATGTCCGGCAAGAGCACCGTCTGGTTCTCTTCGGTGAGGATGTCAGCGCTCTCGGCCATGAAATGCACGCCGCAGAAGATCACGTAGCGTGCATCCTTTTGCGCGGCGGCGTGCTGAGCCAGCTTGAAGGAATCCCCGGTCGCATCCGCGTGACGGATGATCTCGTCCGCCTGATAGTGGTGGCCCAAGAGGATCACCTTGGAGCCCAGCTTCTCCCTGGCTGCCGCGATGCGCGTCTGCGTTTCTTCGGCGGAGAGACTCGTGATTTCCTCGGGGAGAGGTGTGTAGGTTTTTTGCATCGCCGTATTCAGCATGAGAAGCACCTCGAGACCTCAAAAGGGCAAGAAGAAGCCCTTTTCACGGAGATGGAGGAAATTGACGTCCTTGAATCGATAGAGCATGGCCGGACGTCCCGGGCCATCCGCGCGCTTTTCCCCCACGGCTTCGACCAAATCCAGGAGCTTCAGGCGGCGGCGAAAGTTTCGTTTGTCCAGAGAACGGTGCAGCACGATCTCGTAGCTCGACTGCAGTTCCTTGAGAGTGAAAGTCGCGGGCATCAACTGAAAGCCCAGAGTGGTGTACTCCAGTTTCGTGCGCACCCTCGACAGGGCCGTGTCCAACATTTCGCGATGGTCGAAGGCCATGGCGGGCAGTTCGTAGACGGAGAACCAGCGGGCTTCGGCTTCCAGCCGGTGCGGAGTGAGGGGACAGCGATCCGCCGCCACCAGGGCGACGTAGGCCACGCTCACCACCCGTCCGCGTGTGTCGCGCTGGGGTTCACCGAAGGTGTAGAGCTGTTCCAGGTAGACGTCCTGCGCTCCGGTGGCCTCCCGCAATTCCCGCCGGGCCGCCGACTCGAGGCTCTCCTTCTCGTGGACGAAACCGCCGGGAAGGGCCCAAAGACCGGCGAAGGGCTCGTCGAGACGCTTCACCAGCACGACCTTCAGCTCCCCCTCCAGGATGGTCAAGATGACCGTATCCACCGTGAGGGGGAAAGAGGGCAAGCGGCGCGCGGCGGACACTGCCAAAGGGGGTTTCTCGGCCTGGGTCAACATGGCACCCACTAAATAGTGTACCAGTGACACTTATGCAAGGCCGGAGAGGGCCCAGGCGCTCAGCGGTAGCCGATGGCCACGTAGCCCACCCAGTGGTGCAGGTTGTTGGGAGCGGTCGCGCCCAGACCCAGGATCTCGTCCAGGTCGAGGGAGGCCTCCGCCACGCTGGTCCCGTAGTCGAGCAGGGTGCCGGTCAGAGGATGCGAGTCGAGGGCCTCGCTCACGCGGGAGGCCACGTCCAGGCCGAAGGGCACCGAGAAGCGGCCGCACCAGGTGAGCTTGTACTGGGACACGTCCTTTTGGTCGACACAGGTGTAGAGGAACTGCTTCAGCCGCTGTCGATCGACGGGACCGGTGAGTTGCTCCTCAGCCAGGGTGCGATCACGGTCGACGGCTTTGGCATAGCCTTCGATGTCGGTGCCGAACTCGGCAAAATCGTTGCCGTCCCATCCCTGGTCACCGTAGTGGACCGCGTCGGATGAGGCGATGATCACGACGTCCTTGCCCAGGCTCCATCCCTTTTCCTTCATGAGCTGTGTCAGAGCCTGGCTGAACGATTGCGAGATGCGGTCCATGGTCTTCCAGTCCATGTAGGGCACGAGAATCGGTACGATCTCAACCTCGTGGTCGTAGGCCTGGAGCCAGGGCACGATTCCCTCCACGGAGTGCTCGACCATCTGCATGTCGTTGTCGACGAGGTAATCTTCAGCAGGCAGCCGCGAGATCAATTCCTCCCTCAGCGGCGAGACGTTCACCGGTCCATAGGGACCGCGCCAAGCCTTGAAAGAACCGAAGACGAGCTTGTCGCTGACGTTAAAAGCGCTCGCCTTGTGGAATACGCCGAACAGGATGACGGTCTTGGCGCGAATGTGCGGAGCGATGAGCGCATAGAGCCGGCTTGCGTAGTAGTAGTCGTCGTGGGGGCACACGGCCGCGGCAAAGGGGGTATTGGGATCCCAGCCCGTCTCGTGCATGAGCTCCTTGGTGCGTGGGGCGGCGAGGGCTTTGCTCTGGGTGAGCACCGAATCCATCTGTTCCGCTGTGGTGGCGTAACCCAAATTGTCGGCAAGCCCGCGCAGATCGTCGGTCGGCTTCACCGGAATGGCGTCCATGAGCGCTTTGGGTCCCTCCGCGCGCGCGGCGGCAGTGAGTTCGTGCCAGGGAATTGGCAGAGAGATGAGAATGAAGAGTGCAGCGAAAAGGGCGAAGTCCCGCCGGATCGAACGCATGGGATCGAAACCTCCTTCAGCTCCGACTTCCCTCGGTCTTGAAGCTACGCAGCAAGATAGTACCTTCTTGTCAGTCCCTCAACGGACTCGGGTCCGAATTTTGGCCTGCACTCGCAAGCTTTTGAGCCCTTGAAAGGATGCGCGGATGCAATTCTTCTCCAATCTCATCGGTCACATCAGTTGGGAAGAGGTGATCTTGGGCGCCCTGCGGGTCCTGCTCGTTCTGGTGGTGTTCTGGATCGCCATGAGTCTGGTGAAGATGGGGCTGCGGCGTCTGGAGGAGAATCTGGTGCGCCGCGGCAAGGAAACGGGGGATGTGCCCAACGAGGCGGAAAAGCGCGCGGAGACCCTGGTACGGCTTTTGCGCCAGGCCGTGCTCATCATGCTCTGGATCGTGGCCGGTCTGGTCGTGCTACGGCAATTCGGGGTGGAGATCGGTCCCATCCTGGCCAGCGCGGGCGTTGCGGGAGTCGCGGTCGGCTTCGGCGCCCAGAATCTCGTGCGCGACATCATCTCCGGTTTCTTCATGATTCTGGAGAATCAAGTACGCGTGGGGGACGTCGCCATCATCAACGGCACCGGCGGCTTGGTGGAGCAGATCAACTTTCGCACGATCATCCTGCGCGATCTCTCCGGCACGGTGCACGTCTTTCCCAACGGCACGGTCAATACGATGTCGAACATGACCCGCGAATGGTCAGCCTACGTCTATGACATCGGTGTAGCTTACAAGGAAGACGTGGACGAGGTCATCCAACTGATCCAGAAGGTCGGCGCCGAACTGAAAGAGGATTCGCACTACGGGCCGCTCATGGTGGCGGATCTCGAGGTGTTCGGAGTAGACAACTTCGCCGATTCGGCGGTCGTGATCAAAGGCCGCCTGCGCACGAAGCCGATCAAACAGTGGGAAGTCGGACGCGAATTCCGCCGCCGCATCAAGCACGCCTTCGACAAGGCCGGCATCGAGATCCCCTTCCCGCATCGCTCGATCTACTTCGGCGAGGCGAGTGGGCCGGTTCTCGCGCAGCTCGTGAACCAGCGTTCGCTGGAAACTCGCGAGGGGAAGCCCCGGGACGAGGCGGACAAAACCGACGACCCACAGAGCTAGCGGAAGAGAGCCACCGCGTCCAGGTCCTTGCGCCGAAGATCGGGCACTTCACAGCCTACGGCGGGATAGCCCACGGGAAAGAGAATGTAGGGTTTCTCATTGCGCGGCCGCTGCAGAATCTCGCTGAGGAAACCCATGGGGCTGGGGGTGTGGGTGAGCGTTGCGAGGCCCATGTGGTGCAGCGCCGTGATGAAGAGTCCGCAGGCCAGTCCGACGCTCTCGCTCACATAGTAATTTTTCCGTTTGCTCCCGTCGGGGGCGAGGGAATAGCTCTCCGCGAAGACCACGACCAGCCAGGGAACCACTTCCAGATACGGCTTTTGCCAGTCTGTTCCCAAGGGACGCACGGCCTCGATCCACTCCTCTGGCATGCGTCCTTTCTCGTACGAGGCGTACTCCTCATTTTCGGCCGCCATGCGGATTTCGCGCTGCAGGGCAGGGTCGCTGACCGCCACGAATTTCCAGGGCTGTCGATGGGCGCCACTGGGCGCGGTCGAGGCGCTGCGGATGGCCAGCTCGATCAACTCGCGGGGCACGGGCTCGTCGCTGAAATGCCGTACGCTGCGGCGGGTGTCCATCTCGGCGTAGAACGCGCGCCCACGGGCGAGGGACTCCTCCAGGGCGAGCCGGGGGGGTCGATAGGGCACGAAACCGGACTTGTTCACGAGGGCCTCCCTTACTGAATCTCCCCGGAAAAGCGCCATTTTAACCCGAGTTGCGGCTGAGGGATAGGGTTCCGGGGGAGGTGGAATTCGCGCCGAAAATCCGGATTTTTCCTGCAACCGAAGTGTATTATACTCCGTAATACACCTATGTCCGGCAATTTTACATTCACCTTCCTCCTGGAGCCCAACTCCGGGATTCCGCTGTACCGGCAGCTCATGGACCAACTGCGCCTGGAGCTGTTTTCCGGTCGTCTGCCGGCAGGAACCATGCTGCCCTCGGTGCGCCAGCTCGCCCATGAACTCTCGATCAATCCCATGACCGTCTCCAAGGCGTATTCGCGCCTGCACGAGGAGGGCGCCGTGGAGCGCGTCGCGGGACTGGGTATGCGCGTACCTGAGGACCCTGACCCGGAGTGGCAGGACAGGCTGCGCCACGAGTTGTTGCCTCGACTGCAAGAAAGCGTGGACCTGGCCAGAGAGGCTGGCCTTTCGCGCTCGCAACTGCTCAGTCTCATCGAACCCCTACTGGAGGATCTAGACCATGAGTGAAATCGTTCTGCGAACCCAGGCGGTGGAAAAGCGCTTCGGTGAAAAGCGTGTGCTCAACGGGGTGGACTGGGAAGTTCCTCGCGGTTCGATCGTTGGTCTCTTGGGACGCAACGCGGCGGGGAAGACCACCTTGATCAAGCTGGCGCTGGGACTCTTGCGCTCGGACCACGGGCAGATCGAGCTGCTGGGCGAGGATCCCTGGGAGCTGTCCGACGAAACCAAGTCGCGGATCGGCTATGTGCCACAGGAGTATCACCCTTATCCCTGGATGACGCCGCGAGAGGTTCTCGATTACACCGCGGCGTTCTACCCCCACTGGGACGCGCTGTTCATCGACGAGCTGCTTCGCAGTTGGGAACTCGATTCGGACACCCCGAGCAAGGATCTCTCGGTGGGACAGCGGCAAAAGCTGGGCTTGCTCGCGGCTCTGGGGAATCTTCCGGAGCTCTTGATCCTGGATGAGCCCGCCGCGAGTCTGGATCCTGCGGCGCGCCGCGCTTTTCTCGAGTTGGTTCTGGAGGTGGTGAGCGAAGGCGAGCGCACGGTGATCTTCTCCACCCACATTCTGAGTGATCTGGAACGCGTTGCTGATCGTGTCGCCATACTCCGTGATGGGCGCGTCGTCTACGACGACGAGCTCGATTCTCTGAAGGATCGGGTCAAGAGAATGCGCATCGTCGCTTCCTCCAATCTGCCGCGGGACCTCGGGGTGGAAGGTCTGTTGCATTCCAGAGTACGCGGACGTGAAGCAGTGATCAGCGTGATTTGCGAGAACGGATCCTTGGCAAAGGAACTGGAACGGCGCTTCGACGCTCAAGTCCAGGTGCAGGAATTGAATCTGGAGGACATCTTCCTGGAGATGAGCCATGACTAGAGCCACCAGCGCGGCCATTCGCGATTATCCACGGCGCGTGCGCTTTCCCCTCTCACTCTTGCTCTCCGTGGTCCTTTTGGCGATCGCGGCGGAGGGACATCTCAAGGGCAGGGAGTGGGCGGGCGAAGCCGGTTTGTTGATCACGAGCATGCTGCTCATGCTGTGGACGGGGCTCGTCAGCGGGCATCTGAAGCAGATTCTGGCCCGGCCCGAGGGAAGCCTGGCCCCCCACTACAAGACGGTCCAACTGAGAGTGGCACTGATCGTGGTGTCTCCGCCGCTCGTGTTCGCGATCGTTGGGGCTCTTCTCGCCGGTCTCAGCCTCGTGGCCTCGCTCGCGCTCGTACTGCTCGTTTTCAGTATCTACTGGAGCTGGCCTTTTTTCATCGAGCACGGGAACCTTCTCATGCTCTTCGGTCCCTCGGTCTTCTTCTGGATTTCAACGTTCGGCGATCTTCCGCGGGAAGGGAATTGGAACGCCTGGCTCGAGATCAGTGGAAGGGCCACGGTCTATTGGCTTCTGGCGATTCTCTTTTCGCTGGCTCTCCTCGCCTTCACGATCCACAGGATGTTGCGTCTGAGCGAGAGCAGCTTCGAATACCGCTTCGATCCCTCGATCTGCTGGCGCAGCGGGTCGAGTCCCGATTCCGATACGCCCTTCATCGCGCTCTTTCAGAATCTCTTGCCCTGGTTTGGTCGCTACTCCCTCCGGCCGCGCCTCAGCGTGTACCGGGCAGGGGCGCTCGCGCGCGTCGCACACTGGCGTCGCGGTATGGGGCCTCGCTCTCCCATGGTGAGCGGACTCTCCATGGCGCTGTTGATGGCCCTGATGGGGATGTTCTTTCTGATCTACCAGGAGCGGCATTCGCACGCCGAGACCGGTTTGGTGTTTGTCTATCTCGTCATGCTTCCCCTCAGCCGATTTGGACATGCGCAACGCCGCCGTACTTACATGGAGCGTGAAGCTCTCTTCCCCGTCGCGCGTGAACGCCTGGTGCGCGAACTCGGATTCGCTTCGTCTTTCGACATCTTCTCGAGTTGGTTCTTTCTCTGTCTGGGAACCGTGGCTCTGCGAATGTTGGGTCTGTTCCCCACCGTGTCGTGGAATTCGATTCCCTATCTCGTTTTCCTCTCTCTCGGCACCACTCTCTTGGGAATTGGATTCTCTCCATGGTTCCTGCGTTTCAAGGGTGACAAGTTACCCGCTCTGATTCTGAGTATGCTCGTGTTGATCGCGGGTGGCTCGGTGGGGCTTGCCCTTCGGTCTTCGGTAGGTTTCGGCGGGTGGGGAGCCTGGCTGACGACGGTGCTCCTGCTCTGCGGACTGGGAGTCCTCACGGCCTATCTGGGGTACCGGAGTTGGGCCAAACTCGAGCTGGGACGCAGGGACTTGTGGTGATCAGCCTTTCATGAAGTAGGGGGCGAAGGTGATGAGGGAGAAGACGACGGCAAGGACCGATCCCGCTGCGAGCGCGAGGGCGGTCAGCACCACGCCGAGTCCTTCGCGCCGATCGGCCTGGGGCAAGAAGTAGCGCGCCGTGACATATCCGAAGGCGAAGCCACCCAAGTGCGCCAGGTTGTTGGTGCGGGAGCCCATGAAGCCCAGAACGAGCAGGATGCCGGCCCACAGCAGTGCCTGACGAGTGATGGCATCGCCAAAATGGCCGCCGTGCGCGCGTCCGTAGAGCACGGTCGCGGCCAAGAGACCGAAGATTCCTCCCGATGCGCCGACGGTGGGCGCGCCGCTCAAGACATCGGAGACGATGAAACCTCCGATCGACGCCACCATGAAGATCACGAAGTAGCGGGCCGGGCCGTAGCCGTCTTCGATGGTCGGACCGATGCTGCGAATCCACAGCAGATTGAAACCGATGTGCAAGAGGCCGCCGTGCAGAAAGGTGGCCGAGAGCACGGTGTACCAGTGACCGTGGCTCGCCGCCGCACCGGAAGTCATGCCGAGCATGAGCAACGAACGGCCCGAGGGTGACAGGATCTCGAAAATCCCCCCCTGCGAGGAGAGGGCGGCCTTGGGATCCAGCGCCAAAGCGACCAGATACAAAAGAATGCAGAACCAGGTGATCCCGGCCGTGGGATCCAAGGACTCCGCGAAATGGGAGAGACTGGTGGCATAGCCGAACATGCCCGGCTGCCAGCGGCCACAGAAGGGGCATCGCTCCTCATTGACGTCGATGAGCTTGCCGCACGAAGGACAGACGATGGAGCCGCTGGTTTGGCGCATGTGGCTTCAGAGCCTCGGTACGGGGCCGGGCATGTACACCCTTTCCTAGAGAACGGCTTCCACCGAGCTGATTTCGGGAATGAAATGACGCAGCCGCGCCTCGATGCCTTGCTTGAGCGTCATGGTGGAACTCGGGCAACCGCCACATGCCCCCTGCATTTTCAGGTAGACGACACCCTCGCGATAATCCACGAAGACCACGTCGCCGCCATCCATGGCGACTGCGGGACGGATCTGGTCGTCCAGGATCTCCTTGATGCGACCAACGATCGCTCCCTCGCCTTCGGCGTGTCCGTCGTGTCCGCCGGGAACCGCCGGCTCACCCGAGCGCAGGAATTCACGAATCGCTTCGGAAACCCGGGGAGTCATTTCCTCCCAGAGACCATCCGCGTTCGCGGTGACCGTGACCAGGTTCTGACTCACGAAGACTCCCTCGACGCCATCGATGTCGAAGACTCTCTGGGCCAGAGGTGAGCGCAGCGCCGCTTGGGGGTCGCGAAAATCCGCGCTCCCGGTGGGCAGAAGCGTGCGCTCGGTGAGAAACTTCATACTGCGTGGATTGGGAGTTCCCTGAACGTGGATGGGAATCTGTGCCTCGGTGCTCATGACCTTCCTTTGAGAGTCAGGGAATTTCACCCGGCTCCGGTCCGGGCTCGCCTGTCTAGTGTAACGCGAAGCCGCCGGCTTGGCTTCCTTCGATTGCCGGCCAGTTCCAAACCCCGGGAATCGCCTGTCCACAGCCCGAACAAGTGCCCTCATTGCCCCCGGCTGTGCCCAAGGAATTCTTCAATACGGAGAACCCTTTGCGCGAGATGAGAGTGCTTCCGCAGCTCGGGCAGAAGGTCGATTCCCGATCGTCCCGGGTCGATCCCAGGTTGCCCAGGTACACGTAACGCAGCCCTTCGGTGCGCGCGAGTTGATAGGCGCGGTCCAGGAGTTCCAAAGAAGTCGATGCGCGGTCGTTCATTCGATAGTCGGGATGAAACGCGGTCAAATGCCAGGGCAGATCGCGGTCGAGTTCGGCCAAGAAGCGCGCCATCTCGCGGATTTCATCCTCACTATCGTTGAACTGAGGAACCAGCAGAGTGACCACCTCGACCCAGAATCCCCTCGCTTTCAAATTTTCGAGGGTGTTGAGTACTGCCTTCAGAGTGCCGCCGAGTTCCCGGTAGTTCGCATCCCGAAAACTTTTCAGGTCGACCTTGTACAGATCGAGTCGGGGGCGCAGGTAGTCGAGCACCTGTGGCGTGGCGTTGCCGTTGCTCACGAAGCCGGTGAGCATGCCCTCTTCCTTCGCCTCGTCGAAGACCGCGGCCGCCCATTCGGCCGTGATCAGTGGCTCGTTATAGGTGCTGATCACCACGCGGCTGTGGGCACCGCGCGCCGCGTCCACGATCTGCCGCGGAGTGCACTCCTGAAAGCTGGCCACTGCATTCTCATCGCGCAGAGTCTGGGAGCTGATCCAGTTCTGACAGTAGCCACAGTGGAGATCGCAGCCCAGCATGCCGAAACTGAGGGCTGTCTCGCCGGGCAAGACGTGGTAGAAAGGCTTCTTCTCGATTGGATCGAGCGCGAGGGCGTGTACGTAACCGTAAGGAACCCGCAGCTCGCCATTCTGGAGGAAACGTACGCGGCACACTCCGGCACGACTCTTGGATAAGCGACAGCGGTGGCCGCAGGCCAGACAGCGTAGCCGGCCGCCCTCGAGTTCTTCCACCAGTGCCGAAGCGGCCTCGACCGTCTCCTTGGAGAGGAGTTCCGCCAGTTGGGAATCAGGGCTCATCTTGCGTTCCTCGCGGCAAATTCCGATACCAACGCCATGAAAGTGCAATCGATCACTCGGGGCAAGGTCCTTGGTTTGCGCAATTCGGCATCCATACTTGGAGTTTCACCCCCGCTCGGATAGACGCTACACTGTTTGATCTCTCCCAGGGGCCCTTGGAGGCAAGTGAATATGGCAGAGCACTACTCAAAAGATACGCAGCAGAGCGTCCGCTTCGCCAAGGGCGAGTCGTCGGAGCGCGGACGTCCGATCGCCCTGGTCGCGGTGGGTGGGCACGCCTTCATGGAACCGGGCGGGAAGGGCACGATCGAGGAGCATGAGCGCTGCGCTTTCGCTCTCTGCGACAAACTGATGACCCTGGTGGAACGCGGGTACGAGCTGGTGATCACGCACGGGAACGGGCCCCAGGTGGGGAGTCTCCTCCTCCAGCAGGAAGCCGCCCAGCCCGAAGTGGCCCCGATGCCCCTGGACGTGCTCGTGGCGCAGACCGAAGGCTCTTTGGGCTACATTCTGCAACAGGCGCTTCTCAACCAGCTGCGCAGCCGGGACATCGGACGCTACGTGGTCACGGTGGTCACCCAGGTCCTGGTGGACGAGAACGACGAGGCCTTCAACAAGCCCACCAAACCCATCGGCCCTTTCCTGAGCGAAGAGGAGGCCAAGCGGCGTGCCAAGGAACTGGGCTGGACGGTGCGCGAAGACTCCGGCCGCGGCTGGCGTCGTGTCGTACCCTCCCCGCGTCCCTTGAAGGTGATCCAGCGGCACATGATCCGGGATGCCGCCAGCAAGGGTCACATCGTCCTCGCCTGCGGAGGCGGTGGCATTCCCATCACCGAGGAGAAGGGCACGCGCGCTTACAAGGGCATGGAGGCGGTCATCGACAAGGACCTCACCTCGAGCGTACTCGGCAGCCAGATCGGAGCCGAGCTGTTGATCATCCTCACCGCAGTGCCGCAGGTGTACGCCGGATTCGGCAGCAAGAACCAGCGTCCCCTCGGCGCGGTGACCTTGCAGGAGATCGAACGCCTGCGTGAGGAGGGCAACTTTCCCGCCGGCAGCATGGGCCCCAAGATCGATGCAGTGATCCACTTCTTGAAATCGGGCGGCGTCCGCGGACTCATCACCGATCCGCAAAATCTGGCCGAGGCGCTGGAAGGACGCGCGGGGACGCATCTCGTGGGACGGATCTGATGGACTCCGCCACCAGGCCGCTTCCCGTCGTTCTGAGCATCGCCGGCAGCGATAGTGGAGGGGGCGCCGGGTTGCAGGCCGACCTGCGGACTTTCTCCGCCCTGCGCGCGCACGGCGTATTCGCGGTCACCGCCCTGACCGCGCAGAACACCAGGGAAGTACGTCACATCCAGCTGGCCTCCTGTGAGAGCGTCCGCGAGCAGATCCGCGCGGTTTACGACGACTTCCCGGTGGCGGCGGTGAAGACCGGCATGCTCGGATCTCGGGAGATCGCGGAGACGGTGGCGGCGAGCCTGGCCGAGCTGAATTCGGCTCCGGTGGTGGTCGATCCCGTCCTCAACGCCCAAAGCCGTGGCGTGTTGCTTCCTCCGGACGCGCTCGAAACTCTAGAGAAGCTCCTCTTCCCTCTGGCAACCCTCGTGACGCCCAACCTTCCCGAAGCCGAGGCGCTCTTGGGACGAGCCATTCCCGCGGGCATGCAGGAACTGGAGATTGCCGCGCGCGAGCTCATGAAGTTCGGGCCGAAGGCGGTTCTGATCAAAGGAGGACACGCGGAAGGGAGCCGAGCCGACGATCTTTTCTTCGACGGCCAAAAATTTCGGGTCTTCTCCGCTCCGCGGATACAAACCAGCAGCACTCACGGCACGGGTTGCACGCTCTCCTCGGCGATCGCCGCCCACTTGGCGCGCGGCTTGAAGCTCTGCGAGGCAATCCAAAAGGCCAAAGAATTCGTGACCGAAGCAATGAAGAGCGCATCCGCTCTGGGAGGAGGCCACGGGCCCCTGCACCATTTCCACGAATTTTATCGCTCTTCTTGAATCAGTCGCGGCGCTGCTCGAGGGAAGGCGTCTCGACGTGGTAGGGGAAGATGCTGAGTTCCCCGAAGGAGACGCGTGAACGGTAGCTCAGCCGTGGACCCTCGGGATCGCTGATTTCCCCCTGGCCTTCACCGCCTGTGACCTCACCGAATACCGCCTTGCCGTCTCCATCCCATACGGCATTGTCGGGGAGCCGGAGCGACATCTCACCCATCCTCATGTTCGTGACCAGGGAGGAGTCGCGCAGGAGCGGCCCACCAAAGTGGACTCTCATCTCGCCCATTCCTCCCACGATGAGAATGCTGCGCGCCGCCAGCCTCGAAACCCCGTTGATTTCGAATTCGCCCATCTTTCCTTCCAAGCTGAATCGGCTCATATCCAGTGAATTGGAACGATCGACGTCCATCTGGTACTCACCCATCGTGAGCTTGGTCGTCAGCTTGCTCAGAGCCAGATTCGTGAGGTCGATCTTGCCCTGCCCTTTGGCGAGAGAAATTTGCAGTTCCATGGGGGTATCGACTGGCAGACGCACCGCGATCCGGTTGTCGGGATGGTCATCATCGGTGAAGTCCCCGCTGGCCAAGACTCTCTTCAGCCAGTGGATACGGGCCTTGAACGAGAGGTGATAGGTGGGAGTCCCGTCCTTGTCCACGCCGTAGTTCTGCACCAGGTCGTAGCTCGACTCATCGTACTTGGCCTCCACCTTGATGCCGTCCTTGGCCGGCTGAGGCTCGATGTGGAACTCGGCCTCTTCCAGTTCGATCACCACGCGCACCGTATTTTCGGGTGTTCGCGCTTCCTCATTGGGCTCTGCGGTTTCTCTACGTTCCAGTCGAGTTCTGTTGGTGGAAGGATTTGGGGCGGACAGTTCCGTCGGCACTTTCTGGCCCAGCTCGGTGTCGACCATCGAGGGCTCCGGCACTCCGCTCATGCGCGCGCTCAACACGAAAATGAGCGCGATGACCAAGAGAGCGAGAGGGGAGAGGAGGCAGCCGAGGGCGACTTTGCTGGCTCTACGCATGGCAGAGGCTCCGTGGGATGAGGGCTGAAAGAGGCAGGATCTACCCTGAGGGAGGACTACGGATCCTCCCCGCTCTCAGTTGCGCCGGACTCAGGTGCTGCGGTTCGGGCGCCAGGGAGCTGGCGTGCGTTCCGCTCGCCTCTCAATTCCCTTCGCGACCAAGCCATCTGCTATTATCTTTGTATCGGCGTAGGCCTGAATTTGCAACTTCGAGAAAGGACAGTCCGAATGCCTCCCCTCAGCTGGCTCCCCGGGCGCCTCAAGGCGTCCGTGATTTCGCGTACCCTCGCATTGTCGTTGATTTTGACCCTTTTCGCGTCTCCTGCCGCGGCCCTGCGGGTGGTCTCGTGGAACGTCTTGAACGCTTCCCCGAGCAATCTGTCTTCTAGGGTCGGATACGTGCAGACCGTACTCACCGCCATCCACCCGGATCTCATGATCGCGGAGGAGATCATCGGATCGGATGGCGCGCAGTACTTCCTGGACAACGTCCTCAACACCATCGAACCGGGGCAGTGGAGCATGGCTCCCTTCGTGGAGGGTCCGGACACGGAAAATGCCTGTTACTATCGAACGAGCTCCCTGAACTATCAGAGCATGGTGACCCTCTCCACCGCGCTGCGAGACATCAACGGCTGGGCCTTCAAACCCGACGGCTACAGCGCGAGTGCCTCGGAGTTCCGCATTTACGCCGTGCACTTGAAAGCCAGCTCGGGAAGCGACAACGAGCAGAAGCGACTGGCCGAGGCCACCATCCTGCGCAATCATCTGAACTCTCTTCCGGCGGGAAGCCACTTCCTGGTGGGGGGCGATTTCAACTTCTATTCGGCCAGTTCCGAACCGGCCTGGGACGAATTGACCGGTAGCCTGAGCGACAATGACGGACGTCTCTTCGACCCGATCAATCGCGTGGGAGACTGGCACAACAATTCAACTTTTGCGGACGTGCATTCCCAGTCGCCTCGGCTGGACAATTTGGGTGACGGGGGCAGCACCGGCGGGCTGGATGACCGTTTCGATTTCCTTCTGGCGAACGACGACATGCTGGACGGGGCGGGAGTCGCCTACCTGAACGGCACCTACACCACCTATGGGCAGGACGGAAACCACTTCAACAAGAACATCACCGACTCTCCCACCATTCCCGAGGGAGCGACCATCGCCAACGCCCTCTTCCGGGGCTCGGACCACTTGCCGCTCTATCTGGAACTGCAGATGCCGGCCAAACTGCAGATCACGGGGACCCTCAACTTCGGCCGCGTCCTGGTGGGAAGCGCCCCACAGATCCTCTTGGGCGTGAGCAATCCGGCGCCCATTCCCTCTGACGACCTGAACTACAGCGTGATCGCCAGCGTGGGCTTCACCGCGCCCGGTGGTAGCTCGAGCGTGGTGGCGGGGGGATCCGACTCGGCTGCCATTGGAGTCGTCACCGCCTCGCCGGCCGATTTGGCGGGCCCAGTCTATTTCACCACCAACGCCCCGGACGATCCCAGCGCGCAGGTGAACGCAACGGCCACGGTGCTTTCCCCGGCGGCGCCCTCGGTGCGCTCCGACGCGCTGGTCACCAGCGAAGCGGCCGATTTCGGCAGCCACGCGCAGGGAGAATTCAGCGACATCCAGGTGGATGCCTACAACTATGGATTCGATCCTCTGCAGGCCCTGCTGAACGTCTACGATGTACAGATTAGCGGTACCGACGCATCGCGTTTCAGCGTGCCCGCTTTCTCGGCCGTCGATGTCGGGGGCGCCGCCGCCAACTTCACGGTGCACTTCGACGACAGCGGAGTAACGGGCGGACTGGTGTACAGCGCGTCTCTACATTTCAAGACTCGCGACGAGCAGGGCGTTCTCGGAGCGAGCGCGCGCAATGATCTCGTCTACGATTTGAGCGCCACGGTGCAGGACGTGGGCACTGCCGCCCCCGCGATTCCCGGGCTGACCCGTCTTCTGGCGAACCACCCGAATCCCTTCAACCCGCGCACGACCATCCGTTTCGATCTCGCGCGCGATACCACCGTGCATCTCTTAATCTACGATGTGCGCGGGCGCAGGATCGCGACACTGCTCGACGGCCCCCAGCCGGCTGGCGCGCATTCGGCCATCTGGAACGGTGTAGACTCCACGGGACGTCAAGTCGCCAGCGGGGTATACTTCTACCGTTTCCAGGCCGATGGAGTCGATCAGACTCGATCGATGACGCTGGTGCGCTGAGCAGCGCGTAGTTGAAATGGGGGTGGTGGGCGCCGCCGGGCGCCCGCCTCGGTCGATGCTGAAAGTCCTTCTTTCCTGGCTGGCGGCAGCCGTGCTCGCGAGCGCCAGCGCGGCGCCCGTAAGTGCCCAGAACCAGAGCATCAAGTCCCCCGCCCAGTGGTTGGGACATCCCCTCGGCGCGGATCGCGAGCTGGCCGACTGGGATAGCATCGTTGCCTACAGCCATCATTTGAGCGAGCAGAGCGATCGGGTGGACGTGGTCGAGCTCGGTCGGAGCACTCTGGGCAAACCCTTCATCGTCGTCATCCTGGGCAGCGCGGAGTCGGTGGCCGAACGCGATCATCTGCAGGAGCTGGTGCGCCAGCTCTATACGGTCGCGGAAACCGATTCCATCCGGGCGCGCGAGCTGGCCCGCCAGGGCAAGGTGATCGTCGCGCTCTCTCTGGGTCTCCACGCGATCGAGGTGGGGGCCTCGCAGGCCTCGATGGAGATCATGTACGAGTTCGCGACCCGCGACGATGCGCGCATGCGCTCGATACTCGACAACTGCCTGGTGCTCATGGTGCCCTCGATGAATCCGGACGGCCTGGACATCGTGGCCGATTGGTACGCCAAGACGGTGGGGACCGAGGCCGAAGGCAGTCCGCCCCCCTGGCTCTACCACCACTATGCGGGGCACGACAACAACCGCGACGGCTTCTTCAACAATCTGAAGGAGACCTCACTCTGGTCGCGCCTGATCTACGAGGATTGGCTGCCGCAGATCATTCTCGACGAGCACCAAATGGGGAGCTCGGGGCCGCGCCTCTTTCTGCCACCCTTCGACGATCCGATCTCGGCCACGGTCCATCCCTTGGTCTACAGTCAACTCGCGGCGGCCGGTCAGCAGATGCTCAGCGAGCTCACCGCCGAGGGCCACCGCGGAATTACCAACTCCACCATGTTTACCGCCGAATGGCCGGGCTCGGTGCGCTCGACCGGCTTCTGGCACAACATGCTGGGCTTGCTCTCGGAAGTGGCCAGCGCGCGCATCGCGACGCCCCTCTATTTCGCGCCGGGTAGCCTGCACGGGGGAGGCCGCGGCCTTCCCGCGTACGCGCGCCAGTCCAATTTCCTCGACCCCTGGCCCGGCGGCTGGTGGCGGCTGCGGGACATCATCACTCTCCAGAAGGACCTGAGCTTCTCGCTTCTTGCCTACGCCGCGCGCGAGAAGGAACAGCTCCTCTTCAATTTTTACCGGATGAACGCGGATGCGGTGCGGCGGGGACAGAGTGAAGCGCCCTTTGGATTCGTGGTGGGAGCGGATCAACACGACGAGGGGGCCGCGCACCGCCTGGCCGAGTTGCTGCTGGACGAGGGGATCCAGCTCCGCTGGCTCGATGGTCCGGCCGAAGTGGCGGGAAGACGATATCCCCGCGGGGCCTATCTCATCGATGCAGCGCAGCCCTTTCGTCCCTTCCTCATGGAGATGCTGGACCCCCCCAGTATCCCGCCCGGCGAACGAGTTCGGACGAGGCGGCGCTTCACCCCTACGATCTCACCGCCTGGAACCTGCCCGCGCTCTTGGGGGTGCGAATCGAATCCCTCGGCGAGCCTGTCGACTTCAGCCGGGCCGAGCCGGTGGTCCGACCCCAGCGTGCTCTGCAGGAGGCGGTGGACGGACCAGTTCGCTTGCCCGCCCGGGACAACGCCAGCTATGTCGCGGCGGCCCGGCTCCTGGCTCAGGGAGTCGAAGTCTGGCGCTGGACGAGTCCCGTGGACCCTTCCGCGAACGCGCAAGCCGGGGTTCAGCAGGGTGACTTCCTGCTGCGCGATGGGCGGGCTCAGGATGCCCTGCTGATGGCGGCCGGCGCGCACGCTCTGCCCGTGCCCGGGGCGAGCATGGACGCGGCGACGCTCCGCTCCCATGCGGCTCCTCTGCACGCGCCCTCTCTGGCGCTCTACTGTCCGTGGGGAGGAAGCACCGGCGAGGGCTGGATGCGGCTGATTCTGGATCGAAGCGGCTTCTCCTACCAACGACTGCGCAACGCCGACTTTTGCGCCCTGGCCAAGCGCATCGACCCGGGCGCGGTCCTTGGAAGCAGCTACGAGATCATCGTGCTGCCACCCATCCCGCCCGAAATCCTCTCGATGGGACCCAAAGAGGCACAGGGACCCAGTTTGACGCGCGCCAGCTGGCCCAAGGAGTACCAGGGGGGCCTGGACGACTGCCACGCCGCCGCACTGCTCAGCCAGTACGTACGCGCGGGAGGAACCCTCATCGTGATGGGATGCGCCACGCGCTGGGCCACGCACGCCCTCGGACTCCCGGTGCAACCCGAACTGGAGCTTCTCTCCACGGATGAGTTCGAGGCGCCGGGGACTCAGCTGAGAATCGAGCTCGACCCGACCCAGCCCTTGAGCTGGGGGATGCCCTCCTCGATCGCGGTGGTCTTGGACGACGGCGAGGCTTTCCGCCCGGAGGCCTATACCGAGAAGATCGCGGTTCCCGCGCTCTACGCCGGCGAGGATCTGCTGGTCTCGGGCTATCTGCGGGGGGAGAGTCATCTCGCGGGACGGCCGGCCCTGGTGGATCTTCCGCTGCAGAAGGGCAGGGTCATACTCTTCGGCTTTTCTCCACTCCATCGTGCCCAGAGCGAAGCCAGCTTCAAGCTCTTCTTCAACGCGCTGCTGCGCACCGGAGATGGGGAAGGGACAGACGACTAGCCGCTCGCGCCCGGATCCCCCTGCAACCGCGGAGATTCGTCGCGGCATACGGCGCTCCGGTGCGGAAAATGATCAGTCGGGGCTTTACCTCTCCACCCCACGCTCTATATTGGCCGCCATCAGGGGGATGTCCCCCGTGGCTGAGCCAGCTTTCTTCCGCGTCGGCTTGCTCACAGTGCTAGACGAGCTTAGACTGCTTTCTTATATCGTAAGTGCGCGCGGGAGGTTAGCCTTGGACTCCACAAATTCGAATTCCCCTTCCCCAGAGCCGCAGCTGAAGCAGATCTTGAGCAGCGAGAAGGTGCGCCACGTCATGCGGCGTGAGCCCTTCACCGTCAGCCTCCATTCCCCAGTCGGGGAGGCGGTGGAGGGATCAAGGCTCGCCCCACGAACTATGCACTGGTCGTCGACGGAGAATCCCTCGCC
>CAWDWO010000007.1:0-117149 GCA_963806035.1 Candidatus Krumholzibacteriota bacterium | reverse complement strand
GCGTAGTCAGGCCGGTCCTGAAGCCGATAGTAGCCGATCGGCAGGCTGTTCCAGAAGCGCCGGTCGGTGCCGCCGGCCTCGAGCAAGAGGACGCGGCGCGTCGGGTCCGCCGACAGCCGGTTCGCCAGCACGCACCCGGCCGAGCCGGCGCCGACGATGATGAAGTCATAGGTCCCGGGCACCGGCGTCGCTCCCCCTCGCCGGACCGACAATCATCAGCCGCCCGCGGCGGGTCAAGCCGGGGCCGGGTGCCCCGCCCGCCGGATCAGTCCGCCCACTGGGCGCCGCCGTCCATGTCGATCACCGTGCCGGAGAGGTAGTGCACCTGCGGCGCGCACAGCATCACGGCGAGCGCGGCGACCTCGTCGGCCTGCTTCAGCCGGCCGAAGGGCAGATGCGCCGGGTCCAGCAGCTCCTCCCAGCGCTCCTCGTCGCCGAAGCGGATGCGGGCGCGCGTCCGGTACAGTACTGATCCGGTCCGTCAGCGTCGGCGCCGGGTTGATGCCGAAGACGCGGACGTTGTCCGCCGGCGTCTCGGCGCCGAGCGCGTTGGTGAACCCGATCAGCGCCGCGTTGCCGGCGGCGCCGCAGATATAGCCCGGGCGGACGGCGCGACCGCCCATGCCGATGATGTTGACGATGGTCCCCGCGCCGCGCGCCCGCATCATGGGCGCGTAGAGCTTGCAGAGGTGGACATAGCCGAAGACCTTGAGCTCCCACGCCGTGCGCCAGGCCTCCATCGAGACGTTGGCGAGGTCGCCCGCGGGGATCGCGCCGGCGTTGTTGACCAGGATGTCGATGTCGCCATGCGCGGCGAACAGGCGCTCGCGCTCGGCGTCGCGCGACAGTTCGGCCGCCAGCGGAACGACGCTCCGCCCCGTCGCGGCTGCCGTGGCCCCGGCGACCTCGGTCAGCCTGTCCTCGTCGCGCGCCACGATGACGACGTCGGCGCCCTCGGCGGCGAAGGCCTGCGCGGTGGCGAGCCCGATGCCCTTCGATGCGCCGGTGACCAGGACCGTCCTGCCGCCGACCCCAAGGTCCATTGCCGCCTCTGCCCCTGCCGCCGCCTCTGCCTCCGCCGCTGCGCGGCCGATCCGTCTCAGCTCGCTGGCTCGAGCTTGTCCTGCGTCCGGGTCTCGAAGTCGCCTGCGTCGTGGCGCTCGCGCAGCTGTTCCTCCGGCGGACCGGAGATGCGGTTGACCATGCGGCCGCGCTGCACGGCCGGGCGTGCGCGCATCTCCGCCGCCAGCGAACGACGTTCTTGTAGCTCTCTGCGTCCAGGAACTCCGCGGCGTTGAAGCCCTCGCCGCTGTAGAGCGCGCCGGTGGTGAGCACGCCGTACCATGGCCAGATCGCCATGTCGGCGATGGAATAGGCATCGCCGCACATGAAGCGCCGCTCGGCCAGGTTGCGGTCGAGCACGTCGAGCTGGCGCTTCACTTCCATGGTATAGCGGTTGATCGGGTACTCCATCTTCAAGGGCGCATAGGCGTAGAAATGCCCGAAGCCGCCGCCGAGATAGGGCGCGGCGCCCATCTGCCAGAACAGCCACGACAGGCATTCCGCACGGTCCGAGGGATCCTGCGGAACGAAGGCGCCGAACTTGTCGGCGAGGTAGAGCAGGATGGCGCCGACTCGAAGACGCGCGTCGGCCGGCCCATGCCGGTGTCGACCAGCGCCGGGATCTTCGAGTTCGGGTTAATATCGACGAAGCCGCTGCCGAACTGGTCGCCCTCGCGGATATTGACGACCCAGGCGTCGTACTCGGCGCCACGGTGCCCGGCGGCCAGCAGCTCCTCGAGCATGATCGTGACCTTGACGCCGTTCGGCGTCGCCAGCGAGTAGAGCTGCAGCGGATGCTTGCCGACCGGCAGCACCTTGTCATGCTGCGCGCCGGCGGTCGGCCGGTTGATGTTCTCGAACTGGCCGCCGCTCGGTGCGTCCCATGTCCAGACTTTGGGCGGCGTGTAGCCGGGGGCGTCATTCATGGTTCGATCTCTCCGTGCGGAATCCTGATCCGGTGGTTGACCTATGTGCGGCAGGCGCGGTCGTCCAGCCCCGCGGCCGGAGATCACGCGAGCCTGAACACCGCGTCGGCGCCGATCGGACCGTCGCAGGCGACGCGGCCCTGGTCGGCAAGGCCGATCAGGCTGGCCAGCACGTTGCGCGCGGCGGCCGGCAAAAGCGCCGGGTCGACATCCGTGTAGATCGCCCGGGCGAGGCCGGCGGCATCCGACGGCCGGCGTCCGAGCACCGCCAGGATCTGGTCGAAGCGCTGCTGCCGGTGCCGGATCTGCCAGGCCAGCATCGCCTGCGGGTCGCGCACGGGATGGCCGTGCCCCGGCAGATAGAGCCGGTCGTCGCGGGCCTGCAGCCGCTCCAGCGAGGCCATGAAGGCCGCCATGTCGCCCTCGGGCGGCGAGACCAGCGTCGTGGCGAAGCCCATCACCGCGTCGCCGGTGAAGACGATGCCCGTCGTCTCGCCGCTCTCGAGCGCAAAGGACAGATGGTTCGACAGATGCCCCGGCGTGTGCAGGGCGACCAGGCGCCAGCCCGGCCCATCCACCGCGTCGCCGTCGGCCAGCGCATGGTCTGGCGCGAAACCGGCATCGCCGCCCTCGCCGCCGCCGAGCCCCGCCCCCGTCTCCGCCAGCCGGCGCATCGTCTCCGAGATACCTGCGCCGTGCGGGCCGAAGGCGGCGACCTTCGCCCCGGTCGCGGCGACGATCGCCGGCACGGCGCCGCTGTGGTCGCGGTGGCTGTGCGTGACCAGAACCTGCGCGATCCGCTCGCCGGGCCCGAGTGCGCCCAGGATGGCGGCGACATGCGCCGGATCGTCGGGCCCCGGGTCGATCAGCGCCACCTCGCCCGCGCTGCCGCCCCTGCCGCCCCTGCCGCCTGAACCCCCGCCGCCGCCGACCAGATAGCTGCGCGTGCCGGTGAAGGTGAAGGGCGACGGGTTCTGCGCCGTGATCCGGCGGACGCCCGGCGCGACCGCCTCTGCGGTGCCATAGTGCGCGGTCGGGTCGCGGTCGAACGGGTCCATCGGCGGTGGCCTTGCTGCGGGGTCCAGACGTGGCTGTCGGGCGGCCCCCGGGGCGGCGATGTCGCGGGCTTGTCGCGGGCCGGGCGCGGCCCTATCCCCTCTTCATGCAGAGCCCTTTCGTCTTCCTCAAGCGCTACATGCCGAGGAGCCTGTTCGGCCGGGCGGTGCTGATCCTGGTGCTGCCAATCATGGCCCTGCAGGGCGTGGTGGCCCTGGTCTTCATCCAGCGCCACTACAACTCGGTGACCGAGCAGATGGCGGGCTCGATCGCGCGAGAGTTGAACTTTGCCATCTCGGCGGTCGACGAGGCGCCCGACGTCGCCATGGCCCGGCGCGCGCTGGCGCGCATGTCGGGGCCGCTCGGCTTCGAGCTGGTGCTGGACGAGGGCGCCGAGGTCGAGCCGGCGACGCGCATCGCGCTTTTCGACGTCACCGGCGGCGTCGTCGCGGCGACCCTGCGGCAGGCCATCCGCCGACCGCTGGCGGTCGATCTCGTCAGCTACGACAAGCATGTCGACGCCAGCATCGCCACCACGAAGGGGGCGCTGAGCGTGCTGGTCCCGCGCCGCCGGATGAACGCTGCCAACCCGCACCTGCTGCTGGTCTGGAGCTCGGCCACCGCGCTCTTCCTGACGGCAATCGCCCTCGCCTTTCTGCGCAACCAGGTGCGGCCGATCCGCGAGCTGGCCCGCGCCGCGCAAGCCTTCGGGCGCGGGCGCGCGCTGCACTTCCGGCCGGCGGGCGCAGAGGAGGTCCGCCGGGCGGGCGCCGCGTTCCTCGAGATGCGGGCGCACATCGAGCGCCATGTCGATCAGCGCACGCGCATGCTGTCCGGCGTCAGCCACGACCTGCGCACGCCGCTGACGCGCATGAAGCTGGCGCTGGCGGTCGCCGACGAGACGCCCGAGACCGCCGAGATCGCCCGCGACATCGCCGAGATGGAGCACATGCTGTCGGCCTTCCTGGCCTTTGCCCGCGGCGAGGGCGGCGAGGCGCAGGCGCCGGCCTCGCCGGTCGAGCTGGCCGAGGAGGTGGCGGCCGACGCCCGCCGGCAGGGCGCCAGCGTGCAGGTCTTCGCCCAGCTCGAGACGCCGGACGAGCCGCTGGTCGAGATGCGCCGCCCGGCGCTGAAGCGGGGCCTCGTCAACCTGGTCGAGAACGCCGCCGCCTATGCCGTGCGCGTGGCGCTGTCGGTGCGGCTGACCCGGCGCTTTGCCGAGTTCGTCGTCGAGGACGACGGCCCCGGCATACCCGAGGACAAGCGCGACGAGGTGCTGAAGCCCTTCACCCGGCTGGACGAGGCGCGCAACCAGGACATCTCCGGCACCGGCCTCGGGCTCTCGATCGCGCTCGACATCGCCCGCAGCCACGGCGGCAGCCTGAAGCTCGACGCCAGCCCCCGCCTCGGCGGCCTGCGCGCCACCCTGCTGGTGCCGCGGTAGGCTTCGGCTGCCCCCTCCGGTAGTGTTCGCCGTCGTGACCGGGGGCCGGCAGCATGGAGTGGTTGAAGGGGCTGATGCCGGAGGTCTTCTGGCGGAAACTGCCCGACATCGTCGCCAATGTGGTCGCCGGCATTCTCGTGGTCTTGATCCTCGGTGGCGCGCCTGGCTCTCCTGGCGCGCGCTCCGGTATTTCGGCATTTACAAGCAGGCCGCAAGAGGTCGTCGTTGTCGATGCGGGCAAGGTCGAGGAGCGCCCGGTCAACACCCTGCCACGGCCGACCGCGCATTATCAGGGCGACGTCAAGCTGATCCGGCGGATCATGGAGACCCTGGAGCGGAGCGCGTCGGCCTCGCTGGTCGGGCTGGCCGGGATGGGCGGCATCGGCAAGACCGAGGCGGCGGTGGTGGCCGCCTGGGCGATGCTCGCCAAGGGGCGGTTCGGGCACGGCGCGCTGATGATCGACCTTATGGGCTTTGCCGAGGAGGGCGCGCCGGTCGGGCACGAGGACGCGCTGCGGCGGCTCGCCTCGATGATGGGGGCGCCGTCCTTCGGCCCGCGCCCGGACGAGGTGGCGCAGGACCAGTGGGTCGCGGCACTGAGCGACAAGTGGCGGGCGATGACCGCCGGCAGGGACCTGCTTGTCATCCTCGACAACGCCAAGGATGCCGACCACGTGCGCCCGCTGCTGCCCGGCGCCGACGGGCCGCGCGTGCTGATCACCAGCCGGAACGCGATGAATCTCCCGGGGCAGGCCGGAAGCATCGAGGTCGCCCGGCTTGACGACAAGCGGGCGGCGAAGCTGGCGCGGTCGCTGACGAAGCCCCTCGAACGGCCGCTGACGGAGGGCGAGGTCGGGCGGCTTGTCGCGGTCTCTCTCGGGCTGCCGCTGCTCGTCGAGACCGTGGCCGGCGTTATCGCCGGGAACCCTGCGCTGTCGGCGGCGGACTGGCTGGTGAGGTTCGAGGAGGCCGGCGCCGCGCTCGCCATCGACGATGTCAACAAGGTCAAGGCCCGGCTCGGCGTCTCGGTCGACGCGCTGGAGAGCGACGACGGCGCGCGCTATGCCGCGCTGTCGCTGTTCGCCAGCGGCTTCCATGCGAAAACGGCCTGGGCGCTGTGGGATCTGGACGAGACCCAGGGCGCGCTGGCGCTGGGGCGGATGTCCGGCCGCAGCCTGCTGATCCCGGCCGAGTCGCCGTTCGCGGAGGAGTTCGGGCCGCGCTATCGGCTGCACGACTATCTAGAGGCCGTGGCGGTTGAACGGTTCTCAGCGCTGCCGCAGGAGGTACGCATGGGCTTCCGGCATCGCTGGGGGCAGCAGGCGCTGAAGCTGCTCGCGACCGCGAATCAGCTATACGAGACCAAGGATGGCGATCTGGCCGGGCTGCGGCTGTTCGAGCAGGAGCAAACGACGATCGCCGCGGCGCAAGACTGGGCGGCCGGGCGCGCCGGCGAGGACGACACCGCCGCCGATCTGGCCATGCGCTTGCCGAACCATGGCATCCTCGACCTGCGCCTGACGCCGCGACAGTGGATCGGCTGGCTCGAGGCCGGGCTGCCGGCGGCGCGGCGCCTCGGCAATCGCCGGGGCGAGGCGGCGATCCTCGGCAATCTCGGGCACCGGCTGAGGGTGCTCGGCGATCTCGACGGCGCCGAGGCAAGGCTGAAGGAGGCCCTAAACTTGTCCCTAGAACTCGAAGACCGTGTCGTTGAGGCGAATACCCACGGCAACCTCGGGATCGTCTACAAGGATCAGGGTAAATACACCGAGGCCGAGGAGGCGCATCGCGCGTCGCTGCGGATCAAGAAGGAGCTTGGCGACGAGCCGGGGATGGCCGACACGCACGGCAATCTCGGCATCCTGTTCAGGCGGCAGGAGCGATTTGACGAGGCCGAAGCCGAATACAAGGCGTCGCTGGAGATCACCGAGCGGCTCGGCCTGCGCGGCGTCTCGGCAAACCAGTACGGCAACCTCGGCAACCTCTACCGCAAACAGGGCAGACTGGAGGATGCTGGCAAGGCGTATATGAAAGGATTGGAGATCAAC
This sequence comes from Candidatus Krumholzibacteriota bacterium, assembly GCA_963806035.1. Taxonomy (GTDB): domain Bacteria; phylum Krumholzibacteriota; class Krumholzibacteriia; order JAJRXK01; family JAJRXK01; genus JAOZPE01. Next base: position 110,613 of record CAWDWO010000007.1, on the reverse strand, counting down.
GAGGCACTTGGCCAGCGCGACGGCATGGCGACGAAAAGCTTCAACCTTGCGATCCTGCGCGCGGAACAGGGGCGGATCGCCGAGGCGGGCGAGCATGCGGCGACGGCGCGCGACCTGTATGCCGGCATGGGGCTGGACCACAAGGTCGCGGAAACCGACGCGCTGATCGCCAGGATTGATGCGGCGTCCAAGGCGTGAGCGGCTGCGGCGGGTCCGTCCCGCCGCGCGCCTGTTGAAGCATCGTGCCCGTTGTGAGAGCATCCGGGGGCGCGCGATCGTCTGGCCCGTGCGGCGCTGCGCGGCCCGAGGGAGCGGGTCCCGGGGGAATATCATGCGATCCAGGCTTCTCGCCGGCGCCGCGGTGTGCGCGCTGCTGCTTGCCGTTCCCGGCATCTCGGTCGTCGTGCCTTCGGACGCGCCGCCGGACACAGCGGCGCGCGGCGTCTCGCCGCTCGACCCGCTGACGCTCGGCCGCGAGATCTGCCGCACCGCCCGCGCCGAGGGTGGGCCCACCCGGCGCGGGCTGTTCCTCGCCGCGGCGCGCGCCTATGCGCAGACCGCCGGTGGCGCCAGCGGCGCGCCGCCGCTGATGGAGGGCGTCGGCTCGGGCGCGCTGGAGGCCACGGTGAACGACGCGGCCCGGCCGTATTTCCGGCAGGGCGTCGGCCTGATCGACGGCTTCAACCACGCCGAGGGCATCCGCGCCTTTCGCGCGGCGCAGGCGCTGGACCCGGACTGCGCGCTCTGCTTCTGGGGCGAGGCCTACGCGCTCGGCCCGAACATCAACGACGCGATGGACCCGGCCAACAACGCCCGCGCCATTGAGACGGCGCGGCTGGCCCGCGACAAGGCGGCGGACGCGAGCGAGGTCGAGCGGGCGCTGATCGAGGCGATCCAGACCCGCTATTCCGAGGACGCGGCGGCAGACCGCGCGGCGCTCGACGCGGCCTATTCGCAGGCGATGCAGGCGGTCGCCGACCGGTTCCCGGAGAACGACCAGGTCCAGGCGCTGGCCGTCGAGGCGATCATGGACGCCCAGCCCTGGGACTATTGGGAGCCGGGCGGGCGCACGCCCAAGGGCGATGCCGGCCAGGCGGTCGAGCGGCTGGAGGCCGTGCTGGCGCGCAACCCGGACCACGTGCTGGGCATCCACCTCTACATCCACATGACCGAGGCCTCCGACGATCCCTGGCGGGCGGTCGACGGCGCCGAGCGCCTGGCGGGGCTGGCACCCGGGGCGGGGCACCTCGGCACATGCCGGCGCACACCTATTTCCGCGTTCGGCAGGTTCGCCGATTCGCTGGCGGCCAACATCGACGCGGTGGCGGTTGACGAGGCGTACCTCGCGCGGGCCGGCGATGCCGCCAGCGACTTCTACCGGTATGGCCTCTACCCGCACAACGTGCATTCGTGCTGACGTCGGCGCAGATGGCGGGCGACGGGCCGCCGTGATCGAGGCTGCCGACGGGCTGACGAGCTGCTGCCGATGGACATGGCGGCGATCGAGGGCTGGATCCAGCTGATCAAGGCCGCGCCCTGGTTCGCCAGGCTGCAGTTCGGCGACGCCGAGGTGCTGGAAGGGGTGCTGGCCGCGCCGCGCCGGGGCGGCGCCCGCCTATGTCGAGGCGGCCTCGCGCTATGCCCGGGGCGAGGCGGCGGCGCGGCTCGGCCGTCCGGCGGAGGCGCGCGCCGAGGCCGAGGCGCTGGCCGGGCTCGACGCCGCGAACCATGGGACACGGACGATCCTGTGGATGCCGGGCGCCATGCTCGTCGACATCATGCAGGAGACGGCGCTCGCGCGGGCGGCCATGGCCGGGGGCGATCGCGCGATGGCGATCGGCCACCGGGGCGCGCGCGACCGCGCTGCAGGCGCAGCTGCCCTACCTCGACAGCCGTTTCGTCACTATCCAACACGCCAGAGCTTCGCCGCGGCGCTGCTGCAGGACGGCCAGGCGGCGCGCGCCGAGCAGGAGTTCTTCGCGACGCTGGTCGAGAGCCCGGACAATGGCTGGGCCTATTGGGGGCTCGCCAAGGCGCGCGAGGCGCACGGCGACGCCGCGGGCGCGGAGGCCGCGATGACCATTTGGCGCGATGCCTGGCCGGGCCGGAGGAGCCGACGCTCGACCGGCTCTGAGCTTGTTCCGTGCGGGCGGCCGGCGGCCGCACGGGGCAGGCAGGTCTCCGTCGTTCTGGCACGGCCGACGCCGCTGTGACGCCGCCGCGCCGACCGCCGTTCTGATCGGGCAGGCTTATCGGCGGCTCAGTGCATCCGGGCGCCGTTCGGGACCGGGTGGTCGGGGGCGAGCAGGACGACGCGGCCCTGATCGTCGCTGGCGCCGAGGGTCAGCACCTCGGACATGAAGGGGCCGATCTGGCGGGGCGGGAAGTTGACCACCCCAGCACCTGGCGTCGATCAGCGTCCCCGACCGCGTAATGCCCGGTGATCTGCGCCGAGCTTTTCCTGGTGCCGATCTCGGGCCCGAAATCGATCCAGAGTTTCACCGCTGGCCTGCGCGCCTCCGGAACGGCTGAGCGTCGGCGACCGTGCCGACGCGGATGTCGACGGGCGAACTGGTCATAGCTGATCTCCGGCATCGGCTCCCCCGCCGCGCCTGCATCGCCCGGTGCCTTCGTTGCCGAGCGGCGGACAAGTGCAAGGGGCAGGCGAAGGCCGCGGGAGCGGCCCGCCGAGGTCATTGCAGGCCGAGTTGTCAGGCGGTGCCGTATGCCTCGTCTATGGCGACGCGCAGCGCCTCTCAGGTGTCTGGTTCGACCAGCCGACGAGCTGGAACGCCGGGTAGAACCGCTCGGCATAGCCGACGGCGGTCAGCACCATCGCCTCGATCTGCTCGGGGGTTGCGGTCGCGCCGCCGGCCAGCGTCAGGCCGTAGCGGAAGGCCATCAGCTTGTGCTCGGGCCAGAGCACGAAGCCGCCGCACCAGATCTTGTCGTTGGCGAGATTTACCAGCTCGAGCATCTCGTCCATCCGCTCTTCCGGGGGGGTCAGCTCGAAGCTGCAGATCAGCCGCAGCATGTCGTCATGGCTGGACCAGTCGAGGTTGAGCGAATAGACGCGCCAGGCGCCCTCGATCGCCATGGCGATCTGGTTCTCGCCCATGCGGTCGAACTCCCACTCCGACTCCTCGGCGAGCGTCTCGACCATGTCGATCGGATGGATTTCCGTGAAAGAATTCGTCTTCGGTGGCTGCTGTCATCTGCCTCACCGCCCCCAATTCGTGGCGACCTGTGCGACGACGCCCGCGGGGTCACCCTGGGTTGCCATTGTGGACCACTGCTCCTGGCCCGCAAGATATGGTGGCAGGTTCCCTGCCGTTGTAAAGCGAATTCGCGGCTGTCGCGAAAAATTTACCCGGTTCGGCTCCGGCCGCCCGCTTCGGGGGGGTTGGGGGTCGGGGGGACCGCGCCGTCCTGGGCGCCACGGGGGGCGCGTCTCAGGCCGCCGGAATGCCTGGCCTCGAGCTCGTGGATGCGGGCGGCGAGGCGCTCGTTTTCCTCGCGCGCCTTGATGGCCATCTCGCGCACGGCCTCGAACTCCTCGCGCGTCACCATGTTCCTATTGGCGAGAAAGCGCTCGAACCAGCCGCGGATGGCGGTCTCGGCCTCGGTGCGCGCGCCTTGAGCGACGCCGGCGGCGTTGGTCATGAGCTGGCCGATGTCGTCGAAGAACTTCGAGCGGGTCTGCATGTGGTCGTCTCTCCGGTCGGGGGCCGAGGCGGCGCGTCACCCGAAGATATAGGATGCCGCAGGCGCCGTGCAACTCGGCCGCCTGCGTCGACCTATGGCGCCATATGGGGCCATCATGGCTCCCTGGGCCCGGTTTCCGTCCGACAATTCGGTGTAGGCTGCATGACATTTCTCATCGCGCCGCAAGAGCGCCCGGACCGGAGGACAAGATGTCGAAATCGTGGCGATTGTCGGCGCCAACGGCGTCGGAAAGTCGACGCTCGCGGCGCGGCTGGCGGCGCTGGAAGGCGGCCGGATGCCGCCCGCAGCCGCACGAGATCGCCATCGCCGAGTTCTGGTTTCTGGGCGACAGCTGGACGGTGCTGGACTGTCCCGGCTCGGCTCGAGTTCCTGCAGCAGGCGATGGACGCGCTCTGGTCGCCGACGTCGCCGTATCTGCGTCTCGCCGAACCCTGATCACGCCGTGCTGGCCGCGCCGTTCATCCGGCTGGCCGAGCAGGCGAAGGTGCCGACGCTGCTGTTCATCAACCGGGTCGACGAGGCGCAGTCGCCGGCGCGCGACATCGTGGCAGCACTGCAGGGCTATTCGCGCCACCCGCTGGTGCTGCGCCAGATGCCGATCCGCGAGGAGGGCACATCGTCGGCGCGGTGGGCGCTTCTGCGAGCGGGCCTGGAATATCGCGAGGGCGAGCCGTGCGACTGATCGAGATCCCCGCCGGCATGATCGACGACGAGCACGAACGGCGTGGCGAGCTCCTGGAGAGCCTGTGCGAATACGACGACTGGCTGCTGGAGGAACTTATCGAGGACCGCTCGCCGGCCACCGGCGCCGTCTATGGCATCTGCGGCGGGTGCTCGCCGAGGGCCGGGTCGTCGAGGCCTTCATCGGCTCGGCCGAGCACCGAACGGCGTCACCCGGCTGATGAAGGCGCTGCGCCACGAGGCGCCGGGGATCGATTTGCTGCGGACCCGCTCGTCTCGACGGCGGGGCGGCCCAGGCGGCGAGCTTCCTGGCGCGCCACCGCAAGCATGTCGGCAAGACGTGTATCTGCGCGCCTTTGCGGAGCTAAGAGCGGCGACGGCTGGGCGGCGGCGCGCTGGGGCCCCTCGCGTCGTCCAGGGCGACAAGTTCGAGCAGGCGCAGGCGTGGCGCCCGGCCAGTCTTCAGCGCGATCAAATCGGACCATCTCGAGGGTGGCCGGCTTTATGCCGCCGACGGGTTGCCGGCGCCCGGCTGGTACCGGCCGCTGGCGCCGCTGCTGCGCACGGCATCGCGCCGGCGCACGAGAAGGACGACGCCAAGCTTAGCGAGGCGATCGGCAAGATCGTCCGCGAGGACCCGTCGCTGACGGCCGGGCACGACAGCGAGTCCGGCGCGCACGTTCTGGCCGGGCAGGGCGCGCTGCATCTGCGCCGGGCGCGCGAGACCATCGCAGAGGCATTCGGCGTCGAGACGGTGGAGAAGCCGGTCACGCCGCCGCTGCGCGAGACGATCACCAAGCCGGTCGGAGCGTGGAGTACCCGCCACAAGAAGCAGTCGGGCGGCGCCGGCCAGTTCGCCGACGTCAAGCTGAGGGTCGCCCCGGCGGCGCGCGGCGAGGGGTTCCACGATTCGAGCAAGAGCGCGAACTCCGGCGCAGGCGAGGCCTTCACCGACAAGGACCTCGTCCTCTATCCCAACCCGGTGGATGGCCCCAGCGTACACGTACGCGTGCAGCTGCACCGCTCGGCCCAGGTGCGCTCGACCATCTTCGACCTCCAAGGGGAAATGGTGCGGCAGACAGGGACGATTCGCGGGGGAAGGGCCGAGGGTCAGTTGGAGTTCGAGATTCCGCTGGATGGTCTCGCTGCCGGCATGTATTTGGCGAAAGTGGAAACCGAGGGCAGTGTCGCGTTCAAGCCCTTTGCTATCGTTCGTTGAGGCGCTGGCCTTTGCCAAGGTCTCGATGGGAGCTGTATACTCAATCTCCAATCCGTGCCTCAGGCGCGGTCCGAATCCCTGGGGGAGCCTCATGCGCAATTCATCGTGTTTCGCCTTTTTTTGTTCGTCTTTCTGGCGATCGCGCCCCCGGCCTGGGCGGGAAATCCCGGGGATGCGGGTTTCCTCTCGCTGCGGTTCGGGATCGGCGCGCGCAACGGCGCCATGGGAGACGTGGGTGTCGCCGAGTCGAGCGGCGCGACGGCCATGTACTACAACCCGGCCAATCTCGTGCTCACCGAGGGGACGAATCTCACGCTGCAGCATGTCGAGCACTTCAGTCTCTTCCGGCAGGAAGCCGCGGCCGTGAGCCACCGTCTGCCGCAGGGAGCCATCGGCCTCATCTTCAGCGGTTTTTACAGTGAGTCCATCCCCCGCACCACTCTGGATCGCATTGGCGTTTCCCCGGGGGCTTTAGGAACCCTACCAACTCGCGGTGGGCCTGGGCTACGCCTACCAGTTCAAGGATTTCTCTCTGGGGCTGGTCGGGAAGTTCCTCTACGAGCGCATCGATGCCTACAGCGCACAGGGCCTGGCCCTGGACCTGGGAATCAGCCACCGCAGCAAGATTCCCGGTCTCACCCTGGCCGCGGCTGTGGCCAATCTCGGCGGACAGATGACCGTGAAGGAGGAGCCCTACGATCTTCCCCTCACGACTCGCCTGGGCGCCAGCTACACCCCGCATACCGAGGGGGAGGGGATGGCCCAGAATTTCACCCTGGCCACCGACCTCGTGCTCCCCAACGATGGCAACGGGCGCATTCACGTGGGGGGCGAAATGCGGCTCCATTCGAGCTTCGCGCTGCGGGCGGGCTCCGCATCAACTACGATTCCTACGGACTCACCGCGGGTCTGGGCTATCACGCGGGCAGTCTGAGCGTGGATTACCCCCTACATGGACAGCGGCAACGATCTCTAGGATGACCACCGGATTTCGCTGTCTTTCGCGTTCCTGCCCTGAACCCCCCTCAGGCGCTCACGGCCTCGCCATCGAGATCTGGGGCCGTCAGGACCTCGAGTTCCCCCGCGCGCAGCCGCCCGTAGGTTTGGTGCTGCACCCAATCTCCCAGACAGACCAGGCGCCAGGAATCGAAGGCTGTTGCAGGGGTGATGGATGTGCCCGATCACCAGATAGTCGACGTCCGAGTGATCGTGCTGCTCGCCGTAACGCCCGATGGCCTCGTCCAAACCAGCGCCCCGCTCGCGGCCCTTCTTGCGCGAGGCGTTGGAAAGCTGGTTGGCGAGCCAGTTCGGATTTCCGGATGCAGGGATTTGGCGAGAAACACGAGGAGGGGATTGCGCACCGCCGCCCGGAATCCCCGGTAGAAGATGTCTCCGCTCAGGATTCCGTCACCGTGATCCAGCCGCAGCTTGCGCCCCTGGCGCTCGATGACGGTGCCGCCGGCGAGAATGGGAATGTCCAATTGCTCGCGCAGGAAGTCGGCGCACCAGATGTCGTGGTTTCCTCCCACGAAGGAGATCCGGCAGCCGCGATCCTGCAGCTTTCTCAGTCCGTAGAGAATCTCCAGGTGCGTCTTGGGCATGAAGGTGGGATAGTCCAGCCAGAAGTCGAATATATCCCCCAGGAGGATGAGTTCGGATCCATCCTCCAGGCCCTGCAACCAGTTGAGAAAACGCTCGATTCGGGCTCGTTCGCGCGGCGCGGCCATGGCTCCGAAGTGCGTGTCACTGGCAAAATAGACGGTTTCTGTCATTATGAGATTCCTGGTCCACGTCTCCGCCGGCGTGAACGCAGGGTAGAGCAAGCCCCGGTAACGGGCAACCGTGAGCGGGAAGGAGAATGCCATGAACTCGTGGGAAGAGGTCAAGCAGAGCATGGGGAATTGGTTCCAGGAGGCGGCCCAGGGCACAGATCGGCTGGCTCGTCTGGGGATGAGGGCCTATGACCGGCACGGGATCGCGCGCGATCTCGAGCGGGACTACGCGCGCCTGGGGCGCCTGGTGCACCGCCTGATGAGCGAGGACGAAAACGCGGTTCTGAGCACGGATGCCACGGTGAGGGCGGAAATGGGCCGGATTGCGCGCCACCAGGAGGAGCTCCATCAGGCCGAGGAGGAGATGCACGAGCTGCGGCAGTCCAAAGCCAAGTCCTCCGCGCAGGACGGCGAGAGGAGCGGGGAGCAGACCGCGCAAGAGGCCGCGCAGGGCGCCACCGAAGCGGACGAGAGCGATCGTCCGGATTGACCCCGCCGGCGCTTACTGCTATTCTGGAACTAGAACGGGCTTGCCAGGAGGCTCCCACCCTCCTCCGTTCCACTGGACGATCGATCCGAGCTGCATTTGCCCCCGGGCTTGGGATCAGGCCGAGGCCAAGGGATCAGCAGTAGGATGGTCGTGCTCGATGCAGACTGAATACGCCAGGAGTTCACATACCCCTAGGTCTCCGCGCAAGCGGCGTGACCTAACTCTGCGTTTGGCGGGACTGCTCACTTGTAGTCTCGCGCTGTGCGCGAGTTCCCTCTTTTTCTCGCTCGAGACTGCTTTCGCCGCGGAGGGAAGCGAAGTCCCCGCGGCACAGGCTCTGCACTCGCCCTTCGTCAAAGTGGCTGAGCGCGTGACTCCAGCCGTCGTTGCCATCCGAACCGTGCACAGCTCCAGCAGCGATAGTAGCCTGCGCGAGATGTTCCGCGAGTTCTTCCCCAAGGGCCGCGATTTCCACCATCCCGACTTCGACGTGCCTGGCGCTGGTTCGGGTTTCGTGGTCTCACCCGACGGATACATCGTCACCAACAATCACGTCATCGAAAACGCCGACAACATTCACGTGAAGCTGGCCGGGGTGAGCGAGCCCCTGACGGCAAAAGTGGTGGGGACGGATCCCGCCACCGACTTGGCGGTCATCAAGGTCGAGCCCGATCACCAGCTGCACTACCTGCGCTTCGGCGACAGCGAGGGAATCCGCGTGGGCGATTGGGCCATCGCCATCGGGAACCCGCTGGGAGAGCTGGAGGGCAGCCTCACCGTCGGCGTGATCAGCGCCAAGGGACGCGCCAATCTGGCCATTCAGGGCGCGGACATGCTGCGCTACCAGAACTTTCTGCAGACCGATGCGGCGATCAATCCCGGCAACAGCGGGGGACCCTTGGTGGACATCAGTGGCGACGTGATCGGAGTGAACACCGCCATCAACCGCGCCGGTCAGGGCATCGGCTTCGCGATTCCCGCGCGTCTCACGAGCTACGTCTATCAGCAGATCCGCGAGTTCGGTCGCGTACGGCGCGGCTATCTCGGAATCACCATGGCCGAGATCGAGAACTTGCGCCAGCAGGGCCAGACGATCCCCGAGGACCAGGGAGTGGTGATCACCGAGGTTCTTCCCGACACGCCCAGCGCACGCGCGGGATTGAAGGCGGGCGACGTTCTCACCGAATACAACGGGGAACCGGTGGAGCACATTCCGGCCCTGCGCTTTCGAGTGGCTGAATCCGAAGTGGGTTCGAAGGCTCACCTGCGCGTCATGCGCGATGGCAAGCCGCTCGATTTCGACGTGGTGTTGGATGAATTCGACGAGGCGGCGGCGCTCGCTGCGGCCGGCACTTCCAAGGAACAAGAACCCTGGCTCGGGTTCAGTACCGCGCCGCTGGACAGCCCGGATCCCCAGGTCCAAAACCTCAAGGACGAATTCGACCTCGGCGACCAGGAGGGTGTGGTGGTGGTGCGAGTGTGGAAGGACAGTCCCGCCGACCGTGCTCGATTGCGCCCGGGAGACCTGATCGTGGAATTCGACGGAGTGCCGCTGGAAGGCAACGCCGATTCCTATGCAGTTTTTCAGACCCAATTACAGGTGCGCCAGGGCGCGAAGGACGGCAGTCCCATCCGGCTCCTGGTGCGCCGCGGCGACATGAACAGTTATCTCGAGATCGATCCGAAGCCCTCGCCAAAAAAGGCTCCGGAGCAACCGTAATCTTGAATTTCCGCTGCGCTCTATCTCGCCGATCAGAGCGCACGCGGTGGGGCGGGCTTGCCACCGCCCATGTCGAAGGAGGGGTGAAGTCAACCGATCAGCGAGCCGGTCGCTGAGATCCGTACCCCAGGTCAGGAACCTTGTCATGATCCGCCATCGCGCACGAGGTGGAGGAAGGAACGAACGCAGTCTCGAACAATACCTGCGAGAGATCGGACGCTATCCGCTTCTCACCAAAGACGATGAAATTCGTCTGGCTCGCAGGATTCACGACGGTGACGAGGAAGCCGCGCACGAAATGGTGCGTGCCAATCTCCGCTTCGTGGTCACCGTGGCCAAGCAGTACATGAATCAGGGCCTCTCGCTACAGGACCTGATCAACGAGGGCAATCTGGGTCTGATGAAGGCGGCGCACCGCTTCGACGAGAAGCGGGGCTTCAAATTCATCTCCTATGCCGTGTGGTGGATTCGCCAGTCCATCCTGCAGGCGCTCTCTGACCAATCCCGTGTCGTCCGCTTGCCGCAGAACCGCACCGCGGTTTTACATCGCGTCACCAAAGCGCAGGGACGTCTGCAACAGGTCCTGGGTCGGGACCCGCGGCCCGACGAGATCGCGGCCGATTGTGGCTACAGCGAGCCCGAGGTCCGCGAGGCCTTGTGCGTGGGTCAATCCGAGGCCTATCTCGACGATCTTCTCAGCGACGAGGACGGCCGCAGCTACGTCGAAACCCTGGCCGATCGCCCCGAGAGAGGGGCAGAGGTGCCTCTCCTGGAGCGCAGCCGCCGGGACGACATCGAGAAGGCCCTCACCGGCCTTCCGCAGCGAGAAGCGGAAATTCTCCAGCTCTATTACGGGATGGGTGAAGTACGCTCCTTGACCTTAGAGGAGATCGGCCAGCGGATGAATCTCACCCGCGAGCGGATCCGCCAGCTCAAGGAACGCGCTCTGCGGCGTCTTCGCGAAGCTGACCAAGAATACGAGGTTTTGCGAATGCACTACGACGAGGGCTGAGGGGCACGATGGGGCGCCCGGGGCCCGTGCTGGGAGCGGGCCGGACGTTCTTGGAACATCTTTTGCTGATCTGCGTTGGACCAGTGGGGCCGGCTTGACAAGCCGCCGGGGCCTGCGTAACGTAGCGCGGCTCTTCGGACAATGCCCCGCACGAACCCAAACCGCGAACGACTGCCAAAAGAGCCCCAATCACGAAACGATGAAAGATTCCCATTGGACATTCCTCTACGTCCCCAGCGGGGAAGGTGGAGTGCGCACGGTGCGGCTCAGCAAGCGTCTGGTGAGCGCTGTGGCCGCTGCCCTTCTGCTCTTGTTCCTGATGGTCGGAGTGATGACGGTCGGATTCGTGCGCCAGGGTCTGGCCATGCACGAAGAGGGACGTCGCGGCCGCGAAATCAAGGCGCTGCGCACCAAGATTACCCAATTGCAGGAGAAGTCGGCCGGCTACGAAGCCCAGATGAGCCGTAACTTCGAGCTCTTGGAACGGGCCAACCTTCTGGCTGGCCTGGGCACCCTGGACAAGACGGTCATCCAGATGGGCGTGGGCGGCCCCGAGCCGGCCCCGGATCCCTCCGTGGAGAGCCTGACGCCTTTGAGCCGGCAGCGGCTGAGCGAGGTCTCCGACCAGCTCGACAAGCTGCTGCGGCAGGCCCGCTTCCAGGAGGAGAGCTACCAGCAGGTGCTTCGCGTCCTGCAGGACGATCAACTCGCTCGCGAGGCCACTCCCAGCATTCGTCCCCTGCAGCGCGGTTATCTCTCGAGTCGCTACGGCCGGCGCATCGATCCCTTCACCGGCAGACCGGCCTTTCACAACGGTGTGGATTTCTCGGCACCCATCGGCACTCCGGTCCATGCGACTGCGGACGGAGTGGTGGTGCGCGCCTCGCGCCGTGGCCGCATGGGGAAGATGGTGGAGCTGGACCATGGCAATGGAGTCCATACGCGCTACGGCCATCTGAACGGCTTCACGGTGCACAAGGGACAGCGCATCCACCGGGGCGATCTCATCGGCTATGTGGGAAATACCGGTCGGAGCACCGGTCCGCACGTCCACTACGAGGTCGTGCAGAACGGCAAGACCGAGAATCCCTTCCTCTTCATCATCCGCGACTGAGCCGAAATCGCCGAGATAGTTCGCATCAGAACTTCTTGGGCGCGTCCCGACGTTGACAGGCTCGCATTGGCTATCTAGGCTGCCGCCGAGAGGATTCACCCATCCTCCGTGCACACATGACCAAGAAGCTTCTTCTCTTCCTCTTGGCTCTGGTCTGGAGCCTGTCCGCCGTGCTGGATGTCTCGGCCGCAGAGCTTCTGCGCGTGCGTCATTCCAGCACGGAGGAGCGCACGCGGATCGTGCTCGACCTGAGCCGACAGAGCGACTATCGCATCCGGCGCGTGCACAATCCGGAGCGGATCGTGCTGGAGTTTCCGCACTCGGCCAAGCTCAACATGAGCGAAATGGCGATCGACCAGAAGCGGGTGAAGAGAGTGCGCTTCAACGATCTGGGGAACCGTCTTCAAGTTGTGCTCGACCTCGAGGGCCAACTGGCCTATTCCCACTTCAGCTTGGCGGCCTCCGAATCCAAACCTCCGCGCGTGGTGATCGACGTGGACGGTGGTTCCGGCGCGCCCGAGGCGCAGCTCGCGAGCGCGGAGGAGGCGGAGGAGAAGCAGCCGGAAATCGACTCGACTGCCCCGGGCTCCGCTGTTCCAGACAGGCAGCAGGCGGAAGTGATTCGCGCGAGTTCACCCACCCTGCACGCGCCGGGAGAGGGTCACCCCTACGTGATCGTCATCGACCCCGGGCACGGCGGAAAGGATCCGGGCACCCGCGGCTGCGGGGTGATCCGCGAGAAGGATCTGGTGTTGAACATCGCGCAGTACATGGCCGAGGAGCTGCGCGCGCGTACCAACTTCAAAGTCATTCTGACCCGCAGTAGCGATCGTTTTATCGACCTTCACGGTAGAGTGGAGATCGCGCGCCGGCACCAGGGAGATCTGTTTCTGAGTATCCACGCCAACAGCGCCCGTTCTTCGCGGGCGCACGGCGCGGAAATCTACTTTCTCTCGCCCCGTGGCGCGACGGACCAGGCTGCTGCCGAACTGGCGAACCGAGAGAACGCGGCGCACATGGTGGGGATGGGCGCGACCGACCAGGTGGACGACACCATGATGTCCATTCTCATGGACTTGCAGTCCTCGGGGATCCTGCGCCGCAGTGGTCAGTTCGCGGAGCTGACGCTGGAGCACCTCGGAGGGGTTTCCAGCATGGACACGCGCTTCATCAAACAGGCGCGCTTCGCGGTTCTGCGTACCCTCTCCATGCCCTCGATTCTGGTCGAGGTAGGATACTTGAGCAACAAGACCGAAGCGAGGCACCTGAGACACCGCACCACTCAAGTGGAAATCGCGAAGGCCATTGCCAGCGCGGTCATTGCATACTGCGAACGGTACGGAGAGAAAGGACAGCCTCAGATCGCCAGGCAGCGGACCCACAAGGTTCGTCGTGGCGACACCCTCTGGGATCTCGCGCGTGTCTACGACACCAGTGTCGTGACGATTCGGGAACTCAATCATCTCAAAACGAGTAGCCTCCGGGTGGGACAGGATCTGATCCTCCCTTGATAGACCGTACTTCGCGTTGAGGTCATGCAAACATGACCCGTAACCTCAGTGTCAAAATAGTTTGTGTGCTCCTCGCCCTCGTGCTTTGGGCGCAGGCCGCGGCGCAGCAGGACGTGGAGAAGGTCGTGGAGCTGCCCCTGTCACTCACCGGCTTGCCCGACAGTCTGGCGATCCGGGCTTCCAAGGCGCCGGAGACGATCTGGGTGAGACTCCGCGAGTCGAAGTTGGAGCGGCTGCTCCATGATCTCCTCAACAAGGGCAGGGGCAGAGTCGAGGTCGACCTCTCTTCGGTGAGCGTCGGCGAGTTCCACCACGACATCTCGGTGAGGGAGGTGATCGACGGGGGTACGGCTCTCTCGGTCGAGAGCCCGACCGCGCTGCACCTCAGAATCTATCCCAAAGCGGAGTCTTCGGTACCGGTCCGAGTCATCCTGGCCGGTAAGTTGGACGAGGGTCTGATTCTGGCGGGGAAGCCGGAAGTGAGCCCGCCGCAAGTGAAAGTGGAGGGCGCGGCTCCTCTGGTGGCTTCACTCGATCACGTCAATACACAACCCTTGAAGATCTCCAAGCGGCGCCGTTCGTTCCGTGAGACCGTGCGTCTGGTCAGCCCCGACGCCGACCTCGTGCTCCGGCCGGTGGAGGCCGATGTATCCATCTCCATCGACGAGATTATCGAACGCAGCTTCATCAACGTGCCCATCAGTGTGGTGAGCGACCAGGTGGACACATCACGGGTCTACGTGCAGCCGAAGTCCGCCAAGCTACGCTTGAAAGGCCCCGCGCACGTGCTCGCCTCGATCGGCGTGAAAGACCTCAGAGTGGTGGTGCACTTCGAGGACACCAAGGGCGGCGTCTACCAGATCGAGCCCAAAGTCGAAGTGCCCGAAGGTGTCATCTCCACCACGGTGGACCCGTCCAGTTTCCAGGTCATCGTCGACGGGGGAAGGGCAAGCGATGAAGCGAGTCGGCGAAGCGGGGACCTGGATCATTTTCGGACTCGTGGTGATCGCGGCGCTCAGTACCTTCTTGCCCTGGCACGATCCGCAGCTCCCGGGATCGGTGCAGCTCACCGTGCTGGAAGGTGGTGGCCGCACGCGCACCCAGCGCGCGGTGAAACCGCTCTGCGAATACCTCTCGCAACAGCTGAGGCGTAGCGTGGTGCCCAAGGTCGTCACCGCATCGCAGATGCCCGAAGAACTTTCGAAGGCGCGGCTCTTCTTGTTGCCAGTCTCGCTACTGGCCGATTCGACGGGCTTCGAGATTCTCGCCCGCGCCAAGGGCCCGGGACTGGATGCGGCCTACGAGCGGCCCTATCTGGTATTTCCTCAGGGTAAGCGCTGGTTCGAGTTGGCGAAGCCGCGGCTGATCCTGGGGGACTCCTGGTCTTGGATGGGTGGCAAAGGCGCCAGCAAATACCTGGCGGAGCACGGCCACCCCCTGGACTCCGGATTCTCCGAGGTGGCGAGCGGCCACGACGTCTACGATCACGAGGAGGCGCTTTGCGCTCTGGCCCACGGAAGCTATGACCTCGCCATCGTGCGCGAGAGCGATCTGCGCCGCGCCATCGAAGACGGCATCATCGATCCCAAGCGTTTCAGTTTCGGTCCGGCCGGCCCCCCGGGGGGCGGAATCGTTCTGGCGGCGGCGCCGAGTCTTTCCCCAGCCGCGCGCAGGAGCCTGCGTTCGGCGGCTCTGAATCTGGACGCCTTCCGCTTCGACAACAAGCACATGCCCGCTGCGCTCGCGTTGAGCGGGCTGGCGCTCTTGGGGATCGACGGCTTCGCGCCGGATCGCCCCTTTCCCAACCTGCGTCCTTGAGCACATCGGCGGGCCGTCTTGACAGCAGGAAACGCGACTTCTACCCTCCACTATCGAATCCCGCTCATCATCTGGATGGCGGTGATTCTGGCCGTTTCTTCGATTCCCGAGCCGACCCTGCAGAAGGTCGGCTTTTCCGTGAAGGACTATCTGGCCCATGGCATCGAGTACTCGATCCTGGGCTTTCTCTCTTTTCGCCTCTTCCGAGCGCAGGGTAAGACGGCCCTGGCGGCTTGGCTCCTGGTGATCTTGCTCGCGTTCTTCATGGGTGCAGTGGATGAGACTTACCAGCGGCTGATTCCGGGGCGCACAGCTTCCCTTTCGGACTACGCGGCCGACCTCGCGGGAAGTTCAGCGGGAGGTTTGATCGCCATCGTGTACTATGCTCTGACACAACGTTTGCGCGTGAGCGCGGGCGCGGGCGTCGAAACGGATCGAGGAGTGGATTCATGAAAGGGCTCAGGCGCAGTCACACCTGCGGGGAACTGACTCCGGCTCAGGCCGGACACGAGGTCACCCTCAACGGTTGGGTGGCTTCCCGGCGCGACCACGGAGGACTGGTGTTCGTCGATTTGCGGGATCGCTATGGGGTGACCCAGGTGGTCTTCGGTCCGCAAGACGAAGCGATGCACGTGAAGGCGCAATCGCTGCGACAGGAAGACGTGGTCGCGGTGAAGGGGAGCGTGCGCGCACGGCCCGACGACATGGTCAATCCCCAGATGCAGACCGGGGGAATCGAGGTCGTGGCAGAACAGCTGGAACTCTTGAACCGCTGCGCGGTCTTGCCCTTCCAACCCGAGCACATCGAGGGGGCCGGCGAGGAGCTCATTCTCAAGTACCGCTATCTCCATCTGCGCATGCCCGAGATGCAGCACAACCTGCGGATTCGCCACGAGGTGGCGCGCGCGACGCGCGAGTTCTTGTCCGATGAGGGTTTTCTGGAAGTGGAAACCCCACTCTTGATTCAGACCACCCCGGAGGGCGCGCGGGACTACGTGGTTCCCAGCCGCGTTCATCCGGGCAAGTTCTATGCGCTGCCCCAAAGTCCCCAACTCTACAAACAGACGCTGATGATCAGCGGAGTGGACCGCTATTTCCAACTCGCGCGCTGCCTCCGCGACGAGGACCTGCGCGCGGACCGGCAGCCTGAGCACACCCAGATCGACATCGAAATGAGCTTCGTCGACGAGGAGATGATCTACGCCCTGGTGGAGGGACTGATGTCCAACATCGTGGGGCGCGCGCTGGGAAGGGAGATTCAGACTCCCTTTCCGCGGCTGAGTTTCGATGAAGCGATGGATGTATACGGCTCGGACAAACCCGACTTGCGCTTCGAGCTGCCCTTGGTCGATCTGAGCGAGCGAGCCGCCGCCGGCGGATTCAAGGTGTTCTCGAGAGTGGTGGAGGAGGGGGGACGAGTGAAAGTCGTGGTCGCGCCCTCGCTGGCCACGAGCTCGCGCAAGGATATCGCGGAGTTGGAGGAGATCGCGCGCAAGTACGGCGCGAAGGGTCTGGCCTACCTGAAGTGGACTGAAGAGGGATTGAGCGGTTCCTTTGCCAAGTTCTTCGAGAGCGCGGCTCTGCAGGAACTGGCCGAGGATGCCGGTGCGCGGCCGGGCGACCTCGTTCTCTTCGTGGCGGACACGCGTTCGCGCGCGAATCGGGTATTGGGTCAGTTGCGTCTGGAAATCGCGGAGCGCCTGGGGCTGCGCAAAGCTGAGGACTTCGAGTTCTGCTGGGTCCACGACTTCCCACTCTTCGAACAGGATGAAGAGAGTGGCGGCTGGACCGCCATGCATCACATGTTCACCATGCCGCGCGAGCAGGACCTCGCGGCGCTGGAATCTGATCCGGGAAGCGTCTACGCCCGGCTCTACGATCTGGTCTGCAACGGCATGGAACTGGGCAGCGGAAGCATTCGAATCCACCAGCGCGAGCTGCAGGAACGCGTTCTGTCGGTGTGCGGCATTTCCAAGGATGAGGCGCAGCGCAAATTCGGCTGGTTTCTGCGGGCGCTCGAGTACGGGGCCCCTCCGCACGGAGGAATCGCCCTGGGACTGGATCGGATCGTGACCATGCTGGTCGGCGGGAAGAGTATCCGAGAGGTCATTGCATTTCCCAAGACCACCATCGCGGCCAATCCTCTCGACGGCGCGCCCTCCAATATCTCAGCGCGTCAATTGGCCGAACTGAGCTTGAAACTGACGGTTCCTGCGCAAAATGAGTCGGAAAACGGCACCAATAGTGCTTGACAGTATTCCGGCTGAGGTTATGTTGGCGAGGAAATCGTGAAGAACGATCACCGTCAGGACGCAATTAGGGCGTTTTGTCGGGATCCAACGTTTGCGCCCTCAGAATGAAGTGGCGCGAGAGGAGGTGCAACGGGCTTGAAGAACATCATCAGGCTCGTCACCGTTTGCACGATCGGTTTGGCGCTTTTCGTCACTGGTTGCTCCAAGAACCAACCCTGTGCGACGGATCCGTCACAAATCGAAAGCGCTCGCTCGGAGCTGCAGACGGCACAAGGACAGTTGGACTCCGCGAAGGCCCAGCTGGAGACGGAGAAGTCCAAGCAAGCGGATCTTCAGAAGAAGCTCGAGAACTTGCCCGACAAGAGCGAGTTGGACTCGCAGCTGGAAACACTCAAGAAGGGCAGCGGCCGCTAGGCCCCAAGCCGGAAAGGAATGATCAACATGAAGCAGCAGATCATCCGCCGCGCTGGGCTCTCCCTGGTTGCTGTCGGACTCATGGCACTCACCGCTTGTTCCTCGGGTGTTGACCGTCAGGTCGATGTCACGGCAGGCGATTATTACACCCCCGAAGAGGTGCAGAAGCTGAGCAAGGATCAGTACTCCGACTACTGCGCTTCTTTGGATCAGGAGCTCGCGAATCTCGGGCAGAAGTCACAGGAAGTGAACGGCGAAACGCAGAAGCTCAAGGCGCAGACCGCTTCGCTGGATTCCGACATCAAGAAGCTCGAGGATCAGTACGGTCAGAAGAAGTCCGATATCGACGCGGTTCAAAAAGAGATCGACTACTACGAGAACCTGCCGAAGGTCTGGACCGTGAAAGATGGCGAGTTCCTCTATGGCATCTCGGCCATGGACCAGATCTACGCGGATCCTCTGAAGTGGCCACGGATCTACCGTGCGAACAAGGACAAGATCGAGGATCCCAATTTGATCTACCCTGGTTGGGAATTGACCATCCCGCGCGACTGGCCGACCACCTGGACGGTGCAGCCGGACGAGTATTTGGGCAAGATCGCCTGGTACTGGGAGGTCTACAACGATCCCGCGCAGTGGACCAAGCTCTACGAGGCCAACAAGGATCAAATCAGCGATCCTGACATCATCTGGCCCGGCTGGAAGCTGCGGATTCCGCGCGACTAGCCTCTGAGCGCGCTCGCTCCATGCGTCCTTGGCGCCCCCGGCAAGAGCCGGGGGCGCTTCGTCGTCTTCGCGCCGCAAAAGGGGTCTTCTCGGCACGTACCCTGCTGCCTCGTGGCTTGCAGGGCCCTGGGAACTGGGATAACTTTCAGCCAGGGACTCCTCGGACGATCGCCAGCGCCCGTAACCGGGCCTTTTGGAGTTCCCCATTTGCCGCGGCGCCGCCCTCGATGAACGAGAAGCGAACCACCATTTCCCTGAAGGGCCTGGACCTCCTCGATTTTCTGGGCCACCAGGACGCCAACCTACGGCGTCTGGAAGAGCGTTTCGAAGGCACGCTCGTGGTGCGCGGTGATACCCTCATCCTCCAAGGTGAACCGGGGCGCGTCGACGCCATGGAGAAGGCCATGGGCGAGGTTCTGCGTTGGGCGCAAGAGGGCCGGCGTATCGATCCGGAGAGCATCGATCGGATCTTGGCGGGCGAGGCCCCCAAGCTGCGCGGTGCGGTGGCCGAAGGCATCCATCTGAATGGGAAACAGCGCGTCACCATTCATGCGCGCACTCGAGGCCAGGCGCGCTATCTCGAGGCGATTCGAGATCACGACGTGGTCTTCGCCGTGGGTCCGGCGGGGACGGGAAAGACCTATCTTGCCGTGGTCCTGGCGCTCATGGCCCTGCAGAACCGGGAAGTGGAGAGGATCTTCCTCGTACGTCCCGCGGTGGAGGCGGGCGAGCAACTCGGCTTTTTGCCGGGGGACCTACAGGAAAAAGTGGATCCCTATCTGCGTCCTCTGCACGATGCCCTGAGCGAGTGCCTGGGGACTTCTCGTCTGACGCGCCTCTTGGCAAACGGGACCATCGAAGTGGCTCCACTGGCCTACATGAGAGGCCGGACCCTGAATCACGCCTTCGTCATCTTGGACGAAGGACAAAACACGACCCTGGGCCAGATGAAGATGTTTCTCACCCGCATTGGCGAAGGGACCCGGGCCATCGTCACCGGTGACATCACCCAGATCGACATCACTCAGCCCGAGACCAGTGGGCTCGTGCGGGTTCGCTCCATCATCCAGGACGTGCCGGGAGTGAGCTTCATCGATCTCGACGAGCGAGACGTGGTTCGCCATCCTCTGGTACGTCGAATCGTAGCGGCTTTCGAGGAAAACGCCGCCTCGAACGGACAGAGGAACGGCGCGGGCACTCCGGAGGCTTCGCAATGAGATCGTGGCGTCAGGCACTGCGAAGAACCGCACAGGTCGAAGCGCGCGACCCGGGTACCAATTGGTGGCGGGAGCGATTGAGCTTCCGTCTCGTGCTCGCGTACGGTCTCCCTCTTTTGGCGATCACCGCCCTGCACCTCTTGCTCTTTCCGCCGATCCGGAGCGCACCCAGCCTCAAGCTGGAAGTGGGAGACATCACCGAGCATGAGATCCGTGCCCCCTTCGCTTTCAGCGCGCCCCGGCCGCGCCGGGAGTTGGAGGCCGCGCGGCTCGAAGCTTCACGGCGAGTCGAGCCGGTCTACATGAGAGAGACCGAAGCGGAAAAGCACTCGAAGGAGGAAGTCGCGCGATTCTTGACTCGCGCCAAGTTCCTGGCCGCCTCGGACAGTCTCACTCTGGCGAAGAAAGTATCGCTCCTTCAATCCGAGTTTCGCGGGATTGGCGCCCAGTACTTGCGCTGGCTGGTGAACGGCGGCACCGAGAGCAAGTCGAATGCGATCGCGAGCCTGGCCGACAAGCTGCTGGAACGCGGCATCGTGGATACCACTCCGCGAGGCAACTACAGCCTCGTCCACGTCATCGATCCGGACAGTCTGGAAGACAGGGTGGAAGAGGTCGATGACCTCGTCTTGGGGTATCGCCAGGGCGAGGCAGCGCGCAAGGAAGCCGGCGCTTTTTTCCGCCGCGCGGACGAGAAGGCCGCCGCCGCCGCGATCCTGGCCTACCTGCTCACCCCCAATCTGTCCTACGACGACGCGCGCACCGAGGAGCAGAGAAGTGTCGCGGTGGCGGAAGTGCCCACCAACCGGGAGTTCGCGCGCAACGAGCGGATTCTGGACAGCGGCGTGCGCGTGAATCGCGAAGACCTTGCGGTATTGACCGCACTCGAGGAGGCGCGCCGCGAGCGCGCATTTGCCTCGAACAAGGGCATTGCGCTGCGGCTGCGCACCGGGCGCGCAATTCTGGTGCTCTCCCTCCTGCTCGGACTCTGCTTGAGCTTGAGTGGACGACACAAGAAACAGCTCAGCGACTACCGGCGTTTTCTCGCGCTCTGCGTGCTCCTCGCGCTCTATCTCCTGTTCACCTGGCTCGCGTTGAGCCGCGGGACCTTCGGACCGATTGCGGTTCCCATCGTCATGTTGGTCATGCTGGCCACGATTCTGCACGGGGAGGGTCCCGCCGCGAGAATGCTCATGAGCTCGGTTCTTCTCATCGCGCTTTTGCCCAGCATTCCGGCCTCGACCCTTCTGGTCTGGATCGTCGCCGGCGCCATCGCGATGCGCATGGTGAGGCGAGTGAGAAATCGCAATCAATTCTACAAAGCGATCGGAGTGGTCTCGATCGGTTATCTGATATCGGTCGGGGCGCTGCAGCTGGGACAGGCCAACAGTCTCAGAGAGTGGGTGCGTCCCGTTCTCTGGGGTATCGGCAGTGGGATCGTCAGCACGGCCCTGGCCCTCTTCCTCTTGCCGGTGTTCGAGAGCATCTTCGAGATCACGACCGATCTCACCCTGCTCGAGCTGAGCGATCTCAATCACCCGCTTTTGCGCAGAATGGCCCTGGAATCTCCCGGCACTTTCCACCACAGCCAAGTGGTGGGGACTCTCGCGGAGGCAGCCAGTCGCGCGATCGGCGCCAACTCTCTGCGAACCCGAGTCGGGGCGAACTACCACGACATCGGCAAGCTCCTCAAACCCCGCTACTACGTGGAGAATCAAAAGGGCGGGCCCAACGCTCACGACGATCTGTCTCCGCGCATGAGCGCTTTGGTCATCGCAGCTCACGTGAAGGACGGTGTCGAGCTGGGGCGCCAGTGGGGGCTGCCCAAGGACGTGACCGACTTCATTCCCGAGCACCACGGAACGAGCGTGATGCGCTATTTCTATCACAAGGCGCTCGAACGCGATGACGGCGGCGCGGTGAAAGTCGAGGACTTCCGCTATCCCGGCCCCAAACCTCAGTCCAAGGAAACGGCCATCGTCATGCTGGCTGACGGGGTCGAGGCGAGCACGCGCTCGCTGCGCCGGCCCACTCCCAGCCGAATCAGGGAAATGGTCAAGGGAATCCTCGAGCGGAGAATGGAAGAAGGCGAGCTCGACGACTGCAATCTGACCATGCGCGACCTGGCGCGAGTTCGAGAGGCCTTCGTGCCGATCCTGGTGGGGATTCATCACCAACGTGTTGCCTATCCCGGCCAGAAGGAGCATGAGGACAAGAAGGAGAAGGAGAGCATTGAGACTCGAGCTCGCGGTCGACGGGGACAGGACTCCGTGGCTACCAGACGTTGAAGCAGAGAACCAACTGCGTCGCTTGATCGCCGGTTTCGGCCCCTCCGACGGGATTCTAGAAGTCGTGCTCACCGACGACCGGGTGATCCGCCGGCTCAATCGCGACTATCGCAACAAGGATCGAGCGACTGACGTACTTTCCTTCTCCTATCTGGAGGGGCACGAGAGCTTTCGGCGGGATCTGCTGCAGGGGAAACGACAGGCGCGCGATTTCAGTCCCGAATCGCAGGAAGAGGAGATCGTGGTCGGCCAGGTTCTCATCAGCGTGGAGACCATGCAAAATAGAGACATCCGGCGCGATCACGGTGACGGCGAAGAATTCCAGTTTCTCGCGATCCACGGCATGCTTCATACTCTCGGGTACGACCACATGAACGATGAGGATGCTCAGGAGATGGAAGACGCACAGGAAACAATTCTCAGGGCCCCTCGAGAAGAGCCTCTCGGAGGATCAGAAGGAGGAGCGAGTAGGTGAACGAAGGCGATCTGGATCACGGGCTCATCGGATCGGATCTCTTGCTCTTTTTCAGCGGGCTCTTGCTCTGCTTCCTAGTGGCCGGAATGATCAGCTCCTACGTGACCCTCTTACGAATGCGGCGCGAGGGACTGCTGAGCGACGAGGATCTGCCCCGGCCAATAAGGGGCCTCATCTCACGGTCCAAGGATCTGCTCCTTTCGCTTTCGAGTTCGCATCTCGTCGTGGCCTGTCTCAGCGCGGCGCTCCTTGCGAAAATTCTGGCAGCACTGCAATGGCGCGCCCTCCTGTGGATTCTGGCCTGGATCGTGTTCTTCGCGCTCCTGGTTTTGGGTAGCCTGTTGTTCAAGTCGCTGGCTCTCTCCCGTCCCGCGGCCTTCGCTCGCGCCACCTTGCCGCTGGCTTCGCTCGTTCTCGCCGTGTTCGCGCCCTTCACTCGTCTGCTCTGGTTCTCTGTGGCAAAAGTAGCTCCGGAACTGGGTGCGATGGACATCTCTCCACCCCTGAGCGGAGGCGAGCTGCGCGCGATCCTTGCCGATGAGGACGCCGAAGTGGAAATGGAGGAGGAGGAGCGCGACCTGGTGCGTTCCATCTTCGATTTGAGAGACACCGAAATCCGCGAGATCATGGTGCCCAGGGTGGACGTGCAGGGTCTCGACGTGAACACGAGCTTCGCCGATGCGGAGAGCTTCGCGGTGAACCAGCCCTACACGCGTCTGCCGGTGTGGGAACAGAACCAGGACACGATCTTGGGCATCCTGCACACGAAGGATCTGCTGGTCGCTCGCGCCAGGAGCGAGATGCCCACGCTGCGTCAACTCTTGCGTCCGGTGCACTTTTTGCCCGAGAGCAAAAGCGTGGACGAAGCCCTGCGCGAGTTTCGCGAACAGAGGGTTCATCTCGCGGTCGTGGTCGACGAGTACGGGGGGACGGCGGGCATCGTCACCATGGAAGACATTCTCGAGGAGATCGTCGGCGAGATTCGCGATGAGTTCGACCAGGAAGGCGAGCGCATCCGTGTACTCGACGATCACCACGCGATCCTCGATCCTCGCATCGATCTCGATGACTTGAACGAGGAATTGGGGCTGGCTCTTCCCACCGAGGATAGCGACACCCTCGGTGGTTTCCTCTACGCGGAATTGGGGAAAGTTCCGAGTCGAGGAGACGGCGTGGAATACCAGGGCCTCCGCTTCACCATCGATCGCGTGGAAAGGCAGCGCATGCTCCAGGTCACGCTCGTCAGCGAGCGTGTGCTCTCGCCTCGCGAAGAGGGCAACGGGAGTTCCCCGGAGCAGGAGTCGTGAGGCGCCCGTTGCGCAGCATTCGTCGAGCCTTCCTCACCGGGCTCGTCGTCGTCATTCCCGTCGTGGTGACCTTCTGGGTGCTGTGGTTCATCGTGCGCACGGTCGACGGATGGCTGGGACCGGGGATCTCGCGCACGCCATGGCTCCACGGTCACCTGCCGCAAATCGCAGGTACGGCCATCGGACTGGTGGCTGCCGTCCTGGTCATCAGTGCGGTGGGAGCGGCGGCCAACAGCCTTTTCGGAAAGGCAGTGCTGAGTGCCTTCGATCGTCTGGTGACGCGCATTCCCTTTCTCAAGGGCATCTACACCGCCACCAAGGAACTCACCACGGTGCTCTTCGCCGACCAGAGCCGGGCCTTCCGGAAAGTCGTCCTCTTCGAATATCCCCGCCGTGGATCGTGGAGCCTGGGCTTCGTTACCAACGAGTTGAACAACCCGGGTGGTAGAGCTCTCTATCACATCTTCCTGCCCACGACGCCCAACCCCACCAGCGGCTATTTCTTGCTGATTCCCGTCGAAGATGCTATTCAGCTAGACATCTCCATCGAAGAGGGCCTCAAGATGGTGATTTCGGGCGGCGCGGTGGTCTCCCCGCGGGCCCGGGAGATGGTTCTTGCGAGAATCGGCGATCATCCCGAGCGCCTTACCGACTTGAGCGATGTCTAGACCCTAGCCCGGACGCGCGAGATGCTCGAAGATCTTCAGCCTCTTTTCCAGCAGATCCTCGAGCGCTTCGATGCGGAGGACGTCGACGGAGCGGCGCGTCTCCTTCTGGATCGGACTCCGGCCGACGTCGCCGACATCCTGCGCGGCTTCGATCACGAGCGCAAAGTCGCGGTGCTCAGACTGCTTCCCGCGGAAGTCGCGGCCGCGATCCTCACCGAATTGGACGAGCGCAGCCTGCCGGATCTATTGGATCTGCTCAAAGACCAGGAAATCGTGGGGATGCTCGATGCGCTCGACAGCGATGACGCTGCCGACGTCGTGGCCCAGATGGAGGACGACCAGGCGCTTCGCGTGGTCGACCTCCTGGACCAGGTCGACCATCAAGACGCGGTCGAACTCTCCGAGCTGTTGCGGTATCCCGAGGACTCCGCCGGCGGAGTCATGGCCAAGGAGTTCTTGTCGGTCAATCAGGAGTACACGGTTGGTAAGATCGCCGAAGGCCTGAGAAAGCTCGGAGAGGAAGAGCTTCTCAGCCATCAATTCGTGTTCGTAGTCGATTCCGCCGGCCGGCTCCTGGGACAGATTCCCGTCGTCAGGGTGTTCATTCTCGATCCGAACGCCAAGGCAGCCGCGGTCATGAATCCCGATCCCGTCTCCATCGAGGTGATGGAGGATCAGGAGAAAGTGGCTCAGCTCTTCGCTCGGCGAGACTTGCTCTCGATGGCTGTCGTCGATACCAACCGCCGCTTGGTGGGTCGCATCACCGTCGACGACGTGATCGACGTCATGACGGAGGAAGCGACCGAGGACATGGCGCGCTTCGCCGGCTCCAGCGAGGAAGAGTTTGGACAGACTTCGGTGAAGGCCATCTCCAGGGCGCGTCTGCCCTGGCTCATGATGGGCCTTCTGGGCGAGTTGCTCTCGGCTCTGGTGATCTCCCGTTTTCAGGCGGGGCTTCAGGTGAAGGTGATCCTGGCGTTCTTCATTCCGCTGGTGATGGCGACGGGGGGAAATTCCGGCGTACAGACTTCGTCCAACCTCATTCGCGCGCTGGCCACGGGCAATTTTGATCGTTTCCGCGCGCGCCGGCACGTTCTGCGTGAGGTGTTCGTCGGATTGCTCAACGGCTTTCTTCTCGGGGGCATCCTCGTGCTGACTCTGATCCTGTTTCGGCAGGATCCTGCCGTCGGTTTCGTGATCGGCATGGCCCTGATGTGCGTCGTCGTGGTCGCGACTTCGATCGGGACGATCGTGCCCTTGATACTGAATTGGATGGGAGTCGACCCGGCGCTGGCCACTGGTCCTTTTATCACGACGAGCAACGACGTGTTGGGACTTCTGGTCTACTTGAGTCTCGCTCACAAATTTCTCGGCCTCTGAGCCTCCGGACTTCAGGAGATGGGTTCATGCGCGGCAGGGTATGCCGGGACGAGGCGGTCGTTCTCCGCAGCTTGAAGTTGGGGGAGAGCTCTCGCATCGTGAGCGCTCTCAGCAAAGAGCACGGGAAGATCAAAGTGGTGGCGAAGGGCGTACGCAGGCCCAACTCACCGCTCACGGGGGTGCTCGAGCCCGGCAACGAAGTCGAGCTTCTGTTCTATCCCCGCAAGGATCGTGAACTCTGGACTCTCAGCGAGGCGAGCCTGATCCGGGCCGTCTTGACCGGAGCCAGCAGCCTGGATAAGCTCTCCTACCTTCTCGCCGCCCTGGAACTGGCGGATCGTCTGCTACCCGAAAGGGAACCCGACCCGGAAGTCGTGGCAGTCTTCCGCGGCTACTTGCAGCGCTGGCACGAGGAGGGCTCCCCTGGCGTGGCCGCCCTGTTCTTCGCCCTGGAATCGCGGCTCTTGTGGAATCTGGGGTTGGGGATCAAGTTAGACGCTTGCGGAGTTTGTGGCGCTTCCCTGATGGAGTGCGACGCAGCCTTCTTCAGGCCCAACGAGGGAGATTTGAGCTGCACTCGCTGCAGCCTGGGCAAGGGGCAGAGGGTAAACGCCGAGGAGCTGTACACCTGGCGAGCCTTGGATCAGACGCTGGACGGAGAGAACGCAATGGAGTTGAGCGAGCAGCAACGAAGGCAAATCGGCAAGTGCCTTCATCTGCACATGAGCTACCACCTGCCCCAGTATCGTATTCCCAAGGCCCTGTACTGGCTCAGCGTTCCCAAAGATGAACGAGGAGCCAAGCAGTGAAAAGCTATCAGGAGATGATCCACGAACTGCAGCGGTTCTGGATGGCACAGGGCTGCGTCATCGTGCAACCCCACAACTCCGAGGTGGGGGCGGGGACATTCAATCCCAACACTTTCTTGCGGTGTCTGGGGCCCGAGCCCTGGCGCGTTGCCTACGTCGAGCCCTCCAAGCGGCCCAAGGATGGCCGCTACGGCGAAAACCCGAATCGCGTGCAGCAGTTTCTGCAGTACCAGGTGCTGCTCAAACCGGCGCCGGAAGATGTGCAAGAACTCTATCTCAGCAGTCTCAGCGCGATCGGAATCGATCCCAAAGCGCACGACGTCCGTTTCGTGGAAGACGACTGGGAGAGTCCGACTCTGGGCGCGGCCGGGCTCGGCTGGGAAGTCTGGTTGGACGGCATGGAAGTCACGCAGTTCACCTATTTCCAGCAGTGTGGTGGATTGGAACTGGAGCCGGTGAGCTGCGAACTCACCTACGGCCTTTTGCGCCTGGCCATGTACATCCAGGACTGCAATCACGTCATGGACCTGAATTGGGGAGGGGGCGTTACCTGGGGCGAGGTGAACGGCCAGTCGGAGCGTGAATTCAGCGAGTTCAATTTCAAATGGGTCGACACCAAACTCTATTTTCGTTGGTTCGAGGAGCGGGAGAAGGAAGCGGAAATTCTTCTGGAAAAGGGTCTGGTCTTCCCCGGCTACGATGCGGTGACCAAGTGCAGTCACTATTTCAACCTCTTGGAAGCTTGCGGCGCCATAAGCGTCACCGAGCGCACGGGTTATATCGCACGGGTGCGCAGACTCGCCCGCCTGGCCGCGAAAGCCTATGTCGCCAAGCGGGAAGAGATGGGTTTCCCCCTGCTCAAGAAGGTGGGCCGTGGATAGAAGCGAGTTTCTGCTGGAAATCGGCAGTGAGGAAATCCCGGCCGGCTATCTCGATCGCGCTCGCAAAGTTCTGGTCGAGAGGGTGAGCGCCTTTCTGAAGGAAAAGGGGATCGATTTTCCCGCAGACAAGGTGGAATCCTTCGCAACTCCGCGCAGGATCGCCGTATTGGTTCATGAAGTTGCACTGGCGACACCGCGCACCAAGAGTCTGAAGCTGGGCCCCGCGGTGAACGCGGCCTTCGATGCGCAAGGAAAGCCGACCAAGGCAGCCGAAGGATTCGCGCGCAGTGTGGGAGTGAAAGTCGAGGACCTGCGGCGCATCCCGCAGGAAAAGGGCGAGCGCTTGGGCATCGAACTCGAACTCGGCGGCGAACGAACCCTGGATCTCTTGCAAGAGGGAGGGCTCCTGCGCCGCCTCGTGAATCTGGGTTTCCCCAAGACCATGCGCTGGATTCCCGGCAACGACCTGAGTTACGCGCGGCCCATTCGTTGGCTGGTCTGTCTTTTGGGCGAGGAGCTCGTGCCCTTGCAGCTGACTCCGCTTCGGGCCGGCCGCGAGACCCGCGGACATCGCACTCTGCATGGGGGGCGGGTAGAGTTGCCCGATGCCAAGTCCTACGAGGCCTGCCTGGCCGAAGCTTCGGTCATCGTCCGCCCATCTCGGCGGCGGAAGCTCATCGAAAGCGAGGCTGGACAGCTGGCCGAAGAAATCGGAGGTCGCGTTCACGAGGACGGCGAACTTCTGCAAGAGCTGGTGTACCTGGCTGAGCACCCCCGCGGGGTGCGCGGTGATTTCGACCCGGCCATGACCCAAGTTCTGCCGCGGGAAGTCATCATCACCGCCATGCGCGCCCATCAGCGCTACTTCAGCGTGGAGTCGAGCGAGGGCGCGCTTCTCCCGCACTTCCTCACCTTTCGAGACGGCGCGGACGAAGGCCGAAAGAACGTGAAGGAAGGGAATGAACGCGTGTTGCGCGCCCGTCTGGAAGATGCGGTCTTCTACTGGAACGAGGACAAGGCGCAGAGCAGCGAAGAAAAACTGCGTCGATTGGGCTCCGTCGTCTGGATCGAGGGCTTTGGTTCGGTGGGTGACAAGTGCCATCGCGTGGCGGGACTCGCCTGTGAACTCGCAGAAGCTCTCATGCCGAATCTGCCCCGGGAGAAGGTCCATCGCGCCGGGCTCTTGTCCAAGAGCGATCTGGCCACCGAGATGATCAAGGACGGTAAGGAGTTCACCAAGCTGCAGGGGGTCATGGGGCGCTATTACGCCCTGGCCGCAGGGGAGGACGAGGATGTCGCGGACGCGATCGCCGAACACCTCTATCCCCGTTTTGCGGACGACAGGCTTCCCGAGGGTGAGCTGGGCCAGGTGGTGGCCCTGGCCGATCGCCTCGACACCCTCGCAGGTTGTGTGCTCGCCGGCTTCATTCCCACCGGAAGTCAGGATCCCTATGCGCTTCGGCGTCAGGCCCTGGCGATCCTGCGCATTTTGAGCCAGAACGAATTGCGGTGTGATCTCACGGGCTGGATCGACAAGAGCCTGCGGAACTATTCGCAACCACGGGAGACGGTGCAGAAGGCTGCCTCGGTGATCACCGGCCTCTTCTGGGGTCGGCTGGAAACCCTCCTTCAGGAACTTCCAGCCGAGATCGTACAGGCGGTGCTCTCGGTCTTCCCGCTGGATCCGGTCGAGAACGCCCGCGCCAGCGAGGACCTGGCCAAACTCCAGGGGAGCGAGACCTTTCAGATGCTCATCGAAGGGGCGCGACGGTGCCGCAACATCCTGGTGAAGGCGGACCGGCTTGCGGAGGAATCTCTCGAGCCCCAGGAGCGGGCGCAGGCGCTGCAGCGCGAGTCACGGTCGCGCTGGGAGAAGGGTGAGCTGAAGAGCTACCGCGCCAAAGAGCAGGAGGACGAGGCCGAGCAGAAGCTGGTCGAAGCGGCTCAGCAGATTCTGCCGCAGCTCGAGAAAGCGCTCGCTGCGAGCGACTACACTCTGGCCTATGAGTCCTTGGCGACCCTCGGGCAGCCCATCGATCGCTACTTCGTCGAAGTCCTGGTCAATGCGCCCGATCCCGCTCTGCGGGCGCGGCGCCTGGATTGGCTCGAGTCCCTGCACTACCTTTTTGCGCGCTTCGCCGATCTCAGCCGGCTTCCGGCCAATTGAATGGGGCCAGTACCCCCCATGGGGAGGGGGGCGGCGCAGATCATCCCTCCGGCGGCATAACTCCCTGTCAACAAAGGTGTTTATTGCCTTTCTCCCTCGGGATGGAGGTGTTGACAGTGACGCTGGCGAAGCCCTATATTTCCAGCGGCTTAAGTCGGAAGTCCGCGAATTGTACGCACCCAGGCCCCACCGGGTGGCGGATTGGTGAGTCGAAGAGTCTAGAATTGCTCCCTTTGCTGGGGTCATAGCCAAGGGGCTCGGGGAAGTCTATGGTACGCCGAATCGAATCGAGATTTGCCTCCGCGGCGCTGTTGCTGCTGCTTTTTCTCGTGGTCTTCTACGGGTGCCGGGCCTTCGACCCCGAACCGATCATCGTCAACATTCCACCGGACACCTTCGTGACGGGAGCGCCGGCGGAGACTACCGGTACGGTCTTCAACCGCCACATGTATTGGTACGGTAACGACGTGGACGGGGAGGTGGTGAAGTTCATCTTCGCCATCACCGATTCGACGGTGCGCGACTTGACGAGGCCGGACGTGGATGAGGAAGATCAGCGCTTCGATCCCGCCGACGACGCGCTCACCCTGAGGCAGACCGACGGGAGGGTGGTCGGTTATACCTCCAAGACCGATTCGGTCTTCGTCTTCACCATCGACCGAGAATCCAACACTTCCAAGGACATCACTTTCCACATCGTCGCGGTGGACGACAGGGGAGCGATCGATCCCACTCCCGCGCGCTTGCACTTCTTCAACAACAGCCTGGGGAATCCGGTCATTCGCTTCCGCGTAACTACCATCGATGAATCCGGGCAGGAGACGGAACGTTGGGTGGGAACCCCGGACGGTCCGAAGCTCGCAGGAAACGTGATATGGCCCTGGGCCCCCGATCCAAACCTGATCTCGCCGGAGACGACTGAGGAACCCTTCATCGGTTTCGCCAATCACTTCCGCATCTGCTGGGAAGCCTCATCGCCCAACGGCGCCATCACCGGATATCGTTATAAAGCGTCGGACCTGCAGGACGCCCTGTTCTATCCGACGACTTACGATCCCGATCTGGGCCGTGAAGTCGAGAGCTGGTCGTTGGACACCACCTGCTTCGACTACCAGAACGACGAAGAAATCGATCCGAACAACCTCCCGGCGGGCTGCAATTCGGGTTGGGGCGACTGTCCCGAACTGCGCATGTGGGCCTCCGGCTTCCATCTGTTGAAGGTGGCGGCGCTGGATGAAGCTCTGGTGCAGAGCACGGCTCTCTCGGGAGAGTTGAGGTACAACGTCAATTATCCGCCCGAGACCGAGCTGATCAAGGATTCGCAGTGGCCGCGGTACACGACCGACGGCGTCAACTGGATCAATTTCAGCGAAGGGGACACGGTACCGGACAAGGCGTACGTGCAGTTCAAACAGCGAGGAGTCGATCGCTTCGAGCGCAATCGGAACGATCCCCTGCTCGCGGGCCTGCCTTGCTGCGACTACCCGAACTTGAGCTCCAATCCCGATAGCGAGGTCAGCTACCAGACCAGGATCGAGGACGCCCGCGCGACGAACGACCGCGGAGCGAATTACTTCTGGAAGTCCTCCTACAGTCCCGCCGAACGTGCGGACACGCTGGGCTTTCACGTGGGACCCTTCGACTACTCCATGTCCTTCCGCGCCGAGGACGAGCTCCTGCGCAAGGACCCGACGCCCCCCACTTTCAACTTCGTGGCGGGTTTCATTCCGGTTCTCACCTCGGTCTCGCCGGCGAACACCGACAGTCTGGTGATCAAGGATCCGACTTTCCTGTCGCAACGTTGGCCCTCGAACACCGTGGACTACACGGCCAATTCCGACAACACGCCCTCGGGTACCTTGCGTTATTGGGACGGCTCGAAGTACGTCTTCTCCGCCACCAAGCCGAATGACAGTGCGTTCGTGGTGCAGGGGAAGATCATTCGCTACACGGTGCGATTCGAGGGGCGGGCGGATGCGCGCGAGCCGGAGGGTTCGGTGGAGTCCTGGACCTATCAACTCGCGAGCGAATACGACCCCTTGAATCAGGAGAAAGAGGGGGCGGGACGCGACGTGTTCGGTCGCTGGGACTCTCCGGGAACGAGCAATTACTGGGAAATGAGCGCCGGGGTGCCTGGCAAGGGAGTCGAGATCTTCGTACCCGACCTCCTCTGGCGTTTCCCGAATCTCTTCGCGAAGATCAACCCGGACACCGGAACCGAGGGACCGTATTACGAGTTGGGAGTCGTGCTGGCAAGGCAGCTCGGAAGAATTCACCTGAGGGTTCAGGGAAAAACGGCCAAAGCCGGTCAGGTCTTTCCGTATTGCTTTCTCACCGTGAGAGAGAGCTGTGGTGACAACACGACCAAGGTGCCGATGTCCGACAAGGGACGGCGTACGAGCATCGTCTCGAGAACCTATTCGGCATATCTCGGATTGGATCCGGGAGCCACCGGCGTGATCACCCAGCTCTGGCCGCCGGACAACTATATGCCGGACGAATGAGCGTCGAGCGGAGGCCTCGCCATCTCGCGAAAACGAATCCCGACCCCCGAGAAACGATCTTGCCTGCCCAGTGCGGGAGGGGTGCAATGAAGAATCTGATCTGGATCGCTCTATCGCTCGCGTTGGCGGTGGGGATCACCGCCTGCCAAAGCGGTATCACGGGCGAAGTAACGGCAAACCAACCGCCCGACACCCGAGTGACGGCAACACCGCCCGCTCTCGAACAGACCTCTTTCACGGTGCAGTTCTACTGGACCGGGCTGGACAATGACGGCTGGGTCGACCACTTCGAGTGGCGCATCAGCGACAACGGCCAGGACGGCATCGTGGACCAGGCGGACACTCTCGGTCTGCCGTGGCACTCCACCGTCGTGACCGATTCCACCTTCTCGGTGAGCGCGGATATCGCATTGTTCCAGACCGATGTCGACAACCCCCAGATCACCGATCCCAAGGATTTCCGTTACTGGCAAACGCATACCTTTTTCGTGCGTGCGGTGGATAACTTGGGCGTGGCGGACGAAACGCCGGCGATGGTTTCCTTCACTGCCACGACCCTTTCGCCGACCATCACCATCACCCTTCCCAAGTCCAAGGGTACGATCGACTGTGTGTCCTCCGCGCGCGCATTGACCTTCGGCTGGGAAGGCGACGACCCGGATAACGTTGCCAGCGATCCGGCGGCGGTTCGCTATGCGCTGGTCAACACGCGCGACGTGATGGAACCCGCGTTGGGTCCGGATACCTGCCTGACCCGGTTCATCTACCAGACCATCGATCCGGCCAAGATCTTCAATGGACACTGGAGCGATTGGATCGCGTATGACGCGCCCGAGGACAGCGGGAGGGTTGTCACCTTCCCCGTCAAGGATGTC
Organism: Candidatus Krumholzibacteriota bacterium; assembly: GCA_963806035.1. Taxonomy (GTDB): domain Bacteria; phylum Krumholzibacteriota; class Krumholzibacteriia; order JAJRXK01; family JAJRXK01; genus JAOZPE01. The sequence goes on along the minus strand of CAWDWO010000007.1, from coordinate 77,587 downwards.
GGGGAGTCGTTCTTCTTCGCGGTACAGGCCAAGGACGTGGCGGGGGCGGTCACTCCCACCCTGGAATGGAACACCAACGTTCGTCATGTACGAATTTCACCGGGGAAGGCGCCGACATTGTCGGTGACCGAGAAGTTCCTGGGGAACTCGGCGTTCAATGGTCCCAATCTGCTGAAAACCTACGAGATCGCAGCGGGACAACCGCTCAACTTCAGCTGGACCGCGGACGCCTCCGACTACGCCGGCATCATCGATGCCTACCGTTTCGGCTGGGAGATCCAGGACGTAAACGACCCGGATGACCCCGGTTGGGCGGTACCCTGGGGCAGTGGGACCAGCTATCTACGTGCTTCGACCCGGACCTTCCAGCAGGGTAGTCCGAACTTCGTCGTGCAGTGCCGGGACAATTCTGGCGCGATCACGCGAGGGACCTTTCAGTTCGAAGTGGTTCAGATCACTCCGCGCTCGCAGCAGCTGGATCTGCTCTTCGTCACTGACTACGACCTTCCTCAGGATCAAGAGCCTGCCATCACCTGGCGTTCACAATGGGAGAGCATGCTGGCAGGGAAGGTTTCGAGCTTCGATCCCTCAGTGGACTACGTCAGGGGACAGGACGTCGATTTCCGTCTGATCAACCGCTATAAGTCGGTGATCTGGTTTGTGCAGGGGAAAAGTGCCAACACGGGCTTCGCCACTAAACTGCGTCCCACGACGGCCGGACCGAGATACAACTGGCTCGAGGTCTATCAGTCCAAGATCGGCAACGTTCTCTTCGTGGGACCCTATGCCAGTCTGGGCATGATCGAGAACCTCGCGGTGGAATTCCCCGTGGTCTACAATACCGAGGAGAGGTTACCGCTCGGACTGGGCTGTTCCGCTTTCTCCAACGAGGGGGCGTGTACCCCGGCCGGGACTGAGCGCTGGCCCTATACCGGCTGGTGCCTGGATGCGAGCGACTGGGTGCGGCCCGTCAGCGACGGCCGGACCGGTGAAGGCGGTGGCGCTGAGCTCACCAGCACCCTGCGTTGCGATTATCTGTTCAGGGCTGAAGTTGATCCGGACTTCTTGGAGCAGTATCCCAGCGCGCAAGGTGTCGTGCAGGATCTCGTGACGAAGGCCGATTCACCGAGGCTTCCCCAGTCGAACAACTATCCCAAGGATCTGGCCTTCTATCGCTACCAGTGGGAAGAGTTCTACAACCGTAACATCGCTCCCAAGAGGGAAGTCACTCTCATCCCGCGGGACTGCCAGATGGCCATGTACCTACATCGCGCGGCGAGGGACGAGGTCTGGCCTGCCGGCACGGCCCTGGCGGGGGATCCGATCATTCCAAACGCCAAGACTTCATGCCAGCCCTACGGCCGAGAGGATTCCCCTATCGACGGGGCGGCGGTCGGTATCGTCAGCAACGTGTACTCGCCGTACAAGCAGTTGCCGGGCTCGCAGGACTTCCTCTGGGGATTCAATCCCCTGGCTTTCGACCTGGACAATGTGGAAACCGCTCTGCTCTGGATCATCGGGCAGAACTGGAACATCAACGTTACGAATTAAACCCGAGGAAGATGGATCGGTGAAGAGAAGCAAGCACCTCACGTTTCCCCGAGCCCGACATTCGGCCCTGACGTTCATCGGCGCACTCTGCCTTTTAATGGCTCCGAGCGTAGCCAGCGCACAGGGTGACTGTCAGGACTTCTTGCTGTTGCGGTCGCCACTGGATCTCACCATCGATTTCCAGGCTGCGCCGGTCGAAGGCAATCGAATCAGTTGGCAACCGGAGTCCGCTGACAGCACCGCCTGTTATACCCTGACGGGCGCCGATAATCTGACGGAATTCGAGCCCACGGTGGAAGGGACCTACAAACTGGACTCGGACCGGGATATCGTCTTCACGGTCGTGAATCGAGGGACGGTGGGCGACCCCACCGTGGACTTGCTCTCGGTGATCTGGAAGAGCACCTCGGTAACCGAAGGCTTTCTCCAGGGCTCCTTGAATCTCTCCAACTCCGGCGGCGTCTTCCAGATCGATCTCAACTCGGGAGTCGCCAGCCAGGCGAATCAGGGGATTCCCAAGTCACTGAGCCGGACTAACGTCGAGGCGATCGGCACTTGGTCCGATGGTCAGGGCAGCACCCGCCTCTACGTCGTCATTCCGGGAATTCCCGTGCTGCGCAGTGATGACGGTGGCTCGAGCTGGAGTGTGACTCTGAGTTCGCCGAACGATCCCATTCTCGATCAACTGAAGAATCCGAGCGCTACGGGTTCCTCGATCGCGGTGGATCCGGACAATCCCGATCGCATCTTCGTGGGATCGACGGACGGCCTCTATCGGTCCACGGACGCCGGGGCGAACTTCGTGCGTATCGCCCGGAACATTTCGAGCGGTAAGCAAGAGATCAGCTTGATCAGGTACGACAAGAAGACCGGACGCCTCTTCCTTTCCATCAACGGGCTGGGCTTCTTCGAGAGCACGGACAACGGCGACAACTGGACTCTCATTTCGTCCCTCCTCGTGCCTCGCCCCACGGCGACGAGCCCCGATTCCGCCCAAGTAGCGCTACCCCAAGTCTATGACGTGGTGAGTTCTCCAAATGACCCCAATCTCATCTACGTAGCTCTGCAGAACTGGGGCGTCTACGCGACGACCGACGGCGGCGACAGCTGGGAGCGCAGGGATCAAGGCATGGTCATCGGTGCCAATGCCCAATATCCCTCGGGACGCAAGGTGAGCGTTCGCAGTCTGATTCTCGACAGCAACAATCCGCAGCGGCTCCTCGCAGCCTCGTCCACCAGAGGACTGTTCGTCAGCAATGATGGCGGCCTGAGCTGGTCGGATTCCACCGCGTTCTTGCCGCAGGGAACCAACGGTCTCGTTCCTTCCCTGCGAAAAATCATCCAGAACCCGTCGAATGCCAGTGAGTTCTTCATGACCACTCCGGAGAGCGGCATCCTGCACTCGGTCGATGGCGGCCAGCTCTGGACACGTCTTTATGATGAACTCACCGTGGCGCCGGTTACTTTACAGGTGGGAGACTTGATCTACAATCCGGCGCGGGCCGGGGAACTGCTCTTGGCCAGCCGAGGTGGAGGGATCTACGAGGAGGGGGCGCCGATTCCCCTCACCGACACCGTCGACGTGACCGCATCGGATCAAGATCTGCGCAATGCCGACATCGGCCTCACCGTGAGGTTCATGATCGCCGATACCGCGGACAGCAACGGATTGTTGCGCCCGGGCGACACCTTCACGATACGGGCGCAGACCTTCCAGGGCTACGCAGTGTGGCGCTCGGTGAAGTTCGTATCCAACAGCAAGGAGCCCCTCTGGGAGCTGATCGGTCTCTATGACCTCAATAATCCAGAGTTTTGTTACTCGACTCCCTGCGACGCGGTGAATCCGCGGATCATCCCCGGTTGTTTCGCGGACAAGCGCGCGAACTGCTTCAATTTCGATGATCCGGGCGGCCGTGTGAGCTTCTTCGATCGAGACATTTACGATGGTTTCACCTACCACTACGCGGTGAGCACCTTCGACTATGGATTCACCGGCGACGTCAGCCCGCGCGGTCTGGATCGGGACATGGAGTTCTCGCCCCGTTCGGAATACGAGTCATCGCCGCAGGCACAGAACCACATTCTCCCGGGCAACTACAACAACACGGTATTCACCGTCAGCAAGAAGGTCTCTCCCGATCTCTCGAAGATCTGGGTCGTCCCCAATCCACTCCGACGGAACGCGGGTTGGGACGAAACGGGTGGCTCCTCGATCCACTTCGTCAACGTGTCGCTGAACTCCAAGGCGGAAATCTTCACCTTGGCCGGGGACCTCGTGACGGAGTTGAGCAACGAGGTCGTGAGCGGTGAACAGCGTGGGACCATCGTCTGGGACACCAAGAATTCCAAGGGCCGAGAGGTCGTCAGTGGCGTGTATATCTGGAGAATCACCAACGCAAAGGGAGGGGAGCGGGTAGGAAAGCTGACGATCATCCGCTGATCCTCAGCGCCCGGGGCCTCCACTCCTTCGTTTTCGCCTCTGTCGAGGACTTTGACACTCCGCGACCAGCAACCTATCATCGCTGGCACTTTTAGCGATGGGCGCCGAGAGCAGGAGCCTTCCTCTCGGCTTTGCCCGCAATTGAGGATCAATCCGGGAGGATGAGCAGTGAGCCAGATGTTGTATTTCTTCGGCGAGGGAAAGGCGGACGGAAACGCTCAACTGAAGAACCTACTGGGGGGGAAGGGCGCCAATCTGGCCGAAATGACCAACCTGGGCCTCCCGGTGCCTCCTGGCTTCACGATCAGCACCGAGGTCTGTGCCTCCTACTATGCCTCCGAGGATCACTCTCTACCCTCCGAGCTGGATGAACTGGTGCGCTCGGCGATCTCCCGCATGGAGTCCATTCTCTCGAGCCGATTCGGCGGGAGCGAGAACCCCCTGCTGGTTTCGGTACGATCGGGCGCTCGAGTCTCGATGCCGGGGATGATGGATACGGTCCTGAATCTGGGGTTGAACGACGAAACCACGAAGGCGCTGGCGCGGGCCACGGAGAACCCCCGCTTCGCGAATGACAGCTACCGGCGCTTCATCCAGATGTTCGGAAACGTGGTCTTGGGCATCGAGAGTTCCAATTTCGAGAGCACCCTGGAGGCCCTCAAGGAGAAGAAAGGCGTCGAGCAGGATACCGAGCTCGACGCGGCCGACCTGGGCGAACTGATCGAGCGCTACAAGGAGATCGTACGCAGGGAGCACGGGAGCGATTTCCCGCAGGATCCCTGGGACCAGTTGTGGCAAGCCATTACGGCCGTCTTTCGCTCCTGGAACAACGACCGCGCCATCGCCTACCGCGCGATGCACGGCTACCCCGACGATTGGGGAACCGCGGTGAGCGTGCAGTCGATGGTGTTTGGGAACATGGGCGACGACTGTGCCACGGGCGTGGCCTTCACGCGGGATCCTTCCACTGGAGAGCACACTTTTTACGGAGAGTACCTGCCGAATGCCCAGGGCGAGGACGTCGTGGCCGGAGTGCGTACCCCGCACCATCTCGCCAAGCGGACGGGCGAGAGCGGTTCGCTAGAGGAACTGATGCCCGAGATTTACAAAGAGCTTCTGGATATCGTGCACAAGCTGGAGGACCACTACCGGGACATGCTGGACATCGAGTTCACCATCCAGAGAAATCGACTGTGGATGTTGCAGGTCCGTTCCGGCAAGCGCACCGGAGCCGCGGCGGTGAGAATCGCGGTGGAGATGGTCCAGGAGAAGTTCATCGACAAGAAGACCGCAGTCCAAAGAGTGCTTCCCGATCAGCTCGATCAACTGCTGCACCCGATGCTGGACACCTCGGCCAGCTATACCGTGCTGGCCAAGGGACTTCCGGCCAGCCCGGGCGCCGCGAGCGGGGAACTGGTATTCAGCGCCGAGGAAGCGGTCGAGGCGGCTGAGGAAAAGCGCTCGGTCATTCTGGTGCGCAAGGAGACCAGTCCCGAGGACATCCGCGGAATGGCGGCGGCACGCGCCATCCTCACTCAGCGAGGCGGGATGACGAGTCACGCAGCGGTGGTGGCGCGAGGGATGGGCAAGTGTTGCGTCGCCGGCTGCGGCGAGATCTCGCTCGACGAATCCGCCGGGACCATGAAGGTCAAGGGGAGGGTCTTCAAGCGCGGTGATGTCATCACTCTCGATGGAAGCTCGGGAGAAGTAATCGAAGGTGAGGTGCCGACTCTTCCTCCCAAGCAGGACGAGAACTTCCGCACACTCATGTCCTGGGCCGACGAGTTCCGCCGGCTCGGGGTTCGCACCAACGCGGACACCCCCCACGACAGCGAGCTCGCCCGCGAATTCGGAGCCGAGGGAATCGGACTCTGCCGCACCGAGCACATGTTCTTCGGGGAGGAGCGGATCGGCGCGGTGCGCGAAATGATCGTGGCACAGAACGACGAACAGAGGGGAAAGGCGCTGGCCAAATTGCTCCCCTACCAGATGGAGGATTTCAAGGGGATCTTCGAGGCCATGGACGGGCTTCCCGTCACCATCCGCCTGCTCGATCCGCCGCTGCACGAGTTCTTGCCTCACGAGACGGAAGAAATCGAACGGCTAGCCGCCGAGCTCTCGATGGACGTGGCCGAGATGCGCCGCATCGTGGATTCCCTGCAGGAGTTCAATCCGATGCTGGGGCACCGTGGCTGCCGTCTCGGGATCAGCTATCCCCAGATTTACTTGATGCAGGTGGAGGCGATCATCCGCGCCGCTCTTCAGGTGCAGAAGGCCGGCAAGACGCCCAAGCCCGAAATCATGATTCCCCTGGTCGGCATCGACGAGGAGTTGCGCATTCTGCGCGCGCAGGCGATCGCCAAGGCTGATGAACTGATCGCGGACAGCGGACAGAAGCTCTCCTACCTGGTGGGTACCATGATCGAGATTCCGCGTGCCGCCCTGACCGCGGACGCGGTGGCGAAAGAGGCCGATTTCTTCTCCTTCGGCACCAACGATCTCACGCAGATGAGCTTCGGTTTCAGCCGGGACGATGCGGGCTCCTTCCTGCCCGGCTATGTCGGAAAGGGCATCCTCCCCAAGGATCCCTTCCAGAGCCTGGATCAAGAGGGCGTGGGACAGTTGGTGAAGATGGCTTGCGAGAAGGGGCGCCAGGAGAAGCCGGGTCTGAAGCTGGGAGTTTGCGGCGAGCACGGTGGCGATCCCGACTCGGTGGCCTTCTTCCATCGAGTTGGCCTGGATTATGTTAGTTGTTCTCCCTACCGGGTACCGATTGCCCGCTTGGCCGCCGCGCAGGCCGCTCTCGAGTAGAACAGGGGCGTTGCTGAAGCGGGGTGGTCCAAAGTCCGCCGTCCTGGGCGGATTTGAGCCGTGTTCACGGGGGAGAGAAACTTGGATTTGCGGGGCCGAATCGAACTCTTCGGAGTGGCGAACATCTTTCAGCTCCTGCACCTGGCGCAGGCCACGGGTAAACTGGTGCTTCACGGCTGTGAGCAACGGGCTCGGGTCTATTTTCACCAGGGGCGACTGATCTACGCGCGCACCGACGCCCGGACCGAGCGCCTGGGAGATTACCTGGTGCGCAGCGGGCTCCTGGAGCGCTCCCAACTCGAGGGCGCGAAGATGAAGGCGGGTCTGGCCGGCGGGAAGAGGATAGGCACGATCCTGGTCGAGGTGGGCTCGATCACCGACCAGCAACTCAAGGAAGCGGTGCGCAGTCAGATCGAGGAAATCGTCTTTCAGCTGGTGACGATCGAGGAGGGCAACTTCGCCTTCTACTCGCAGATTTACCCGGAAAACGAGGACATTCTGCTCGACGTCAGCCTCGACTATCTGATGCTCGAGGGGATGCGCAAACTGGACGAGCTGGGCAACCAGGACGCATCCTGAGGGCGCTGTGGCCGGTTCCTGTACGCCGCCGGCCGGGGATCGTGCGATTCTCTTGCCCGAGACCCCCGTGAAACCTTCCTGAAATACTGTTTTGGATTCCCGCGCTCCGGGCACGGTCATTGCTTTCCAAGTTCTTGATCCACAGACACTTGGGTTGCGATGAACACCATGCCGGGACCACTCACGCGCATTCACGATCGTCTCGCACCGTTGAGACGAGTTTCCCTGCTCCTCAGCACGGTGTGCTTCTGTGTGCTTCTGCCCCGCGCCTCCCTTGCCGCGCAACCCCCATCCGCGCTGATGATCCAGACCTCCTCGGACACGGCGACCGCGGGGGAGTACCTGCCCATTCGGGTCCTCAGCGTGGACAGTACCGGTGATCCCTCGCCGGTGTCCGCCTCACAGGTGATCGACCTCTTCAGCGACAACTCCTCCGGAAGCTATCACCGCTTCGTGGGGGGTCCCGCGGTGAGTTCAGCGAGCATTGCCGCCGATTCCTCCGGAGTGGACCTCCTGTTTCGCGCCACCCACCTCAACTCGCTGCCGGTCGGGCTCACCGTGGTCGACGGATCTTCCGCGGCTCCGGACTTGGGTTTCGATCAAACCACCATCACCCTGATTCCCGCCGCAGTCGATTCTCAGCAGAGCTCCGTGAGTGCGACTTCTCCGGTAGTGGCCGACGGGAGCGCCTTCAGCTCGGTCACTCTGATTCTGCGCGACGCGTTCGGGAACACGATTGCCGGGGTGGACAGCGCGCGCATTTCGGTTGCACTGTCAGCTCCCGCTTATTCGGTCGAGAAGCCGACAGCGGCCAGCGCGGCCGACGGCAGCTTTCCCCTGCGAGTCAGAACGCTTCTGGCGGGCTCTTGGAGCCTGGATGCGGTCGTGGACGGCTCGACGCTCGACACTCACCCCACCGTGATCTTCACACCACGAGCAGTCGACCCGGTACAATCCAGTCTGAGTGGCGGCACGTCTGCCGTGGCCGACGGTGTCGACGCTATCCAAGTGGATCTCGTTCTTCGCGACAGCGGCGGAACCGCGGTTTCGCAAGTCGATTCCTCCTCCATCGTTTTCACGGTATTGGGGGATGGGCTCAGCGTCGAAAAGCAGGCGGCGAACTCGGCCCTGGATGGGTCCTTCGCGACGCTTCTGCGCACCACTGTCGCATCGGCCCGCCGTCTCGCGGTTTCAGTGGGCGGAGTGGCGCTGAGCGACACTCTCGATCTCGACTTCAGCGCGGGACCGGTGGACCCCGATCATTCCACGGCTGTCCTTGCCGGGCCGGCGCTCGCCGACGGCTCTGATTTCACGACCCTGCAGACAACCCTGCGCGATGCCTTCGACAATGCAGTGGCTGGCGTCGACAGCGCGCAGATCGTGATCAGCTCCAGTGCGGTGGCAGTGGAAAAGCTGAGTGGATCGAGCGCGGCTGACGGCAAATTCGCGGCAAGGCTTCGTTCGACGAGCGCTGGCGTCAGGCCCGTGAGCGTAACGGCCGCGGGCGTGACGCTCAGCTCCCAACCCCTCGTCGAGTTCACGGCCTCTTCCGTCGATTCTTCCTCGACCACGCTCTCCGGCGATGCCTCCGCGGTCGCCGACGGAGTCGACACCATCGGCTTGCTTCTGCGTATGGAGGATGCTTTCGGCAATGCCGTAGCGAACATCGACTCGAGTCGCATCGGTTTCACGCTCCCGGCCGCGTGGCAGCTCGAAAAACTGGACGCGAGCACCGATGCCTCGGGACAGTTTCATGCGAGCTTGCGCTCCACCACCCCCGGCGCGGGAACAGCACAGGCGAGCCTCGACGGCTTGCCGGTAGGTCCCCCACTGAATCTGGAATTCGTAGCCGGGCCACTGGACCATTTTGCGTTGAGCCTGCCGGCAGGCGCCATCGGAAGCGCGGGAACGGCCCTCGCAATTCGCGCGGACGCGTTGGATGCCACGGGAAATCGCGTGGGTAACTACGGCGGCACGGTGCACCTTTCGAGTTCGAGTTCGGGCGACGGGAGCAATCTGAACTGGGCCAGCAGCGGCGCGGGAAGCCTGACTCCTCTGCCCGGCGGCGAGGCGGACTACAGCTTCGCAGCGGCCGATTCGGGAAGAGTCGAGCTGCAACTCACCAACACGCTGGCGGAGGATCTGACAGTCATCCTCAGCGACGGATCGGCATCCGGCAGCGCGGATCTGAGCTTCCTCGCAGCGCCCGCAAGCGATCTGCAGCTGACCGCGGGAGACGGACAGAGCGCCACCGTGGGGACTGCCGTCGCGCAAGCTCTGCGGACGCGCGCGCTGGATGCCTTTGGCAATCCAGTGAGCGGAGCCACCGTGCAGTTCATTTTGGCCGACGGTGGACGTGTGGACACGGACCCTCTCACTCCCGGCGACCAGAACACGGCCCTGAGCGATTCGCTCGGATACGCGAGCTGTGCTCTCTGGGAGTTGGGCACGGTGGCGGGTCTCCAGAGTCTGTCAGCGGAATCTTCCTTCGCGCCTTCGGTGAACTTCAACGCCATCGCCACTGCGGGTCCGATGAGCAGTCTCGTCCTTCAACCCAACGGGCCGAGGAACCTCGTGGTGGGTGGCACGGAACTCGTCGCGGCTTTGGCGAGCGACTCCTATGGAAATCCAGTAGCGGGCGCCGAGGTGACCTTGTTTTCCAGCGATTTGCTGGACGGGATTCTCTCCGGAGTGGGAGAGACGGATTCTCTCGGTCTGGCCACGCAGCGCGGCTTGACCGATGGGAACGGGCTGATCCACGTGATGTACCGCGCGCCCTCCACGGCCGGACTTCAGGACGTTCTGGATGCTAGCTCGAGTCAAGTCTCCTCGGGCGCGGTCAACGATCTCGTCTATAGCTCGGTAGTGGGGAACGCGAGCGCGATTCGGCTCTCCCCGCCCGCGGGCGCGGTCGAGGCTGGAGTCGAAGGCAGCTTCGGGCTGTCGCTGGTGGATAGCTTCGCCAATCTGAGTTCGAGCTCTTCGGCCACCGTCATCGTGCACGCAGATCCCGCGACCGGTCTGGTTTTCTCGGCGCAGAGCGGCGGACCGTATCTCGATACGCTGAACCTCGCGGTCAGCGGACAGGCCACGGTCTACTACCAGGGAAGTTTGGCCGGTACGCACGCCTTCAGCGCGGACGATTCGGCGGCGCTCTTGGACGGAGATAGCGGGAGCCTGCAAATCTTGGCCGGCACGATGGTGGCTGAGTATCAGCTCGCCTATCCCGCGACCGCGACCGCGGGAGCCCCCTTCTCCTTGAGTGCAACGGCGTACGACGCCTTTGGAAATTTGGCCAGCGCCGCATCAGACAGCTTTTCCTTCGACCTGGTCGACGGTGCGGACAGCACCGTGGTGGTCCCGCTTCCGCTCAACGTCTCTGAGGGTCAGCTCATCGGGGGAAGCTTTTCGACTTCCCTGCAGCGCATCGACACCGCGGGAAGCTATCACATTCGTCTCAGCGCCAAGGGCAAGGGCTATCTGGGTCCGCTTCTGAGTGTGGGCTCGGGCAGTGCCTACGAACTGGTGAGCACGGGCGCGGATACCCTGTCCGGCGTGACCGCGGGTTCGAGCGTGGACCTCGGGGTGCAGGTGCTGGATGCCTTGGGCAACTCAGTTGGCAACCAGACGCTGAATGTCCTGCAGCTGGAGGGAGGCACACTCCAGGCCGGCCCCGCAAGCAGCGACGCCAACGGCCATGCGACTTTCACTGTACTCACCGACTCGACGGTGCAGACCCTGCGCCTGCGAGTGGGAATTCTGGATGGCAGTCCCGTCGCGCGGGAGACGGTCCTTTTCGTGGTGAATACCGTGGCCGGACCCATTGCCTCGCTCGCCGTGCTTCCCTCGCAGACCAGCGTGATAGCGGGTCAGGCTCTTCCCCTGACGATCACCGCCCTCGATGCAGCGGGCAACCGGGTGCTGGCGGCAGCGGACTCCGTCGAGCTGAGTTCCACCGGAACCGGAATCGTCCTGACTCCCTCTGAAGGCGCGCTGAACGCGGGCCTTCTCTCGGCCAGTGCGCGGGACACCCTGGTGGAGCAGTTTTCCGTCACGGCAAGCCTGAAATCGCAGCCTTCAATCAACGCCCAGAGCCCTTTGATCGAAGTGTCGGCGGGCGCCGCCTTCCGGCTCAGCGCCGTGGGTGACACGCTGCAGAGCGCGCCGGCCGGAACGACGGTCACGCTGCTCGCGCGAGTCGCCGACAGCTATGGCAATGCGGTCAGTGGGGTTCCCGTGCGTCTGAGTCTCTTGAGCGCTCCTTCGGGAGCGAGTCTGGAAGACCCCAGCGTACCCACGGATGATGGTCTCGCTTCGACCGATGCCAACGGAGAGCTGTCCTTTGTACTCCATCTTTCCACGAGCAGCGGAGAGCACCGGGTCGGCGCCTCCATCCTGGACGGCACGCCCGGCTCGCTGGAGACCGTTCGCTGGACGGTAGAGGCTCTGCCAGGCTCCGCGGACCATCTCGAGCTTTCGATCAGCGACACGCTTCTCACCGCGGGAACTCCCAACTCTCTCACGATCGTCGCCAGGGACTCCGCGGGCAACGAGGTCGACCTGGCGGGCGAGCTGGCGTTCAACTCGAGTCCATCCGTGCTGAGCGTGACACCTTCTCCGGCTTCGCTGGTGGCGGGGAAAGCCACGGTGGATCTCAGCGCCCAGCAGGCCGGTCCCTTGACCCTGGACGTGAGCCTGGCCGCCCTGCCCGCGGTTGGGGGCAGTCTGAACAATCTCTTGGTGGTTCCCGCTTCGCCCTCGGGAACGATTCCGGTGCCCATCGTGGATCCGAGCGAGAACACGGCCAATGGGGTCTCGGTGACGCGGCTGAGCGCGGGACCGATTCGCGACGCATTCGGAAACGTGGTGGCGGCGGGAAGCTCAGTGGACGTGAGCGCAAACGGAGGAGCGATCATCTCCGACGATCTCGATCCCCAGCGCAGCGGGATTCAAAGGCTGAGCGACGGATCGGGAATGGTGGGCCTGCGGCTGGCGTCTCCTCTCACTGCCGGAACGGTCACCGTCTCCTTCGCGAGCGCGGCCGCCATGGGCAGCGCGGACGCGATCTTCGTGTCGCCTGCCTCACTGGCGCTCGATGGCGCGCTCACTCCCGCGGCCGCGGTGCCGGGGCAGAATCTAAACTTCAGCATCACGCTACAGAATACCGGGGGCGTCGACGCAATCCTGGACGCTGGACTCTCGCAACTGAAGATCGAGGATGGACAGGGAGGGGTCCTCGCCGCCTCGCTCCCCAGCGATACCGTGGTGCCGGCCTCGTCGAGCCAAGTCCTCAATTTCAGCACGGCGACCCTCCCCGCGAGTTTCGCTCTGGGCTCGTTCCGGCCCACGCTGCAACTGGCGGGGCAGGACACGCACGGGCAAGCAGTTTCGAGCTTCATCGTGCTTCCGCAGGGCTCGTTTCTGGTCAGCGGCCTTGCCATTCGCTCGGTGAGTCACGAGACGCAGGCGGTACCGGGGGATACTCTCAACGTTCGCGTCACGGTGGAAAACCTCGGCGCGGGTTCCGTCGGAATCTCGCAGCTGGCATTGCAGTCCTCACCGGCGGCGGATTTCACCCTGGTCGATCAGGACCCCTTGGGAGCAGTCGCGGCCGGTGGTCAGCGTGATCTCTCTTCGCGAGTCAGAGTGGGGAGTGCCACCCCGCCGGGGAACTACCGCTTCGTGGCGCGCGTCACGGGGACGGTAGCAGGGGCCGAGTTCACGGCACCTGCGGACTCCTCGGCCACGCCGCTCAGCGTGAGCAGCGCATCACAGCTCGAGCTGGTCGACAAAAGCGTGACCCCGTCTCGAATCCACCACGGGGCCAATCTACTCTTGAAGGCACGGGTCAAGAACAACGGTGGCGCCACGGTTTCCCTGAACGCGGCCAGTTCCTTCGCGAGCTTTGGAGGCGGGCTCTGGAGCGGCGCCTTGAGCAGCTCTCTGGCTCTCGCACCCGGCCAGGAAGCCGAGCTGAGCTTCGGTCCCACCACGGTGGATGCGGCCCTGGGGAGCCAGAGCCAGGACCTACAGCTGCACCTGGCAGGCACGGAGAACAGCTTCCCCTTCTCCGCGGATCTCATTCAGGTCGACGCGATCAGCACCGAAACGCCGGCTGATCTGGTCCTCGCTGCCACGCCTCTCGATCCAGCCGCGGCCCTGCGTGGATCGACGGTCGGGTTCAAACTCTCGCTGACGAACCAGGGAGAGGCACAGCTCGTACTCGATCCCCTCACGACACGTCTTGACTTCGGCGAGCCTCAGGGCGCGCGCATCGGGGCGGTGCTCGATCCGCTTTCGCCGGCGAGCGTGCCCACGGGCACCACCCAGCTCGCCTTCTCCCCTCTGGCCTTGCCCTCGGATCTAATTTTGGGCACCCCGCAGGGTTACCTGCGGGTGCGAGGCACACAGAACGGTTTGCCCTTCGACTCGGATCTGCCTCTGCCGAACGGTACGCTCACCCTCTTCGATCCGGCCGGATTGCGCATTCTTTCGACCACTGCCCTGAACCCGAGTGCCCCTCTCAGTCAAGTCAACACCCGCCAGCACATCGGGGTGAGGGTCGTCGTGGGCAACAACGCCGGCGAGGCCATCGATTCGCTCACCGTGCGTTTGGCTGGAAGCGCGACGCCCGCTTCGAGCGCGGCGGACATTTCGGTTCCGCGCCTGGAGTCGAGCGAGATCGATACCCTGTACTTCGACACGAGCATCACGACCACTCCAGGACCGGAGTCCTTGCGGGCTTTGATCGTGCGCGCATTGTCCTCCACTACTCAGCAGGAAATCGTGCCCCAGAGTCCGCTGGACGATCTGGCGAATCTTCAGGTTCAGCGGCCAGTCTCCCTCAGCTTCCGCGCAGAACTCGTGGACAGCGTCGATCCGCTCGCCATGTCCGTATCGCCAGGCCAGATTTTTTCCGTGCGTTTCGCGGTGGATCAGGATGCTTCCGTACAGCAATCCGGGTCCTGGTTGCCGGTGGAGGTCGATTTCAACAGTCTGCAGGGTTTCACTCTGGACTCCCAAAGCACTCTTCCGGTTCAGCTCGATCCTTCCAATCCCGAAGCGACGATTCGACTCGTGGCCCCTTCGACGGTACAGACCGTCGACCTGGTGGCGGCGCTCTCGCGCGTGGACCTGGACGCCAACGATCCCGATGCGCGGCCGCTCACCAGCGCCTCCAGCCGCACTTTGCAGCTCGAGGTTTTCGGCGGGACCGCCTTCGATACTTGCAGCTTGAGCATCATTTCGCCCCAGGGCGCTCAGGATACCGTTCTGAGTACGGGACAGACCTTCACCCTGCAGGGAGAAGTGGACGGGCCAGCGAATTTGCAACAGCGATCTCTCGAGCTGCTCTTGCCGCCGCAGTTGGCGCTGGTGGGAGGGAATGCCCGTCAGATGCTGACGGATGGACAGACCACGGTGAACTGGCAGGTTCTCTGCCCGAATACCCCGGCGGCAGGCCTGCTGCTGCGCACGGTGGCACACGCCACTGACGTGCAGAGCAGCAGCGTGTTGGCGGATACCTGCGCGAGCGTGAATCTTCAGGTCGTGGAAGCCGCCCATGCCGTTCCTCGACTGACGATTCTGGAGCCCAACAGTGCCCGCGATCGGGGAGAACTGCCGCCGGGAGCGGTCGTCGAACTTCATGGAAATTTTGTACTCAGTGGCAGTGCGCAAACCCTACCGCCAGCACGGCTGCACCTTTCGGTTCCCTCCGGCTTCAGCATTCTCGATGGCAAGACGGCCAGCGTCGATCTCGTCGATCCGAGCGACGAGGTCGTGTGGAGATTACAGGGTCCGACCAGCTTGGACCTGGGCGTACAGAAGATCACTCTGACCGCCGAGCAGATCCCCCTAGACGAGAACAGCGGATTGCCGGCCGGCGAAGCGACGGCCGAGAGTTCGGTCGCGCTATCGATTCTGGCCGATCCACTGCGGCTTGAAATCAGCGACTTGAGCGACACCGGCCCGCTGATCGGTAGCGACCGCATCTACGAGCGCTTTGCCGTTCACATCAGCAACGGTCACCCCGAAGCGGTGCACTTCACCCAGCTCGCGCTGAACCTGGTCGACGACGCGGGACAGCCCTTCGCCAATCCGTCGAGCTTCTTGCAGACGATTCAGGTGCGGCGTACCGACGGCACTCAGAACTGGAGCGCGGCGGTCAATGGTAATCCCGTGATCGTTCCCGTGGACCTCGTCATCGATTCGGACAGCTCGGCCGCGTTCCGCGTCGGGGTGCAGGCCAAGGCCGATGCGGACTATGTCTCCTTCCGTTTTGCGTTGGACGGCGGCAGCGCTTCCATCCTGGACTCCGGGGGATTTGCGCTCAGCTATGCCTTACTCGACGAAGAGGGGGGCGGCCACTCGCTCATCCTGGCCGGTCCGAGTGTCACGGCGAAGGCGTCTTCCGAGTTCGATGCTCACAGCTATCCCAATCCCTTCGTTCCGAGTCGAGAGCCCGCCACTCTCTCGTATTCACTCCCTCAGAGCGGTCCGGTCGAGATCGAGATTTTCGATCTTTTGGGAAAGCGAGTTCGCCAGTGGAGCTTTGCCGCCGGGAGTTCGCAAGCGGAGCCTGGAATTCATGACGGTGATGTGCTGTGGGACGGGCGCAACGGTCTCGGTCAAGAGGTGCGGAACGGGGTCTACATCTGTCGTGTGCGTGCGGCCGGCGGGGAGATCTACTTCAGAATCGCGGTGACACGATGAGGCGCGGCTATCCGAACTTCGTGCCCACCTCGAGGCACACTTCGCGCTGTGAGAACGCGCGCGGAGCCGCGGCTTCTGCCCTTCTGCTGCTTCTGCTCATGTGCTTCTTCCCTGCGGGATTGGCCCGAGCCGCGGACGACGGTGGAGGCACCGAGTCTATTTTCAAGCTCGGTCCTACCGCGCGCGGAGTGGGTTTGGGATCGACGATGGTGGGCCTGGCCGATGATGCCAGCGCCTGCTTCTGGAACCCGGCACTCTTGCCCCATGCTCGAGGATCACAGCTCACCTTCAGCTACAACCGTCTTTACGGTCTCGATGGCGGAGCCTCCTACGGCTACTTGGGACTCGCCTATCCTACTCTGAACGCCGGAGGCTTCGGCATCGGCTTCCTGCGGCTCAAACTGGGGGACATCGAAACCTACGACAGTACCAGCCGACCCACCGGAAGCATCAGCTACGGAGAGACACAGCTTTTCTTGAGTTACGGATATGGGGGAAGGCTGCCGTACCTCGGCGGCAGGCTCGATTTGGGCACGAGCGCCAAGATCCACAGCCTGGATCTGGAAGAGAAGAGCACCAGCGGTGGCATGGACTTGGGCCTGGCCTGGGTCCCTCCGCGTCTCGGGGGAGTCCGGCTCTCCTTTGTATACCAGAATCTGATCGCACCGAGCTTCAGGCTCATCGAGCGCGAAGACACGCTGCCCTATGCGCAGCGCTTTGCCCTGAGCAAACGGCATGAATTCAGCGAGAACACGGCTCTCCAGTTGGCCGCGGTCTACGACAAACCACAGTACGCCGCCAAGCGTCTCGGACTGGGCGCGGAAGCCGAGTACCAAGGACTCTACACCCTGCGTCTCAGCTACGACGATGGCCATTTCAACGCCGGTCTGGGTGGACGCTGGCGGGACTACTCCGTGGACTATGCGTTTCGTTCGGGCGGAGAATTGGGATCATCCCAGTTCTTGAGCCTCTCCTGGTACTTCGGCCAGGACATGAAGGATCGGCGCCGTCACCGCGACGAACTGCGGGCCAAAGAGTTGATGCAGGCGCGCATGGAAGCCGTGGAGAACTGGCGCAAGGCCCAAATCACGAGTGCGGTGCAGGATTTCCAGGATGCGCTCAGCCGGGATTCGCTCCAGGACGCGCAGAAGAGCCTGGCGCGGGCCCGCAGTCTTGGTGTGGCCGATGATTCTCTGAGGACCCAGCTGGCAAGCCTGCAGCAGCTGGAAAAGCGCGTCACGCAGCAAAAGGCCGACGAGCAGCGGCGCACGCTCCGGATCGAAGACACCGAAAATCAACTCCGGGCCGCGCTGGACCAACACGATGCGCTGAAAGCGCGAGCGGAATTGAACGCTCTGGGCGATCTCGCTGCGGACTATCCCATGCTGCCGCGTCTCCGTCAGCAGGTGGAGGACCTCGAGGCCAGCGCGATGGCAAGCGCATCCTCACGAGCCACCGCGGCGGAGGAGGCAGGCGACTGGGAATCCGCATTGAATGCCTGGAGCGTCGTAGCCTCTCTCGACCCGGATAATCCTGCTCCCGCCGCGGCCCTGAAGCGCTGGAAGGCGGAGTTGGATGCCGCTCGCCATGAGAGCGAGCAAGCGCAGGCCGACGCCGAACGCGCCCGCGGGGAGCTGGCACAGGAGCGCCGCTTCACCGAAGCGCTCGAGGCGTTCTCGAAAGGCGAGCTGGACCAGGCTGAAGCGCTTTGCCGCGAGGTTTTGAAGCGGGAGCCCAAGCATGCGCAAGCCTTGGCGCTTCTCGACCAGATCGCCCACCGCAGGTCGGGACCGGCCAGCCTCAGCCCGAGCGAGGAGAAGCAGGTGCGCCAGTACTACCTGGCGGGCCTCCGTTCCTTCACCGATGGCAACTACGAAGAAGCGATTCGACAGTGGGAGCAGATTTTGAAGATCGATCCCGGAAACCAGGGCGCTCAGAACAACATTGCAGAGGCCAAGGCACGGATCGACCGCCTCGAGCAGGGCGCCGGCGAGAAGGACGGACCCAAGTGATCGGCGGCCGGATCAAGAGGGCGGAGCTCGTCATCGAGGCCCGCGAGAGCCACCTGGCTCAGGTACGCGATTTCGTGGCACGCATCTGCATGCAGGCCGGATTCGATCCGGCGGACACCGCCAATTTCAAGCTCGCGGTGGACGAAGCCTGTACGAACATCATCCAGCATTCCTATCACAATCAGGGTGGCGAGATCACCATCCGGGTAAGGTACTTCGCCGGTCAGGTGGAGATCATCCTGAAGGATACCGGTGAGTCCTTCGACTTTGGCTCGGTTGCAGTCCCGGACCTGGACCACTACGTGGCGATCGGGAAGCGCGGCGGGCTCGGAATCTACCTCATCAATCGGATCATGGACGAGGTGGACTACACGACCGTCGACGGAAGCAACGAACTCCGGATGTGCATGGATCGGCGTCCGTCCATCGATCGCTGGATTCCAGGTATTCAGTTCTCCGCTCTGCACCGCAGTTTGAGAATGCGCTTCACCCTGCGCGCCTCCTTCGGGCTGGCACTCCTGGTGATCCTCGCCCTCTCGGTCGTGCACTTTCGACAGCGGCAGGCCATCTTCGATCAAGACCTCAGTCGGATTGAGGCGCTCGCGCGTGATCTGGCGGTGCAGTCCAGGAGCGTGCTCGCGAGCAGCGATCCCTATTCGGTGGAACGGACGCTTCTGCAACAGGGCGTCAGCGAACTTGCGCGTCACGATTCCACCATCGCCTTCGCTCGAGTAGTGCACGGGAAAGACGGCAGCATTTGGGCCGACAGCGTCCTGGACAATCTCTTCAATTCTTGGCATCCCGAGCCAGGCCGGCTCATCGATCATGGAAAGAACGCGGGAGAATGGACGCGCATCCAATTCGACTCGGGACGAGTGTTGCAGCTGAATTATCCGGTGGACATCGAAGGGCCATCCGGGAAGAGGGTCGAATTGGGTCGAGTGGTGCTGGGACTGAAGACCTCGGACCTGGAGCAGCACTATCGCGCGGCGCTTTTGCACGCCATGGGAATCGGGCTGATCATCCTGGTGGTGGGAATTCTGCTCATACTCGTGATGGTAAATCTCTTCGTACGCCCCATCCAGCAGCTCACCGAGGGCGTGCTGGCCATCGGGGACGGCGTGCTCGAGGAGGACATCGAGGTGCACGGTCCCGAGGAGATTTCCACGATCGCGGCCGCGTTCAACGAAATTGCATCCAAGTTCCGTCACGCACAATCGCATTTGGTCGAGCAGGAACGACTCCAGAAGGAAATGCAGCTCGCGCGGGAGATTCAACACACCCTGTTGCCGACCGCGATGCCGGATCTCTCCGGTTACGAGATCGCAGCGATGTACCGCGCGGCAGCGGAGGTCGGCGGCGACTATTACGACTTCTTCGCGGTGGACGAGGACACGGTGGGAATCGTGGTCGCGGACGTCTCGGGCAAGGGAATCCCGGGCAGTCTGGTGATGACGATGATCCGCACCGCCATGCGCATGGAGGCGAGGGGAAATCACTCGGCCAGCGACGTGATGAGCCGCGTCAACACTTTCATTACCGAGGACATGCGCCGCGGGATGTTCATCACCCTGTTCTACATCATCCTCGATTCGCGCAATCGCGTGATCAGCTACTCCTCGGCCGGTCACAATCCGATGCTCTTGTATCGCATCGAAACCGATGAGGTCTTCTTCTTGAATCCAGCCGGGTTCCCGGTGGGGATTTCGCTGCCTGATCCGGAGCTGTTCTCCAAGACGATCGAAGTGGAGAAGGTCCAGCTGCAACAGGACGATCTGCTTCTCATCTACACCGATGGCGTGACCGAAGCGATGAATGCGGCACGTGAGCAGTACGGCGAGCAGCGCCTCATCGAGTGTGTGCGCAAGAATGCGGGACGGACGGCGGAGGAATTCATCGCCGCGTTCAACGAGGACATCGCGGCCTTCACCGGAGGCAACGCGCAAAACGACGACATCACGGTGGTGGCGGTGAAGGAGAAGTTGCGGCCGGCCTCGCTGGAGATCGAGCGCCGGCAGCGCTTGCTGGACATGGTGGAACTCGAGGGGATGAGCATCGAGGAGGCCTGCCAGAGCTACGGCACCTCCGTTTCCACCTTCTACCGCTGGCGACGGATGAGAGAACGCGGGGGAGAGGAGGCCCTCGCGGGCCGGGCCTCGCAGTCCGGAATGCGGCGCCTCACCGTCGAAGGGCGCGAGGCGATTCTGGAGCTGGTGCGAAAGGATCCAGGCCTGGGTGCCAAACGCCTGGCCGATCACCTCTGCGAGCTGGGTCACGAGGCCAATGCCAAGATCGTCTACGACGAGCTGGTGCGCCTGGACCTCAGCAACGAGTCCAAACGGCGCCTCTATCTGCGGCGCCGCGGGCTGAATCCCCAGAAGGGGGCCCCTTTGGAGAATCAGACCGATCACGGCGATGGCTTGGACCAAAGCTTGCACACGGATGAAGAGCAGCCGCCAGTGTCGCAGGAGCCGGGAATGGAGCCCGTGGACACCGGAACGGGAAAAATACCTAACTAATTCTGCTGCAATAGCTTAGCTAAGGTAGCTCAAGCATAGAAAGAGATGGGCTTTCGATGGATGGGATCATGGTCATTTCGAAGGCGCACGAATCCTGCCCGGATCAGCAGGTCCTGGAAGTGGCAGGCTACATCGACACGACCACCTCGGCGGAATTCGAGAGGGAGATCAAGTCCCTGATTCAGTCGAAGCGTTACAAGATCATCGTGGACCTCTCACGGGTCTCCTACATCTCCTCGGCCGGCTGGGGCATCTTCATCAGCGTCATTCGCGAGATCCGCGAAAACGGCGGCGACTTACGCTTGGTTGGCATGGTTCCCGACGTCTACGAAGTGTTCGAACTGTTGGAATTCCAGAACATCCTCGAGGCCTTCGCCACGGTCGAAGAGGCCGTGAGCGCATCGGCGACGACCTGAGAAAATCCGCTTTCCTGAACTCCTGAGCGCCGGCGGACTCCGCCGGCGCTTTTGTTTCCGGGTGGCGAATCGGGTCCCATCGTATGTAGAGTATTCAGCAAGTCCTCCACGCCTAACTTCGTCCTCGCCGCGAAGGAACGCGTGGACCTCGGGTCGGCCCCGCACCCCGACTCTTTCAAGAGCCTTCCCGGAGCAGTGGAATCGCGGTGACCCTCTCATCCCTTTCTCTCCCCTTGGCAAAACTGAGCGTCTGGCCCAAGGGCGCCCTCGACTGGTCACTGGTCATCCTGCTTTTGATCGTCGGACTCGCCGTATCGTATCTCGCGTACCATCGCACCCAGCCCTCGCTCAACACGAGCCGCCGCTGGATCCTGCGCCTTCTGCGTGCCAGCGCACTCCTGCTCCTGCTGTTCTTGATTCTCGAGCCGGTTCTCTTCTCGCGTCACAGCAAGCGGCTTTCGCCCAGCGTGCTCACGCTGGTGGATGACAGCGGCAGCATGACTTTGAAATCCCACGACGGTTCGACACGCCTGCAGGACGCGCGCGATCTGGCCGAGCTTGCCCAGAGGCAACTGTCCGGGCGGCCGGAAAAGCCACAGCTTTTCAGCGCGGAAGGATCGCGCCGTTTGCATCGCGAGCTGCAGGCAGGCTCGCAGGAGGGGACCAATCTGCCCGCGCTCCTCTTGTCGGCCGCGCAATCCCACCTGGAGGACAATCTGCAGGCGATTCTGCTCTTGAGTGACGGCAGGAGCACGGATCCGGAGTTGCCCTCACTGCGCGGCCTCAGTCTGCCCGTGTTCACGCTCGCCGTGGGTGACAGCAATGGTCCAGGCGATCTACGTCTCGATCGCGTCCACTATCCCACGGTGGCTTACCGCGGCGATCAGATCGAAATAACGGCCGAGGCGGTGGTGGAATCCGCCAACGCGGGACATGCGCGCGCCATCTTGCAGGGTGGTGCCAGCCCGGACACGCTCAGTTTTTCTTGGCCGAGAGGAGGCGGGCGCATCCCTTTGAGTTTCGTGGTACGGGCTGACAGCCTGGGTATGCTGCGCCGCGTGCTGCGATTGACCCCACTTCCTTCCGAAGCGCTCCAGGACAACAACGCGATCGAGATTGGCGCGGAAGTTCTCAAGGACCGTCTGCACATCATGATCGTCCAGTCGCGACCCGGTTGGGATTTTCATTTTCTGCGGCGTCGTCTCGCCGAGGATCCACGCTTCGATGTCGAAGGCGTCTACCGTGCGGTGGATCGATGGCAGAAAGCCGGAAGCGACAGTACATGGACCCCGCCCGTGGATGCCACGGCGGCGGCCGGAGTCGACGCCTGGGTCATCCTCTCTCTGGAAGATTTTGCGCAACTGAGCGAGCGGGCTCCGGGCATGATCGCCTCGGTGCGGGAAGGGGCCGGACTCTGGGTGCTCTTCGGTGAGGCTCGCGGGCAGCCGCCCAGCTCGCTGTCTCGCGAGGCCAGCGAACTCTTGCCGGTTCAGCTCAGCTCGGCCTCTCGATGGAAGCGCGCGCGGCATCGCGTACGACTTCTTCCCGCGGGAATCTCGAGCCCGATCTTCGCCTTTCCCGCTTCGGTGGGGGATCCGCTGGAGCGACTGGAGCAAATGCCTCCCCTGTGGGATGCAGTTCACGGCATCGTTGCCAAGCCTGACGCCGACGTTCTCCTGCAGGCGGAAGACTCTGAAGGCACGACTCCGTTGCTCAGCTTGAAGAGCAGCGCCAAGGGAACGGTGGCATGCTGGTCGGCGGCTCCCATGTGGAGCTGGTCTTTCTGGCGGCTGGGCGAGCGAGAGGGGGAGGACGTTTACCGGGCCCTGGTGGGCAATCTCATCTACTACCTGGCCGAGGGCGCCAGCCGAAAGCGTCTGCAACTCATCCTTCCGCGACCCGTGGTCGCGCGTGGCGAGGACGCACTCTTGCGGGCGGTGGTCTTGGATGCTCGTCGTCAGCCGGACGAGAGCAGTGATCTGTGGATCGAGTGGAGAAAGGAACCCTCTGCTGGCGCGGATTCGAACACCACGGTATTGGGTCGCGCCCTCATGCAGCGGGCACAAAATGGACCGCCCGGAGGCAGACAGCTCGCGATTCCCCCTCTGCCCGCGGGCCACTACCAGTTTCGACTCGCCTTGGAGGAGAGTTCGGGCCGTATTTTTTCTCCCTGGAGTTCGCTCGCCGTGGATCCCTACTCGGTGGAGTATCAGCATCCCGGCGTAGACTTCGCGCAGCTCGCGTCCATTGCACGCTCCACCGGTGGAAGCGTGGTCACGAGGGCTGAGCTGAGCGAGTGGGCGCGCAATTTGCCTTTGAAGTCCAAGCTCAAAGTGACTCGATCTCGCACGCCTCTGTGGGCGAGCTTCAAGCTCTTCGCTCCTCTTCTACTGTTGCTCAGTCTGGAGTGGATGCTCCGACGGCGCTGGGGGCTCGTCTGAGCTCTTTCGCCGCCGGCTTCTTTCTCGCTTTTGCACTGAGAAATTTCGCGCCTCCTTCGCTCGAGTCTCCCGGGAGGTGCGTCACATGCTTCGCATCCTCGGTCTTCTGCTCTGTCTCACGCTTCCCGCCCGCGCGCACGCTCAACTCGTTCTCAACGAGATTCTCTACGATCCAAAGGGGAGTGACGGGGGCCGGGAGTTCGTGGAACTCTACGCCGACGGCGACACCGCGATTTCTCTGGATGGCGTCCGTTTGCTCTTCGTCAATGGTGCGGCGCCCGAACAGCCAAGTGTGGTGTGGACGGCGAAGGCGGGACTCAGTCTGGCACCGGGTGAGTTCTATCTCGTGGGTGGGGCCGAGGTCGCAGGAAGGGACGACGAGGCAGCACTGAATCTGCAGAACGGTCCGGATGCTCTGTGGTTGGCTCGCGACGAGACGATCCTCGACCGAGTGGCTTGGGGCGAAATCGAAGGGCTGGGAGAGGGCGAAGCGGCGCCGGATGTCTCAGGTGAGAGTTTGGGTCGCATCCCCGACGGCGCCGACAGCGACGACAATCGAGCGGACTTCTCCGCCCTGAGTCCTCCCACTCCGGGCCGTCCCAATGCGCGGGCCGAGAGTCTGCATCTTCTGCGGCTGAGTGCCTCGCCGTCCTTCCTGGCAATGCCCGGAGAGGTCGCACTCGAGTTCTCCGCCCAAGTCGATGGTTTCGCTCCCCAGCAGGAATTCTCGCTGCGTTGGAGCCTGGACGCGACTCCTCTGGAACAACAGGTCCTTCAGGCCGCTCCCGGTGACACACTGCAAAGCCGGGTGGAAGCGTGGCTGAGCCGCGGCCGCCATCGTTTCCAGCTCTCTTGGGGAAGCGACAGCACCGCGGTCGCCAGCTTGGGATATCAAGTGGGACCCGGGCCGGTTCTCTTGAACGAGGTCATGGCCAAGCCGCTCGCGGATCACCCCGAGTGGATCGAGTTGAAGGGGGAACCGGACGCACCACAGGTGCTCGACGGCTGGGCGATCACCGATGCCACCGAGGACTGGCGAGGACTCGATGGACTCGGCTTTTCCGCTGAGGGCTTCGCGCTCCTCTCCTCCGATCCGCAGGCACTTCGATCCGTCTTTGCGCTCTCATCGCAGCTACCCGTCGTTCTCCCCGATGGTGGATGGCCCTCGCTCAACAACAGCTCCAGTGGCGGAAGCGAGTTCGCGGACCGGATTCTCTTGCGTGACGACAGCGGAACCGTCGTGGACGAACTTCGCTACGGCGACGATTTGGTGGGCGAAGCCGGCAGGAGCATGGAACGTGGTTTCGTCAGTCCCGAGGCTCCCAGTGCCTGGTTTCTCTCTCCGGGCTCTCCCAGTCCGGGAGAGGAGAATTCCGCCGCCGCCCTCAGCAGCCCAGAGAGTGGCCTGGCGCTCTCTCCCAATCCCTTCAGTCCCGATGGCGACGGCGAAGGAGACATCCTCCACGTGCTGCTGCACGCCGAGCTGAGCGGGCTCAGAGTCCAGGCCGAGATCAGGGATCTCCTGGGGACGACCGTCGCCGAGCTGGGCAACGATACCTCGGGGGGCAATTTGCGGCAGTGGATCTGGGACGGACGCTCCAGCCGCGGCCAACGGGTTCCCATGGGGGCCTATGTGGTGGTGGTACAGAGCGAAGGCGGAGAGTTGGCGCCGCGTCGCTGGACGGCGCTGGTCGCACTGGGACGGCGACCATGAGGTGGCCGGGGCTGCTCGTCATCGCCCTCCTCTTCATCCTTCAGCTCAGCGCACACGCCGAAACCTTTTCGGGTCCGAGGCGCATGGAAGCTCTGCCCGGCGATTGCTGGATGCGCGCACCCTCTGCCCGTTTGCGCTTGGGTGCGGGAAACCCGGTCAGCTTCGCGCCCTCCAGTCAGAGCTGGTTGGAGGGAGCCTTCGGCCTGAGTTCCTCCGTTCTCGTCTGGACTCTTGCCGGCCAGCTGCGCGCGGCAGCCTATTCCGAGCAGGAGCTGGGACTGGGGTTTCGATTCACCGGGACCGGGTTCCGCGTGCACGCCCGAGTGCAGCGCCAGAAGAGAGAGGTGGAGACGATCGCCAGCGAGCTGAGTTCGCGGGGTGAACTGGCTCTAGTGCTCACGGCGCGCGGCTTCGCTTTCGGTATCGAGCAGGAATTTCCTCTGGAGCATGAAGGTGTTCGACTTCCCTCGAGCGCCGCATACGTATTCGAGCTGGAAGGAAGCGCTTGGGCGGCGGCGCTCATGCGAGAGGACTCCCCTTTCGAGGAGCGAGGCATTTGGAGCGCGGGTCTCGAGCTGCTGCTCGCTCCGCTTTCGCTCGCGTACCGGGGTGACGCAAGGGGGGGCAGCCTGCATCTGGGACTGCGATTTTCCTCACTCAATCTCGCGCTCGCGTTCCCTCTGGTGTCGAGTATCGATGCGGGACCCTATCTCGCGCTGGAACTTGCCCGGCCAGAGGGGAGGGAAGCGCGATGAAGCGGATGAGGCGCGCGGGCATCCACCTGTGGCTGTTTCTCTCACTCGCTCTGTTGCCAGGCGCGAATCCGGCCCACGCTGCGGAAAGCGACGAAATGATCGATCAACTGAAGGAGTGGCTCGACGAACCCTTGGATCTCGATACGGCCACCGAAGAAGAGTTGGCCCTGTTGCCCTGGCTGGACGCGGGTTTGGCCGGCGCGATCGTGGGGCTGCGAGAACACGGTGGTCTCTCCACTTTAGAGGATCTGCTGAGCATTCCGGGCATGGACGAAGCCAGGATCGCGGCCCTGACTCCTTTCGTTTCCTTGCACCCGCGGGTTCATCAGGCCCAACTCCAGTTCGAAGATCGCAGCGCCTGGAAGCCGGACGCCGCGGCGCGGCATCGTCCTCGATTGCTGGTGCAGCGGGATGAATTGAGGATCCTCGCACAAGCTGAACCCGGACCAGGCACGGTGAGCAGCGCGGCGGCCAGCTACCGTGCGAGCTGGGGCAGACTGATCGTGGGTGACTTTCGCCCCAAGCTTCCCTGGCCCCTCCTGCTGGAAAATCCCTCGCTTCGCTCGCGAACCGCCGGTCCCTCGCTGAACGGAGCAACTCGCCTGCGTCCCCGGCTCAGTTTCTATGGCGAGAGTTGGCGCGGCGGGGGCATCGAACTCGAACTCGAGAGCTGGCATCTCCTTCTGGCCCGCGGCGCAGCAGAGGACACCCATGCCGCTCCCTTCCTCGCTTTCGTGGGGTATCGCTTCGCCCCCTCGAAGGGAACGGAGCTGGGGCTGGCACTTCGAGATCAGGATGAAGCGGGACTGTTTTTCGCCTTGCAGCGCGAGGACTTACGAGCCCGTCTGGAATGGGTGCGTGATTTTTCTCCGGGTTCCTCGGCTTCGGATCGAGTGTGCGCGGCCCTGCAGTTTCGGGAAGGCCCGGCGCGCTGGGGGGTGGCGTTGACGCAGGCCGGGCCCGGCGATGCCTCCGGTCAGGATCCCATCACCGGCCAGTCCACGGACCGTGAACATCGCGTGATTCAGACCAGCGGTCGTTTGAGTGGAGGAGCCTGGACTTTTGCGGCTCTGGCGCGGAGGCGCCGTCGCGGCAAGCCGGGTGCAGTGCGCGTCGATGAGCGCTGGCAGTTGAGGGCCTCGGGGCCCTTGGCCACGACACGCCTGGCCGTCGTCCTGCAGGTCGACGAAGAGCAAGCTGGGCCGTCAGCCTTCCTCCTCAAACTGGATTGGCAGGAGAGGGCACGCGGCGGCGCACTGCGACGCGGACTGCGCTTTCGCCAGCAAAGGGACGATGCCGGGGTGGCCACTCTCCTGGCCCTGAGCCTGGAAAAGGGCAGAGCGTGGTTCTGGCGCGGGGTATTGGCGCTGGCGCGGGGGGACCGCTCCTCTCCCTGGGCGGTCGGGGTGGCGACGGCGGGTCTGGCCAGCACTTGGCTTCAGCCCGGCGCCTCGGGACTGCTCTGTGCGCTGGCCCGTCGGGATGGCAGATGCAGGGCCGGGGCTTGGCTGCGACTCGTGAGGGACCGCAGCGAGCTTCTCGAATGGTCCGCGGGACTCGGTTTCTCGTTGCGCCTGGGAGGGGCGGACTGAGTGGGGTGGTGTGAGGATTGCATGCTTTCCAGAGAGGCACTTCAACGCGGAACTCCTAGCCTTCATGAGGAATCATGAGTCAATCCCGGACAGCCAGCCCCCTTCTGACGTCTGAACCTCTGCTCGAAATCTCGACGAAAGCGCTGGCACGCTGCCGCCCGCGGCCAGTGGTGCGGCGCTGGTTGCATCAGCTCGAGGGGGAGGGGGAGCTCATCAAGCGCTCTCTGGCTCTCACCGAATCGCTGCGCAAGCGCATCGGAAGCGACTCGCTCAAGGAGATGCTCAAGGGACTTTTCGCAGTGGCGGCCGATGACGAGAACTCTGGAATTGCCGGACTGGCCGCTTTCATGGCGGTGAGGGCGCAGGGCTCCTCGGTCATCGAAGGCATCTTCGAATTTCGTCACCTTCACCGCGTCGGTACCCGCTACCGTCATCGCCGGGATCGGGGCCAAACCCTCGAACCCCAGCAGGCCGCGCTCCTGGACGAAATCGAAGCGGTCGAACGCGAGTTGGCCGATCTCGTTCCGCGCGAGCAAAATCCCTTCGCGCTTCCCTCGCCTCTCGACCTGGGCGCGGCCCGCGTGCCGCGCAAGGTCTTTGGCGTTCTCCACGAGGAAATCCGCGAGAAGGGGGAACTGTCACAGCAGAAGCTGAAGGCCTTCGTGCGTCTGGCCCGCCTCGAGCAGCATGCAGCTCAGCAGCGAGCGGCGGCCATCGCGGGCGAAATCGATCCCTACGCGGTCAAGGCGGTGGGCGCCATGATGCCGCGATTGGCCGAACTCGACGTATCCATCCGCGACGTCTCCAACTTTCTGGACGCACTGGACGAGAGCAGGGACTGCCGCCTCTTCAACGAGCAGCATTCGGTGTTTCTGGAAACTCTGGCGCCAGAGGAGCTCGCTCGCGTCCGGGAGCTCTGTGAGACGGAGGAGCTGCTGCAGCCCACGCTGAGCTTGCTGCAGGGTCTGCACGAACGTCCCCTGGAGAACAAGAAGCTGATCTATTACTCCCGGCTGCTGATGGAGATCGGGAGAGCGCTGTTTACTCACCACCTCCGGCCGGTTCCGATCGATTCCTTGGAGTCGGTTCTCCTGAGTTACCGCTATGCCGAGGAGGATGGGTTGAGATTACCGGTGGGGCCCACCGTCGAGAAGACACTTCAGGCCGCGCAGCTCCCCGGCCTGGAATTCGCAGACGGGGAGTTGATCGTACGCTTCGACCTTCACGCTGCCCGACGCGTGCGCGCGCCTCTGGGCTTGCCTTTCCCTCCCACTTCCGAAGAGGAAGAAGGGGAGGAGAGGGAGAACGTGAAGGACCTCATCATGGCGAACATCAACAATACGAGCATTCTTCTCGGCCTGTTGCGGAACCCCAAGGTCGTGAACAAACCGGGGATCGTGACCTTCATCGCGAGTTCTTGCCGGCTCCCCGCGGTGCTGGAGTACATCGCCACCACCAAGAAACTCCACTCGGGCTTCGCGAACAAGGACGTCCCCCTAGCGATCGTCCGCTCGCCAGTGCGTCTGCCGGTGAAGCTGGTCCGGCGCTTCATTCACGTCAAATACATCCGCGGTGTCGAACTGCGCCGCCTGGCCAGGGACAAGTCCGGATTGCGACGCGAGATCTACGACGAAATCCAGGACTACCTGAGCAGTCTGGCCTGAACGCAGCCGAGTTCCGGCCGCGATCTCGCTCCAAGGGAGTCAATCGTTCCGCCGGGCTCGCATCTGCTCTCCTTCCTTATTTTCTTTCACAGGGGCGCTTGGAATTTTTGCCCCCAAGGGACTACATTCGCTGAGTCTCATCTCAAGTAACGTACCCTGGTGGGGAGGTAGCCGTCGTGGCGAAAGAACTGGCGTCTAGGATGGAGAGGCTGGGCACCGAGACTGCGTTCGAGGTCCTGGCCCGGGCCAAGAAACTCGAAGCTGCCGGCAAGAGTGTCGTGCACCTGGAGATCGGGGAGCCCGACTTCGATACACCCGCGAACATCGTGGAGGCCGCGGTCAAGGCGTTGAAGAACGGCGCCACCCATTACGGCCCCTCCGCGGGTTTGCCCGAGGCGAGAGAGGGCTTCGCGAAGTGGTTTAGCAAGGACCGTGGTGTCGAGGTCGACAGTGATCAGATCGTGATCACACCCGGCGCCAAGCCCATCATCTATTTCGTGCTCACCGCGCTCGTCCAAGAGGGTGACGAAGTCATCTATCCGAATCCCGGCTTCCCCATCTACGAATCGATGATTCACTTCACCGGCGCCAAAGCGGTCCCTCTGCCCCTGCGGGAAGAGAACGGTTTCAGCATCGATCCCCAGGAACTGCGCCGTCTTGCGAATGACAAGACCAAGCTGATCATCATCAACACCCCGGGCAATCCCTGCGGAGGAGTTTTGTCACCAGAAGATCTTCAGGCCGTGGCCGATGTCGCCAAGGAGCACGACTGCTGGGTGCTGAGCGACGAGATCTACTCGAAGATCATCTACGACAGAAAACACCACAGCATGCTCGAGATCGAGGGCATGCAGGATCGCACCATCGTGCTCGATGGGCATTCGAAGACCTACGCCATGACCGGATGGCGTCTCGGCTTCGGTGTGATGCCCCATAGCCTGGCTCCCAGCATCGCGCGTCTGCAAACCAACTCCACCTCGTGCACCTCGACCTTCACGCAGCTCGCTGGTGTGGAGGCTCTTCTCGGGGACCAGTCCGGGGCGCAGGCCATGGTGAAGGAATTCAAGGAACGCCGCGACCTGGTCGTCGGCCTCCTGAACGAGGTCCCCGGCGTGAGCTGTCTCACCCCGGGCGGCGCGTTCTACGTCTTTCCCAACATCAAGAAGCTGGGCGTGCCGTGCCGCGAGTTCGCGTCGACCCTGCTCGATGAGTATGGTGTAGCTGCATTGGCGGGAACCTCCTTCGGTTCCTTCGGCGATGGGTATCTCAGATTCAGCTACGCCAACTCGCGCGAGAATCTGGCCGAGGGAGTCTCCCGATTGAAAGCCTACGCGGAAACCCTGGCCTGAGGGTTCGCGAGGCAGAGCTGGATTCTTTCGGGGCGAAAGGAACCATGGCGGGCAGGGTCCTGATCATCGGCAGCGGTGGGCGCGAGCATGCGCTCGCGTGGAAGCTGGCACAATCGGAGAAAGTCCAGGAGATCCTCGCGGCGCCCGGCAGCGATGCCATGGGCGCCTGCGCGCGTTTGGTGGAAGGCAGCGAGACGGAAGGCTGGCTGCGCGCCGCGCTGCGGCATGAGGTCGATCTGGTGGTCATCGGGCCGGAGCAACCTCTGGTCGATGGCCTCGCGGATCGTCTACGAGAGAGCGGAGTGGCGGTCTTCGGTCCCTCGGCTCGAGCCGCCCGTCTGGAAGGCGACAAGTCCTACGCCAAGGAATTCATGCGCGCGGCGGGAATTCCCTGCGCAAATTCGACGAGCTTCACGGAACTGCCCTCCGCTCTTCAATGGCTTCGGCGCAATCCAGGGCCCTGCGTGGTGAAAGCGAGCGGCCTCGCCGCGGGCAAGGGGGTCATCGTCTGCGACGATGCCACTCAGGCCGAAGCGGCCCTGCGCGCCATCCTCCTCGAGGGCGCGTTCGGTGCAGCGGGGCAGGTCGTGCTGCTCGAGGAGAGACTCTTCGGGCCCGAACTCTCCGTCTTCGCGCTCTTGGACGGGACACGCGCGGCGTGGTTCGCTCCCAGTCGCGACCACAAGCGCCTGCGTGAAGGCGACCGGGGCCCCAACACCGGCGGCATGGGGGCTTACACCCCGGTGGCGGATGCCGACGAGGGGCTGATGCGGCGCGTCGTCGACGAGATTTTGACACCCACTCTGCGAGAATTGCGGCGCCGGGAACTCGACTACCGCGGCCTGCTCTACTTGGGACTGATTCTCACCCGAGACGGACCGAAGTTACTCGAGTACAATTGCCGCTTTGGAGATCCGGAAACCCAGGTCGTGCTCCCCGCGTTCCCGGGGGATCTCTATCCCCTCCTGCATGGCGCCGCCGTGGGAAAACTCCCGGCGGAGGGCCCTCTGCCGCTGCAGGGAGCAGCGGTGGGTGTGGTCCTGGCCTCGGAGGGCTACCCTGAAAAGCCGCGCCTCGGGCGAGTCATTCCGGGCCTGGACACTCTGGCGGACGATTCGCTGGTCTTCCACGCCGGAACCCGGCGCGATGAGGGCCGTTGGCTGACCAAGGGAGGGCGCGTGCTCTGTGCGGTGGCTCGCTCCCAAAGCGTGCCGGCCGCCAAGACGAGGGCATTGAAGCTGGCTGAGAGTCTTCAGTTCGAAGGAGTTCAAATGCGCACGGATATCGCAGCCGGGGAGGCAGCAGAATGACTTCCAATACGCCACCGCTGGTCGGGATCGTCTCGGGGAGTCCCAGTGACGCCGAGATGGTGAAGGCCTGTATCGCCGTCCTCGACCGCTACCAAATTCGCTACGAAGACCGCGTCATCAGCGCCCACCGGCAAGCCGAGAGCTTGCGCGTGTGGGTGAACGAGATGGAGGGCAAGGGATGCGCTCTCTTCATCGCGATGGCAGGCATGGCGGCTCATCTGCCCGGCGTGGTCGCATCGCTCAGCGCGAAGCCGGTGCTCGGCGTTCCTTTGCCCGGTGGAGTGTTGGACGGAGTGGATGCGCTGCTCTCGATCGCGCAGATGCCGGCCGGAGTGCCCGTGGCGAGTCTGGCGGTGGGGAAGGCCGGCGCCAAGAACGCCGCCCATCTCGCCGCGCGGATTCTGGCCATGTCCAGCCCCGAGATTTCGGGCAAGGTCGAAGAACTGCGCCGAGAAATGGCCGAGGGCAAACGTTGAACGCGGCGGAGACACTCCGCGCGGGCAAGGTCGTTCTTCTGGACACCGACACTCTCCCTGGTCTGCACGCCCTGGCCACTCTGCCCGGCGCGGCGCAGTCGCTCCGCGAGCTGAAGGGCTCGGTGGACCGCCGGCCCTTCCTGCTGCTCTTTCCCTCGCTCGAAGCGGTGCTTCGTCATGCGGCGCGGCCGAAGGAAGAATTCCTCGATCTGCTCCGCCGCACCTGGCCCGGAGCTCTGACCGTGCTGCTCTCACCGAAGGAAAGCGCTCCGCCGCAGTGGATCGCCGAGGGGGGGAGCATCGCGGCGCGGGTTCCCGCCTGCGCCCCCCTGCGCGCTCTCTTGGAAGAGCTCGATGCGCCGCTCTTCTCCACCAGCGCCAATCGGGCGGGAGAAGCCCCCGCCGAGAGCCTCGAGGAGGCTCAGAGGCGCTTCCCGCAGCTCGCCTCTTTCGCCTTGGGGGAGGTCTCCCCCGGCGTGGCTTCGACCCTGGTGGACTTGCGCGGGGAGCACCCCGAGCTCCTCAGAAGCGGTTACCTGGCCTGGCCTCCACCGGCTTGACTTTGCCACAGGGGACGAATAGCCTTCAGCGGAAATTCTCACAACTTACGATTTTACTATGAGTTCTATTCTCTTCGTGTGTACCGGCAATAGCTGCCGCAGCCCCATGGCCGCAGCCCTGGCGCGAAGTCTCTTTGCCCAGGTCCAAAACCCACCCACGGTTTCCTCTGCCGGTCTGCAGGCCCCGCCGGGCCAGCCCGCATCGGCCAATGCGGTGCTGGTGGCGCGCGAGCATGGGGCGGACCTGAGCGGCCACCGCACGCGTCCCTTGAATCTCGAACTCGTAGGGCAAAGCGATCTGATTTTGACCATGACCAAAAGCCACCGGGACGCCATCCTCCGTGCCTATCCTTCGGCCCGAGGAAAGGTATACTCTCTCTCCGAATTTTCCGGTCTCACGGAGAGAGGGGATCTCATCGATCCCTACGGTGGTGATCCGGCGCGCTACCGCGAGACCTGGGCTGCCATCGAGGAGCATTTGCAAGCCGCGCTTCCGCGACTCTTGGACGACTTGAGCGAGAGGGAAGATCATGAACATCCTGAAGTCGGTTGATCCCGCCATTGCCGAGGTAGTGACCAACGAACTGAACCGCCAACGCGGGCAGTTGGAGATGATCGCGAGCGAGAACTTCACCAGTTTGGCGGTGATGGAGGCAATGGGCAGTGTCCTCACGAACAAGTACGCGGAGGGTTATCCCGGGCGCCGTTACTACGGAGGCTGCGAATTCGTCGACGAGGCCGAGCGGCTCGCGCGCGATCGGGCGAAAGAACTCTTCGGAGCGGCCTACGCCAACGTGCAACCCCACTCCGGTTCCTCCGCGAATCTCACGGCGTATCTCGCCTTCGTGAAGCCAGGCTCGAGAGTGTTGGGACTCAGTTTGAGCCACGGGGGTCACCTCACCCACGGCCACAACGTCAACTTCAGCGGCATGCTCTTCGAGGCTCACCACTACGAGGTGGATCGCGAGAGCGAGAGGATCGACTACGATGCTCTGAAGAAGCAGTGCAAGGAACTGCGCCCCGCCCTGCTGGTTACCGGCAGCAGCGCTTATCCGCGCGCATGGGATTTCAAGAAGTTGGGCCAGATTTCGCGCGAGCTCGAGATTCCGCTCCTGGTGGACATGGCGCACTTCGCCGGTCTGGTCGCGGCAAAGCTGCATCCCGATCCCATGCCGCATGCGACCGTGGTGACTTCCACCACGCACAAGACTCTGCGCGGTCCTCGTGGAGGCTTGATTCTCACCATGGATCCCGAGAGTTCCAAAGCGGTGAACAAGATCAACTTCCCCGGGACCCAGGGCGGGCCCTTCATGCACATCATCGCGGCCAAGGCGGTCTGCTTCCTGGAGGCGATGCGGGAGCCATTCCACGTCGATCAGAAGCAGACCCTCGCCAACGCCAAGCGGCTGGGAGAGCGCCTCACCGAGCACGGTTTGCGCTTGGTGAGCGGTGGAACGGATACGCATCTGCTGCTGGTGGACGTAAGGGGGAAGAAGCTCACCGGCAAGGCGGCCGAGGAAATACTCGAGAAGGTCGGCATCACGGTGAACAAGAACACGATTCCCTTCGATCCTGAATCTCCATTCGTCACGAGTGGGATCCGCATCGGGACTCCCGCTCTGACGACGCGTGGAATGAAGGAAGCCGAAATGGATGAAATCGCGCAGATCATCGGCCGCGCGCTGAGCGTTGGGCTCGAGAGTCCAGAGCTACCCGAGCTTCGCCAGCGCAGCCGAAGTCTCGCTGACGCGCATCCCCTGTATCCGGAATTGGCCTGAGAGGGAGGTTCCGCCGCATGCGTTGCCCCAACTGCGGTAATCTCGAAGATCGGGTTGTCGACTCACGTTCCACGAAAGAAGGCGCGGCGATCCGCCGGCGCCGCGAATGCGTGAGTTGTTCGCATCGCTATACCACCTATGAATACGTGGAACGCACCTCGGCACTGGTCGTGAAGAAAGACGGCCGGCACCAGAACTATGATCGCGACCGCTTGCTGGCGGGCGTCATCCAGGCCTGTCACAAGCGACCGGTCACGCGCGAAGAGATGGATGCCCTGGCCGATCGGGTCGAAGCCACCGTTTTTGCTCCCGCGCGCGAGGAAATTCCCAGCGAAGAGATTGGAAGGGCGGTGATGGAGGAGCTCGAGCAGCTCGACGAGGTGGCCTATCTGCGCTTCGCATCGGTGTATCGCAGTTTTCAGAACGCCAGCCAATTCATGGACGAGCTTCGATCCCTCCTGAAACGCGATGCGGGACGCACCGCGAAAGGTACGTGATGCCATGAGTCATGGAGCCGGCAAGTCACGCGGCGAAATGACGATGATCGAGCATATCGCGGAACTGAGGAAAACCATCCTCTGGGCGTTGGCGCTCGCGGTACTTGCCACGGTGGTGGCCTGGTTCTTCAGCGATCAGATCGTCGACGGATTGCTTGGTCCGGCTCGCAAGGCGGGGCAGGAGAGTCTCTACTTCACCGCACCGATGGAGGCTTTCCTGCTCAAGTTGAAGGCCTCGACCGCGGTTGGTCTCTTCTTGGTGCTGCCCCTGATCCTCCTCAAGCTCTACAGCTTCGTCACGCCAGGCCTGCGTCCCCGCGAGAAGAGAGTGGTGACGCCACTGCTGGTGGCGGCCACCGGATTATTCTACGTGGGGGTCGCCTTTTGCTTTTTCATTCTCTTGCCCCTGGTGATCCGTTTCGCGATCGGATTCGCAACCGAACAGCTCCGACCTCTCCTCACCGCGCGGGAATACTTCGAGCTGGCGGTGAGGCTCTGTCTGGCCTTCGGCCTGCTCTTCGAGCTGCCCATGGTGGTTCTGGCTCTCTCCTGGGCCGGAGTGGTGCACCCCCAGATGCTGCTCAGGGGCTGGCGCTACGCCCTCATCGCCATTCTGACCGTTTCAGCCATTTTGACCCCGCCGGACATCATCAGTCAGATCATGCTGGCTGGACCGGTCATGGTGCTGTACATGACCAGTGTCGTCATCGCCCTGATCATGCGGAGGCGAAAAGACCGCAAACCGGACGACATTGACAGCTAGCAGCGACAATTGTATACCTGTAAGGCTCTTGCGTGATCCCTTCGGGGCTCGCTCGAAGGTCGCATCTCCATTGAAGGCAGGATCACAGTGCCTCTGGCCGGCGAGGACCGCGTCAAACTCCAGTCGCTTCAGTCCTTTGTGGCCGAGGAGTTGATTTCCTTCGAGCACGAGTATGAGACCCTGCTCAACGGCGAACTGGAGCTTTTGGGGCAGATCTGCGAGCACCTGAAGCAGGGAAAGTCCAAGCGCTTTCGCCCGACGCTGGTGCTCATTGCCTCCAAGAACGGCAGCGAAATGCATCCGGACGCCGCATTCGCGGCGGCCTGCGTCGAGTTGGTTCACACCGCTACCCTGGTTCACGACGATTTCATCGACGACGCGGCCACGCGGCGCCGACTTCCCACCGTCAACGTGAAATGGGGTCCCGCGGCCGCGCTCATCATGGGAGACTTCCTCTATACCAAGGTCTTCTCCCTGCTCACTGCGCGCGGCATGGAGGACGCGATGCGCATCATCGCGGCCACCACGCATCGCATGAGCGTGGCAGAGATGATGCAGCTGGAGAGCCGCAGCTGCCTCGACCTGCCGGAAGAGGACTACTTCACCATCATTTCCGAGAAGACCGCCTGTTTGATCGCGGCCTCCTGCGAAATCGGCTCGTTGTTCCATCCCGGGTTGCAACACCATCGGCCCGCCCTTTCTGCATTCGGGCAAAACCTGGGAATGGCCTTTCAGATCACCGATGACATTTTTGACTATCGCGGCGACCCCAAGCGGCTCGGGAAACCGGTAGGCGGGGATTGGCGCGAGGGACGCATCACACTTCCGTTCATCGCGGCCTGGCGCAATGCGTCAGCACCACTGAAAGCGCGGTTGCGCAAGGCGATGGTGGCCGGTCCGGACGAGCCTCGTCTGTGGGCCGAGGTCCGTGAGATGGTGCATCAGAATGGCGGATTGGAATATGCCTCCAAGATGGCTGCACACTACGGAGAACGCGCGAAGGAGAGCCTCCATGCGCTCGGCCCACATCCCCAGACCGCGATCCTCAACGACGCGGTGGACTATGTGCTTCGCCGCCTCAACTGAGCGTCATTTTCCTTGGAATCTTTTGCGGACGAGACTATGAGCAAAGAGCAAAGCCATGAGCTGGCTCGCGCCATCGTGGAGTGGGGTCTTTCGAAGAAGGCGGAGGACGTGGTTCTCCTCGACGTCAGCGAGCTGAGCGACGTCACCGATTATTTCGTGCTTCTCAGCGGCGGTAGCCAACTCCAGGTACAGACGATCGCCAACGCGATCCTGGACGGAGCGCAGACTCGCGGCGAGAAACCTCTCCACGTGGAAGGGAAAGACGTGGGAAGCTGGGTACTCATCGATTTCTTCGACGTGGTTGCGCACGTGATGCAGCCCCGGGCCCGCAGCTACTACGCTCTGGAGAGGCTCTGGGGTGATGCACCCCTCACGCGCTTCGACGAAAGTGGAGCTTCCCAATGATCGAGAAGCTCATTCGCGACGCTCTCATGAAAGCCCTGGAGGGTTACGGAGTCTTCGAGGAAGACGTGCGTCTGGAACTGGAGCAGCCCAAGGATCCCAGTCACGGCGATCTCAGCTCCAACGTCGCTCTCCTTCTGGCGAAGCGACTGGAGCGAAAACCTCGGGAGCTCGCGGGAGAGATCGCAGCCAGCCTGGAGCTGGACAAATCCCAGGTGGAATCGCTGGAGATCGCGGGCCCGGGATTCATCAATTTCCGTTACTCGCAAGAAGCGCTTACCGAGCCGATTTTGCGCATCCTGGATGAGGCGGAGGAATACGGACGCAGCCAGGCCGGGGAGGGACAGCGCATCAGCCTGGAGTACATCAGCGCGAATCCCACGGGGCCTCTGAACATCGTGAGTGCGCGCGCCGCCGCTGTCGGATCGACCCTGCATCGCGTCATGGACCGCGCGGGCTATCGGCCCAGCAGCGAGTTTTACGTAAACAATGCCGGCCGCCAGGTCCTGCTCTTCGGACGCAGTCTCCGGGCACGATACCTCCAGGCGAGGGGAGAGGCCGCCGAGCTTCCCGAGGAGGGATACCAGGGAGAGTACCTGCAAGAACTCGCGCGCGATCTGCTGGAACGTGGCACCTCTCTTCTCACTCAGGAAAGTGACGAAGAGGCGGGTCGCATCATCGGCGATCTCTCACTGCCCAAGGGCGAGCCCAAGGACTGGCTCGAACTTCAAAGCGACGAGAGTTCGGCGCAGGCCTTCGGATCCTTCGGGATCGCCGCCATGCTCCTCTCCCAAAGAGCAACTTGCCGCCGCTATGGGGTTCGCTTCGACTCCTGGTATCTCGAGACCGAACTCCACCGCAGCGGAAAGCTGGAGAAGACCCTGGAGGTTTTGAAAGAAGCCGGACACGTCTTCGAGAAGGACGGAGCAACCTGGCTGGCCACGAGCGAGTTCGAGGACGAGAAGGACAGGGTGCTGGTGAAGAGCGACGGCGTGCCCACCTACTTTCTACCTGACATCGCTTACCACCTGAGCAAGAAGGAGCGTGGGGCGGAGGTTGCCATCGATCTTTTGGGACCCGACCATCACGGCTACATCGCCCGCATGGCCGCAGCCAGCGAGTGTTTGGGTTTTCCCCACGATTGGCTCGAGATCATTCTTCTGCAGCAGGTGAACCTCATTCAGGACGGTCGTCCCCTGGAGATGTCCAAACGCGCGGGACGACTGGTCACGATGGATCAACTGATCGACGAGGTGGGCGCTGACGTGGCGCGCTTCTTTTTCCTGTCGCGGAAGAACTCGTCGCACCTGGACTTCGATCTGGACCTGGCGCGCAAACAGAGCAACGACAATCCCGGCTGGTATGTGAAGTACGCACACGCGCGGATCTGCAGCGTGTTACGCAATGCGCAGGCGCAGGGAGCGGACAAACACCCGGCCACGGAGAAGGAACTGCGGCTTCTTTCCGAAGACGCGGAACTCGCGCTCTGCCGCCTTCTACCCGATCTACCGCACATCATCGCGCGAAGTGCCGAGACCCGCGACGTTTCGCGCTTGACGAGATACGCGGTCGATCTGGCCTCGGCTTTCCACCACTTCTACCAACACTGTAGGATCCTCACGGACGACACCAATCTCTCACGCGCCCGACTGGCTCTGAGTTCGGCGACTCGCGTCGTCTTGGCCAATACTCTGACTCTGCTGGGGATGGACACCCCCGAGCAAATGTGAACGCAAGAATTTCGATGGGGGAATGTTCATGCAGATCGTGGTAGTAGGTTCGGTGGCTCTGGATTCGGTGGAGACTTGCTGGGGAAAGGCCGAAAACGCGCTGGGAGGGAGCGCCACTTTCTTCTCGCTCGCTGCTGCACGCGATGCGCAGGTGGGGCTGGTGGCCGTGGTGGGAGAAGATCTTCCCCAGAGTGCGCGGGAACTGCTCTCGAGCAAGGGGATCGACACCAGCGGACTCCAGGTGGAGAAAGGGGAGTGCTTCCGCTGGGGTGGTCGCTATCACGAGAACATGAATCGGCGCGACACCCTGTTCACTCACTTGAACGTCTTCGAGCACTTTCATCCGGTTCTCCCGCAGAGTTTTCAGGACCCGGAGCTTCTCTTTCTCGCCAACATCCATCCCTCTCTGCAGTTGGAAGTTCTCGAGCAGGTCAAGGATCCGCGCCTGGTGGCGGTGGACACCATGAACTTGTGGATCGAATCCTCGCGCGCCGAGTTGGTCAAGGTGCTGCAGCGCTGTGATCTCGTCTTTCTCAACGACGA
Organism: Candidatus Krumholzibacteriota bacterium; assembly: GCA_963806035.1. Taxonomy (GTDB): domain Bacteria; phylum Krumholzibacteriota; class Krumholzibacteriia; order JAJRXK01; family JAJRXK01; genus JAOZPE01. Next base: position 37,887 of record CAWDWO010000007.1, on the reverse strand, counting down.
GGAGGTGCGCCTGCTGAGCGGGAAGCACTCCCTGGTCGAGTCGGTGCAGGTGATCCAGGGGATGGGGCCCGAGCGCGTGGTCGTCAAGAAGGGCGAACACGGTGCTCTGCTCTTCGACGGGGCGCAGCGCTTCGCCTTGCCGGCGGTGATCCTGGACCGGGTCAAGGATCCGACCGGCGCCGGTGACACCTTCGCCGGGGGCTTCCTGGGGCATCTGGCCGGTCGTGAGAAGCTGGATCACGATCTCCTGCGGGAGGCCATGATCGAGGGTACGGTACTCGCGAGCTTCGCGGCGGAGGACTTCAGTGTCCGCGGCCTGAAGGATCTCAGCCCGGCCGCCGTGCAGCAGAGACGCGCGCAGCTGCGCCAGCTCGTAGCCTGGCCGAAGTAAACCCTTCAATCTTTTGTCAATTCATGGCTTAGTATGTTTCCTACTTGGTGACGGCTCGGCTCGTGTGCTAGAGTCGTAGCACGACGAATCTCGCAGGGCAGTGGCACGGGCAGGAAGAACTCAGGTGGCTCCATGAGACTCGATTCGAAGAAAGTGATGGAGGTGGAGCGCGAGCTCTCCAGGATTCGCAACGTGAGCTATGCGTCGCTGATTCTCGACGCTCAGGGCGAGATCGAACAGATCGACGTGCTGAGCGATACCCAGCGCCCTCCTCGTCCCATCGTGCGCGATGTCGAAGCGGTGCTCCGTCGCCACGGTATTCAGGTCGATCATCGCAAGATCGGCGTGGTTCAGCTCAATTCCCCTCACGCTTCCCCCCTTCCCTCAAACCAATCGACCGTGAGCCGGACTCCGGAGCGCTCTGAGCCACGGATCCGTCTCAGTGCCGTTCACTCCACCACCAGCGGCGGCAATTTCGTCGCGGAGGTCGAGCTGAGCCTCGGCGCCTTCGAGGGGCTTCCGGGCCGCTCGGAGGGCCCGGCCCTGGGCGCGGATGCCTGCGTGGCACTGGTGGCCCAGGCGGCGGTGCAAGCGGTGCGCAACTTGCTCAAACCCCAGTATGAGATCCAATTGAGGACCACCCGAGTGGCTTCCCTGGCCGGCGGGTCCCTGGTCATCGTGGTGCTGGATTTTGGCGCAAACCGCCAGATCCAGCGTCTGGCCGGCACCTGCTGGGACAATGGATCTCTTTATGAGTCAACGGTTTACGCCTGTCTTGACGCTCTGAATCGTCCCCTGGGCAAAGCGGAGTTTCAGGACTTGATGGTGCAGGACGAGGACGCCACCCTCGAGCAGATCTCGTGGCGGGCCGCCTCGGCCTGATGGCAAGTCGCGACTTCGGTCGTGGTCTCTTTTTGGCCGGTTGAGGGGAGTTGTCTGCAGAGAAACCCCGAGCGGAGCAAACATTCCCGAGCGCATAGCGAAGCCTCACTGCCGCCCCCTAGCGGAGCATGGCGGCAAATCCAATCCGATGTGAGGTGGGAAAATGTTCTGGGTCCTCGGTAGCAAGGTGAAGTGGTAGTCTAGCTCCTCTCAACCGGCCTTGGTCACATGCATATCCGCCGCAAATCAATCGCAATTCTGTACGTGCTGATTCTAATCCTGGCGGCGTATGCCTTGGGTTCCTGGGTATTTCAGCGCTATCCAATCTCATCGGCGCATTGGTTTCCCGTTCTCTGCTTCAGCGCGTTCTTGATCGGAGTCGACTTCTTCGAAGTCAAGACCTCAGCGGGTGGAGATTGGCTGGCGTCCTCTACCGTGGACATCGCAGTGATCGCAACCCTCGGCCCGGCCGCCGCCATGTTGATGGAAGGCGCCAGCTTGCTAGTGGGCGATGGCTTGATCAAGCGCCGCTCTCCGCTGAAGGTCGTCTTCAACATCGCGATGATGACCTTCTCCGTCGGGGTGGCTGGCGTTGTGTTCCATAGTTTGCCTTGGAGCAGTGTCGACAGTCTTTCCTCACCGCTTTTCCTCATTCCCGCACTCGTTGCTCACATGGTTTTTTCGGGCGTCAACATGACGCTCACCAGCACGGTACTCGTGTTGAACGAGGGGCGAACCTGGAATCAGGTTTGGCGTGGCGATTACGCCTGGCATTTCTTGAGCGGATTGCTGGCAGCACCGCTGAGTGCCTTCCTCATCTTTTCCTACGAATACGCCGGACTGTGGTCGCTTCTCCTCTTCGGTCTGCCGCTGTTCATCATCTGGCAGAGTCACAAGCTCTTCGAAGACATGAAGGAAGCTCACATCAACACCGTGGCCGCGCTCACCACCGCCCTGGAAGCCGATGAACCCTACACTCACGGTCACAGCTATCGCGTGGCGAAGTATGCGGTGCAGATTGGACAGCGGATGGGGATGGGGCCCGAGGAGCTGGAGGAACTCGAATACGCGGGTCTGCTGCACGACATCGGCAAGATCGCCATCACCAACGACATCGTCTGCAAACCGGCGCGCCTGACCAAGGACGAGTTCGACATCCTCGCTTCCCATCCGGCGATCGGGGGCGAAATCGTATCGCAAATGAAGTTCCTCAAGGGGGCGGCCGACCTGGTGCATCACCACCACGAGCGTCCGGATGGTCTGGGCTATCCCGACGGTCTGCGTGATGACGAGGTCAAGCTGGGCAGTCGCATCCTGAACTGCTGCGACGCGATCGACGCCATGACCTCCAATCGTCCCTACCGGGCCGCGCTCTCGCTCGAGCAGTGCATGGACGAGCTGCGCCGCTTCAAAGGCAGCCAGTTCGCAGTGGACGTGGTCGACGCCATCGAGTCGATGTACGCCGACGGCAGCTTCAAGGTCATCGCCCAGGCCGACGGTACAGCCCTGGAGATCCAGAGAATTCTGCACGACGCCGCCACCCGCGAGGCCGAAGTCCCCGTCGGCCTGCCCGTCGGCTAGAGCCCGGCACACGGCGCATTCGAGCCGTACGAGCCCGCCCCGATGCCTATCTTTGACAGGACAGCCGCCTGGCCCTAGCATGCCGCCATGAAATACCGCGAATCCGGGGTCGACATCGACGCCGCCAGCCAAGCGCTCGCCTCCTCCCGTGCTGCAATCCGCTCCACCTGGGGCCCTGCCGTCGCGTCGGAGGTGGGCTCCTTCGGAGGTCTCTACCGCCAAGCCGATGGATCCCTGCTCGTTTCCTCCATCGACGGCGTGGGAACCAAGCTGAAAATCGCCTTGGCGGCGAGGCAGTTGCGCGGGGTCGGGGAGGACCTCGTGAACCACTGCGTCAACGACATCCTGGTTCAGGGAGCCACCCCGCTCTTCTTCCTGGACTACTACGGGACGGGGAGCTTGAGCGAGGGGACCTTCGTCGCGGTGGTGGAGGGGCTCGCCAAGGCCTGCCGCGAGAACGGCTGTGCATTGATCGGGGGAGAGACGGCGGAGATGCCCGGCCTCTATCACGGAGAGGACTTCGACCTGGCCGGCTGCATCGTGGGCAGAGTGGAGGAGGAGGACCTCATCACCGGTGCCATGGTGCGAGAGGGAATGAGGGTCTACGCCTGGCCTTCCAGTGGTCTGCACACCAATGGTTTTAGTCTGGCGCGCAAAGTCCTGCTCGAGGGCGATTCGAAGCTTCCCCTCGAAAAGGATCCGGGTGGACTGGGAAGTTCGCTCGCCGATGCGCTTCTCGCGGTGCATCGCAGCTACCTCTCACAAGTGAGGGAACTGCGCGCTCGTCATCCGATCGCCGCGCTGGCCCACATCACCGGAGGCGGTCTCGTCGACAACATCCCGCGGGTTCTCCCGAAGGAACTTGCCGTGGAAATCGACGAGGGCTCCTGGCAAGTGCCCCCGATCTTCCGGCTGCTGCAAGAGCGGGGTCGCATCGAGCAAGAAGAGATGCGGCGGGTCTTCAATCTGGGCTTGGGGATGGTCGTGATCTGTGAAGAGATTTCACCTCAGTGCGCTTCAAAGTTGAGCGAGCCCCCCCTGGCCATCGGACGCGTCCTGGCGCGCGGAGAAGACGCCCCGTGCGCTTTCACGCCGGCTAGAACGCGCGCGCGCTGTCCGGCGCCCCGAGCAGAGGACAGCCTGCGCTTCCAAGAAGAGCAAATTTCCACCTCGTGTCGGCCGGGATGAAGGGCACGGGCCTTGCAGCACCGATGCTGCCACCAGCTCCACGCGCCCCCCTCCGTGCATTCAAGATGAATTCAGCTGCTCTTAAGGGGTTCCTTCCCTCCATGCCCGAGGAGGAACTATGCGATCGACTCAGCGCGCTGCGAGCCGCCTTGGGAGCCGAGATCCTGGGGATCGCGCGCTGCCTGCATGCGCAGGCTCCCCACGATCCGGCGCTGGTTTTCGAGCTTCTTCAGGTCGTGGATCAGGCGGGTCCGGCCGAGTTTCCCGAGACGGCTCTCCCTTTGGCGGGGTATCGGCAGCTCTTTGCGCGGGCGCGCCCCCTCAGTGTCCAGCGCGAGTCCGCAGATCCATTGGCGGAGTGGTTACGCGAGCGGGCTGCGCACGGGCTCGTCGGTTGGCCCTTTCCCGGAGACCGCATTCCCTGTGTGGCATTTTTGGCGGCAGTGGACGCGGACTGGCGCCCGGGGAAGCTCAGGCTGCGGGTGGCGCGCCAAGGAATGGAGGCGCTCGCGCGATCGCTGGGTCCACCGGCCTGGCTCCTGCGCTCCACCGTGAGCGTAGAAGAGCAGAAGCTCGAGAAGCGAGCCGGAGAACTCAGCCGAGCTGAGCTCGTGAGCCGCGAAGCGGCTCTTCTCCGTCGTGCCCTGCGGCGGGCCAGAGGAGACAAGAGCCGCGCCGCGCGTTCCCTCCACCTCAGCCGGCAGGTCTTCTACCAGAAGCTCAAGATTCACGGGATCCTCAGCGAGGAATGAGGGAGGCTCGACACGAACCTTGCCGACGCCTATAGTGCCTGCGCGACGGGATCCCGAAGAAGAAGCCTGGGGATGAGGACCGTTGCTTCTTTTCTCACGCAGAGGCCTCTATGCAAGGTTCTAGGTTCTGGTCCACTCCGGAATTTCTCGCCGGCATCACCAGCGGTCTCCTTCTGAGCGTCGCTGGCGCGCCTTCGCCCGTGGGCTTTCTGGCCTACGTGGCGCTGGTTCCGGTTCTGCTCGTCCTCTTTCATCCACGCAACCTGAGGGAAGCGCGGCCGCTCCGTCTCAAGCTGCTCATTCTCTCCTTTGGCCTGACCCATCATCTGAGCGAACTCTACTGGCTTCTGCAGCTCGATCCCGCGGCAACGATGAAATACCGTTGGCTGTTTCTGCCGATGGGGCTCGTTCTGCTCGCGCTCTACATGACCATCTTCGACGGGATCGTATTCTGGGTGAGCGCGAAGTTGCGCCGGCGCTATCACGAGCAGGCCATCTGGTGGTTTCCCATCATCTGGGTCGTGGTGGAGTGGCTCGAGGGCACGGGCGAGTTGGGTTTCCCCTGGATGCGCCTGGCCATGACGCAGCTGCATTACGTCCCAATTTTGCAGCTGGCCGGGATCTTCGGCGAGCTGGGCATCAGCTGGCTGGTCGCGGTGACCAACGTTCTGCTGGCCTTGACTTGGCTCTCGCTGCGGGGAGAGTTTCCACGACTCGGCCGCGCTGTGCTCTATCGCTGGTGGGCTCTGGTCGCGTTGCTTCTGCTGTACGGTGTCACCCTGGTCTACGGTACGCACACGATGCACGCTCTGGAAACACCGGTGGGTCCCGGAGATGGACTGCGCGTCGGCGTGATCCAGGGCAACGTCTCGCTCATGGACAAGTTCGATCCGGCGCGCCGTGATTCGACATTCATTCCCTTCACCAAACTCAGCGAAGAGGCGGCAGATGACGGGGCGCGCCTGGTCGTGTGGCCGGAAACCGCGGTTCCTCTGGACGTGCTGCGAGCCCCCCGCTACCTCATGCGGCTGCAGGATCTCGTCGAGAGCAAAAAGATCTACCTGCTCACCGGTTTCCCCGAACGGGAAGTCGAATCCGATGGCTCACTGCTGCGCTACAATTCCTCTCTCTTGATGGACGACGCGGGGGCAGTGAGGGCGCGGTATCGTAAGATGCACCTTCTGCCATTCGGCGAACGCATGCCCTTCCAAAAGATCTTTCCGTTCCTGGGGAAGTTGGACTTCGGACAGGCCGAATGGGATCCGGGCCCGGAACTCACGATCTTCGAGGTCGACGGATATCGCTTCGCCAATCTCATCTGCTTCGAGTCGATTTTTTCCGGCCCGAGCCGCGCCGCCGTGCGCAAGGGTGCCGAGATCCTGGTGAACATGAGCAATGACGGATGGTTCGGGAACACTCTTGGGCCCTACCAGCACGGTCTCATGGGGGTCATGCGATCGGCGGAAAATCGGGTTCCCACGGTTCGATGTTCCAACAACGGAATCTGTTTCTTCGCGCTCGCCAGCGGACGCGTGGTGGATCAAACCCGGCTGCAGGAGCGCACCTACATCGTGCGAACGCTCCATCCCAGCTCCGCTTCCTCCCCCTATACCAAGTGGGGAGAGCTTCCTCTCGCGCTGTTCCTTCTGTTCCAGGCGATCACTTTGGCCTTCGTGAGTCGGAGACCCCAATAGAGGGGGAGGTCTTCGCCACATCCATGTCCTTCGAGCATGAACAAACCCTTCCGGTTGGAGTGCTCCTGAGCGGCACCGGCCGAACTCTGGCAAACTTGCTGGAAGAAATTCAGAGTGGGGATCTACCGCTGCGCATCGTGGCGGTGGGGAGCGATCGCGAGAGCGCCCGTGGACTCGAGATCGCCAGGGCGGCGCAGATTCCCGTGCGAGTGTTCAAGAAGTCGCAGTTCGCCGGGAAAGAGGAGCGCGACCGCGAGATCTTTCACTGGCAACACGAGCATGGAGCACGGCTGCTGTGCCTCGCGGGCTATCTCTCCCTTCTCGATCTCTCCTTCCGGGCCGGGCTACCGGTGCTGAACATCCACCCCGCACTGCTCCCGCGCTTCGGGGGAGCCGGCTACTACGGCGATCGCGTACACTCCGCAGTGCTCGCGGCGGGGGAGAAGGAGAGCGGCGCTACCGTGCATCTGGTCGACGAGCACTTCGATTCGGGGCAGATATTGGCTCGGATCAAAGTCCCGGTGCTCGCCTCGGACGATCTCGCCAGTTTGCGAGCTCGCGTCTTTCAAGCTGAATGTAGACTCTATCCGCGCGTATTGGCCTGGATCGCAGCGGGGAAGCTCAGGCTCACTCCCCAGGGAGCTTTCAGCGAGTCGGGGAGCTGGGCGCCGGTGACTCTGGACGAAAGTGGAGCAGAAATTTGAAGGGGGCCACCGGGCAAAAAAATCCGCCGGAGGACGAAAGCGGGGGCTCCAGAACTACGCTCATCACACGATCTCTGGGGGGGACGACTTTGTGATGAGCCCGAATTCGTTCTGAAGTTTTCCGTTCCGCCCTCCGGCGAAATCGAGTACGCGGACACTTACAGCAACCCGGATGCCACCCCGCCCCCAAGTCGCGCTGGCCGGTGGTGTGGGGTAGGATCGGATATCCTGAGGAATCATGGGGAAGCTGACTGCTAGCTTCGGACACGAATTCCGAAGGCGGAGAGAGGAGCTGCGATGTTCACTTTGCACGGTCGCAAGGCGCTGATCACCGGTGGGGGGAGCGGGATCGGCGCGGCCACCGCCAGACAATTCAGCCGCGCGGGCGCCTCGGTGTACCTGGTGGGGCGGGGAGAGGACAATCTCCGCGGGGTGCAGGAAGAAATCTCGAGCGCGGGAGGAAAGGCCGGGCTGCTCGCGGCGGACCTCTATGAGGCAGAGGCGGCGGAACGGGTCGTCGCAAGCGCCGCCCGCAGCATGGACGGGATCGACATCCTGGTGAACAACGCCGGACTCTATTTCCCTCAGCCAGTGACCGAACTCGAACTGGACCAGTGGCAGGCGCACTTCGACTTGAACGTGCGCGCCCCCTATCTGCTGTGCAAGGCGGCGTATTCCTGGCTCAAGGCCGCCGAAGAAGCCGTGGTCGTGAACGTGCTCAGCAATCTGGCGCACCGGCCGGTTCCCGGAGCCGCCGCCTACTGCGCGTCCAAAGCCGCGCTCCTTTCCTTTGGACAATCCCTGGCATTGGAGTGGGCCGCCGATGGGATTCGCGTCGTCAGCGTGAGCCCCGGAGTCGTCCAGACTCCCATCCACCAGGGCGCGGATTTGCGTGGGGCTGCAAAAATGCATCCCTTGGGGCGCATCGGAACGGCCGAGGAAGTGGCAAGCGCGATTCTCTTTCTCGCCAGCGAGGAATCGGCCTGGACCACCGGCAGCGACTTCTCGGTTGATGGAGGACTCCACCTCGTGTGAATTCCGCCCAATGATTCGTGCCACTTGCGCTCGTGGCGAGGCGGCTTGGAGCGTCATATCCTATGGGGACTTTTGTGAATGCAGCTTCGCTCCGGTCAGCCGATCGAAGTGAAGGCTTTGCGAGGAGGTGCTCCATTGCCCGCGACTTCCCGCCTTCGAATCCTCAGGACGGTGCGCTTCTGCGCCGGACACCGCTATCACAGCGCGGCGCTCAGTGAAGAGCAGAATCGCGAAGTGTTCGGAGCTTGCAACCGGCCACATGGGCACGGACACAACTACCGCCTCGAGGTCGGCGTGGAAGGCCCGGTGGATCCGGTCACCGGCATGGTCATCAATCTGGCCGATCTGGACAAATTGCTGCGGAAGATCGTGGTGGAGAAGCTCGACCACTCTTTTCTGAATTACGACGTGGAATACTTCGCCGATCTCATTCCCAGCTGCGAGAACCTCGTTCGTTATCTCTGGTCGGTTCTGGAGCAACCGATTGCCGAGCTGGGTGAATGCCGGCTGTCGTTGATCCGCCTGTGGGAGAGCGAAGATCTCTACGCGGAGCTGGAGAAGGAGCCGTCGCAATGAGGGTCGGCCGGATCTATCGCTTCGAGGCTTCGCACCGCCTTCATACCTCCGCGCTTGCCGAGAACGAGAACGTGGAGGTCTACGGAAAGTGCGCCAACGAAGGAGGCCACGGGCACAACTACGAGCTCGTCCTCCTCTTCGAGGGAGAACCCGATCCGATCACGGGTATGCTCTTCGATCGCCGGAAAGTGGACCGTCGAGTAGAAGAGTGCCTGATTTCCAAGGTGGATCATCGCCACCTGGACGACATCATCGACGAAGTGACGACGGGAGAGAATCTCGCGCGGGTGTTCAAGAACTGGCTCGATGAGGAGTTCGCAGGAGGTCCTCGCCTGGTCTCCGTGGAGCTGGTCGAAACTCCGAGGAACCATTTCGTGGCGAGCTGAGTTTGCTCTGATGAGTTTTGGGCCGCTCCACCGAGAGCGGTAGTTTTGCGCCGGTGAGCTAGCGCGCAAAGGAGTCGAGATGGAAGAATTGATCCGGAAGATGCTGGTGGAACTCGGCGAAGATCCAGATCGCGAAGGTCTGCAGAGAACCCCGCAGCGAGTCGCGGAGGCCTGGCAGTTCCTCTGCAACGGCTACCGCGGCGACGTGGAAGAAGCGATGAACGACGCGATCTTCGATTCCGAGAATCGCGAAATGGTAATGGTGAAGAACATCGACTTTTACAGCATGTGCGAGCACCACATGTTGCCATTCTTCGGAAAGGCGGGCGTCGCCTACATTCCCGACGGGAAGATCATCGGACTGAGCAAGATGGCGCGGATCGTCGAGATCTTTGCGCGTCGCCTGCAGGTGCAGGAGCGCCTCACGACTCAAATCGCCAACGCGCTCAACGACTACTTGCATCCCCAGGGCGTCGCGGTGGTGATCCGCGCGCAACACCTGTGCATGATGATGCGGGGAGTGGAAAAACAGAACTCGATCGCCATTACCAGCGAAATGCTGGGGGCTTTCCGCAACCGGCCCGCGACCCGGGCCGAGATGCTGAGTCTGTTGCACGACGCTTGAGTTTCTCGCGCCGGCGAATGAAGCCCGACGCGCAGCAAGGGAATTACTCGATCCCCTGTTCGCCCAGCCAACGCTCCGCGCGAATCGCGGCCTGACACCCGCTTCCCGCGGCGGTCACCGCTTGCCGGTACACGTGATCCTGCACGTCGCCGGCGGCGAAGACCCCCTCGACGTTGGTGACTACCTGGTCGTGCGTCTTGATGTAGCCCTGCTCGTCCAGCTCCAGTTGGCCCTCGAAGATCTTCGTGTTGGGATCGTGCCCGATGGCGAGGAAGAATCCCCCGCACTCGATCGTGGATTCCTCGTCGGTCTCGGTGTCCTTCACTCTCACTCCCTCGACCTTGTCATCGCCCAGGACATCGACCACCACCTTGTTCCAGGCCACCTCGATCTTCTCGTTGGCCAGGGCTCGATCCCGCATGACCTTGGAGGCGCGCAGCTCGTCGCGGCGGTGCACGATGATCACCTTGCTGGCGAATTTCGTGAGGAAGAGGGCTTCCTCCATGGCGGTGTCGCCGCCGCCCACGATGGTGATGACTTCGTCCTTGAAGAAGAAGCCGTCACAGGTGGCGCAGGCGCTCACCCCGTGGCCGCGCAGGCGGGTCTCGTTCTTCAGCCCCAGCCAGCGCGCCGAACTCCCGGTTGAGATCACCAGCGAATGCGCCCGGTGCTCGCTCTCATCGCCCAGGGTGATCGTGAAGGGCCTCTTGGAGAGATCCACCTTGGTCACGGTCTTGAACTCGCACTCGGCGCCAAAGCGCTGCGCCTGTTTGCGGAAGAGGTCCATGAGCTCGGGGCCCTGAATTCCCTCGGGAAACCCGGGATAGTTCTCCACCTCGGTGGTGATGGTGAGCTGCCCTCCGGGCTGCTCGCCTTCGAAGACCTGAGGGCTGAGGTTGGCGCGGGAGAGGTAGAGGGCGGCCGTGAGACCGGCCGGGCCCGAACCGATGACGATGCTCTTGCGAATCTCGCTCATTGCCAACCTCTCTGTTTTCGCGGGCCAGGGCCCTCAAAAGCGCGCAAACTCGCTCGACGGCCTCCCGCCGAGCCCTTGGGACGCTCAAGTACTAAGCCCAGGCCGGGGCTTTGGCAAGGAGCGCCGGCCGGCGGCCTTGACGAGGGGGGAGCCCCTTGATACATTTTCCGGTCCGTGCTGAGAGCCGCCTGGAGCGTCCCGCCGGGAACTTCCACCGGAGTCGGCCTGAAGGCGCGGCAAGAAGGCAATCGAAACAAGCAGGGTGCTATCATGTCTCAATCCGCCGTAGTTCGAATCGCGGATGTCCAGTTTCGGGTAAGTGAGAACGACGTCATCCGGGTGCCTCTGATGGAGGCCGAGATGGGCGCGAAACTGGAGTTCGACGAAGTCCTCCTGGTGGGAGGGGACGAAGTCCGGGTGGGGGCGCCGCTCGTGGAAGGCGCGAAGGTCTTGGCCGAGGTCGTGGGTCAGGGCAAGGAAGAAAAAGTGGTCGTTTTCAAGAAGAAGCGGCGCAAGAACTTCCAGAAGACACAGGGCCACCGCCAGCTCTACACTGCCGTCAAGATCACCGGCATTCAAGGCTAAGGAGACAAGACCATGGCTCACAAGAAGGGTGTCGGCTCCAGCCGCAACGGACGCGACAGCAATCCCCAGCACCGGGGTGTGAAGGCTTTCGGAGGAGAGATCGTCTCGGCGGGCAGCATTCTGGTGCGCCAGCTGGGAACCAAGATCCACGCCGGAACCAACGTGGGCACGGGCAAGGACTACACGCTCTACGCCAAGGTGGATGGGCAAGTGCAATACGAGGAATGGGGCAAGGGCCGCAAACGGGTCAGCGTTCTCACGATCAACTGAGGCCACGATGCCCGATGATTCTCCAAGCGCCCACCTCCCAGCCGGGGGGTGGGCGTCTCTGTTGACAAAGCAAGGGATGCAGGGTCTAAGTGGGGTGGCGAGCGCCCGAAGAGGGAAGGGACGTCGATGAGCCGGCAGAGTTCTTCGATAGAGAAGGGTCAGGTGGTGGCGGTCATCCCGGCCCGCTACGGCAGTACGCGTTTTCCCGGCAAACCACTGGCTCTCCTTCGTGGCCTGCCGCTGATTGCGCACGTGGTTCGCGCGGCCAAGGGGGCGCGGCGCGTGGGAGAGGTCCTGGTCGCGACCGACGACGAGCGTATCGCCCGGGCCGCCCGCGAAGCCGGAGCCAGCGTACAGCTCACGCGAGGAGACCACGCCACCGGGAGCGACCGGATCGGCGAGGTGGTGCAGGAGCGCGAGGAGGAGCTCGTGCTCAACGTACAGGGAGACGAGCCCCTGGTCCGCCCCTCGGCCATCGACCGGCTCGTGGAGCTCCTCGAGGAGCATCCCCAGGCAGCCGTGAGCACCCTGGCCTCTCCTCTCTCCCTTTTGGACGAAGCCTACCGCGATGCCAACGTGGTCAAGGTGGTCTGCGACGAGCGCGGCTTCGCTCTCTACTTTTCCCGGGCATCCATTCCTGGCCAGCGCGCCGGGCTCGGCGACACGGCGAGTGATGATGCTCCGTGTGGTCTGCGCCACGTCGGCCTTTATGGCTTTCGGCGGAAGGCTCTGCTGGAATTCTTGAAGCGTCCTCCTGGCCGGCTGGAGAGAGTGGAAAATCTGGAACAGTTGCGTTTCTTGGAGAGTGGCCAGCGGATCGTCGTGGGTACCATCGCGGCTCTGCCCCCGGGGGTGGATACCCCGCGCGATCTGGAGAGAATCGAGCGCCAATTGGCCAACGACGGGGGCTGAGGCAGCTCCCCATGGCCGCTTCTTCCCCGCCGGGCGAAGATGAGTTAGGGTCGCGGCGAGTTCTCGTTTCAAGGAGGATCCGGTGGACGGCAAACACACCCGCTACATCTTCGTGACCGGGGGAGTGGTCTCCAGTCTGGGCAAGGGGATCGCTACCGCCTCCTTGGGGAAGCTGCTGAAGGCACGCGGGCTCAACGTGGTGCTGCAAAAATTCGATCCCTACCTCAATTTGGATCCTGGCACCATGAGCCCCTTTCAGCACGGTGAGGTGTACGTCACCGACGACGGAGCCGAAACCGACCTCGATCTCGGCCATTACGAGCGGTTCATCGATCGCAATCTGGGGCGGATCCACAACGTCACCAGTGGACAGATCTACGACGCCATCCTGAATCGGGAACGTAAGGGCGAGTACCTGGGACGAACGGTGCAGGTCGTGCCGCACGTGACCGATGAGGTCAAACATCGCATCAAACTGACCGCGATTCCCCGCAGCGATGACGATCCGCCGGTCGACGTGGTCATCACCGAAATTGGTGGCACCATCGGGGACATCGAAGGCCAGCCCTTCCTGGAGGCCCTCCGCCAGCTCCGGCTCGAGCTGGGAGAAGGGCGCTGCCTTTTCCTGCATTTGACCTTGGTACCCCACATCGCCACGGCTGGTGAATTCAAGACCAAACCCACCCAGCACTCGGTGCGTGAATTGCGCGGGATCGGCATTCAGCCCGACTTTCTGATTTGCCGCGCGGAGCAGCCGCTTCCCGAGGCCGAGAAGAAAAAGATCGCTCTCTTTTGCAATGTGGCGGAAAGCCACGTGATCGACGCCCCCGACGCGGAGTCCATCTACCAAATCCCCCTCTCTTTCGAGCGGCAGGGCCTGGCCGACCGGATCTGCGAGCGCCTGGGCTTCGCCAAGACGGCGCCCGACCTGACGGCGTGGCGGCAGATGGTGGACAAGTTGCTCCATCCCGAGGCCGAGGTGCGCATCGCGGTGGTGGGTAAGTACACCGGTCTGAAGGACTCGTACAAGAGCATCATCGAGGCCTTCATTCACGCCGGGGTAGCCCGCTCGGTGCGCGTCGATCTGGCCTGGGTGCCGGCGGAGGACGTTGCCGCGGACGGAGCCGCGGTTCATCTGGGGAAGGTGGACGGACTGCTCATTCCCGGAGGTTTTGGCGAACGCGGCACCGAGGGGAAGATCGCCGCGGTGCGTTTCGCGCGCGAGAATCGACTGCCCTATTTGGGAATCTGCCTGGGCCTGCAGATTGGAATCGTGGAATTCGCCCGCTCCATCATGGGGCTCACCAAGGCCAACTCCACCGAATTCGATCCCGATTCGCCCGATCCGGTGATCGCTCTCTTGAGCGAGCAGGAGGGGGTCGAGGATCTGGGCGGCACCATGCGCCTGGGCTCATATCCCTGCCATCTGAAGCAGGACACGATCGCACACCGGCTGTACGACAGCGACGTGATCCACGAACGGCATCGCCATCGTTACGAAGTGAACAACAACTACCGCGCACGCCTCGAGGGAGCGGGCATGGTCTTCAGCGGTCTCTCTCCCGACGGGAGCCTGGTGGAGATCGTCGAACTCGCGGATCATCCCTTCTTCGTGGGAGTCCAATTCCATCCCGAACTGAAGAGCCGGCCCGAGCGCGCGCATCCGCTGTTCTTGGGACTGGTTTCGGCCGCGATTGCCCACGCCGGAGCGGATCCCGAGCGGAAGAATTCCTCCTCTTCGGTCCAGCAAAGAAAAGAGGCTTGAGTTGGCGGCGGCACGCAGATTCATGATCGACGAAGTGGAAGTGGGTGCGGGCGCGCCACTTCTTCTCATCGCGGGTCCCTGTGTGCTCGAGGATCCTGACGAGATGCTGCGCACCGCTTCCTTTTTGGCGAAGCTCGCCAAGCGCCTCAACGTGGGCTACGTCTTCAAGTCCAGCTATTTGAAGGATAATCGTACGCGCGGTGAGAGTCCGCGTGGTCCGGGACCTCAAGAGGGCCTGGCCCTGCTCGCACGCATTCGTGGCGAGCTGGGATGTCCCATCCTCACCGACGTTCATGCGGTGGAGGAAATCGAAGAAGCGGCCGAAGCCGGGGTCGACATCCTACAGATTCCCGCCTTCCTCTCGCGCCAGAGCCGCCTGCTGGAGGCGGCCGGGCGCAGCAAGAGAGTGGTCAACGTGAAGAAGGGGCAATTTCTCGCTCCGGAAGATCTTGCGCACGTGAGCGCCAAGATCGTGGCGGCCGGTGGAGAGAGAATCCTCCTGACCGAACGCGGCACGAGCTTCGGCTACCACGATCTGGTGGTGGATTTTCGCGGATTCGCGGTCGCGCACGAACTGGGTTGGCCGTGGATCTTCGATCTCACGCACTCGCTGCAGCGTCCCAGCGCGGAGGGCTCGGTGAGCGGGGGGACGCCGGCCTTGGCGCCCATGATGGCGCGCGCCGCGGCGGCGGCCGGGATTGACGGCCTATTCCTGGAAGCTCATCCCGAACCGGCGCGCGCTCTCTCGGACGCCTCGACCCAACTCCCTCTGGATACCCTGCAGAGCTGGCTGCCCCTGGTGGTCGATCTCCATCGCAGGGTGCGGGAGGCAATCTAGCTCATGGACGACAGTGCGCAGAGCTTGTGGGAAAGAGCGAGGGAGATTCAGGCCCTCATCGTGGACGTCGACGGGGTCCTGACCGACGGGCTGCTCTATTACGGGGAGAGTGGCGAGTCGCTGCGCGCATTCAGTGTGAGGGATGGTCTCGGTCTGGCACTGCTGCGTGAAGCCGGATATCGTATCGCCATCATCAGCGGACGCGAGAGCAAGACGGTCCGCGTGCGCGCTCGCGAACTCGCGATCGACCCCGTCCTGCTGGGCCGCAGCGACAAGGGTGCGGCGCTGGACGAGGTGTTGCGCGCCTTCGGACTACCGGAGTCGCGCGTCGCGGCCATGGGCGACGACATTCTGGATGCTCCGATGCTCGCGCGCGTGGGATTGAGCTTTGCTCCGCAAGATGCACACGAGGAGATCCGGACCAGAGTGGATCTCGTCACGCAAGCTTCCGGCGGCAAGGGTGCGGTGCGCGAGGCGTGCGAGTTCCTGCTGCGCGCCCGCGGACAGTGGGAAGCAATTCGAAATCGTCTCTCACTCCATGGGGATCAGTCGTGGAAAAGACCACCAACCACCACCGTCTGACTCCGGCGCGCGCGGATCTGCACAAGGCAGTGCAGACACCCGAGGGCGAAGTGTTGGCCATGGGCCAGGCTGTCTTCGAGGAGGAGGCGCAGGCCCTCAAGGAAATCGGCTCGCGTCTGGGGCCCAGTTTCGTGGCCGCGGTGCGCCGCATCCTGGAATGTCAGGGCCGAGTTCTGGTCACCGGGCTGGGCAAGAGCGGAGCGGTGGGCCGCAAGCTGGCCGCAACCTTCACCAGCACCGGAACCCCGGCGCTCTTCGTCCACCCGGTGGAGGCCCTGCACGGGGATCTGGGAATCGCCACCGAGAACGATCTGGTGCTGGCCGTCTCGCGCAGCGGACACAACGCTGAACTCCTGACCCTGGTGCATTCGCTGCGGGCGCTGGGACTGGGATCCATCGCGATGACCGGCGTTGCCGACTCGCCCTTGGCCAAGGCAGTGGAGATCGTGCTCGACACGGCGGTGGAGCGAGAGGTATGCCCCTTGAACTTGACTCCCACCTCCAGCTCGACGGCGGCCATGGTCATGGGTGACGCGCTCACCGTCGCGCTCTTGCGTCTGCGCGCCTTCAAGCGGGAAGACTTTGCCGTGTTTCATCCCAGCGGAAGTCTGGGGCGCACACTGAGGCTGACCGTCGAGGAGCTCATGCACACCGGCGAGGAGCTACCGGTGGTGAAGCAGGACCAGCCCCTGCGCGACGCCGTTCTCGTCATTGCCAGCAAGCGTCTGGGATGCAGCTGCGTCGTCGACGAGACGGGCAAACTGAGCGGCTTTCTCACCAACGGGGACCTGCAACGGGTTCTCCTCAACCACACCGGGCCGAATGACGATCCTCTGGGTCAACCGGTGGCGAGCTTCATGAACACCTCCCCGCGGACGGTGGAGGGCGCCTGCCTGGCTCGGGTCGCCCTACAGAAGATGGAGCAGAATCCCACGGGTCCCATCACCCAGCTGGTGGTGGTGCACATGGAGCGGCCGATCGGGGTGCTGCATCTCCACGATATTCTACAACAGGGACTTTCTGGATAGTCTGGCACCATCCTTGCTTGACACCCCGCCTCCCTCGACGTATCAAACCAGTATGGTCTCGGGCTCTTTACCGGATTTCCGCGAAATTCCGGGCCGCAAGCGGCGGCTGAGAATGGCCCGTCGCTTCGTGTTCTACGCCTCGGTGCGGAGTCTGGCCTGGCTGGCGCGGCGCAGCCCGCGCCGGCTCGCCGTCGGGTTCATGGAGGCTTTGGGCCTGCTCGCGTATTCGTGCCGGCGCGGTGACCGGGAGGTGGCCATGCGGCAGCTCGCCCTCGCCTTTCCCGACTGGGATGAAGAGACCCGCCGTCGCGCGGCGCGGGAGAGCTTCGTGTGCTTGGGGAGGAACCTGGTGGATTCAGTGCGGGGGGAGGCGCGCGTTCGGATCGCGTCGGCGGATGAGGAGCGCTTGGCGAGAATCCAGGAAAGCGGCGATCCTGTACTCGTGCTGAGCTTGCACCTGGGAAGCTGGGAACTCTTGGGCCGTTGGCTGGCGGATCGATTCCCCGCGATGGGGGTCGTGACGGCGAATCCCCACAACCACTGGATCGATTCGTGGCTGGCCCGGGAACGCGCCGCCCTCGGTCTGCGTACCTTCGATCGGAGGCGTGAAGTTCTGGCCGCGGCCCGGTGGCTTCGCCGAGGCGGCTCCTTGGCGGTGCTGGCGGATCATCGCAGCCAGGTGAGCAGCGTCTCCGCGCCCTTCTTTGGCCGCCCGGCTCCCACCGCCGTCGGTCCCCAGCGACTGGCCCGCCGCAGCCGCGCGCGGATTTTGCCTGTGGGAATGCGATTCGACGGCGAAGATCACTGGGTCCTCGTGGGGGATGAGGTTCCCTGGAACGATACCCGAGACGAGATGGTTCTGACCGCCCGCTGCAATGCGGCGTTGGAGGCGCTCATTCGGCGCGCGCCGCGGCAGTGGACCTGGTTTCACGATCGTTACGGCGAGTCGGAGGAGATCGTGGCAGAGGGAAGCGAGTCATGATGCGCAAGTTCGTCGCTCTCTTTTTCCTCTTGAGCGTGCTTGCGAGCTCTGGCTGCGGTGAGCGGGAGGAGAACGCACCTTCGCCCACCAATGAGTCGCCCATCCAGACCATTTACGGCTATCACACGGTGGAAACCGAGCGCGGGCAAATGCGCTGGGAGTTATTCGGTAACCGGGCCGAGCGCTACGCAGGGGAGGAGGATCTCCACCTCATCGGGGTGCGCATGTATTTTTATACCGATGGACAGTTGAGCGCGACTCTCACCTCCGAGCGCGGCACGGTCAACGAGAACACGCGCAACATGGTCGCCAAGGGGGACGTGAAGATCGTGACCGAGGACGACCGGACTCTTCAGAGCGAGGTTCTGAACTGGGACAATGAACGTAGAATCATCTTCACCGACCTCTATTTCCGGGCCACGGACGCTGACAAGGTTCTGACCGGTATCGGTTTGGAGACCGATCCGAAGATGACCGATCTCAGGATCAAGAAGCAGGTGGAAGGGGATGCTCCGGAGAGTTCCCCGGGATTGCGCAAGGGGGAACAGGATTGAGCGAGATGGCATGGAAGTCGCTGTCCTGTCGAGAACTGGTCAAGAAGTACCGCTCGCGGCGCGTGGTGGACGGGGTATCCCTGCACGTGCGAACCGGTGAAATCGTGGGACTCTTGGGCCCCAATGGCGCGGGAAAGACCACGACCTTCTACCAGATGGTGGGTTTCATCAAACCCAACTCGGGCAAGGTCTTCCTGGGGGAGACCGAGATCACGAGCAAGCCCATGTACGTGAGAGCACGGTTGGGCATCGGGTATCTTCCCCAAGAGGCGTCGGTCTTCCGGCGCATGACGGTCGAGGAGAACGTGAGGGCTATCCTGCAGACCATGAAGATCACAAAAGACGAGCAAGCCCAGCGCTGCGCACACCTACTGGACGAGCTGGGAGTGAGCCATCTCAAATCCGCGAAGGGCTACGAGCTCTCCGGAGGAGAGAGACGCCGCGTGGAGATTGCCCGTGCCCTGGCCATCGAGCCCCACTTCATCCTGTTGGATGAGCCCTTCGCCGGAATCGATCCCATCGCGCTCAACGATATCCAGGAAATCGTGGCTGGACTCAAGCGACGTGGTCTGGGAGTTCTCATCACCGACCACAACGTGAGAGAGACGCTCAGCATTACCGATCGCGCCTACATCCTGCACGAGGGCCGGATCATGGTGGAAGGTACCCCCGAGGAGATCGTCAAGGATGCGCAGGCGCGCCGCCTCTATTTGGGTGAGGGATTCCATCTCGAGAACGCGAGTTCACGCAGCTGAGAGGCTATCGCTATGGAAATGAAACACGTTCTGAGTCAACGGATGGGTCAACGACTCGTCATGACTCCCAAGCTGCAACAAGCTCTCAAGCTCTTGCAGGTTCCCACCCTCGAACTCGAACAGATCCTCAAGCAGGAGATCCTGATGAATCCTCTGCTGGAGGAAGTTGAACCGATCGAGGAAGAAGAGGAAGTCGAAGCTTCGGAAGATGAAACTTCCAACGGGGACAAGAACGAGAACAACGGAGAGTCGGTCG
This sequence comes from Candidatus Krumholzibacteriota bacterium, assembly GCA_963806035.1. GTDB lineage: Bacteria > Krumholzibacteriota > Krumholzibacteriia > JAJRXK01 > JAJRXK01 > JAOZPE01. Next base: position 18,570 of record CAWDWO010000007.1, on the reverse strand, counting down.
ACTGGGAGGAGTATTTCAACGACGGTTTTTCCCAGGCAGGTTTCGAAGGTGAGAGGGAGGAGATCGACGATCGTTTCGAACGAGTCGCCGTCGCGCCGGAGAACGGCTACGAGAAACTCTCCGTGCAGCTGCATCTCAATCTGAACAACGAGCTCGAGATAGAGATCGGCGAGTACATCATCGGCAGTCTCAACGAAGACGGTTTTTTGACCTGCGATCTGGGAGAGGTCGCGCGCCACTTCGAAGTGGACGAGGACAAGGTCGAGCACGTTCTGCGCGTCATCCAGGCCTTCGATCCTCCGGGAATCGCCGCCCGCGGTCTCCAGGAATCGCTCATCTTGCAACTCAACGCCCTGGGTGAAGGGGAAGGCCCCGCCGCGACCATCGTTCGCGAACATTTCGATGCGCTCAAGAACCGCAAATTCAACGAAATCGCCAAGGAAATGCATCTCACCGCACAGGACGTCCAGACCATCGCGCAAGAAATCGGACAGCTCGACCCGCGGCCCGGCCTTTCGACCTTCGGGGAGGATGCCAAGTACGTGGTGCCCGATCTCATCGTGGAGAGGGTCGAGGGGGAGTACATCGTTTACCTCAACGACAGCAACATTCCCCGTCTCCGTGTCAGCCGTGCCTACCGCGAGGAACTCGCTCGCAGCCGGCAACAGGGGGACAAGGAAACCAGAGAATTCATCGTGGGGAAGCTCAATTCCGCGCGTTGGCTGATTCAGACCATCGAACAGCGGCGACGCACGATCGTCAAGGTGATGCAGTGCATCGTCGAGGAGCAGAAGGAATTCTTCGAGAAGGGCGCGGTGGCCTTGAAGCCGCTCACCTTGCAACAGGTGGCCAACCGCATCGGCATGCACGAATCGACCGTGAGCCGCGTCACCACCAACAAGTACGTCCAGACGCCGCGCGGAGTTTTCGAGCTGAAGTATTTCTTCAGCTCCAGTCTCGATACCGACGACGGCGAAAACATGTCATCGAAGGCGGCGAAAATCCGCATCCAGAGCATCATCAGCAAGGAGGAAAAAAGCAGGCCTCTCAGCGATCAGAAGATCGTGGATCTACTCAAGGTCGAGGGTTTGAACATCGCCCGCAGGACGGTCGCGAAATACCGCGAACAATTGGGGATTCTTCCCGCGCGGATGCGTAAGACCTATTAGGTCCACTCGAGCGCCAAGGAGCTTGGCACCGTCAAGACGACGGGTTACATTCCAGGGAGACGGCTGATCGTCGCGTTTCCGGCGGCGTGAAGCTGGGTGGCCCCTCACTTCCGGAGGCACATATGAACCTCGAAATCACGAACCGGAACTACGAGCCCACCAAGCGCGTCCGCAGCCATGCGGAAGAGCGCATAGCCAAATTCGACAAATATCTGCGCGATCTAGGCCCGATTCACCTCACGCTTTCGGAGGAGAAGGTGGACAAGGTCTGCGAAATCCACATCCGGGCCTACGGCAAGGATTTTCACGCCCGTGCCGATTCCGACGACATGTTGCAGTCGGTCGACCGCGCCTGCGCCAGCATGGAGCATCAGCTCAGAAAGCACCGCGATCGGGTGACCGGCCAGCGCAAGGGTGTCAAGCAGGAGCTCTCGTCCGCGGCGGCCCTCGAACAATTGACGCAGGCCGAAGTCGCGCGCAGCGAGGGCGAGAACGAGGAGGCCTGAGTGGCCCACCCGCTCCGCTTTGCGGATCTCGTACAGCGTCTCGGAGTGAACACCGAGACGGAAATCCTGGTCAGCGGTTCGCCCGACGCTTCGGTCAAAGACAACGACGTCCATCGCCCCGGAATGGGACTGATGGGCTACACCGACGGCTTTTTGAGCGAGCGGCTGCAAGTGCTCGGCGAGAGCGAAATCCGTTACCTCGAAAGTTTGAGCGTGGACGAACAGCGCACGGCGATCCGCCGCGTGCTCGACGTCAAGGTGGCCGGGGTGTTCGTGGCCATGGATCTCGAGCTGCCGCCCCCGGTTCTGGCGGAGCTCGAGGGGGACCGCATCCCCGTGGCCCGGGTCGCCCTGGAGACCGAAGATCTGGTGGATCGGCTGCGAGATCTGCTCAAAGACCACTTCGCCCTCCGATCGAACGTCCACGGGACTCTGGTCGACGTCTACGGAGTCGGCATGCTGTTCACCGGACGCAGTGGAATCGGCAAGAGTGAGACCGCGCTCGATCTCATCGAGCGCGGTCACCGCTTGGTCGCCGACGATCTGGTGGAGATCACACGCCGCGACGACGTCCTCATGGGAACCGGGCGCAAGACCCTCAAACACCACATGGAGATCCGGGGTATCGGGATCGTCGATGTCTTTCCGATTTTCGGGGTACGCGCCCTGCGCATGCAGAAGCGCGTGGAGGTCGAGGTGCGGCTGGAAGACTGGGTGGAGGGAAAGAGCTACGATCGCTTGGGACTGGATCGAGATCAGAGCGAGATCCTGGGCGTTTCCATTCCAAAGGTGAACGTTCCGATCGTACCCGGCAAGAATATCACTGTGATCACCGAAGTCCTTGCTTTAGATTTCATGCTCAAGATGTACGGCATCGATTCCGCCGAGCTCTTGAACCGCAAACTCATCGAGAGCATGGAGGAATTGGGTCGCACCGCCCAATATTTGCGTCACGACCTGGAGTGATTCCGCCAAGAGGAATCGCGTCTTTTGAGAAGCGGCAGGAATGCGCGGACTGATCGTCACCCATGGCGACCTGGGAAGAGAGTTGATCGCCTCAGCTCGTCTTGTCGTTGCATCTGACGCCCCTCTCTCGATCCTCAGCAATCGTGACCGCGGCAGCCACGAGATGCGGCAGCTCATTTCCGACTGGCTGAAACAGGAAAACGGGCCGGCCCTCGTCATGGTCGACGAGGGTTTGGGATCGTGTGGAACCGCGGCCTGCCTCGCGGCTTCCGGCCGCCCTGACACCTGGGTGCTTTCTGGCGTGAATCTTTCCATGGTCGTGACCTACCTCAGTCGCGTGGGCCGATTGGAGCCGGCGGGGCTGGTGAAAAAGGTGACCCAGCGGGCCCGTGAAGCAGTGCGAATCATGGAGTTGAAGCCATGAACCTGGTCGGAGTACGCGTCGATGACCGCTTGATTCACGGCCAGGTGGTCGTGGGTTGCTGCGAATTTTTGCAGGTGAAGAGACTCGTTCTGGCCAACGAAGAGGCTGCCGACGATCCACTTCAATCGCGGCTCTTCCGATCGGCAGTCCCGCCATCCATCGAACTCGAGATCCTCTCCGTCGAGGCGGCATCCTCCTATCTGCGCGAACTGGAAAGGGTGGCAGACCAGAAGGCGACCCTGCTCGTGTTGGAATCACCCGAGGACGTCCTTCGACTCGTCGAGGACGGGCTCGAGCTCTCCGAGGTCGTTCTGGGCGGGATTCACCATCACCAGAAGAGCCGCGAGATCTGGCCTGGCTATTTCCTGGACGATACTCAACTCGAGGCCCTGCGCGCACTTTTGCGGCGCGGGATCTCCGTCGCGGTGCAGAGCATTCCGGGGGCGAGCCGCATCGACGGCCGCGTCGCCTTGGAGAGCCGTTGATTCTTGCCGCGATACTGGGCGGGCTGGCCGGCGCCGACCGGACCGCGGTGGGCCAGACTCTCCTGGCTCATCCGGCCGTGGCCGCCGGACTCGCCGGTTGGTTGGTGGGCGCCCCGGCCGAGGGGATTTGGTTGGGCTTCTGCCTGACTCTCCTCATGCAGAGAAATCTCCCCGTCGGTTACGAAAGCCTGCGGGATACCACTTCTCTAGCCGTGGCAATTCCTTTGGCCGCCGGCGCCAACGCCCCCGAGTGGGCCTTCGGCATGACCCTCGTCTTGGGTCTGGTGCTGGCGCGCCCGGCGGGCCGGGCCATCAATCTTCTGCGGAGCTTGGCCCTGCACAATCGTAAGCGCCTGCGTCGGCGGCTCGAGGCGGGTGAGCTTCCACCCTTGGAACGCTACCACTTCGGCATGAGCTTCCTCCACTTCGTGCGCGGGCTGCTCGTCACCGTGATTCTGGCACTCGTGCTGCGCCTCGCGATCGGGCTGGCCGATTCCTTTTTCGACGAGAGTGCGCGACGGAGCTTCGAGGCGATCTGGTGGAGCGCTCCGCTTCTGGGGGTGGGTGTACTTCTGCGCCAGCGGGCGCGGCTGCCCTGGCTCATCTTCGGCCTCTGCCTGGCCTCCCTCGGCCTCCTTCTGTGGGGTGCGCCGTGAGTTTTTCCTACCGCAGCGCCTGGCGTCTCTGGTTCTTGCAGTCTTCCTGGAATCGCGAGGGAATGCAGAGCTTGGGCTTTTTGGTCTGCCTGCTCCCCGAGGCGCGGCGGCGCGGGCTTCAGGGGGCCGACTTGGCGCGATGGGCCCGGGACCGTCTGGGCTACTTCAACACGAATCCCTATCTGGCGGGAATGATCGTGGGGGCGACCCTGCATCTGGACCGCTCGGGGCGGGAAGAGGAGAGCCTGCGCCTTCAGAAGGGGCTGGCCAGCAGTCTGGGGGCATTGGGGGATCCATTCTTTTGGGAGGGCGCCCGGCCAGCGGTGGCTTATCTTGGTCTGAGCGCGGCCTTCCTCTTGGGCCCCCTAGGGATTCTGGCCGCCTGGGCGCTCTTTGCGATCGCGTCGGGTGCGATCCGGGAACTGTGCCTGCGGCTGGGCGTTGAGAGGGGTCCGGGAGTCGTCGATTTCCTCACGCGCTCCTGGGTTCACCGCTCCATGAGCTGGGCCCGAGCCGCGGCCGGACTGAGCTGCGGACTCGCGCTTGCTCTCGGGTTCTCCACGCGATGGAATGCGCAATTCAGCCCCTTCGCTTTGATCTGTGCGCTGGGGGCCTTAATATGTGGCTTCTTGGCGGCCTGGCGCCGTTGGCCGCTCGACCGCGTGCTGATTTTGGCCACCATTCTCCTGTGGGGCATTCTGCGCTCGACGAGTAGCATGTGAGGAAGGAAGAACAAGCGATGCCGAGTTTGACAGCACGTGTCGGTGACCCAGTCGGTTTGCACCTGCGGGCGGCGAGCCGCATCGTGAAACGAGCCAAGCAGTTCGAATCGGATATCCGCATTCGCTATCAGAGCGTGGAAGCCAACGCGAAGAGCATTCTCGGCCTCGCCTCGCTCGTGGCGCATCATCTCGAGCCTCTTGAAATCAGCGCGGAAGGGCCCGACGCGGAGGCGGCGCTATCCTCCCTCGCCACCCTGATCGAACATGAACTAGCGGAGCAAGGCTGAAGCAGTGCGTAGATTCAGCGGCATCGGTGCGTCGAACGGACTCGTCCTGGGCAAGGCTCTGGTCTTTCCCTCCTCGAGCCTGTCGGAGGGTCCCAGCTACTGTGAAGCCTCAGAAGTCGAGGGCGAGCTAGCCCGTTTCGAGAACGCCTTGCACAAGACCAAGTTGGAGCTCGAGGACTTGCGTTCGCAGCTCCACGGGCACTTGGGGGAGGGTCACGCCCGCATACTGGACGCGCAACTGTTGCTTCTGGAGGACGAGGAAGTTCTCGGGGTCACCCGCGGATTCGTTCGCGAGCGGCTCTTGACCGCGGGCTCCGCCTTCGCGCGCGCCATCGGCGAGGCCCTGGTACCGCTGCATCTTTCGGGGGAGTCCCTTTTCCGCGAGAGAATCGAGGATTTTCGTGACGTGGAACAGCGCGTTCTCCGTGCCCTGAAAGGGGGACAGGCCGAGACCCCCAAGCTAAAAGAGCCCGTGATCATCGTCGCCAACCAGTTGAGCCCCAGCCAAACCGCCGAACTGGATCCCACCCTCATCCAGGGTTTCTGTATCGACGAGGGCGGTCCGAGTAGCCATACCGCGATCATCGCCCGCAGCTTGGGCGTTCCCTGCGTGGTGGGGCTTGGCACCATGAGCCGTCAGGTGAAGAGCGGCGAGGATCTCATGGTGGACGGCATGTCCGGTCAGATCGTGGTCGGTCCCGAGGCCAAAGTCAGGGAGAGATTCGCCGCTCGCGTGCGACGGCGGCGGCAGGCCGAGGAAAAACTGAATTCGTTGCGGACTCTGCCCGCCATCACTCCCGACGGACACTCGGTGGAGTTGGCGGCGAACGTGGAGCTGCCGGTGGAAATCTCCCTCGCGCTCAAGAACGGAGCCGAGGGGATCGGGCTGCTCAGAACCGAGTATTTCTATTTTCTGCAGGGCCAGATTCCCAACGAAGAAGAGCAATTCGAGGCCTATCGCGAGGTGGTGCAGAGCGCTGAAGGGAAGCCGGTCATCTTTCGAGTGTTGGATGTGGGGGGCGACAAACTCCTCACGGCCATGGGAGGGTATCGCGAATACAACCCCTTCCTCGGATGGCGAGGAGTGCGATATCTTCTCTCCAATCCCGATCTGCTGCGAAGCCAGTTGCGCGCCCTGTACCGAGTGAGCGCACTGGGTCCGGTGAAGATCATGGTGCCCATGATCACCGACGTCAGCGAGTTGAGAGCAGTGAAGAAAATTGCGGCTCGCTGTCGGCAGGAACTCCAGAAGGAGGGCAAAGCGGTCGCGGATGAGGTCGAATTGGGAATCATGATCGAGACTCCCGCGGCGGTGGCGATGGCATTGGAGCTCGCGAGGGAATGTGATTTTTTCAGCATCGGCACCAATGACCTCACCCAGTACATCATGGCGGTCGATCGAACCAACTCTCGTGTCGCCTATCTGCACCGGCCTTCTCACCCCGCGGTCCTGCGGGCCATCAAGAAGACGATCGATGCCGGCCACGAGGCCGGGATCTGGGTGGGTCTGTGCGGAGAGATGGGGGGCACGCCCAGTCTCGCAGTCCTGCTCATGGGCATGGGGATCGACGAAATTTCGACGAACGCCGCCACGGTTCCCCTGGTGAAGAAAGCGATTCGCAGCTTTCCCTTCGCCAAGGCGCGCAGCTGGGCCGAGGAGGCGCTCTCCTTTTCCACCGCCGAAGAAGTGGAGAATTTCCTGCGGATTCGCGCCAAGAAGGGCCTCAGGGGAATCCTTCAGGAGGAGCAACATGCGGCCATCGATCCCGCCGAGGGGTTGGCATGAGTCCATCGTCCAAGATGCCCGGTGAACCCATGCTCGAGTTGGTGGGGACTCTGCCGCTACAGATCGCGCAGAGCGAGCAGATCTTCGAGCAGGCGGAGATCCCGCGTTCTCTCGCCCGCAAACGCATCATCGTGTGTGGCATGGGAGGGAGCGCTGCCGCGGGAATGTTGGCGCAGGGCCTACTCCTCGACGCGCCGGTCCTCCTCGCGCTCAATCGCGCTTACCGGCTTCCCGCCTGGGTCGACGAGGATACCCTCATCATCTTTTCCTCCTATTCGGGAAACACCGAAGAGGTCCTCTCCTGCTGGTCTTCTGCCGAGAAGAGCTTCCCCTCCGCGCCCAAGCTCGTCATCAGTTCAGGCGGTTCTCTGGTCGAGAAGGCCAAGAGTGCCGAAGTGCCCTGTTTGATCCTACCCGGGGGGTTAGCTCCGAGAGCCAGTCTGGGCTTCGGCCTGGGAGTTCTTCTACGCGCGCTCTCGCACTTCGATCTCATGGAGGGAGTCCAAGAGGGGCTCGCGGAAACGGTGGAGGTCTTGCAGGAGGGCGTGGCGAGCATGGGAGCAGCCGCGAACGAGACGAACAATCCCGCCCGGCGTCTGGCGCGGAGACTCTACGGAAAGCTGCCCTTGATTTACTCCGCGGAAGGATTGGGCGCCGCCGTCGCGCGGCGTTGGTGCGCGCAAATCAACGAGAACGGTAAAGCACTGGCCTACTGCAGCGTTCTCCCCGAGCTGAACCACAACGAGATCGTGGGCTGGGAAGTTCCCACCCGCGTGCGGGCCGAGAGCTTCGTGATCGCCCTGCGCGACCGGGCCGACCATCCGCGCGTGCAGCGCCGCTTCACCCTCACCAAATCCGTTCTGGGAGCCCGCGTGCCCCAGTGGGAGAATGTCGAAAGCGTGGGAAATTCGCCGATCGCACGCGCCATGAGCCTCGTGCTCTTCGGTGACTATCTCTCCGTCTATCTGGCGCAGGCCGGAGGCATCGAAGCCACTCCGGTGTCGGCGATCGACCTGCTCAAGCAGAAACTCTCCGAGCCGCAAACTTAGAATTCGAGAAATCCCCCGGAGGAATGTCCGCGATGAAAGCTCTGATTCCCGCCGCCGGAGCCGGCAAACGACTGCGTCCCCACACGATCACCGTTCCCAAAGCGTTGCTGCTGGTGGCTGGCCGGCCGATCCTGGGCCACATCCTCGAAGATCTATCCAGTGCGGGAATCGATGAGTTCGTGATCGTGGTGGGCTATCGGGGCGACAGCATTCGCAAGTACATCGCCGAAGAGCATCCCGATTTGCGCGTCAGCTACGTGGAGCAGAAGCAGCGCCTGGGATTGGGGCACGCGGTGGGGATGTGCAAGGACGTGGTAAAAAGTGGTCCTCTCTTGACCATCCTCGGAGATACCGTGGTGCGCGCGGACTTGCCCTCGATCATCCGAAGTCCCCAGAACATCATCGCTACCTGCGCGGTGGAGGATCCGCGGCGCTTCGGGATCGTGGAGCTGGACAAGACGAGGGTGACGCGCTTCGTGGAGAAACCGGAAAATCCCACCAGCAATCAGGCCATCGTCGGACTCTACACCTTTCAGAAGAGCGAGCTCTTGTTTGATGCCTTGGACGAAATCGTGCGGGAAGGCATCCGCACCAAGAACGAATTCCAACTGACGGACGCGCTCCAGTTGCTCCTCCAGCGCGGTGAGGAATTCTATTCGCAGGAAATCGATGGCTGGTATGACTGTGGAAAGCCCGAGACTCTGCTCGAGACGAACCGCGTGCTTTTGGGCGACGAGGGACCGATCTACGCGGAGGGATCCGTGGTGATCAAGGAACCCGTGGTCGTGCATCCCACGGCCAGGCTCACCGGAAGCGTGATCGGACCCCACGTGACGGTGGGGCGGGACGCGGTCATCAAGGGAAGTATCGTCGCCAACAGCATCATCAACGACGGTGCCTCCATTGACGGGGCCAATCTCGAAGGAAGTCTGATCGGCGCGAAGGCCAAGGTGATAGGGCGGGGCTCCGGGCTCAATGTGGGGGACTTCTCGCAAGTGGAATTGCGCTGAGGCGCGCATTGCGTTAGCATGGCCAGCTAAAGTCTCCAAAGTTCAGGAGCACAATTCGTGAGTTTTGGGCGCCTACGCGCGAAGGAACCGCGATCTCCCCGGAAGTAGCAAGGAGGGCCTTCGATGGCCGAGAAGCATCTTTTTACCTCAGAGTCGGTAACCGAAGGCCATCCGGACAAGGTCGCGGACCAAGTATCGGATAGCGTGGTGGATGCGATTCTCGCCAAGGATCCCAACGGTCGCGTCGCCTGTGAGACTCTGGTGACCACGGGATTGTGCTTGGTCGCGGGAGAGATCAGCACCGAGGTCTACGTAGATATCCCCGAAATCACGCGGGCCACGATCCGTGCCATCGGCTATACCGACGCGGCCTACGGTTTCGACGCGCAAACCTGCGCGGTGCTCACCAGCATCGATGCGCAGTCTCCCGACATCAAGCAGGGAGTGGATCGCGACAAGCCGGAGGAGCAGGGCGCGGGTGATCAGGGGCTCATGTTCGGATACGCCAGCAACGAGACTCCCGAGTACATGCCGGCGCCGATCTCCCTGGCCCACAAGATGGCGCGCCGTCTGGCCGAGGTGCGCAAGGCGGGAACCTTCGGCTACCTCCGTCCCGATGGAAAGACCCAGGTGACGGTGGAGTACGAAGACCACAAGCCCGTGCGGGTCTCCGCCGTGGTGGTCTCCACCCAGCACGCCGAGGCCGCCACGCTCGATCGTATTCGCGAAGACATGGTGTCGGAAGTCGCCAAACCCACGCTCGAGGCTTCTGGATTGGACTACTCGAACACGAAGTTCTTCGTAAATCCCACCGGTCGCTTCGTTCTCGGCGGTCCGCAGGCCGACTGTGGACTGACCGGCCGCAAAATCATCGTGGATACCTACGGCGGAATGGGACGCCACGGAGGCGGCGCATTCAGCGGGAAGGACCCCTCCAAGGTGGATCGTTCCGCTTCCTATGTCGCGCGTCACATCGCGAAGAACCTGGTGGCGGCGGGTGCGGCCGAGAAGCTGGAAGTTCAACTCGCTTACGCGATCGGGGTGGCCGAGCCGGTCTCGGTTCGCGTCGAGAGCTTTGGCACAGCCAAGGTTCCCAACGAACGCATGACTTCCATCGTGCGTGAGCTCTGGAATCTGACTCCCAACGGGATCATCACCGAGTTGAAGCTGCGACGCGGCTCCCTGTATCGCCGGACCGCGGCGTATGGGCACTTCGGTCGCGAGGAAGAGGGCTTCAGCTGGGAGAAGCTGGATCGCGTGGACGCCATCCGCGACATGCTCTGAGAGCTCAGCGATTCGCCCGGTAGAACAGGATCCCCCCCAGGATCGCATAGAAGATGTTGGGACCCCAGGCGGAGATCCATACCGGCAGAGCACCGGTCTTGCCCAGAGACAGTCCGAAGTCCATGAGGATCCAGTAGACGAAGCCCAGCGCCACCGTCAGACCGAAGCCGGCCCAGAGTGTCGTCTTCTGGCGAGACGCGCCGAGCGAGAGTCCCAGCACCACCATCAGGAAGTTCACCATGGGGAAGGCCAGCTTGTTGGCCATGGTGGCCCGGTAGGGAGTGGGGTTGCCCCCGTTGCGCCCCACCCATTCCGCAAAGCGCCCCAGTTGGAAGTAATTCATGTCCGCGGGGTCGATCTCGCGGCGGCTGAAATCCTCGGGCTTCTCCAGTGACTCCTCCACGCGATACTTGGTGAAGGGCTGCACCGTTTCCTTCCCGTCATGGAATTCGCGGATCGCGCCGTTCTCCGCCACCCACTTCCGGCCGTCCCAGCGCGCGCGCTCCGCGTCGATTCTGCGCACCATCACGCTATCCGCGAACACTTCCATCGAGAAGCCGGTCAGAGTGGGAGGACTGGGTCTGAACGAGGCGATGACGTACACCTCTCCCTTCTGGCCGATGTAGGTGAAGTTGCGCTTGGACATGAGGTCCTGGCGGATCTTGCCCTCGATCTCGTACTTGAGAATCTCCCGCTGACGTTGATTCGATTCGGGCACCACGTATTCTCGGAATACCAGAGCTCCCAGCGAAACGAGAATGCCCAGAATGAGAATGGATCGCGAGAGGCGCGTGAGACTCACTCCCGCCGAGAGCAGCGAAGTGTATTCGTTGTTCTTTGAGAGCACCCCCACCGTGAAGAGACTCGCCAGGAGCATGCCCACCGGGAGGCAGAGATCGATGACGAGCGGCAACTGATAGAGGTAGTAGCGGAGGATGGCCAGGAGACGCGCGTTGTCGTCCAGGAAGTTGTCGAGGTGATCGAAGAGATCGATCAAGAGGAAGATGGCGACGAAAGCCAGGATGGACCAGAAGAGCACCCGTAAGAAGGCGCTGAGAACATAGCGGTCGATGAGCTTCATGCCTGCGATTTCCACACGCGCTTGAACCTGGCCGGCAGGCGGATTTCGACGATCCGGGTTTCCTGTACGGACTGATAGAGAATGAGAAGTCCCAAGGGGCCCAAGACGAGGTTGGCGGCCCACATCGCCACCCAAGGCGAGAGCAAGCCACGGTCCGCGAGTTTTTCGCCTCCCGAGAGAAAGAGATAATAGACGATGTAGGCGGCGAGGCTCAGCCCGATCGAAACGCCCCGGCCTCCGCGGGAGGTGGTGATCGCCAGGGGCACACCGATGAGAACGAAGACCAGGCAAGCGCCGGGGATGGCGAACTTCTTGTGATATTCCACCGCGTAGCGGCCCGAGCGATTCAGGTGTGAGCGAGCGACTTGCGATTTTACCGCGAGCGCTCGCGACTTGCGGTCGAACTCGCTGGCCAGCTGTCTGCGCTCATCGAGCTGCGATCCGTCGGTGCCCGCCTGCTCCACTCTGCCTTGCCGCCACAGTGCCATGAGAGGAGCGAGGGCCTGATCCACCAGCTCCTGTGATTCCGAGAGAGATTTCCGGTAGAGCCCGAACTCCGATTTCCGCTCGCTCCGCAGCTCGTTGAGATCCATCGAGCGGTCGTTCTTGACCACCTGGTTGCCGCCGAATCCGAAATCGTCGTCGAGAGTGATGGTGACCTTTTGCCTTTCGAACGCAGTCCGATGGTAGACGTTCAGGTCCTGGCGATCGGGGAGGCTGTGGTACTCCCCGTTGTAGAGATCCAACTCGATGCGCCCGGGAGTCTTGGTCGAGAGTTGTCCCCACTTGGCCACGATGAGATCGGGGTGCGTGTCGCCCCTGCCTTCCCGTTGGACGAGGATGACGTCCTCGAGCCGTCCGGTACGATCGTCCTTGTGCCGCACGAAAATCGTGTACTCATCGTCGATCTTGACGAATGCGTTCTCCCGGATGGCGAAGGTGGGACGCTTGTGATGGATGTCGATCAGAAGGCCGGTCAATCGCAGGTTGGTCCGGGGCAGAACGTAGTGGTTGTATCCCACCATCACGATCCCGGTCAAAAGTCCCACCAGGATCAGGGGGGCGGCCACCCGGTAGAGGCTCACCCCGGTGGCCTTGAGGGCGGTGATCTCGTTGTCGGCCGCTAGATGTCCCACGGACATCAGAACCCCGATCAGAATGGCCATTGGTACGGTAAGTGCAAAAATATGGCCCAGGCTCAAGAGCAACACTTCGCTGGCCAGTGTCAGGCTGATGCCCTTGCCCAGGAAGAGATCGACATACTTTTGCAGAATGTCGATCATCAAAATAAAGGTAGTGACCACCAGTCCGAAGAAGAACGGCGGGAAGAAGGTCCGTAGGATGTGCCGATCAATCAAGGACATGGACGGTTTTCCAGCCTGGGAAGTGGACTCGCGGCGTGAGTCTATGTTGCTCTCTATGCCACCTCAACCGATACTTGCCGCTTCGACGATCGGTTCCCGGGAGGAACGCGATTTCTGAGGGCGAGATGGACCCTGAGCCGTCGGGTGGGGCCTGAAGACCGTCCCCGGATGACCTCCTTGGGGGTCAGAGTTTGTCCTTGAGAGGGGACAGTCGTTGGGGTATGCCCGTGGCGGGGATCAATCCTGAAGCTCCAGAACGCGTGAGGCGACAACTGCTTTGGCCAACCCGAAACGATTGGTATTCCTCGCCCTGACGCTTCTCTGCGCGCTGAACTCGGCCCGGGCCGCCGAGTTCGGCCGGCCCAGCTACCCCCGCGACAAGTGGCTCTTCGACCTCATCCTGCGGGTCAGCGACAACCCCGATCTCCTCAGCGCGCACGAGGCCCTGCTCCGGCAGAGACTCCTGGACATGGGGGTCGATCCGCGCGGAACGCGGGAGAGCGTTTCCTTGGGCACGCTTTTGCGCAAGCGCTTCGCCGACGCGGCGCAGATGCAGCTCTTCCAGCCGCCACGGCAGGTGGAAGTCCTCGAGGCCGAGGACGGGCTCGATCGAGTGGTGCGCTACCGCTTTCCCGAGACTTTTCTCTTTTTCAGCCAGGTCGACACCAATCAAGTCGGAGTCGCCTTCGAGAAACCACGCCCGGTGGAGGATCCGCAGGTCGACATCCGGATGATGACCCTCCAGGGATACATGCGGAGCGTGACCACGGTGGCTCTGGACGATCAGTGGCGCAAGAGCCTGCAGGCGCACGCGATCGCCACCCAGGCCAACCAGGGCCTCTTGAACTTCACCCTGCCCATCAAATTGCCGCGCACCCTGGAGCGGTTGATCGGAAAGGGGGAGGCCACCAACATCCGGATCAGTGGTCAGGAACGCATCTCGATCAGCGGGACCTCGACGGTGCGCGACAACTTCCTGGGTAACGAAATCCAGCAGTCGCAGAGTCTCTTTCCCACCCTCGAGATGCAACAGAGTTTGCGGGTGAACCTGGATGGCCAGGTGGGCGAGAAGATCAAAGTCCGCGTGAGTCACGACAGCGAGCAGTTCGGCAGCGACGCGACGCAGGTGAAATTGAGTTTCGAAGGTGATGAGGACGACATCATCCGCACGATTCGCGCCGGAAACATCGACGTGACCCTGCCCTCATCCCGGCTCCTGGGTATCCAAGCTCAGCGCGGTGGGCTCTTCGGAGTCAAGGTGGAGGGCGCCCTGGGGCCTTTGGACTTCACCGTGCTCACCTCGAAGGAGCAGAGCAAGCAGGGCAAGCGCTCGTTCTCGGCCGCGGGGGGAACGACCCAGGAATTCACCGTGAGTTCGACCGATTACGTGAAGAACCGGATCTTCCGCCTGAACGCCCCCTACCCCTTCTTCTTCGTGCAGGGCGAGCCCTACATCATAGCGCCGGGGGACACCCTGGACATTCCGGCCAACCTCCAGGACCAGAGCGGAAGCTGGGACCCCTCCTGGAGGATCGACGTCTCCACCGTCGATCTCTACGTGAGCGTTCCCCACGGCGTGGTGAGTGGGGACAAGGGGGACATCCTGGACGTTCACCCGGGCCGGGCCTACATGGAGACCACCGGCTACTACTGGGGTTATTCCGGCGGAGTCCCCGACCCCGACGCGAACCCCGCCCTGGCCAATCGAACCGACTTCACGGATGCCCCCCGTTGGCGTCGTCTGGGGGTCGAAGAGTGGCGGCCGCTGGTCGACGCGAACAGCGGGCAGTTGATCGGCGTGCTTCTGAACAGCGAGCTGGACGACAACGTGGCCCTTGGCGTGACCTACAACGTCGTGGACGACAAGGGCAATCTGGTGATGCGGGTGGGCCGGCCCTGGTTCAGCGGGGACTTCGATGCAATCGATAATCCCGACAACCCCGGCGACCCCAACGACAAGATCTACTACTTCAAACTCATCAAACCCCTCTCACAGGCCGCACCGGATCCGACGAATCCGTCGAGCTACGGCCAGGGTTACGATCTGTGCTGGGAGTACATGTTCCGCAACTTCTACTTCATGCGCGGCGTGGGCATCGATCTCACCACCCTCGACGTGCAGATCCTCACCACGGTAAAGCAGACTCTCAACGAGTTCGACACCGTGCCCCCGGACGGCACGCGAAGGCGTTGGATCAACATCTTCGGATTGGACAAGTTCGATCCACAGGGAAATCCGGTCGAGGGGGGAGACGGAACCATCGACACGGGCAGCGAGGCGAATCTGGTCTTCCCCGATTTGGGTCTCTTGGAGTTCCCCAATCCGACGCCGTTCGCGGCCAAGTATCTGACCGGAAAGTTCGAGAACGGCGGCAACGACGGGGTGCCGGCCCCCGATCTCTACCTCAAGTCCCTCACCTCCACCGGCTTGCAGAGCAATCATTTCTTCGACCTGGAGTTCCAGCACTCTTCGACTTCCTCGCGCCTCTCTCTGGGCACGATCAACATCAAGGAGAACAGCGAGCAGGTGCGTTTGGACGGCCGGATCCTGACCCGCGGAGTGGATTACGACATCGACTACTTCAGCGGGGAAATCACTCTCACCGGCGCCGCCAGCGAGTTGAACGCGCAGACCAACATCACGGTAGATTTCGAGGTGGACCCCCTCTTTGGAGGAGGGCGCACCAGCCTGAACGGCATCAACCTCGGCTACCATCTGGGGCAGAACAAGACACTCTCCACGACCTGGCTCCTGCAAAGCAAACCGTCGAACAACCGCAAGCCGCGCTTGGGCGAGGAACCCACCAAGAACTGGGTGGGAAACGTTTCGGCGAAGCTGCAGTTCGAACCCAAGATCCTGACCAGCCTCGCCAATCTCTTGCCCATGGTCGATTCGGACACGCCGAGCCGTTTGACCGTCGACGGGGAACTCGCGGTTTCGATACCCAATCCGAACACCAACGGTAGCGCCTATCTCGACGACTTCGAGGCGGTGGACAAGAGCGACGTGATTCCCATGGGTCGCGAGGGCTGGTGGTGGGCAAGTCTCCCGGCGGAGTATGCGAACGAGACGGACGTCGACCGTCGCTTTCAGCCGCAGGACCGCGCCTACGTACGCTGGTACCGGCCCACCCCCGCGGTGAACCGCGAGGATCTGAATCCCGATCTCAGTGAGCAGGAACGGCGCGACGTGGTGCCGGCCCTCCAGCTCCAGATGGAACCTCCCAAGGGAACCGAGACTTTCGCCGACACCCTGTTCACCGGCATCATGCGCGGCTACGGCTCCGACCTCGATCTCACCGAAGCACAGTACCTGGAGTTCTGGGTCAACGATTTCCAGAAGAGCGTTGCCAATCGCGAAGGCGTACTGCACTTCGACTTCGGCTTCATCAACGAGGATTTCTACTGGAAGACGGTCTTCGACGATGCGCTGCAGAGGAACGTATTGCAGCGGGGAGTTCTGGATCAGGAGGACACGGACAACGACGGGCAGTTGAGTACGGCCGAGGACGTGGGTCTGGACGGCATCGCCAGCGCCGAGGAGAGTGCCGCAGAGGGACCGCTTCCACCCTATCTGAACGTCCCGGACCGCAGCGACGACCACGGTGGAGACGATTTCGATTCCAGCCGCGAAGACGATGCGGATCCTTTTCCGCGCATCAACGGTCTGGAGCTCAACCAACGCCTGGACAGCGAGGACATCAACCTCAACGGTAGCCTGGACATGGCTGACGCCTACTACACCCTGTCCGTGCCTCTCGATGATACCGATCACGTGCTGGTGGACGTGAACCGGGACTATCCGGCTTTTGTCTCGAGCGATGAGCGCAAGGTCAACAACTCGTGGCGCAAGTACCGTCTGGACATGAAGGAGGTTCAGTTGCGACTCGCGCGCCAGGGCGAGTTCAAGTACCTCACCAAAGCCCCGGATCTCTCCCGAGTACGCTTCCTGCGTATCTGGTACGAGGTGCCCGGCGGAAGCTCGACGGGAAGACGCGACATTCAGTTCGCGGAGATGCGCTTCTTGGGGAATCGCTGGCTGACCGACGGCATCCACGACTCGCAGAGCCACGATCGTTTTCCCGCGGGAGCGGAGGCTCCGGCGGAATTCCGGGTGGGAGTGCTCAACAACAAGGACAACCCGGACTACATCCCGCCGGTGTTTCCCGACACGCGCAACAACGTGGCGGAGAAGGAACAGTCTCTCCAGTTGGACTACGCCAATCTCGGGCCGGGACAGGAGATCCGCGTGCGCAAGGACGTTCCTGGCAGCCAGGGGCAGGACTTCAGCCAGTACAACGAATTGAACTTCTTCTGGCGCGCGCCGCTCGCGTCTCGATTACCCGCTCAGCTCGATCCCGACCAGCAGGGCCTGGTGCCCTTCTTCTGGGTGGGTACGGACTCTCTCAACTACTACGAAATCTCCTTTCCCTTCGATCAGGTCGAGGTGGATCCGAACACCGGATGGGTCGAGGTACAGGTACCCATCGACAAGATGACCAGCGCCAAGGTGGATGACAGCGTTGCGCGCAACGTGACTCTACCCTCGGGCGAAGTCATTCGGCAGGGAACGATTCATGACAATTTGAGTGGGAGCATCTACGACCTGGTGATCCGCGGCCGGCCCGACTTGAGGCGCGTGCGCAGATACTACGCGGGTCTGCGGTATCCCAAGGCGACGGACGGCACCGGCGTGCCGGTGGGTCCCTTGCTCACTGGCGACGTTCTGTTCAATGAACTGCGCCTCCGCCGCGTCAATCGCAAAACGGGTTACGCCAAGCAGCTCTCCGTGAGTTCCAACATTCCGGGCTTGGGTGATTTCTCGGGTTCGATCAGCGAGACCGATGCCGAATTCCGGGGCCTGAACCGCGACCGGGGAAGCGGCGCGACGGACCAGAACGCGCAGATGCGAGCCTCCTCGAAACTGCAGAACCTGATCCCGACATTCGGCCTGGACGTACCCTTCAGCTTCAGTGCCGCCAAGCGTACCTCCGTGCCAAAGTACTACCCGGACAATGACATCACGCTTTTGGACAGCGCACTTCAGGATTCGCTGACCACGAAGGACAGTAACGAGAGCTTCAACTTCCAATTGCGCAAACAGGGATCGAGCCAGAACAAAGTCCTCGCCTATACCGTGGACCGGCTCTCCTATTCCTACAGCTTGACCCGGAGCCGGCGACGTTCGCCCCGGCAAAACACACGGCGGCTCAGCAGCAAGTCCCAGTACAACTACGATCTGAACTTCGCCACGCGTTCGATCATGAAGATCCCGCTGCTTGGTTACGATTTCCGCTATCTGCCCAACCAGATCTCCCTGGGCAGCGTGTGGTCCAAGGATGAGAACAAGATCACCAACAAGTTCGAGGATGGAAGCTTCCAACTCACGGGAACCTCGCGGCGAGTGGTGTCCAACAGTTCTTCGGTCACCTGGTCACCCGCGCGCAATCTGAGACTCTTGTACAGCATCAACTCGGTGCGTGATCCGGCTCGCAATCGGTTGATCGTCGATGACACCGGCCTGGTGATCGGCGAACAGAAGGTAGATTTTTTGGGGATCAACTGGGGGGCCGAGAACGGCCACACCGAGCGCTTCAGCGCCAACTACACGCCGCTCTTCCCGGGGATTGGCTGGCTGAAGCCGGATCTCCAGTTCACGGGAAGCTACAGCGAGAACCGGGCGATCGCGGTACGGCGTACCCGCGTGGAAACGCGCCTGAATCCCGACACCGGGGAAGAAGAGAACGTCACCCTCTATCTGGATCCCTCGGGCGTGCGGCA
>CAWDWO010000006.1:0-9827 GCA_963806035.1 Candidatus Krumholzibacteriota bacterium | reverse complement strand
CCCAATACTTCGATGGTTGGGTCGTCCAGCGCGGGAAGTGCGAACTCGAAGGCCCTCTTGGGGTAACCCTCGGTCATTCCTTTTGCACAGACATACAAATCGAAGGTAGCTCCGGGAACGACGTTTCCAACCTTCTGGGTTCCCGCTGCATCGAAGTAGACGCCAAGTTCTCCCTGAGCCGGGCCGATGTTGGGTGGGCTGGAGGGACAATTTACATCGCTGTTCATCGCACTCATGAGAATGAGGCCATCATCAGAGGAGCGACTCGCCCCATCGAGATTAAAATCCACGTCAGGACCGTTAGTGAAGCTGGCCAAGTCGGAGGTAAAGACTACGAAGTCCAGAAGGCCCACATTCAAATCTCTGTCGAGGTCGACGCAGCGCACCTTCAGGAAGGCCAGATCGGGTGAGGTGATACCGCCAATGGGAATCCCATCGAGGCAGACCTGCAACTGCTGTGCGGCGCCTCCCGCGGCCAATGGCAGGTTGAACTGTGTAATTCCCGCGTCGTCCGTGGCGCCATTAGCCGAAGGAGGCGCCGGACACCATACGAGATCACTCTCGGGCCAGGCCTTGAGGGTGATACGGTTGGCGGCCACCCCGGGAACAGGCCGGTAGACGTCGTCCAAAATCTGTACCTGAATCGTGGCGCCAAGATCGTCCAACGAAGGCCCGCTGGCGTCCGGTAGGGCGAGCGCGGCGAGACTCGAAGGTTGGATGACGGCGGACTTGCCGACGTCGGGTAGCCGCGGAGGCTCCGGCGCCGGGATGCGCTTGCGCCACGCACCGCGACCGAAAGTGCCCGCGTAGAGCCAGTATTCTCCGGAAGTATCCCCAGTGGGAACGAGTTCGAGCGCACGCACGTCGATCCCCACGGGAATGCCTGTCTTCAAGGTGAACCAGTTGGTTCCGCCGTTTGGTGTCCACAGGACGCCGTTCGAGGTGGCGACGAAGATCTGATTGGGATCGTTTGGATGCCCAATGACGTCATTGATCACCAGGAATTTCAGCGAACCAGAAATGTCGGTGTAAGTGGCGCCCCAGTCGGTGGTCATGAAAAGGTTGCCTTGTGCAAAGCCAACGTTGTTCAGAATCGCATAGGCCCGGCCGAGGATCGTGGGGTGGGGAACGACACGGAGGACCTTTCCGGCTGGTAGCTCGGGGGCGTCGCCATCGGACCAGCTGCCGTCGCGATAGACCTGTATGCGGCCGCTTGTTGTCGTCGTTGTATTCGCCAGGGTTACGTAGACCGCGCCGGTGGCTCCACGTGCGACGCCGAGGCCGAGGAGTGAGTCGGGAAATGCGGTCGAATTGAGTTTGTGCCAGGTCGTTTCCGTACCATCGACGTAGTACACGTTGGGCCCGGCAACGGTGTAGATGCGTGCGTAGGGGGCGGTCTCGATCGATGGGTACCAAGTCTTGTTGCTGTAAATTCCGCCATCCTGCGAGATACGGCTCGAAAAGCCATCGGTGCTCTGGCTGCGCTTCCAGGTCTTGTTCCCGCTAAGTGCTCCCACGGCATTCCATGACAGAGTGCAGAGATCTGGATCGAGAGTGACACCTCCGCCATCCAGCCGTTGCAGAGCATCCCAATTCGAACCGTCAGTGGTCACCGGAACGCCATTATCCTGCGCGCCACCTATCGCAATATCTGGATCCGAAGGGCAGACCGAGAGAAAGCCGAATTGGGTGATGGGATAGGTATTCTTCGAGGATTCGAAAGTCTGGCCCTGGTCGGTCGAGTGGAATACGCCACCGTCGCTTCCATCCCAGAGTTCCGTACCCGAGTCGTCCCATACGAGGACGTGGTGGTCGTCGTGCAGCACGGTGGGTTTGGACCAGCTTGCTCCCCCGGTATCGCTGCGAGACAAGTTGACGCCACCGACCAATACCAAGTCCGGGTCGTTCGGGTTCACCGTGATGGCTTCGTTGTAGCCGGGTTGAATCGTGGGAAAATCGGGGGGGAGGCCAAGATCGGTCCAGGAACTGCCACCATTATCGGTATGCAGCACCGCGGCCAGTGCTTTGGGGCTGATGGTCGACAGCAGAAACCAGAGCGTCTCGGGCTGTGATTTACAGATCGCGAGATCGCCGGACAGGTAGTTTGTTCCCGGATACCCCGGCGTCGTCAGCGGATCCCATGTGATTCCATTGTTCGTCGACTTGTAGAGACCATCTCCCCTGAACGCAGCGTAGACGACCCCGGAATCGGTCGGATGCAGGGCCATCGCGAAGCAGCGTCCGGCCTTTCTTCGCGTCCAACTTGCGCCACCGTCGTAGGAGATGAAGTATCCCGAGGTCGAAGCTGCGTGGACCTCCGTGGAGCTCTCCTGAGCAAACTCGATATCGTAGAAGGCGCGGGGGAAGCTATCCGAGATTGACGCAGGAGTCCAGTTCACGCCTCGATCAAGAGTGTAGTAGATCCCGGTACCCGTGAAATTGCCGGGTTCGCCCGTGCCAATCACGATGTGGTCGGCATCATTCGGATCGGTGGCAAAAGCGCCGATGAGCGGCGAGACTTGATCGGTGAGGCAGACGTAGCTGCCACCATTGGACTCCCAGAGACCGCCAGTTGCGCTTCCCACGCGCAAACCAAAAGACGGATCCCACTCCAAAGAGCGCACCCTACCCGAATCAGTACGGACGAGGTCACGCGTCGGGAGACCACGGGGGCCCACGAACTCCCATTGATAGCTCGTGAGCTGCTTGCTGAGGTTTCCGTTGGGTGGCTGGTAGGTGCTTTCGTCCGGGAGCTGGGCATATGCATCGTGGATGGCCTGGTTGACCTCGAAGGGCAATTCGGCGCCGTAGGGATAATGCGATTGGGCGAGCATCCATTGCATGGCCTCGACACCGAAACGTTCGGTTTCTTTTTCTGACTCGGCTTTGGGTCTTTCCGAATGCGAGGTGAGGAGACGGAAGCTCAGCGCGGTACCAAGTGCCGCAAAGACGAGAAGGAGGACCATCAGGCCTCGAGTCCGTGAAGTTGAAAGGGCGCGGGCTGCGGCGGGCAAAATACGGCGGAATCCAGGCATTGGGGCCTCCTCCTCGCCTTGGGTGCGGCGTGGGTTTCGATGGGTTGCGAACGCGGGGGGAATGCTCGCAACGGCGCGGCGCGCGGCCGAATCGTGGCGTTCGTACAGAAGGGGTCGTCAGGGCGCGGAAAGTGTGACACTCAAATGGAGTCCGGAGCCCGAATGTGCCGAAGAAAGACCAGGCCTCAGTGGGCGGTCGCCGAAACGGCCGGCCTCAGTGCGCGGCCGCGGCGAGCTGATCATCCAGGCCAGCGCTTGGAAAGCCCTGAAGAAGCGCTTGGCCATGGCCTCGTTGCCCTTGTCGGCCAGGTGCATGCAGTCGGCGAAGTCCTCGTCATCGGCGGGGATCGCGTCGCGATCGTCCACCACCAGGAGGCCCTGGCTCTTGCCGTAGTCCACGATGGCCTGGTTGTAGGTGTCGATGGCATTCAACATGCCGTCGATGCTCATCCAGGGCATGTAGTAGAAGGCGACGTCGGCGTTTTCAATCTGGGTGGCGCGGTCCTGACCGCGGCGGTATTTCACGATGAAAGTGGACAGAACGAACTGGATATCTCGTCGATCGCAGTCCTGCTTCATCTGGTCGAGGGTGGAGAGAAAGTGCGCGGGAAGCTGGGGCGGGACTTCATCCAGTGTCGCTCGAGGCTTGTTGTGACTGCGCAGCAGGATCGCCAGGTTCTTGTAGATGAGATCGAAGGCGAAGCTCACGCGCGAGAGCGTACGAACCACTGGCGAACGACGCCCACTGTCGGGGCTGATGAGCCCCTTGGCGATCGCCAGCGCGCGCGTGTCCTTGACGATTTCGTTGTTGGCCTCGTAGTAGAGCACCACATCGGGGTCGAGCTCGAGCACGTGGGAGCGGAGGTACTTGAGATTCTCCGCCGATGTATAGCCGGGTACACCGGCGTTGATGACTTCGAAATGCACCTCCGGATGGGCCGCCTGCAGCTTGTCCTGGAGAAGCTTGGTCCAGACCTCGTCGTTGGAGGAAGCTTCGGCCGAGAAGGTGGTGGAGGCCCCCAGGCAAGCGATGCGCACCGTATGTGGTGGTTTCTCGCGCGTGATCTCCGGCCCACGAAATCCCAGGCTGTTGATTTTGATGTGGATGTCCTTGCCGCGGACTTCGTAGTTGGGTCGCGGCACCGTCAAGTCGCTCGCGGGATCGTAGACCACCATGGGGTCGCGGAAGCCGGTCGCGGCGTCGCCGTACTTGATCCAGGCGCGCAGACGGAGCAGACCCTCGCCCAGAAGAAGAGCGACACACACGAGAATCAGCGCGTAGAGAATCTTCCTGCGAGTGGGAATTTGCGGCTGGGAATCGCTCACTCTCTTCGTCCTAGAACAGTGTATAGATGAAGGGTGCGATGGCGGTACCCGACAAAAGGATCAAGAGTCCGAAGAGGAAGAGCACGATGATGATCGGTAGCAGCCACCACTTCTTGCTGTGACGGAGAAACTGCCAGAACTCGGCGAACACGCCCTGACTCTTTTTGGACTCGGCAATTCTGTCGAAATCGGACACGGCGTCTCCTTCAGATTAAAACTGATTGAAGTACTGCTTGGGGTCGCTTGCGCCAGTCTTCGGCCTCCAGTAAGTGGACTCATCCTGGCGGCGGCGCCGTAACTCGTCGCGGCCAAATATCCGGAATGCCAAAGCAACGGGGGTGAACACGATGAAGAACAGCAGCAACATGACGAGCTTGGAGACCGTCCAGCCGATGGGAAAGACGACGGTCATCCAAAGCCGGTAGAACCAGCCGATTGCCATGGGCCGCAAGAGCCCCACGATCCCGATGAACGCAATCAGAGCAAGGCCCCACGAAGCCGGGCTCACGCGGCCAGTGTAGGCGCGCCAGGCGAACATCCCGCCGAAAATGAGGAGGCACAGCGCGGCGAATTGACGGAGCGTCTTCGCCGATGCGGGCTTCTTTACATCCGACCACTGCATGAGATCCTCCACGCGGCGCAATGGCGCCGGCTGCGATCAATCCAATTCGAATTGCGAGAGATACTTTTCGCGCATCGAATCGCTCAGTTGCGAGGAAACGTTTTCTTTGAGCAGAATGGTGTCTTCCATGATGAGCGCGTCCATCTCGGTCCCCAAAAAGCAGTTGTAGGCGTCGCGAGGCGTGCAGACGATGGGTTCGCCACGCACGTTGAAGCTGGTGTTGACCAGCACCGGGCAACCTGTTTTCTCCGCGAAGGCCCCCAGCAAGCGCGAAAGCCTTGGGTTGCGCCCCTTGTCCACGGTTTGCACGCGCGCGCTGTAGTCGACGTGGGTCACCGCGGGGATCTGCGAGCGCGCCACGTTCACCCGTTTGCGCAGGTCGGGATCGGTCTTCATCTGTTCGATTTCCTCGGGGGGAAGCGAGACGCGGCGTTCTTCGCTGACCGGCGCCACCAGGAGCATGTAGGGACTCTCCTTAGCCGGTGCAAGGTCGAACCAGCGATGCGCCTCCTCCTGCATCACGATGGGCGCGAAGGGGCGGAAGCTCTCGCGGAACTTGATCTTGAGGTTCATCGTGGTCTGCATCTTGGGAGAGCGGGGGTCGCCCAGAATGCTGCGCGCGCCCAAAGCTCTTGGGCCAAACTCCATGCGACCCTGGAACCAGCCGATCACCTTCTCCGAGGTGAGAAGGTCCACCACCTTGTGGATCAACTCGTCCTCGCTCTCCACCTTCTCGTAGACCGCACCTTCCTCATCGAGCATGCGGCATACTTCGGAAGTGCTAAAGCGCGGACCCAAAAGACTGCCCCGCTGGAAATCCTGCCCATTGGTGTGGCGCGGATTGTCCAGAAGCTGGTGCCACACGAAGAGCGCCGCGCCCAATGATCCACCGGCATCACCCGCGGCAGGCTGGATCCAGATGTCATCGAAGGGGCCCTCGCGCAAGAGGCGACCGTTCCCCACGCAATTGAGCGCGACACCACCGGCCATGACCAGATGGCGCTGTCCCGTCTCCCGGTGCAGTTCGCGTCCGATCGAGAGCATGACGTCCTCGGTCACGGCCTGAATGCTGGCCGCCAGATCCATGTGCTTTTGCAGAATGCCAGTCTCGGGATTGCGTGGCGGACCGCCGAAGAGTTTGTCGAAGCGGCGGTTGGTCATCGTCAGTCCCTGGCAGTAATTGAAGTAGCTCATGTCCAGCCAGAAGCTTCCGTCGGGACGGATGTCGATGAGATGCTTGGTGATGAGATCCTTGTAGACCGGTTCACCGTAGGGGGCGAGTCCCATCAACTTGTATTCGCCGCTGTTGACTTTGAAGCCGCAGTAGTAGGTAAAGGCCGAGTACAGAAGGCCTAAAGAGTGTGGGAAGCGAATCTGCCTCGTCAGCTCGATGTGGTTGCCTTTTCCCACTCCCGCCGTGGTCGTGCTCCACTCGCCGACTCCGTCCAGAGTGAGAATGGCGGCTTCTTCGTAGGGGCTGGGGAAGAACGCGCTGGCGGCGTGGCTCTCGTGGTGGTCGGTGAAAAGGAGTGAGGCGTTCTTTGCGCCGGTGTGCGAACGGATGATGCGCGGCAGCCGAGTCTTTTCCTTGAGCCAAACGGGAATCGCCATGCTGAAACTGGCCAGTCCCTTGGGAGCGAATCCGAGGTAGGTTTCGATGAGACGGTCGAACTTGCGTAGGGGCTTTTCGTAGAAGACGATGTAATCGACGTCTTCGATGGTGCAGCCCGCTTCCCGCAGACAGTACTCGACGGCATGCGTGGGAAACGAGGGATCGTGCTTGCGCCGCGTGAAGCGTTCTTCCTGGGCCGCGGCGACGAGTTTGCCGTCGACGACCAGGCACGCAGCGCTGTCATGATAGAAGGCAGAAATCCCCAGAATCGTCTTCACGAAGGCTCCAGACTTTCACGGCGATTTGATGGGCTGTCAGACCAATGATTCAGACCGGGAAGTCGTCACTGGGGGAACCAACCAGCAAGTACGCAAAATCCCAATTTGAGCTTCAATGGTACCCCATCCAGGACGGAAATCGCGAGACTTTTCCCCCCGAGGCCCCCGAGGCCCCGAGACTCCCGAGGCCCATAGGGCGAAGCCATCTGGAATTCCACGCGTCTAGAGCGAAAGCTGGGCAGAGTACCAAATGGCCAGGGCAAGGATGGCCCAGAGAGTTCCTTCCCGTTCGGCCCGGAAATACTGGGGCTCATGGGAGAGCCAGGTCTCCAAACCCGGCATCTGCTCTCTGAGCGCAGGGACGTCCAGGATGCGGGCGCGAACGGACCGACCGTCGTGTTTGAGCAAGCCTGCGATACTGCCCGAAGCGAAGCCGCGTTTGCGGCGTCTGACGACCTCCGTGGAGAGCCGGCCGCGCGACCATTCGCGCAACAGCACCTTGGTGTGTGATCCTCCCGGCCTGGCACTTGCGCGAGAGGACTCGGGAAGTCCAAGCACGAGATCGACCAGATCACGGTCGAGAAAGGGCATGCGCAGCTCGGCTGAGGAATCCATGCTCGCGGCGTCAGCGAAGGAAAGAAGATTCTCGGGCAGGAAGGTTTGGAGCATCACGTCTTGCATGTGGTCGAGCATGCCGCTCTTGGGATCGCAACTGCCGTAGAGCCGGTCCACCGCAGTCAGGCTGAGGCTGGCATCGACCTCGTGACTGAAGATTTCCGACAAGAAAGGCGCCGCCAGAGGCCGGTGGATCATGTAACGAGCCGCTTGCGGAATTTCGGTGTCGCGGATTCCGCGCAAACGGCGCCGCTTCATCTCAGCTGATTCGCCACCGTTGACGTACTTTTGATAGAGCGCATCGCCCCACGGTCCGGGAAAAGAGGCCATGCGACGCAGGAGCTTGAGCCGCAGCAGATCACGATTCAGTCGATAGCCACCCATGATCTCGTCGCCGCCATGCCCACAGAGAAACACCGTTGCGTGGGGACGTGCGTTGCGTACCAGCTGCCAGGTCGCCATGGCCACGCCGTCGCCGGTGGGTTCGTTCAGCGCCTCGAATGCCGGCAGCATTTCCTGCATGCGCTGCGTCGCCCCGACCTTCAGCGGAGTGATGTTGGCGGCAGACAGTCCTTCGACCTTGCCATCGTGCAGACTCTCTTCCGTCACGAACATGTAGCAAGGGATGTCCTTGCCGAGCTCGACCAGAGCGCGGTGAATCGCATTGCTGTCGATACCATCCGACAGGAATAGGGCGACCGGAACGTCGCTCACCAGGCAGCGTCGGCAGGCCCGCTTGAAAACAGTGTCGAATTCGGCCGCGATTTCCTCGCGGCGACGCGGTGGCCCAGCATCGGGCACGGGCAAGTGATACCAACGTTCCACTTGGACACCCGATGCATCAACTCTCATCAGGTGACCGCCCGGCAGTTTTCGAACTCCTGCGACGATCGTGTGTGGCGCCACCACATAGCGCATGGCCACCATTTCGAGCAGGGCTTCGGGGTCGATGTCCCGGCTTACCCCGGGTACTCGTAGCAGTGCGGCGATGTTCGAAGCGAAACACAATCGCTCGGGGCTTTGGTGATAGAAGAGCGGCTTCTCGCCGAAGCGGTCGCGGCTCAGCCAAAGACACTCTTTGCGGCGATCATAGAGGGCGAATGCCCATTGACCCACGAGGCGGGGCAGGGTCTCGGGCCCCCACCGCATCCACGCGTGAAGAATGACCTCGGTATCCGTTCGCGAACGCAGCTGGGCCGGAGTCAGTCCCAGCTCCTCTCGGATCTCTGCAAAATTATAGATCTCGCCGTTGAAGCTGATGAGGTAGCGCCCGTCTGCACTTTCCATGGGCTGATGCCCGGCGGCGCTGAGGTCGAGGATCGAGAGCCTCCGATGGCCGAGGGTGGCTGGTCCGTCCTTTACCAAGCCCGCGTCGTCAGGGCCCCGGCGTCTCATCCGTTGGGCCATGGCCTCCACATGCGCGCGATCGTCGCCACGACCCTTCCAACGGTACACCCCGCAGATGCCGCACATACCGACACGCTTTCGTCGCGAGCCGGGGGCGTTCCGGCTTCAAAGTTATCCCTTATGGCTCTCGCTCACTGGGCGTGGAGGGAAAGATAGCTCAATTCTGGAAGTCTGCTGGAAGAAAGATTTGTAGTCTGGACTTCAGTTCGGCTCCAGGAAATGGCCGCCCACCCGATCGGCATGGGGCTCGGCGTTGGCGTGGAAATCTCCCGCGGCTGAGGGTCTGTCCACCGCCTCGATCAGCTGACAGCGTACCGCGTTGCTTTTGTTCTACTCATGGAGCGGTGGATCCAAAAATCTCATCGACCACTTGCCGTCGAAAGCCAAAAATTCTTCTGAGCGAGTGTTGCACGAAGAGTGTGCGCGCGATGATGCCCAAGGGCCCGAAGGGCAGTTCGTAGTGTACTAGGTCCCGCATTTGCGTGCCTTCTTCGACCTCCTCGAACTCATGCAAGTGGTGCCAGTAGCGGTAAGGGCCTTTGAGTTGAGTATCGACGAAATGACGCTCGGGTTCGAAGACTTCGATGCGTGTCTTCCATTTCACGGAGAATCCGTAGAGGCGCAACTTGTAGTCGATGATCGTTCCCGGTTTCATCTCGATGGTTCCGGGCGTGAGGATTTCGAATCCGAGAAAGCTGGGCGTGAGCCGCTCGAGGTTCTGCGCCTCGGAGAAGAACGCGAAGACCTCCGCTCGCGGCCGGGGAATGATTTGCGTCTGCTCGAATCGATAGCGGCGCGCCATTGTGTCTCCATCCCTTCAGGCTCCCGAATAGGTACCCCCATGGACTGATGTCATCCAGGGAGCCCGTCAGAGAATGATGCAAGGGAGGGCATTCAAATTCAAGTGTTCACGCCTTCCGTCAAGTACATGG
>CAWDWO010000005.1:0-14873 GCA_963806035.1 Candidatus Krumholzibacteriota bacterium | reverse complement strand
CTGTCCCTACCAAAAACTCCGTTGGCCTTGCCTGACTTGAACATACAACGTTCGGGCTAGCGAAGGAATGTCCCATCCCGCGGGAGCTTGAGCATGCAGATATCGGTTCGATCAGGCGGCGTCCCATGGTCGGCGGTTTACACCACCGCTACTATCGAGAGGCGGCCTAAGCGCGGATTGCAGGCCGGATGGGATCAATGGTAGGGATTCAGGGAGCAGGTCAGCACCTTGAAAGAATCGATTGGATACTGGTATGCATTTAGTCCTCCTCCGTGCGATACGCACTTGTGGTGAGCGACTTCATCAATTCCCCGCCCACTTTTTCTTTAGGAGGCTTTCATGGATATCCGCCCCCGATTCTCCGTGCGGGAC
Source organism: Candidatus Krumholzibacteriota bacterium (assembly GCA_963806035.1). GTDB lineage: Bacteria > Krumholzibacteriota > Krumholzibacteriia > JAJRXK01 > JAJRXK01 > JAOZPE01. Next base: position 14,501 of record CAWDWO010000005.1, on the reverse strand, counting down.
TGGGTTCTCCCCGTTATCCTGTCCGTGGTCTCATGGCGGGGACGGCCTTCGCCGACGTCATCAACGGCAGCTTCGACGACGGCGGCACCGGTTGGTCCACCAGTGCGGATCCCTCCGACCTTCTCGCCGTCACCTTTCCGACTGTCGGCGGTGATCCCGATTCCTACGCCTTGCTCTCCGGCAACGGCGGGGGTACCGCCCGCCTTTCCCAGCCTCCTCTGCGGAGATCCCGGCGGCGATACCGAGTGTACGATCACCTTCCAGTACAAGCTCTTCGACTTGCTCCTGAGTGAGCCCGGCACCGCCAGAATCGCGGTGGCCATCGACGAATTCCAACCCGTGTTGGTCGATCATTTCCAGCCGAACTGGACCACCGCAACCTTCGTCGTCCCCTGCGGGCAACATACCCTCGAGATCACTCTGGTGATCGATCCTGGCGACAACTCCTGGGGTGCGAGCATCGACAACGTTCATGCCCTCTGCGCGGGGACGGTGGATGACCAGGCCCGATCTTGGGGAGGCGTGAAGGGGATGTATCGATGATCGCCGTTGAGGACTGCGTCCAAGCCTGAAAAACCGGGAGCCAACACCGTTCGTGACTCTCCATGAGCTTGAGAGTCCGCCTCCACAGAGCGCCCGGCCATCAAGGTCGGGCGTTGCTGATCTAGCTATCTCGCGAGTTCCGACTGCCAATTCTCCACCAGTACCAGGTGCCGAGCCGATCCATCGACGCCGCCGGACGCTCGGGTGATCAGGATTCGTTGTCCGTCGGGCGAGACGTCGAAATCCCGCAGATCGACGTTCCCCCGGCTGCTGAACAGTCGGGTGAGTTCGCCCAGCGGCGAATCCAGTGAAGGATCCACTGGAGCCGAGACCATGCTGCGCTCGTGGGGCCGCTCCCGGCGATGAAGAACAGCTCACCGCTGTCCCGGCCCAGCGGGGCCGAATCCCGCCCTGGGTGCCGACCTGCCATTGCCCCTCCCCCCTGGGGAACCGGGCCAAGAAGATGTCGACCTGTCCCGGGTCGTTGGTCCTGTACGCGAGGAGTCGGCCGTCGGGCGAGATCCTCCCGCGCCGACGTTCGGCTCCGGCACCTGCTTGAACAGGGGCTTCAGGGGACCGAGCGTGCCGTCGGGCAGCATGGGTCCGACCTGCAGGCTTCCATGTCCACGCTGGTCGACGATCCGGATCGCCGACCTTCCGTCCGGCGCCATGGTCACCCCGCCGGACTGCATACCGAAGCACATCAGCGGCGCGAGTACCCGTTGTTCGCCGGACCCGTCGGCATTGATCGACAAGACGCGGCCTTGCATGCCGTTCTCCTCGACGTACGACAGGCGCGAGGACGACCCGAGCCACTCCGGCTTGGATTCCTTTTGTGGGCCGAAGGTGAGCCGCGTTTCGGTACCGGTCTTGAGGTCCAGCACCCATACATCCTCGTTGCCGCCGTCCGCGGCGCTGAACGCAACCCGGTGACCGTCGGGGACAGCCGCGGCTGACCAAGGTTCCTCGTGAGGCGAGCCGACCGCGCCGATCTCTTCACCCGTCCGGTCCAGCCAGACCAGTTCTCGGTGCACGCTGACCTTCGACCCTTCCGAATAGAGCAACGAACCGTCCGCGGAAGCGCTGAGGGTGACGGCATCGGGCGCTACCAGAACCGGCGCGCCGGCCGCTTGATGCCGCTCCAGGTCGAAGGGAACAGCCCACATGCCCGGTGTCGCCCCCCGGGTCAGGTACAGCAATTGCCCGGTCGCGGTGAGGAGGGTGAGTCGTCGGCCTCCGAAATCCCCGGGAACCCGGGTCTGCCTCTTGCCGTCGAAGAACGTGAGCCCCGGTACCTCTGTCCCGTGCTGTCGCGAGTCTCTTCCAGTGAGTGACGAACATGAGTTCCCCGTTTCGGCAGCCAGGTCGGGGCGTGAAAATCGATCTCGGTGGCCGGATCGATTCCGACCATGGCCGGCGGACTACCCCCGCTCGCCGGGACTTGGTACATGTTGTCCCGCCAGACCGAAAAGGCGATCTTGCCGGGACCTGCTCCAGGCTGCCGCCGATGATGCTCCCTGTCCCCGGGATCTCGCAGATCGCTGTGGCGCCGCCCCCCCTCGACGGGGACCTTCCACAGCTTACTGCTGTCAGCTGAATACCAGCTCACGCGAGTCCGGCGACCAGCTAACAGGCCTGGCGGCCGAGATGTCGGCCACGGCGCGGGGCTCGAGCCGGTCCAGATCGCGGACCCACACCTGATTCGCCGAGGCGTACGCGAACCGCGAGCCGTCCGGCGAGAGCCGCGGCGCGATGGGCCAGTCGACGACCATGTCCTTCGCGACCAGGTCGAACTTTCGTACCGGCCCGGCCGGGTAGCCTGCCCGAACCGGAGGGTCGCGAACACGGCCAGGACCGCCACCGCGAATACCGCTGCCGCCGCCAGCCACCAAGGGAATGCCCGCGGCGGCCGCGCCCGCGCGGCGGGACTCTCCTCCGCGTCCATGGCTGCCCCGAGTGCTGATCCGCGCTTCGCCGATGTCGCGCAGCCTCTCCCGTGACGTCCTTTTGCAACAGCGCTCCACCATGGCCCGAACGTGGGCGGGTGTCGCCGCCGGCAGCAGGCTCCAGTCGGGTTCGCTCTTCAAGATCTGCGCGATAGATCCGATACCGTCTCGCCCTCGAATGCCCGGCGGCCGGTCAGGCACTCGTAGAGCACGCAGCCGAACGCCCAGATGTCCGTGCGCTTGTCCACCCTCGCCCGCGCGCCTGCTCCGGGCTCATGTAGGCCGCGGTCCCGAGGACCACCCCCGCCTGCGTCGCCGCGTAGGTCAGGGTCGGCGATGTGGACAGGTTCGAGGTCCGAGCATCCCGCTGTCGGCGCGTCACCCGCCTTCGCCAGACCGAAATCCAGCACCTTCACCTGGCCGTCGGGCGTGAGCATCACGTTCCCGGGCTTGAGGTCCCGGTGGACGACCCCGTTCTCGTGGGCGGCCTCCACGCCTGCCGCGATCTGCCCCGCGATCTCGATCACCTCGTCCGAGCGCGAGGGGCCCTCGCGACAGTCGATCGGCGAGGGTCTCGCCCTCGACCAGCTCCAGCACCAGGTAGCGCGCGCCCGTCGACCTCCTCCAGGCCGTGATATGCCGGCGATATTCGGGTGGGAGAGGGAGGCCAGGAGCCGGGCCTCGCGCTCGAAGCGGGCGAGCGCTCGGGGTCCCGCGAGAACTCCGGGGGAAGAGCCTTGATCGCGACCTCGCGCCCGAGCCGGGTGTCCCGTGCGCGATAGACCTCGCCCATGCCGCCCTTGCCGAGCAAGCCGATGACTCCATAGTGGCCGAGGGTCTTGCCGATCACGAGATGCTCCTGAAAGAGGAGATGCTACACCACGAAGAGCGGGTTGCACACACAATGGGAACTAACTATAAGAGCCGAAGATCTACAATTGCCTGATCTTTAACAGTTCTTCACACGCATTTGACCTCGCTCTAACACGGCACTCTTATATTCCTCCGCGGCGCTCTCGCATAGCTGCCGGGGCACGGCGGCCTTCCGCATCGATCTATCGGAGGATCAACTCATGAAGATGAAGCACATGCTTGTAGGTCTTGCAGTCGCGGTCGCCGCCTGCCTCACTGCGTTCCCGGCCCAGGCCGGCGAGACGACCGTCGGCGGCAAGATGTATGGGAATTTCAGTTACAAGAGCGTGGAGGACGCCGACGGCAACCAGCTCGACGGGACCGGCACCGGCTACGACGGGAAGCGCTTCTACATCACGGTCAACCACCTCATCGACGAGGTGTGGTCGTTGAACTTCACCACCGACATCGGCGACCAGAACGGCGCCTACGACGTCTATGCCAAGAAGGCCTATGTGCAGGCGAAGCTGCGCAACGTGCCGGTCACGCTCCGCGCCGGCTCGTCCGACCTGCCCTGGATCCCCACGGTGGAGGGCCTGTACGGCTTTCGCTACGTGGAGAATGTGATGGTCGACCGACTGAAGTTCGGCACCTCGGCCGATTGGGGCATGCACGTCATGGGCAAGGCCGCCGACGGCCGCATCAACTACCAGGCCTCGGCGATCAACGGCGGCGGCTACAAGCACCCCGCGCGCAGCAAGTCGATGGACCTCGCCGGCCGCATCGGCGCCACGCCGGTCGATGGCCTGAACGTGGCCATTGGCGGCTACGTGGGCAAGCTCGGCAAGCAGATGGAAACGACGGCTTTCAGCCAGAACGCCAGCCGCATCGACGCGGTGGTGGCCTACGCCAAGTCCGGCGTCAAGGTTGGCGGCGAGTTGTTCCAGGCCGAGCAGTGGAAGCTCGTAACCACCGAACAGAAGGACAAGGCCCAGGGAGTCTCGGCCTGGGCGTCGGCCGAGGTGGCACCGGCCTGGACCCTGTTTGGCCGCATCGACTCGGCCAAGCTGAGCAAGGACCTGGACCCGGACTACGAGGATCTGTACTTCAACGTCGGCATCCAGTACGCAGTTGCCAAGGGCGTGGTCGTGTCGCCGGTCTTCAAGTACGAGAAGAGGCAGAAGAGCACGGACGCCGCGAACAACGGCAAGGTCGTCGAATTCGGAATCTTCGCCCAGGCGAAGTTCTAGTCGGCCAGGCTAGTGAAGGGGTGTCTCGAGGCCTGTCCCTACCAAAAACTCCGCCAGCCTTAGCTGACTGGAACTTGTAGAGCCCGGCCCACGAGGCGTCTTGGATGCTGAATCTCATTCACCACGTATTTGGCACCCCGTTGCGATCGCGCCGGTTCGCCCACACCTCATGGTAGGCAGGCTCCACCATCAAACTGATCGGCATCACTTCGTTCTGATGAGCCGTCCAATCGTGGTTCCCTTGCAAGGCCCAAGGAATACAGCATTTAGCCTCTGGCATCATACTCGCGTATTTCAGTCATCAACTCATCGCCCAGAAGGATTTCAATGCCCAAGAAACGCTACCTTCCGCCCACGCTGACGCGTTGCCATGAAGCCCCCGTGTTTCATCCAGCGCCCGCGGTCGGAGCTACAGGAAACGTGGAATCGGAATCGCGCCCCATCGAGAGTAGATCTCAATTCGATCAAGTGCGTCTCCGCGACATTCAGGGCCTCCGGGCGATCTAGGCGGAAAGGGAAAGGGATCTTGAAATGAGAACCATCGGAATCGTGCTTCTGGTTGCTGGAATCCTCGCGCTGGTCTACGGGGGCTTTAGCTACAATAGAAACCGCACCGTGCTGGAGATGGGCGATATGCACGTCACCGCCACCGAGCACAAGAACGTTGCTATTCCCTCCATCGTCGGCGTGGTCGTGCTTCTCGGTGGCGCCGTGTTGCTAGTGAGCGATAAGCGCCGGGCGTAGGGAGGGAGGGCGATCAACGGGGACGTGTATTGGTCCGCAGATTCGATGCCGAAGCGAATTACTGCTCGGTGCGGCTCATTACATGGAAGCTATCGCAAGATCATCCGATGCTCTCAAGCTTCCTCTTTATCGCTTGCGAGCTTCTTCGTATGCGCGGGTCAGAGCAGGGTCGCCGGCGATGCGGAAAATCAGCGACTGATACTCGTCGACCGTCATACTATGGTCCGCCAACACCTTTGCCATGTTCTCGGGCGTCTCCTCGATCGCATTGGCAATTGACGCTGCCTTATTTACCAGTGCTTCTTGCTCAGATGAGAGCGCGACGGCCTCGGTGGTTGAATCCTGGTTTCCCGTGGCTTGCTGCTCTTTTGTCCCGCCACCGCAAGCTGCGAGACTCAACATTGCCAACAGGATCAGAGCGGCGGCGGCGAAACGGCTCGCTTTCTTGATCGCGCAGATCATTTCTTATCCCCTTCCCTGTTTTTGCGATGCTTCTCTGGGCTAGCGTCTTCATCGCGGTGCTCGTTTGCGTCGGAATCACCTTTCTCATTGCTATCGATCGACTTGCCATTGGGGTGGGGCTTGACTTTGCCCTGGCCAACACTATTGCCCTTGCCCGCCTTCTTGTCCTTGAGATGACCCTTGCCGCGCAAGCGATGTTCCTCGTGGATCGCGGATGCCAGGTCGCGCCCGCGCAGACCTTCATTCAATTTCGACTGCACGAAAGCACCAAAATTGTCCACAGGGCCATATTCGCGCGCTGCGCGGCCGCTTTCCTGGAGGATGGTCTCAGTTTCAGCTGGGGGCAATTTGCGCCGGACTGCTTCATCGAGGATGGTGCGGACGTCCTCTCGAGACACACCCGAGTCACGCGTCTTCTCGGCGATTTCAGGCAGACGGATGAGCTTGAGGACCTCGTCGACCTTTGACAGCTCGGTATCGCCCCAGGTTCGAACCGTGTCCCCCGAGGCAGCATCCTCGGAACTCGCCCGTCCAGCTATCGCCAGCAGTACAGTCAGCGACAACGCAAAAGCCATGCTTCGCATTGGATCCTCCTTCGTGAAATCTTCCCGATCGCTTGGACTAGAGTATGGCCAGCGATCTTGTGTCAACTGAAATCGCGATCCCGTCGTTCGCTGATTTTAGAGCGTGGATTTCATGCCGGGTCGAATCGGTGGTAGGGACCCGGGGGCACGCCAGTTGCAACCGGCTGAATGCGTTGGCCCATTCAGCCCTTCGAGTCAACGCTGATTGTACCCGATCGCGCCAAATGGTAGCGACTTTGGAGATATGATGTCATCTCACAAAGTGTACGTCATCGATGAACCGCATCAGACTGCAACCCGGAAGAAGCGATCGGGGAAGAGCAGGGAGCACACATCGTGGGAGCCAACAGGGGCAGGGAAGGCATCATTCGATACTAAGGGCAGCGATTGGCGTCTGGTACTGCGCGCATACTTTCTGGGACCCATCAATCTTATCCTTTGGCCACGGGGAAGAAGTCGCCACGGGTGGCCGATCATCGGCCTGAGCGCACTGTTTGCGGTACCGCTGCTGTGGTATTTCTGGGACGGAATTCTCAATTTTCTCTCTCGCTTCGAGCACGGATCAGCGATCGGGATCCTGTCGGCTTCATTTGTAGTGGTATTGGCCAGTACCGCATGGGCACGTGCAATCGCAACGTCAACGCGTGGAAACAGGTGGCCGCGAGTTCTTCGCCGCGGTGGCTCTGTATGTGTGCTGGGTTTTGTGTTTCCAGGTTTAGGATTGTTGATCATGGGACACCGAAGGAAAGCGGCGTTTGCGTTCTGGTGTGTGGGATTGCTCGTAGCGGGACTAGTCATGGCGAAACAATGGTACCTCCTCTGTGTGAATTCCCGGGCGAGCGAGACTGTTCTGGTAGCGGCGATCGGATGTGTAGCACTCGGACTTCTGGCGTGGCTAGTGTCTGCGTTGGATGGTGTTCGTTCGGTATCACCCGCCTCGAAGTCTGGCACCGTTGCGAACTGGATGGCTCTCGTATTGCTCGCTGGGCTGGTTACTTTTCTTGCGACCCTTCACCCCTCTACCATCGCGCAAGAACTGAACTTCGAAGCGACACGTCTGCAGAACCAAGGACTGCGAACCGTACCGCTAGCACTCTACGAAGCGGCATCGACAATTGACCCGAGCACCCCGACACCTCTCGTCAGGGCGGCGGAGCTTTGTGACGAAATGGGATTGAGTGACGAGGCAGAAGCGAAGCGCAATCTACTCCAAATGCGGGCCGACCAATTTGCGAGCGCCATCGGTGCGGAGCTCGTTCCCGTCGTCGTCCCCGCGCCATGGTCCCCGCCGGCGAACCAAACTTGGGATGCGATGAAGAACGAGTCACGATTCTTCGAATGGACGATTTCTCCTCCGGAGCCACGTTGAACGGTCCGTCGTGGTCTTGGTATCCTGTCACTACCAAAACTCAATCGGTCTTCGATACTTTCGGCAGTTGGCGTAACCGTGGATTCCATGCCAGATGGAATTAGTGGTAGGGACAGCGAGTTTGAACTTGAACGCCCACGGTCCCGGAGCCAGGTTTCAGGGATTGCTTCCATTCGCGACCGCATCCTTCAACTTGTCGTTCGCAAAGATGGCGATCTCCACACGTCGGTTCAGTTGGCGGCCAGCGTCCGTGTCGTTAGTGGCGATGGGGTTCGTCTCACCGAGTCCAAGCGTCGAGACCCTTGATCCATCCACGGACCCTAACTTCAACTGGTTCGCGACAGCCTCAGCCCGGCGTTCGGACAATCCCTGGTTGTACTCGGAACTTCCGGTGTTATCCGTATCCCCTTCCACGAGGATATTTGTGTCCGGGTACTTGTTGAGGATGACCACCAGATTGGCGATGTTGGTTCTCGCCATGGACCGCAGCGCAGCGGAGTCATAGTCGAACAGAATGCCCGAGTCGAAGGTGATCTTGATTCCTTCCCCGATCCGTTCAATCCGCGCGTCTTGTAGATCACGCTGCATCTCCTCGGCCTGCTTGTCCATGTGGCGGCCGATAAGCGCCCCGGTAGTACCGCCGACCGCCGCACCAATGATCGCGCCAGCCGCCGTGTTTCCCGCTTGGTTGCCGATGACGCCGCCGATGGCTCCCCCGGCTCCCGCACCGATTACCCCACCCTTCACCGCGCGGCTCGTTCCACAGCCCGTGGAAATGGCCATCGACATGGCAAGGACCACTCCCAATATGACCATCGTTCGTCTTGTCATTGTAGTTCTCCCGGTTGCGAGTTGGATTCACGACCGAGCCGTCAGTGGGCGGTGGGGCCGGTAATCCGCAAGCTTGCAGGGCAAGTGAGACGCCAATCCGGGGTATGCCCGTAATCGACAGTCCGGCCAACGAGTTAGGCGGTGAGTCATGGCTTCGGTAGGCACGTCGACCCCATCAGATTGATCGGGTGGGGATCAGGATAGAGGCGTGGGCTGCGGGAGATCAGTCCATCGGTTCGGCATACGGCTTCGAGGGTATATGGGGGCGATGGCAGGAATACGCCGCTGGCAACGAACCTGAAGATTGTTCGCGACGAGATCTTTCACAACGGGCTAGCCCACGGTAGTTCCGAGCGACTCGAGCGAGACAGAGAACATGATCGGCGGGTTCTGCAGAAGAATCTGGCCAGCGTCATCTGGAAGGATGGGATTTGACAGAGCGAGAAGCGTTTCGTGTAGAGTTAACTCCGAGCTACTTGCCCTTTCGTTCCCGCCTCAATCGATCACAGTGCTCGCAGAGTCGGCCTCCGCCTGAACCGCGAGCCCAAGCTTGCTCTTCAACACGCTTACCTAGGGGACATTCGTCCCGCACGTGATAGATCCCGGGATATTTGGAACTGTGGTAGGGAGGGACTGCAGACATGGCGAACACCTCCCACGGGAAAACTTGCGGGGGACCTTTAACTTGACTCTATCCTAAGAGGACGAGGTTTTTGGATGATTTCATACTGCCAATTGCATGGCTGTCCCTACCAAAAACTCCATCGATCTTCTTTACTTTCGGCAGACAGCGTGACCATGAATTCCATGCCGGATGGGATGGGCGGTTGTCGACCGTTGCAATCAATCCGGCGAGGCCGTATCCACTGGCTCCTCCTCTGCGGACTTCGGCAGCCAACGCTCCTGCAACGCGGGTACGTTCTTGCTGTGCGTGAGAATCACAACCTCGTCGCCTATGTGAAGTTTCGTTTCTTCATCAGCATGTGCAAACTTGCCATCGCGGTAATAGCAGATGACCTTGGCATCCTTGGGTAGTTTCAAATCCTTGGCCGCGACCGCATCTTCCTCTTTCGCAATCAAACTGAAAAACCGCGCCTCGTCTTTGATTACCCCGGATATTTCGGTGTCCTTGCTGCCGCCCACCATGTCTTCGAGGTAACGGCTGATGGTGCGGGAGCGAATGATCGTGTCCTCCAGCGCCAACGAATGGCAGATCTCCTCGAACTGCGGATCGCCTATGCTCGTCACGATGCGCTTGAAACCGAGCGAACGGCCAACGAGACTGGCGATGATGTTGTCCTGGTCGCTGTCGGCCAAGCAGAACAGGAAATCGGTCTGCGCGGGATTGACTTCGCACAGGATGCTGGGATGGCTGCCATCGCCCAGCAGGAAGCTGCAATCCAGCTCTTCGGATAACTCATCGATCTTGGCCTTGACGGTTTCGATGATGATGACTTCATGGCCCTTCTTGATGAGAGCTTTGGCAGTTTCGACGCTCACTCCTCCGGCTCCGACAAACACGACTCTCATGATCCCACCATTCTCCTGTTGAACCACGTTCCTGGATACAGCAGCACCAAGCATGCGATGATTTCGAGTCTTCCCATCAGCATGTCAGCACATAGAATTCCCTTGAGCAGCGCGGGCAATGATTCCCTCGACAGCCCAACCGAAAGTCCCGCCGTTGCCATCGCTGAAACCACTTCGAACAAGGAATCGAGCGGGCCGAATCCCATTGCCACAAAGGGCAGCCAGGACAGGACGACAACGGCGACGAACAGTACGATCAGCAGCAGGGTCGCGTAGATCTCTTCGTTCTGCAGTCGGCGACCCGCCAGGCGAGGTTCGGTAACGACGTGCTTCGGCATGCAGGTCCGCAGAATTATCCAGCGAAACACGCTTACTGCGATCAACAGCCGTAGCAGCTTGAATCCTCCCGCGGTCGATCCTACTCCGCCTCCCACGAGCATCGAGACGATCAGGATCAACTTGGAACCCGCATCGAGTTGCGCACATGACATCGAGGCAAAACCGGTGGTTGACTGCGCCGAGACAGCCAGCAAGGGGGCGTGATGGAGTACTTGTGACCAAGCCAAGCCGGCACTCAGCCGCATGGAAGCGCCCACCGCGAGCGCAACGATCAGGGAGGCGACGACGACGGCCTGGAGTTGAAGAAAGTCCACTTCAACGCGCCGCCTCTCCTTCAACATCCGGTGATAGAACGCGAGTGGAATCGCACCCGCGAGGCAAAGCAGCGTAATCCACCACTGTTGGAGCAATCCCAAAGCTGCGAGGCTATTGTCATGGGGTGCAAAACCTGCCGTCGATACTGCGGTAAATGTGTACAGTACCGCGTCGAATAGGCCGACTCCCAACAACAGGGCGCCAATGATGCCCAGAATGGTCATGACGCTGTAGACTTTTAGAACTCGCTGCGCGTGGGCTCGCGCGCTACCGCCCCAATCGCCGGTATCGATCTCCGAGGCGGTCAGACCTTTCGCCACCAGGCCCGGTTGCATGACTAGCGCAAGCGAGAGCACGACGATGCCCAGTCCCCCGTACCATTGCATCCAGGCGCGGGCAAAAAGAAAGGTCGAAGGCGCGCCGACGAGCGTCGCCTTCGTGCTCAACCCCGTAGTCGTCACGGCGGAAACGGCTTCGAAGAAGGCATCCATGAATCTCAACCCCGCGCCCATCATCGGGTAGGACAACACCAGCGGAGCGAAGACAAACACCAGCGTGACCAACGCCAGGCCCTCATTGGGTTGCACGCGGGAGGGAGCCCGCAGTCGCGCCGTCCCAAAGCCCAAGCCCGCGAGCCCACAAATCACCACGACGTATCTCAGGCTGATGTGCCACTCGCCGAAGATCAGCGACATTGCGAATGGCACCAGTGTCAGCACGCCGAGCACGAGGCACAGTTGACCGAAGTACTTGAAGACCACCCGCAACCGGACAGCGTATCTCAGTTCCGTTGCCTCTTTAGCCACGAACGAATCCTCTCTGTACCGTCACCTTCGCTCGACCGAGCTCCCCGAAGGTCTCAAACGGCCCTTCGACCCGAGATAACGCGCAACAGCACGACGATCACGGCCAGTACTAGCAGCAGGTGGATGAACCCGTGCGCGGTGACGGATGTGACCATACCCAGCAGCCACAGGACTCCGAATATGACAGCGATGGTCCAAAGCATGACAATCCTCCTCGTTCTTCGGTTCGCCGGGGTTGGGAACTGATTCCCCAACCGCACGGAATCTGCACCCGAGCGGCGTTCCGCCCCGTCTCGATCTTGCGGCCCTCTAAGGCCGCGGCATCCGTCGGCCGATGGCGGCCGCGAGTTCCTTCCAGGCAAGCTCGAATTGAACCGTCAGAAGATCCTGGGGACCTGTTGGGTTGGCCTGGAGGGCCTCGAACCTGGCGCGCGCCGTGGCCAGCAGGACTCTCAATTCGTCCACATGCAGGACCGCCGCGAATCTGGGCGCGCGTTCGGGGGTCAGAAGCCGGGCCTCACGTTCCTCGATCTCTTTGTGCCAAAGGGTGAACTGGGCCTCGAATCTGTGGGCTGCCGCATCATCGATCACGGTTTCAATCCCAAGGTCGTATCTGTCCCACCGCCCTCACGACCGTGTTCCCTTTGAGTATGGGAACGAAGCCCCCTGGTGAATTTCCGGATTGGCGGTATTCACAGACACGAGCGGGATGTGCCACAATCGTGCCAGCGCCAAGATGATGTCATGGCAACGACTTAGCTAAAAAGCGGGGCCAACGACTCCATCATAAAGAAGGGTCGGCGATCATTGTGAGGGTTGCCTCAGGGAACTTGCCAGCCAACGGAGACAGCTCCGTTGTCGTCGCTGAACCCGTGGGCCACATCGAGTCGGAGCTGGCCCTTCAGGCCGAGGCAGCGGACACGCAGACCCGTGCCGCCGTCCACCTGCCATGCGACCTTGCCGGCGCGGCCGGTCTCCCAAGCGCGGGCCGTGTCGACAAAAACGGCCCAGCCCAGCACCAAGGGCCCGCGGTGCCATCGCGTCAGCTCCGCTTCGAGGGATGAATACACCAGCGTGCGACCGAAGACCTGGCCTGTGAGGACGCCCCCATCGAGCAGGGGATGAGCTCGCAAGAGTGGCGCGCGTCCGTATCCGGTGCCCGCTCCGGACCATAGGGCCAGCGGCGCGGTCGCGCTGGCGTGGGAGAGACCGACGCTGCTCAGCCAGGAGGGGGCATGCGCCGAGGGATCAGCGGAGCGCCAACGCAAGAGTGCGTCGGCGCTGGAGAACGGGGCGCCGCCGCGAAGGCTGAGCCATCGGCCCCCGGCCACGGTCAGGCTCAGGCGATCGCGGGCCCAGAGTGACTCGACCGCCCCGGAGAGCGCCAAGTGGTCGCCTCGGCCGGCCCACCGGTCCAGCGCTGTTGCGAGTTTGAAGCGCAGATCGGATCCGAGCCAGTCCGCGAAGGAGAGGACGGTGCGGCGGCGCTCTTCCCGGCTCAATTCCCCGACGGCAGTCACCGATGCGCCCTCAGCTGCGCGGGCCACATAAGTCTGACGTTCCCAAGAGCCCTCCACTCGCCACAGTCCGGGGCGGCCGACGACCGCCGGCACCGCCAGCGTCAACGCGACGCGCGGACGGTTTTGCCACCAACGCCAGGCTGCCGTCCAAAGTTCTCCATTGCCGGTGGGGCTGGCCAGGTCGACCGAAACCTCCCGCTCGATCAGGGCCCGGCCCCCGGCCCGGGTGAGATCCCAGCGGCTGGCCGCCAAGAGCGGCCGCTCCAGCACGGACACATCCAGCTGGGCGGCGCTGTCCGGCAGGGGATGGAGATCCAGCCGGAAATCCGTCATTGCCGGCACTTCGGACAGGCGCCGCCGCGCGCGCAGGAAAGCTTCGGGAGTGATCAGACGGCCCGGCGGCAGATCCAGTTGACGGGCCACGATCGCATAGCGGGTGCGGGCGAGGCCGTCGATGCGAGTCAAATCGGCTCTTGGACCGGATAGGTGATTCCAGGCGCGCAGCGCGCCCACCACATCCCCGGCCAGAAATCGGCTGCCGGCGAGCAAGCGTCGGGCGTGGGTATCGAAAGGGTCGAGTTCGAGGGCACGTTCCGACAGACGGCTCGCACCGGCCCAGTCGCCGCTGCTGAATCGCAGCCCCGCGCGTTCGCGCAGGGGGACTGCGTAGCTCGGGCACAGGGATTGAGCGGCGAGGAACGCGCGCTCGGCTCCCTCGACCGTGCCTTCAGTGGCCAGGCGGAGGCCCTGCTGGACCAGTGTGTCCATGGGCAGCGGGAACAGATGACTCGGTCACCACCTGGGAGGCATCGGCCGTGGCGCGTCCGCCGGTCGTCGCGGGCGGCAGAATCAGCAGGGCCCAGGAACCTGCGTGGTCCAGGCCTCGAGAAACTCGGCGGCGGGCAAGACCCGCAAGGGACCGATCTTGGGATCGTGGACGAGCACCCAGTCCTTGGCCCAGGCCACGATCACCACGTAATGATAGGTGTCGCTGCCCATTTGCAGCAGTGCGATGACGGGACGACCCCGGGCCAGTTCGTCCCGAACCCCGTCCGGCGTGCCCGGCAAGCTCAGAGACATCCAGCCACGCGCCGTGACGGCATGGGTGAGGGACCCGGTACTAATACCGCGCTGGCTCGGTTCACCAGCGCGGTAAAGTCTTCCGCCAGAACTCCACTCTCGCCCCAATAGCGCAGGACCATCGCAAGCGCTGCTCCCCCGCACAATGCACCGCTCTGGGGTACGTACGGCACGTCCAGCACCTGTAATTTATCCTGGACCTCAAAGGATCCAGGTGCGGTCGTACCGGCGGCCGCGCAGCTAGCCAAAACAATGGCAAGCACCACCACCGGAGCCCCGACCGTAAACGCCCGAGCTACCATGGGCCGGATTCAGTTCAGCAGCAGGATG
>CAWDWO010000004.1:0-71653 GCA_963806035.1 Candidatus Krumholzibacteriota bacterium | reverse complement strand
GCGTTTTCTCGGCGATCTGCCGCGCGAGTTTCGTTACGCGGCGGAGATTCGCAACAGGAACTGGCTGGTGGGGGACTTCGTTTCCCTGCTGCGCGAGCATGAGGTGAGTCTGACGGTGGTCGATCAGGCCTGGATGCCCCACGGCGACGAGCTCGAAGGGAAGCTGGACTTGGTCCCGGCGCAGCCACTTTACCTGCGTCTCCTGGGAGACCGACAACGGATCGAAGCCATCACCAGGAGCTGGGAGAAGGAAGTGATCGACCAGAGCGAGCGCCTGGATCGCTGGGTCACCTTTCTCGTGCGGCGGGTGAAGGACGGCGTTCCCGTCCTGGTTTTCGTCAACAACCACTATGCGGGCCACGCGCCGGCCACCGTGGTGCGTCTGCGGCAACTCTTCGAGGCCGCGCTCGGCCGAGGGGGCGGCTAATTCTTCGGCGGGGGCAGTTTCTTCAACGCCTCGAGCGCCGCGCGCAGCTGCTCCTCTTCGGTCGAGTTCACGCTCTCTTTCAGCCGCGCGCTCCAAGCGGCGCGCAGCGAGTCCCGCTGCGCCTCGCTGAGCGGGAGGCGGGCGCCCAAAGCGTGCAGTGCCGCGAGTGAATCCGCTGGCTGCGCGGCGCGCAGCGAACCCGCCGCCGCGATCTTCGAATTGGACTGTTCGTCCAGACTCGCGGGCTGCTGCTGGTCGAGGAGCTGCCTTGGCGAGGGCTTCGCCTCGGCCGTTTTTTTCGTTTGTGGAGCCGCTTGCTCCTTACTCAGTCCCTGATCGGCAGGCGCACTCTTCTCTGTGCCGAAGAATTCGTGCTTCTCGTTTTCCTCTCGCGCCGGCAACTCCGCATCCCCCGAGCTCTGCTCAGAATTTTCCGCGGGTACGAGCAGGTCCTTGTCCGCGCCGCCGCCCGTGGTGGTCGGCAGGGGAGCCTGCGGCGAACGCAGGAGGAAGAAGGCCAAGACCGCCAGGGCCACCACTCCCGCCACCGAGGGAAAGCCCCAGTTGCCGATCAGTTCCTTCCAATTGGGCATGCCTCGAAGCGGCTCGGGGAAGGCTTCATCTCTGTCTCCTTCGACTTCCGCCATCACACCATCGACCAGTTGCTGCAAACGCTCGCCGGCAAGCGGGGTGGGCGGTGGACTCTCCCGCGCCAAACTATCGCTCACACGCAGGGCGGCGGCTAACTCCCGGCAGGCCTCACAGCATGCGAGGTGCGCACTCAGTTCCTCGAGTTCATTCGGGCTGAGGACGCGGTCCAGCTGCTCGGAGAGCAGCAACTGAAAGCGCTGGCATTCAGTTCTGTCCGTCATCGTCGCCCTCCTGTAGAGCTTGCAGTAGATCCGTTCCCAGGCGCGAGCGTAGCGCTTGCGCCAGCTGCAGACGCGCGCGCGCGAGGCGCGACATCACCGTTCCCAAAGGAATCTGCAGAGTCTGCGCGATCTCGGCGTAACTGAGCTCTTCCTGCACGCGCAGGCGGAACACCGTGGCGAATTCGCCAGACAGCTCGCTCAATTCCTCCTCCACCACTTCGACGAGCTCGCGTCTTTGCAGGCCCTCCTCGCTGTCCTGCGGCGCCGGCAGTTGGTTGAGGATCTCCTCGGAATTTTCGGCGACCGGTTGACGCCGCCTGCGTTCGATGGCATCCAGGGCCGTGTTCACTCCGATGGTCCTCAGCCAGGGGAAAAAGGCGCGCGTCGAATCGAACTTCGCCAGCGCTTTCCAGGCCTTCACGAAACTTTCCTGCACCAGGTCCTGGGCTTCATGCTCGTCGCGAAGCATGCGGGAAAGCAGAGCATGCAGCGGCGGACCGTGCCGCCTCACCAGCGAGGCAAAGGCCGAGGAGTCCCCCAGGCGAATCGCGCGCAGGGCCTCGCGGTCGAGCTCGTGCGTCTCGCTCTCGTTCGAGGCGCGGACGGGCCGCGCTCTCGAAGGGGGGCTCTCGGGTGGTCTCGCCATTCTCTCTCTCACTCGCTAGGCTGGCGCCGTATTCCCGGCCTCGTCAGAATACCCCAGCTCAGGACATGCTCCGAGGACCAAAACGGGGGGCCCCCGGGCTTCGGTTTCTGCTCGCTTGCCAAGCCCGGGCGGATGGGGCTAGCCTGCAGAACGATGCCCCAGAAGGATGGTCCATCTTGCCGGTCTTGGTTGGAATTCTGTGCATGCTCGGCTATTTCGTCGGCTACCGCGTGTACTCCGCTTATCTCGCGCGCCGCGTCTTTCGTCTCGATCCGGACCGAGTCACCCCGGCCCACCAGCTGACCGACGGCATGGACTACGTGCCCACCCGGCGCGAAATCCTCTTCGGTCACCACTATGCCTCGATCGCAGGATTGAGCCCCATGCTGGGACCCGCCATCGCGGTGATCTGGGGCTGGCTGCCCGCCTTGCTCTGGGTGGTGCTGGGCACCCTGCTCATCGGCGCGGTACACGACTTCAGCGCACTGGTGGTGAGCATGCGCGCCAGAGGCATGAGCATCGGCAAGGTGGCCGAAGACATCATCGGACCGCGCGCGAAATCGCTCTTCCACGCCATCATCTTCTTTCTCATCGCCCTGGGGATGGGCGTCTTCGTGCACGTCGTGGCCCTGCTCTTCACCTCCATCTTCCACCCCGAGGCGGTGATCCCCACTTTCGGACTCATGCTCGTCGCGGTTCTGGTGGGTCTGGCGGCCTACAAGGCCAACGCTCCTCTGGGACGCCTCAGCGCAGTCGCTTTTCTTCTCACCATCTTGCTCATCTGGGCCGGCTTGAAGATCCCCGCCCCCGATCTTCCCCTGGGCACCTGGAAGTGGCTGCTCTTGGGCTACGCCTTCCTGGCCTCGGTGTTGCCGGTATGGCTGCTGCTGCAACCGCGCGACTACGTGAATTCGATGCTGCTCTACCTGGGTCTGATCCTGGCCTATCTGGGCTTCTTCGCACTGCGTCCATCCTTCCAGGCGCCAGCGGTGGTGGCCGCCCCGCCGGGTGCGCCTCCGATCTTTCCCTTCGTGTTCATCGTGATTGCTTGCGGAGCGGTGAGTGGATTTCACGGACTGGTGAGCAGCGGGACCACGGCCAAGCAGATCAACCGGGAGACCGATGCGCGACCCATCGGCTACGGCGCGATGATCGGTGAATCGCTGTTGGGGCTCTTGGCGGTCTTGGCCTGCACCGCCGGCTTCAGCAACCGGCTCTCCTGGAGCAGCCACTACTCGAACTGGCACTCCGCGATGGACCTGGGAGATCGCATCGATGCCTTCATCAACGGCACGGCCAACTTTCTTGCCTCGCTGGGAGTGCCTCACGACATCGGCGCCGCCTTCATCGCGCTCGTGGTGGTGAGCTTCGCGCTCACCAGCCTCGATTCGGCCACGCGGCTTCTGCGCTTCAACTTGAGTGAAGTGGGCGAGACCATTCACTTCAAACCGCTGCGCAACCGCTATCTCGCCGGCGCCCTGGCCTGTGGGGCCATCGCGTTCTTCGCTTTCTATCAGATCGGCGGAAGGGCGGCCGGCCTGGCTCTGTGGCAATTGTTCGGAACCACCAATCAGGTTCTGGGCGGACTCACGCTCTTGGCGGTCACTCTGTACCTGCAGCAACGCGGCCGGAACTTCTGGGTGACTCTGCTTCCCATGATCTTTCTCCTCGGCGTGACGCTCTACGCAATGGTTCTCAAGGCGCGCGATTTCTACCAGGCTCACAACTGGCCGCTTCTCATCGTGGGTCTCGTGCTGCTCTTGCTTGCCCTCTGGCTCGTTCTGGAGGCCATCCTGCGCCTGCGCGCTCCCACGGTCAGCGCGGAGGAGGTCTAATCCTTTGGCACTCACGCGCGAGCAACGACGGCAACTCGTTGCCATTCTGGGTGAGGACGGAGTTCTGGACGACCCGACCCACCGTCGGCTCTACGATGGAGACGCCTACACGCTCGACCGTTTCACTCCCGATGCGATCGTGTTGCCTCGCGATCGGAATCAGGTGGTCGAAGTGGTTCGCTGGTGCAACTCCCAGCAAATTCCCTTCGCACCGCGCGGCGCGGGAACCGGACTCTCCGGCGGCTGTCTGACGCTGAAGGGAGGCCTGCAGATCGGCTTGGCTCGCATGCGCCGCATCCTGGAAATCGATCCCTTCCGGCGAGTGGCGCGCGTCGAACCGGGAGTGGTGAATCTCGACTTGGGAAAGGCGGTGGCGGCACACGGGCTCACCTTCGCCCCCGATCCCTCTTCGCAGGCGGCGTGCACTCTGGGCGGAAACTTCGCCGGCAACAGCGGCGGCCCGCACTGTCTCAAGTACGGGGTCACGCTCCCCCACGTATTGGGCGCCACCGTGGTCACCCCCGAGGGAGAGCTCTTGAAGCTGGGAGGCAAGCATGATCCCGGCCCCGGCGTTGACCTGCTGGGTCTATTGGTGGGCTCGGAGGGAACCGCGGGTCTTGCAGTGGAACTCATCTTGCGACTCACTCCCTTGCCCAAGGCGGTTCGAACTCTGCTCGCGGTTTTTCCCAGCGTGACAGAGGCCGCGCGCAGCGTGAGCCGGGTGATCGCGCGCGGAGTCGTGCCCGCGGCGATGGAACTCATCGACGCGGTGATGATTCGCGCGGTGGAGCAGGCATTTCAGCTGGGATTCCCTCAGGATGCCGGCGCGGTGCTCTTGATCGAAATCGATGGCGCAGTGGAGGATCTTCCCGCGCAGGAGAGAGTGGTGGAGGAGGTCTGCCGCCAGTACGGCTGTCGTCAGCTCGAGCTGGCCAAGAACGAAAAGGAACGCGCGCTGCTGTGGAAGGCGCGCAAGCACGCCTTTGGGGCGGTGGGCAGAATCTCGCCGGACTACGCCACACAGGACGGAGTGGTGCCGCGCGCCATGGTCCCCGCGATTTGCGACTTCATCGCCGACGCCGCTCGACGGCACGGTCTCACGGTGGGGGTCGTGCTCCATGCAGGTGACGGCAACATCCATCCCGCCATTCTCTACGACCGACGGAATGCCGATTCGGTGGAGCGCGCTCTGAAAGTGGGAGGAGAGATCCTGCAGGCGTGCATCGAGATGGGGGGCAGCCCCACCGGAGAGCACGGAGTGGGGATGGAGAAGAGGGAGTTCTTGCCTCTCATCTTCTCCGCGGACGAGATGGAAGCGCAGCGGCAGATTCGCGATGCGCTCGATCCCACCGGTCTTTGCAATCCCCTCAAAGTTCTGCCCACCGGAGGCGAGTGCGCGGAGCTACGCGTGGCCGGCAAGCAGGTGGCTCTGTGAACGTTCGGGTGCTGCGTGAGAAATTCGCGCTTCGTTTGCAGGCCGCGCTCGGAGAAGACGCGGTCGAGTTGGCGAGCTCCAGAATCAGTCCCAGCGGACTGGAGGGCTTCCGTCTCGCGGCGCGCATGCTCCACGAAGAGAAAGTACCGTGGCAGCCAGTTGGTTTCGGCGCAGCGGAAATGGGTTGGGTGGCCCTCTCCACCGAACGCTTTACCGGACTCATCGATCTGTACCGTGAGGATTTCGTGGCCCGTGTGGCCGCGGGAAGCTCCCTTGCCTCAGTTCAAGCCCGTCTGGCCGAGGACTCGATGCGCTTTCCGGCAACCACCAACAGACCCGAGGAGACGAGCCTGGGCGCACTCTTTGGTTCGGGGAGCCGCGGTTGGCGCAGCGGGCCCAACCAGGGGCTGCGCGAATCGAGCCTGGGGCTGACCGCGGTGGATGGGGCCGGACGCGTACTCAAAGGCGGCGGGCGTGTGGTGAAGAACGTCGCGGGCTACGATCTGGTGCGCCTGCACTACGGTGCCCGCGGAGCCTTCGGCTTGATTACCGATCTCACGATCAAACTCTCACCCCTTCCCGAATCCGCTGCGGCCCTCGGCCTCGCGGCCGGATTCGAGGAGGCGAAACGAAAACTCGTCGACTTGCGTCTTCCGCGCGCCGTGCTCGAGCCCGTCTCACAGCTCTGGATCGACGTGGGCGAGGGGCACCCGAGCGGTCTTCCCGCGAAGGGAGTGCTGGTGCTGGCCGCCGAAGGGGGAGCGGAGAGCGTCAGTCGATGGAGCGCCAATGTGGGAGAGTCCGCGTTCGCGGTGGAGCTCGACGCGTGCATGGCCTCCTTCCAAAACGAGGAGCAATGGCGAGGCGCGCTTCTCTCACCCTTGGGTCTGATCGAAAACGGCTGGCCGGATTTCGCGGCCCGCTGGCGTCAGCGAGGTCTGAACGTCGCGCTGGTGCTCGACTTCGCCAGCGGGAGGGCCGAAGTCTTTTTGACCGGAGACGATTTCCGGCTTCTGGGTGCGGTGACCGAACTCGCGCGCGAGAGCGCGACAGGCGATGGCGTGTTGCACCCGCTCGGCAAGAAGCGAATCGTGGGTCCGGCCGAAATTCCGCCGCCGCGGGCTGAGCTCGAACAGCGCTTGAAGGCAGCCTTCGATCCGGAGAGTCTCTTGCCGCAGGTGCCGGTGGAGTTGGGAGGTGGCAAATGAGCCAGCCCGTGGCCGGCGAGACTCTGCGACTCGATGAACTTCTGCGCAGCTGCATTCACTGTGGATTGTGCTTGGGTTCCTGCCCGACCTACATCGTCAGTGGTGACGAGGCCGATTCCCCGCGCGGCCGTCTCATGGTCATGGCGGAAGTGAGCACCGTCGAGGAGGTCTATTCCAGGGCCCACGGCGAGAGCCCGCTTGAGACCAGCGCGCCGGCTCGCGAAGGGCTGGACCGTTGTCTAGGATGCCGCAATTGCGAGACCGTCTGTCCCTCGGGCGTTCTCTACGGGGAGTTGCTGGAGAATTCACGGGAGACTCTGGGGCCGCCCTCCAACTTGCACGCCCGTCTTGCGATTCAGCTGGTCGACCGCGTGATGAGCCGTCCGTCGGTCCTCGCCCCGGCCGCCATGATGGCCCGCGTGCTGCGCAAGCTGCCGCTCTTGGGAAACGTGGTGCCTCCTTTGGGAAGGCTTCTGGCGAGTCTTCCCGCCCGTGCGCCCTCGCGTCCGCCGAAAGTGGAGCTGCCCGAGAGGGGGGATGTGGCCCTTCTGGCGGGCTGCGCGCAGCAGGTCTTCGGCCCCAAAGTTCTGCCGGCGACGGCGGCCTTGGTTCAGGCCGCCGGCTTCCAAGCCTGTCTGCCCCGCGGGCAAAACTGCTGTGGCGCTCTGAGCCATCACGCGGGTTCGGTGGAGCATGGCAAGGCGCTGGCTCGAGGCCTCATCGACGCCCTCTGTGAGCAGGAGACGATCGTGGTGCCGAGCGCGGGCTGTTCGGCCCACATGCGCGAATACGGACGCATCTTCGCCGACGAGCCCGCCTACGCGGAGAAGGCGCGCAAGGTCGCAGACGCCACCGTGGACCTGGTGGTCTGGCTCGACGAAAAGCGCGAATCCTTGCATTTTCAAGCCGATTCACGCCGAATCGCCTACCACCCGCCCTGCCACCACACCCATGCCCAGGGCATCGTGGACGAGCCTCTGCGGCTCCTTCAGCAAGTGCCTGAGCTCACGGTCCTGCAGGCTCTCGACGCCCAGAGCTGCTGCGGGAGCGCGGGGGCCTTCAGCCTGCTGCAGCCGGAAATGGCGGGCAGGGTGCGCGAGCAGAAGCTGGATTCTCTGAAGGAGACGGGGGCTGAACTCATCGTCACCGCCAACCCCGGCTGCGAGCTTTTCCTCGAATCCGGGCTGCGGGAGAGGCGCGATCGGGCCGAGGTCGTGCATCTGGCGGTGTACCTGGCCGGACTCCTTTCCCGCTGAGGGGTTTGGAATTCAGCCACAGCTTACGATATACTACAACATGACCCGCGATCGCGGGTCCAAGGCCGATGTGGAGCGGGGTTGGCGACTGGCCTCGTATGGCCCCGCGTTGGGTGGGACAACTTCGCGTTCACGGGTTTGAGTCGCTCTGTGGCGCGAGGGGAGGTCAACCCACCGCATCGGCACTTTTTTCCACGACCCTCGTCGACGTATCGGTCCCGCGCTTCCTTTCATAGCGCGCAAGAGTCCATGGTGCTAGGTTCCTTGGAATTCCGCGCGCGCGAGCCGGGAGGTGAAAGCGTGAAATTGAGCGAAGACATTCTGCACCGCCTTCCCAAGACGGACCTGCATCTGCACCTGGATGGAAGCCTCAGAGTGGAGACGGTTCTGGACCTGGCCAAAGAACGGGGAATCAAACTGCCGAGCACCAGGCCCGAGGAGCTGCGTTCCATTCTCGAAGTCGGATTGGATTGTGAGAGTCTGGTCGAGTATCTCAGGGTCTTCGACATCACTCTTCCCTTGCTGCAAGACGCCGAAGCGCTCGCGCGAACCGCATTCGAACTCGCCGAGGATGCCCACCGCGAGAACGTCCTCTACGCGGAGATTCGCTACTCTCCTCTCTTGCATCGCACGCGCGGCATGAGCATGGACGAAGTCATCGCTGCGGTGGCGAAGGGACTGCAGCACGCGGAGGATCGCTACGGAATCCGCACTGGACAGATTCTCTGCGGCATTCGCCATCTGACTCCCGAGGACTCCTTGGAATTGGCCGAACACGCGGTGGCGTGGAAGGATCGCGGCGTGGTGGGTTTCGATTTGGCTGGAGCAGAACGGGACTATCCCGCCAAGCACCATCGCGAGGCTTTCTACAAGGTGCTCAATGCCAACGTGAACATCACGATTCACGCCGGCGAGGCCTTCGGTCCGGCCAGCATCGCGCAGGCCCTGCACTACTGTGGCGCGCACAGAATCGGGCATGGCACCCGGCTTCTGGAAGATCCAGACCTACTGCATTACGTCAACGACCACCGCATTCCCCTGGAGATCTGCCCGACCTCGAACGTCCAGACCAAGGCCGTGGGATCCTTCGAGGATCATCCTCTGCCGCGCTTCATGGAAGAGGGACTGCGGGTCACGATCAACACCGACAATCGCCTCATCAGCAATACGGACTCCACCAACGAGTTGAGAACCGTGGCGCAAGTCTTCGGTTTTGGTCTGGAGGAGATCGTGGATCTGGTGGTCGCCGGCTTCAAGAGCGCTTTCTTGCCCCTGGGGACCAAGATCAAACTTCTCGAGGAAGTCTTCACCCAGCTCAGAGCGCTGGGGATTCCCTACGCACAGGAAATTTCGCGCCGTCGGCGCGTGAACATCTAGGCCGGAAGCGCTACCCGTGCCGCCAACTGGTAGGCGATCACGCCGAAGGCCACCGCCACGTTGAGACTCTCCTTGAGCCCCTGCATGGGCAACTCCACGGCGCGATCACAGAGCGCGAGAGTTTCGGGGTCGATGCCGGTCACCTCATTGCCCATGACGAGGGCAACGGGCGAGTGCAGCTCGATTTCATCCAGAGGGGCGCTCTTCGTGGTGATTTCCAGGGCGAGAATCTGATAGCCGGACTCCCGCAGCCAGAGCAGCGCCTCGGTACTCTTGCTCCAGTAGCTCCAGGGCACGCTCTGGGTGGCGCCGAGGGCGGTCTTTTCGATCTCGGGCCTGGGGGGGTGGCCGGTGTACCCGCAGAGGTAGAGTTGCTCGAAGCGGACCGCGTCGGCGCTGCGAAAAATGCTTCCGACATTGCCCAAACTGCGGATGTTCTCCAGCACTCCCATCACGGGCCTCCGTGGCAGTTTCAGAAGCTCCGGGGCGGATGGATGCAGCGATTTGAGTTCGCCGGAGCTGAGCCGGCGGCCGGCGGGACAGCGCTCTGCGAGCGTGCGAGTTTGAGAATTCATGGGCTCCAAACTAATGTGCTTCGACTGAGGCGTCGAGTTCGCTTTGGCCCTATCATCAGCAACAGAGCGTTACTTCGCCAGCCTACAGTGGTTCCGCAATGGCATTCGAGAGGAGAGAGGCCTTGATCCACCCAGCCAAGCCGACTTCCGGGCCTCGAAGAGGGACTGGTGTCAAGGCCGTCGCGATGATCTCCGGCGGCCTCGACAGCAGTCTCGCGGTCCGGCTGATCCTGCAGCAGGGAATCGAAGTCGTGGCGGTGAATTTCTCCACCGGATTCTGCCTCACCGACTATCAGCGAAGGGTTGCCCGCAAGGGGCAGGATCCCAAAAAACTGCGCAATCAGGCCCTCCGACTGGGGGCGGAGACCGATGTTCCGGTCAAGATCATCGACATCGCCCAGGAGTACCTCGAAGTCCTGAAGTATCCACGCTACGGCTACGGGAAGAACGTCAACCCATGCGTCGACTGCCGGATCATGATGATGAGCAAGGCGCGCGAATTCATGCAGGAAATCGGCGCGTCCTTCGTCTTCACCGGAGAAGTGCTCGGTCAAAGGCCCAAGAGCCAGAAGCGGCGCACCTTGGCCCTCATCGAACGCGAGAGCGGCCTGGAGGGCCGCTTGTTGCGTCCGCTCTCCGCCAAGCTCCTTCCTCCCACCATCGTCGAACGCGAGGGACTCGTCGACCGCGAGCAGCTCATGGCCTTTCATGGCCGCAGCCGCAAGCCCCAAGAACGTCTCGCGGAAGAACTTCAGGTCACGGAGTATCCGCAACCGGCCGGCGGGTGCTGCTACCTCACCGATCCCAACTACGCGCGCAGAGTGTTCGACCTTTTCGACCACGGGCTGAAAGCCAAGGCCTCCCACGAAGACTTGCTCCTGTGCAAACTGGGCCGGCATTTTCGCGTCAGCGAGCGCGCCAAAGTCATCGTGGGCCGCTTCGAGGAGGAGAACGCATTCTTGCGTAACTTTGGCCTGACCCGCCCCTCGATGGAGGCGGTGGACCACGTCGGTCCCTTGACCGTGGTGGACGGTGAGGCCGACGAGGAAGTCCTCACGCGCGCAGCCCGAATCACGGCCCGCTACTGCGACGGTCACGCCGAGCCTCGGGTCCGCATCAGGCTCACCGAGGGCGAGAAGGTGCGCGTCCTCGAAGTGACGCCCCTCAGGCCCGAAGAGGCCGAGGCATGGTTGTTGCGATGACCAAGCCCCGGGAAATCGAGCTGGATGTCAGAGGGAGGCTGTGTCCTGCCCCGATCCTGGAGCTTGCGCAGCTGATTGCCCGGCAGGAGGTTGGGACGGTGATCGCGGTCCACAGCGACGACGCGGCCATTGCCTTCGACCTTCCGGCTTGGTGTCAGAGTACCGGTCATGAGCTGATCGCGATCGAGCAGCGGGGAAACGAGCACCTCGGCCGCGTTCGCAAGATGCACGATCGTACCCTCTAGATCTGCAAACTACCCTCTCGCTCTCGGCATTTTCCCATCGTTCCCTGCTTCTTTCCCGGGACCACTGCGTCCTGGCAGAGGCAAACGAGGGCTCAAGTTCCGGGAGGATCGATCCGAGCCATGCAGAAGCATTCCCTGAGTCTCTGTCTCATCATGCGTGATGAAGAGGAGATCATCGGTCGCACCCTGAAGTCGGTCCTGTCCCACGTGGACGAGGTGGTGGCGGTCGACTTCGAATCCCACGACAACACACGACTCATCGTCGAGGGCTATGGGGCACGGGTGGTGGACGGCTCCTTCGGCGACGACTACGCGCGCGCGCGAAACGCCGGCGTGGCGGCGGCCTACGGCGATTGGATCCTGGTCCTGGACCCGGGCGAAGTCCTCGAGCAGGTACGGCCGGTCGATTTGGGCCGACTCCTGGCCGACCCCGATGCCTTGGCCTACTACTGCCGTGTCCGCCGCGAGGACCGAAGCGGTGCGAAGCTGGTGCGCGACGAATTGCGGCTCTTTCGTAACCTGCCACGCCTGAGGTACCGGCAGAGCATCTGTGAGCAGATCGAACCCTCCCTCGACGAAATTTCGCGCGAGAGCGGCGGGGAGTGCCTGCCGAGTTCTCTCAAGGTTCGCAGCGCCTTTCAGGGCGATAAAGTGGCGACGGAACGTCTCCGTCTTCTGCGTCAGGCAGTGCACGAAGCGCCGGCTGAGGCCTGGTTGCGCTATCAACTCGCGCGGCATCTCGCGCGGGAAGACGGTGGAGAGATTTCCGCCGTGCGCGGGTTCTCGCAGGTGATGAGGCAAGCCCAGCAAGCCGTGCAACTTCTGGAGCAGCTCGACGAGGAAGCCCTGGACAGTGTGCGCTGGGGAGGTGGGCTCTATGCGCTCCTCTCCAAGGTGCTTCGCACCGTGGACCGCCCAGAGGAAGCCCTCGAAATCGTCGAACGCGGCCTCGAGCGTCATGGAGAGAGTTCGCCCCTTCGTTTCGAGCACGGCGCCGCACTTCTGCTCTGCTCGGGAGAGGCTAAGAAGGGGGCTCGACTCCGCGACTTGGCTCGCAGACAGTTCGAATCTCTTCTCGACGGTCCCGAAAGAATCGAAGTCGCCGAAATCCACGAAAGCTACTTTCAACGGCTCCCGCGAATCTGGTTGGGCAACTGCGCGTTGGCCGAGAATAGCTTGGAGGAGGCGCGGAACTACTTCCGGCGCGTTCTCGAAGAGAATCCCAAAGAGCCCGCCGCGTGGCATGGTCTTGCGCGCGCGGCTGAACTCGAAGGTCGCGACTACGATGCCCTGCAACTCTATCTCAAGGCCATGGAACAGGAACCGGCCCATGGGGGTTCCTGGGAGGGTGGGATCGAAGTTCTCGCCCGCTTGGGGTTCGTGGACAATGCTCTGAGTTGGTTGAGACGACTCACGGTGCTCCTGCCGGAAAACCCGCATCTCACGCGGCTCAGCACCCAGCTCAGCGCTGAGGTTGCGGCCGAGGTCTGATCGAGAAAAGAGTTCCGCCATTGCGAGCGGCGCATTCGTGGCCGATCATGGCTCACGAGGATTTCAAGCCGCCCAGGACGGTATTTCATGTCGAATCACCAGAGCGAATCGCCCGCGCGCGAGAAGACACTCTTCTCCACCGCCATCCAGCACCTGCTTCCCGGGGAAAAACACATCCCCCGCGAGCGCCGCGTATTCGTAAATCGGAACCTGCGCATGGAAGGGGTGCGGGCGCTCGGATTCGACATGGATCACACGATCGCCCTGTATAACCGCGCATCCTTCGAACAGCTGACGCACGACCTGGCAGTACAGAATCTGGTCGAATGGCGCGGCTATCCGGACGGGATCCGCGACATCAAATACGATCCCGATTGCATCATCCGCGGACTCATCGTGGATAAGCGCCACGGCAACATCCTGAAAATGGACTTCCACGGTTACATCGCGAAAGCGATGCACGGTGGGCACACCCTGGACCGCGACGAACGCAAGAAGCTGTATCGTCGTTCGCGCGTGAACCTCAGGAGCGACCGCTACCAGAGCTTCGACACTCTGTTCAGCATGCCCGAGGGCTCGCTGTATTCGGCGCTCATGGACCTCAGGCACAACGATCCCGACAGCCAGCTCTCCCACCTCAAGCCCAACCAGATTTTCGACGACGTCAGGGCCTGCGTGGACAAGGCACATCGGGATGGATCTCTCAAGTCCATCATCGTCAAGGACCTCTCGCGCTACTTCGTGTGGGATCCGGACCTAGCCGCCACGCTGCTGCGCTTTCGAGCCCTGGGGAAGAAGGTCTTCCTGCTCACCAACAGCGAGCATTCCTACACCGAAGCGGTCATGGACTATCTGCTCGGACAAGGCGAGGACAACTGGAAGCAGCTCTTCGATCTGGTCGTGGTCAGCGCCAAGAAGCCGGACTTCTTTCTGGAGAAGCGCCAGCCCGAAGTCATCCCCACCCCCGAGTGTCCGGGACGGGGGGAGTTCTATTTCAGCGGAGGCAACGCCAACTGGGTCGAGCGCTTTCTCGGCGCCAATGGCGATCAGGTGCTGTATTTCGGTGACCACACCTATGGGGACATTCTCAAGAGCAAGAAGACCGTGGGTTGGCGTACCGCGATGATCGTCCAGGAGCTGGAACAGGAAGTCGCGGCCAATCGCCGTCTCCTGTATCAGCGGCGCGAACTCAACGGTCTCATGGCGCGGCAACAGGACCTGGCTCTCGACCGCGATCACCTTCGTTTTCTCTTGGAGACCCTCGACGGGGATCAGGAGAACGGCAGGGTCGAAGATTCCTCCGTCCGGCATCTGGCGTATCGTCTGCCGGAGATGGACACCTGGATCGGGCTGGACCCCAAGGAAAGAAGGCGTCACCGCGAGGGGATGAAGCGCGTGCTCGAGGGACTCGACTACATGAGCGCGCAGTACAAGGAGCGCATGGCCGAACTCTCGAGGGTCATCATGGAAGGTCACAACCCGCATTGGGGCTCCCTCTTCCGCGAGGGGAACGAGAACAGCCGTTTTGGCCGGCAGGTCAGGGAGTTCGCCTGCATCTACACCAGCCGGGTATCGAATTTCCTGGCCTACTCGGGGAACACCTACTTCATCGCTCCCGAGGAGAGGATGCCCCACGAACGTTGAAGGGAGACGTCTCGCGCGAGTCTGGCTCTTGCGGATTGGTTGAAAATCGAGCTAGGATACTCCTCATGATCGGCGACCTGAGCACTCCAGTTCTCGTTCTCGACGCGGGATACCAAGCGGTGAACGTGGTGCCGGTTCGCCGTGCCTTGAGCTTGCTCGCGCTGGGGAAGGCGGTCGTGGTGGAGGAGGAGTCGGGACGGATCCTGCACAGCGAGCATCTCAGATTGAACTGTCCGGTGATCATCCGCTTGCTCATCTCCATCGCCCATCGTGTCTATCGAACCCTGCGCGTGCGCTTCAACAAGCGGAACATCCTGGCGCGCGATTCGTGGACGTGTCAGTACTGTGGCGCAACCGACATCGCGCTCACCGTGGATCACGTCGTCCCGCGCAGTCGCAAGACCAAGCGCTATCCTCACGGAGGAGCGCACAGTTGGGAGAACTGCGTCGCGGCCTGCTTGCCCTGCAACAACCGCAAGGGCAATCAGCTTCCCGAGGAAGCGGGCATGAAATTGATGAGAGCGCCTCAGCGGCCGCGGTGGGTCCTCGCGCTCCCCTGGGGTAAGGGGCGGACCTCCGAGAGCTGGAACCAGTACCTGTTTCCCCAGAGCGCGTGAAACACCTCGCTCCACCGTGGTGAGTCCACCTAGCGAAGCAGAGTGATCGCGCGGCTGTCGACGAGATCTCCGTCCAATCGCAGAAGCACCCGGTAGGCGCCACTCGCCACCGCACGCTGACGATCGTCGATTCCCGTCCACACTCTCTCGTGAATTCCCGCGGCGGAGGCAGTCGGACCGAACCTGCGCACCATGCGCCCCTTTTGGTCCACGATCCACAGCTCCGCCTGCGAAAATTCCTCCTGACGCCAGCGCAGAACGGTACGAGGGTTGAAGGGGTTGGGATGATTGGCCAAGAGCAGTCCCTTGCGCGCGTTCGGCGCAGGGGGAGCGGAGGTCGGGTCGCCGATCTCGACGATTTCATCCACGCTGATGCTGCCGCCAGGAAGAGTCGAGGCATCCTCGACCCAGAGATAGGCGCTGGTACCCGCCAGCGGGGAGATGTCCCAGCTCAGGGGCTGCAGTTGGGCCCCCCGGGCCCATGAGCCACGAAGAGGGCGGTATCCGCCACCGCGTCCATCAGGGCCACGAAACAGTCGGGGTCGTTCTCTCCGCCCACGAGCAGATCCATGCGAATTCCCTGGAGGACGAAGCTGCGCGACTTCAAGGAGCCAGTGGCCGCATCGTCCTGGCTCTGTCCCGGTACGCCTCTTCCCGAGAGTGGTCCCTGGTAGTATTCGCCGCTGGAGAGATAGCCGTGCCCCACCGGCGCGGTCGGGGTGTCTCCGCGGTAGGCTGAATTGTCGCCGAAGGTCGGAGCCGCTTCGAAGGCGGTGCCGGAGCGCTGTGGCCAGTCGGCGGCCAGAACCTCGCAGGGTACGATCGATGCCGTTCCACTCTGTGGATCGATGCGCAGCGTGTCCACGCGGACCACCCAAAGTTCCTCTTGATCGAAAGCGACCGTGTCGGCCGTGTATCGCGAGAAAAGGAACGAGCCCGCGCCCAGCGGCACGAGTTCCGGCGCCTGTCCTTCGTCGATCAGCTCGGCCTGCGTCATGTCCCAACCCCCGATGAGAGTTTGGTTGCGCAGGTGGTACACGCCCACCTTGTCGAACTCGCTGTAGAAGAGATGCCACTGTCCGCCGGATTCGTACAGTTGCACCGATTCCAGATCGCGCCACTGGTCCGCCGGGCTCCCGTTGTGCACCAGCAGCGGCTCGAGTTCGGTCCAGTTCTTGAAATTGTCGCTGACCGCGTGATGAATGCAGCCGCGATCACCGTTGGGGGTGCGCAGTTGAGCTGTGTGCAGAAGGTGGTGCTGGCCCTGGTAGTAAAAGTAGAAGGGGTCACGGAAGGACGAAAAATTCTGACTGGGCGCCCACGAATACAGGGTGGAGTCGGGCTCGAGTACGGGGTTCAGGTCGTATTTGTGCCAGTTCAGCAGCTCTTTGGAAGTGGTGAAGGCGAAACCGGTACGCTGAACGACTCGGCTATCCGCTCCAGTGTAGATCATCAAGGAGTAGGCCGAGTTCAGGGGATACTGTGGCAGAACCTGCGGCGCCCACACGTTGCGCGCGTCCCAGGCCTCGGGTCCCGCGCTCAGGGCGGGCGCGAGAAACTCCCAGTTCCTCAGGTCCTCGCTGCGGGCGTGTCCCAGCTGGTTTTCCGCGCTACTGCCGGCTGAGCTCGGTGCGTGAATGAAGATGCAGTGCCAGTGTCCATCGATTTGCAGGAGGGCGTGGTCCTTGATGGTCTGACCCTTTTGGTAGACGTAGGGGCCTTCGAAGGAAAAATGAACCAGCGCGTACGCCGGGAGCGCGCTCGCCAGAAGCAGCAGCAGAGCGTAGATTGCGCACGACGGGATCAGGCGGCGGCGCCCGCGCCCGATGTTCTGAGCTTCAGTCATGGAATGGACCGCGATTTGAGTTCTCCCCGAATTCTGAGAGAGGAGACACACTGAGTGTACACGAGTCGCTCAGCGAGGGTCAAACCGGGCCGGCGTGCGCCCTTCGGCCGCCCTTGGGTCTTTGGCCTGGGCGCGCTCAGCTTTCTCCTTTTCTTCATGGCGGGGGCGGGCTTCGCGGGTGACCGTTACGATGCGGCCCGCGCGCGGGAGGCACTTCTGGCGCGGCTCACCGCCCAGTTCGAGGCGGGGCACTACGCGCGAGTCCTCAGCGTCTTCGAGGACTCGCTGCGAAGCAAGGACACCACGCCCCGCTTGTGGAATCTCCGCGGCCTGGTGTTGGCGCAGCTCGCGCGGCATCGCGAGGCGGTCGCGGCCTACGAGGAAGGACTCCGCGCCGAAGATTCTCTCTACGAATTGCACATGAATCTGGCCAAGTCTCTGCAGGCCTTGGGCCGCACCGGCCGCGCCATGGCGGAATATCGACGCGCGGTGGAGCTTGCTCCCCAGGAGCTGGAACCGAGGCTCGCCCTGGGAGCCGGCTACCTGGACTATCATCGCCTCGCCGAGGCGAAGGAACAGTTGGAGGTGGCGCGGCGCATGGCTCCCGACGACTTGCGGGTGCTGCGTCAGCGGGCCCGGCTGGCCGACGCGAGCCAGGACACCACCCAAGCGTGGAAGCTGTGGACGCAGCTCGAGAAGGAGCATCCCGGCGCCGACACGGCCCGGCGGCTGGCCGAACTCGTTCGTGCCAACTCAAAAGATGCGGCGATCTCCTGGTACGAGCGCTGCGCGGGGCGCGACAGCACCGCCCTGGATTGCGCGGCCGCGGCGGGAAGTCTCCTCCTGGCTCAGGGGAAGGCCAAGGAGGCCGTGCCCTGGCTGCGGATGGCGGTGGCGGGGAAGCAGCCGCCTCAAAAGTCGCTCTACAACCTCCTGCTGGCCTGGCAGAGCTTGGCACAAGCGGATTCGATCGAGGCTCTGGCCCGGCGTCACCCGCCTCAGCTCGCTCAGAGCTGGGGGGTGGTCGCCATGACGCGGCGGGAGAGAGGTGAGTTGCCCCGGGCCCTGGAGG
Organism: Candidatus Krumholzibacteriota bacterium; assembly: GCA_963806035.1. GTDB lineage: Bacteria > Krumholzibacteriota > Krumholzibacteriia > JAJRXK01 > JAJRXK01 > JAOZPE01. The sequence goes on along the minus strand of CAWDWO010000004.1, from coordinate 53,905 downwards.
CGGCTCGCAAGGGGGTGGAACTGGATCCGGAGGACCTGAATCTGGCAAACCTGCAGGCGGTGATTCTGCTCGAGCTGGGCAAGAAGGAGGAGGCCAAGCGGATCTGGCGTCAAATCCTGGAAAAGGACCCGGAAAACGCCCTGGCCAAGTCCAATCTCGAACAAGCGGGATAGAGTTCTAGCTACGGGTTTACAAGTATGGCCGCATTCCCTTAATTTGTAGTGCCTTTTGGCGGATTGGGACGCGAAGGTGCGTCCCGTACCACTTCAGCAAAGATGGAGAGCCACTATGTGGAGAGCGGAGCGCTTGGGGCGTCTCGGCGTGTGTCTTGTCTTGGGGGCGGCAGTGGCCTGGTTTGCAAGCGGCTGCGCGGATACCACGGAAGAAACGTTCACTCAACCCGGAATCCAGTTGATCGTCACTGCAGACACCGCAACGATTTTTCATCGCGAGCCCTCGCTCAATCCGGATGGATTCACCGTCATTTTTTCGACCGATTGGCCCTTCGATCCCGAGATCGACGACGACAAGAACGCGCGGGACATTGCGGTCATCAACATCCCCAGCAACCTGAGGCCGTATCCGACGACCAGCATGCCCGATACGCTGACCGAGGCCGCGTTTCGCAAAGTGGTTTTTGGAACTCTGACTTCGGACCTCTCCACCGGCGGCACGGTGCAGTTCGATCCCAACATCCGGGGCAAGTCACAGCCGGTCTGGAATCCCACGAACGGCTCGCAGTTCGCAGTGGTCATCCAGAACTCCGATCGCCGTGACCGCATCTACCTCTGTGACGTGGATCTTTCGCAGAGCGACGCGGTCCCGGTGACGAGCGCTCACTTCATCGGCAACCCGCAAGGCAAAGAATACTTCTTCAACGATCCCGCCTGGTCCCACGACGGTCAGTGGCTGCTCTTCAGCCGCTACTACTATAAGCCGGGCAGTGCCACCGCGGTTCCTCCCATTCCCGACGTCTTCGAACCCCAGGCCGTGTTCGCCATGAACGTGAACACCGAAGAAGTCTACCAGCTCACCTCGGGGTCTTCCAAGGAAGGGGACTGCGCCTGGGCTCCCAGCGGCCGCACGATCGTCTTCACCTCCAATCGTGGGGTTGGCGGCACGAACGGACGCGATCTCTACTTGATCGACTTCGATCCGGATGCACCCGGAGCCGTACTGGATCTCAACATGCGGCGCCTCACCTTCGCCAACAACGATGGGATCGGCCCCAGTTTCCTCCCCGAAGAGAACTTCGATCCCACCTGGTCTCCCGACGGCGGGTCGATCGTCTTCGTGAGCACGCGCAGGAACATGACCACTTCGCTGCGGGATCGCTCGCTGTGGATCATGGACGGCGATGGAAGCAACCAGCGCGAGCTGGTGTTCACGCGCCAGGACGAAGTCAATCCTTCCTACGATCCCAACAGTTCCAACCGGCTGGTCTACGCTTCGGCAGACAGTCCGATCGAGGCTTTCAAGGGGCAGCGCAACGACATCTGGCTCGACTACGACTTCCAGCAGTAGTCGCCGAGCGCTTCTCTTTCGTCGCAAAACTCGGGGGGCCGGCACGGAGGGAGCCGGCCCCTTTTCATTCTTCGGCCAGGATCTTACAGAGTCTGTCAGCCAAGAGGGGCCAGTCGTGGTTGTGGGCGATATACTCGCGTCCCTTGCGTCCCCACGAGGAGAGAAGCTCCGGACGGGACAGGAGGCTGCCGCACTGCTGGATGAATTGCGCGGCATCGCCCGCGCAGCCCACGGCCTCTCCCACCGGCGCGTCAATTCCGTCCAGACCAATGGGCGTGGTGAGCACCGGCGATCCGCGGCCCAGGGCTTCGAGAATCTTGATCTTGATCCCTCCGCCGGAAAACAACGGAGCCACGAAGAGCCAGGCCCGGGCGAAGACGGGCTCGAGCTCGGGAACGAATCCATGGATCATCACTGCACCCCGGCTGGCCTCCGCCGCGGCCCGCAGATCGGCGGGCGGGTTTCTTCCCACGATTTCACAAACCAGCGCGGGCTGTTCCCTGCGCAACGCGGGAACCAGTTCCTTCACGATGAAGTCGGCGGCCTGCCGATTGGGAGGATGCGCGAAGCTCCCCACGAAAAGGATCCGCGGCGGAGCATCGAAATTCGGAAGCGCTTCGGGCAACCGCGCGAGGGGCACTCCCAGGGGCAGGGTGAAGAGCCGATTCGAGCCGCTGAGACCAAGCAGAACTTGGCGGTCCTGCTCGGAAACACAAAGCACGCGATCCGCCCAGCCGATCGCCCTGCATTCGTAGCGACGAATGCGCCTCAGTCGCAGCGAAGCGATACTGCGTGACAGCCAGTTCTTGGCGTCCATCAGACGGCGGAGTCGCACCAAGCTCTCGACTTCGTGCGTGCTCAGGACCACCAGGGGACCTTCCCCTGAAGCCTCGGCTTTGTACCGCAGGATCTCTCGTGCATAGGGCGCCATGGCGAAGAACTCCACCTGCACCGCATCCGGCCCCCATTCGCGCACGAGGCGAAGCAAACGCTGTTTCATCCCCCGGTGGGAATACCGCACCGAACGGTAGGGCCGGCCGCTGAACGCGGAAAACAGGATTCGCAGTGTGCGATCCAGAACGGTAAATACTCTCTTGAGCCCCCTGTCCTCGCCGGAGCGGTAGGGGATGAGTTCCACTTTGACTCCGGCCTCGACGAGTTCACGCTCCTTGCCCCGCTCCCCTTCGCGTTGGAAACAGAGCAGACAGATCTCGTGGCTGCGGGCGAGACACCGCAAGAGTTCGAAAATGACCGTGCCGCCGCCGTGCCCGATGGCGCCGTGGGGGAGATAGGGCGAGACGAAGAGGATGCGCATTGAGCCTTCGTTGCCTAGGGAAGCACGTAGGCTTTGGAGATGGCGAGATCTTCCAGTTTCCTCTCCAGCTCGATCGACCAGGCGTCGGTCCCTGGTTCGAGATGCGGACGATTGCGTTGCAGCCATTCGATGGCTTCGCGACGGATCTTGTTTTCCATCTCGAGATCCGAGAGGAGGAGAGCGCCGATCAGATGGGCCAACTCTTCTTCGTCGATCAAAAGATCCACCAATTCTTCCTCGGCGAGCCGGTCGACGATGTCGCTGGCGATCTTCTCGATTCTTTCTTCGCTGAACCGCATGGACACCCTCAAATGATGAAGCCGCGCTGCTTGGCGATCTGCCTCTTGAACTTGAGGCGCAGCTCGCTCAAGTCCATGTCTTCCTTTTCGATTTCGCGCGCGTGGCGACTGAGGAGTTCTTCCACCTCGCGGTCGATTTCGTCCTCTTCTTGCAGATCGTCACGGATCGCACTGCCGATCGCAACCCGGATCGCGTTCTCGGTGGCGTGGAGTTCGACGCGCGGGTCCTCGCGCAGCATCTCCACCACTTTGGAGGCGAGATCCTGGATTTTCTCGGGTCTCATACGCATGCAGGGGCTCCTCTGGGCCGGCAGACGTTGCCGACGCGCAATTCGAAGCTTAGAGTACCACCCTGAGCGGCGGTAGTTCCAGAGACGATTCGGATCGTCAGGTCCCAATTCGTCCTCTCCGGCAATCGGAACCTCAGCGATCGTGGGGACGTATAGCTTCGGTCCCTCGTCGCTTTACTCTCACAGCCAGTGGAGGCGCTCTCAAGGTGGATAATCAGGTAAAGGAGATCCAATCAAGGGTCGAATCCGAAAGCGTTTTCGTGCAGGAAGTCATGGACCAGGTGGGGCGGGCGGTCGTCGGGCAGAGGACGATGATCGAGGGGCTCTTGCTCGGTTTGCTCACCGGAGGACACATCCTGCTCGAAGGGGTTCCCGGACTGGCGAAGACTCTGGCGGTGCGCTCTCTGGCTGCGTCGCTGGGCACCGATTTTCAAAGAATTCAGTTCACTCCCGATCTCTTGCCCGCCGACCTCTTGGGCACGCTGATTTTCGACCAGAAGCGCGGCGAGTTCACGGTGAAGAAGGGACCCATCTTCTCGCACGTCATCCTGGCGGACGAGATCAATCGCGCTCCGGCAAAAGTGCAGTCGGCACTGCTAGAGTCGATGCAGGAGCTCCAGGTCACCCTCGGCGAGACGACATACAAGTTGGAAGAGCCCTTCCTGGTTCTCGCTACCCAGAATCCGATCGAGCAGGAGGGGACCTATCCTCTTCCCGAAGCTCAGGTCGATCGCTTCATGCTCAAGATTCTGGTGGACTATCCCAAGCGCGATGAGGAGCGGCGGATCATGGACCTCATGGTGGGTGCCGATCCGCCGCAGATTCAGCCGGTGTTGCAGCGCGAGCAACTTCTAAAGGCGCGAGAGCTGGTTCAAACCATCTATCTGGACGACAAGATCAAGGAGTACATCCTGGACATCGTGAGGGCGAGTCGCGATCCCAAGGAATACAACCTCTCGCTCTCCGCGCTGATTTCCTATGGTGCCAGCCCGCGCGCTTCGATTTACCTCGCGCGGGCCGCCAAGGCTCACGCCTTCCTGCGCGGTCGGGGCTTCGTGACTCCCGAAGATGTCAAGACGGTGGGCCCCTCGGTGCTCAGGCACCGCATTTCGGTGAGCTACGAAGCGGAGGCGGAGGAGCTCACCAGTGAGGACATCGTTCGCTCGCTGTTCGATCACATCGAAGTACCCTAGGCAGGACAGGACCTCAAGGTGGAGCGGAATTCGCCCGACACGAAAGCTCGTGGCAGTGGGATTCCCGCCGACTTGCTCGACCAGGTGCGGCGGCTCGAGATCCGTACGCGCCGTACCGTCGAAGAACTCTTTGGCGGGGAGTACCACTCCGTCTTCAAGGGAAGAGGCGTCGAGTTCCGGGAGGTGAGGGAGTACGAACCAGGGGACGACGTGCGTTCGATCGACTGGAACGTGACCGCGCGTCAGGGTTCACCCTTCGTGAAGCAGTTCGAGGAGGAGCGAGAGCTGACCATCCTCCTGCTCGCCGACCTTTCGGCCTCGGAGGGCTTCGGCAGCGGACGCCGCAGCAAGGGCGCGGTGCTGGCCGAGATGGGAGCCCTCCTCGCGTTCTCGGCCGTCAGCAACGGGGACAAGGTCGGCCTGATTCTCTTCAGCGACAAAGTCGAATTGTACGTGCCGCCGGCCAAGGGGCGGCGCCACGCCCTCAGATTGCTCCGCGAACTGCTGTACTTCGAGCCCAGTGCGAAGGGCACCGATTTACGCGTGGCCTTGCAGACCCTCAATAGGGTTCAAAAGCGCAAGGCCGTGTGTTTTCTGATGAGCGACTTCTTGGCGCGTGATTACGAGAAGGACCTCTTGGTTTCGGCAAGGCGCCACGATCTCACCGCGATCCATTTGGTGGATCCGCGCGAGCGCGAGATTCCTGCGGTCGGACTCATCCAGGTCGAGGATGCGGAGACCGGAGAACTTCTGCTGGTGGACTCTTCCGACGCCAATCTCCGCTCCAAGTTCGCGGAGCGGGCTCGCGATCGACAACAGGAGGTCAAGCGAGGTCTGCGGCGCGCGGGCTGCGATCTCATCGAGATCGACGTGACCCAACCGGTGATCGATCCGCTCCTGCGTTTCTTCGCGCGACGGGGAAAGCGACGCTGATGAAGAGGATGCCTTCGCTTCTCCTGGTGCTGCTTTCCATCGTGCTCGGCGCCGCCGGCAAAGAAGAGATGCGCCTGGATCCTCCCGTCCCTCATCTCGGCGAGCGCGCGACCCTCACCCTCGATCACGCGGCCAAGGATAGCAGCGAATTCCCCATCGGAATTCACGCTGCGATACGGCCCACCGAAGATCCCAAACGCTTCACCCTGATTCCCCTGCAGGTGGGAATGGTGGGGACGACCCTTCCCGGGAGCAGCGACACTCTGTTCTTCGCGGTTCCCGCCACCATGGATCCCGACTCTCTGCCCGCGCCCCGGCCTCTGCAGAGCATCGGAATCCTGCGGCCCACCTGGTGGCCCACCATCGCCGCGATCCTGCTTCTCTTGAGTCCACTGGCGTATCTGGCTTTTCGCTGGCTGGGCCGTGGGAAGACTCCGGTCGCGGCCTTCCCTCTCTTGGCGGAAGCGGCGCACATCACTGCGCTGCGCAAGCTGCAAGAGATCGAGGATTCGCAACTGCTTCGCGATGGTGAATTCGACGCCTATTACGTGGCGGTGAGCCATGCTCTGCGGGCCTATCTCGCGGGCAGATTCCGCGTTCCGGCGCTGGATTGGACCGTCAACGAGATGAAGGATCGCCTCCTCGCCGCCGGATACCAGCAGGAGTTGTTCATCAGCGCGCTCGAGCTTTTGCAGCAGGCGGACGAAATCAAGTTCGCTCGCGGTCGTCCCACCGAGCACCAGGCCAGGGAGTGGCTCGAAGCAGCCCGGACATTCATTCACGACACGAAAGTCGAGCCCGTCTACACCACGCAAGAGAGCGTGCGGGCTCTGGTCAAGCTGCAGGAGGTAGGCGGATGAGTTTCCTGCATCCCTGGCTCCTCGTCTTGATTCCGATTGCGTGGTTCCTCCTGTGGTTTCTGCGCCGCTTCGCCGGGCGCAGGGCCACCATCAGCTACAGCGGACTCTCCCTGTTTTCTTCCCTCCCCGCGGGGCGTCGCGCCAAAACCAGTGGGCTCCCCTTCGCCCTGCGACTGCTGGCGGTCACGCTGGCCGTGGGAGCCCTGGCGCGACCAGTCATCGCGAATCACACCCAGGTCATCGAGGGCAAGGGGATCGACATCTGCCTGGTTTTGGACATCAGCGGAAGCATGCGAGCCCTGGACTTTCAGCCCGATGATCGCTTGGCCGTGGCCAAGGACGTCATCCGCAAGTTCATCGACGGACGCAAACAGGATCGCATCGGACTGGTAGTCTTCGCGGCCAAGGCCTTCACGCAATGCCCCCTCACCCTGGATTACGGGGTATTGAAACGTTTCCTGGACGAGGTACAGGTGGGTCTCATCGAGGACGGAACCGCGATCGGACTGGGCATCGCCACCGGGGTGAAGCGTCTGGCCCGCAGTGATGCCAAGAGCCGTATTCTCATACTCCTGACCGACGGTGTGAACAACGTGCCCACCGTCGATCCCAGCACGGCGGCCGAAGCGGCGCGGAGTCTGGGAGTGAAAATCTACTCCATCGGCATAGGAAAAGAAGGTACCGCCCCGTATCCGGTGGATCATCCCGTGCTCGGTCGACGCTACACGCAGATCAAGACCCAGATCGATGAAGCCCTGCTGCGAAAGATCTCCAAGCAGACGGGCGGTCAGTATTTCCGTGCTCGAAGCGGCGAGAGCCTCGCTCAGATCTTCGAGGTCATCGATTCGCTGGAGAAGAGCAAGGTGGAGACGACGATCTACACCGACTACCGGCAGCTGGCGAGTCTCTTCCTCTTGCCGGCCATCGCGCTCTTGTTGCTGGAGCTGATTCTCTCGGCCACCGTTTATCGCGTCTTGCCCTAGGAGAGAGCCGTGCGATTCGCGCATCCTGAAATTCTCTGGCTCTTTTGGGTCTTGCCCCTGCTCGCGCTGATCTACTACTTCGCGCGCGAGTCGGCTCGCCGCAGGACCATCGCGTTCACCGGCTCCTCGCTGGAACGAAAGCTGGTCCAGGGTCGAAGGGAGCGGCGTCGCATGGGCCGGGCGGCCCTACTGCTCTTGGTTCTCTCCCAGCTGATTCTGGCCGCAGCCCGGCCCCAGTGGGGAGCCAACAAGGTGGAAGTGGAACAAAAGGGCAGCGATGTGGTGATTGCCTTGGACATTTCACAATCCATGCTGGCCGAGGACATCAAACCCAGCCGTCTTGCGCGGGCCAAGGCAGAGTTGTCCGACCTCATGGACGGCCTTCACGGGGACCGCGTGGGACTCGTCTTTTTCGCCGGCGCCGCCTTTCCCCAGTGTCCCCTCACCGTCGATTACTCGGCGGCGCGGCTATTCTTGTCCCAGGCCGATCCCACCATGATCGGCAGTCAGGGCACGAACATCGAAGCCGCCATGCGCACCGCTCTCGAGCTCTTTCGGGAGGAAAAGGGGGGATACCGGGCCGTCATTCTGGTGACCGACGGGGAGGACTTCGCGGGCGGTCTGGACGAGATCACGCGTAAATTGCAGGAATCCCAGGTCGTGGTGTTTCCCATCGGCATGGGCAGCGCGGGGGGAGCGCCCATCCCCGTCTACGACGATCATCATCAGAGACAGGGTTTCCTGCGCGATGAGAACCAGCAAGTGGTGATGACCCATCTCAAGGAAGAACCTCTGGTGAAACTCGCGCGGGACACCGGGGGTATTTATGTGCGAGCCGGGAGTGGCGGCCTGGACCTGGCCCGATTGAGCGCTGGTTTGAACTCCCTGCAGAGTCGCGCTTATCAAGCGACGCGGGTTACCTCGTATCAGGAGCGCTACGCCTGGCCCCTGTCGGCCGCGCTGCTTTTGTTGCTCCTGGAGCCCCTTTTCAGCGACCGAAGGAGAGGAGAATGAAGTTTCGCGCGCGGCACCTCTTGCTCTCGGCATTGTTGCTCTGTCTCTTCCAGAGCAGCTCCGCGCGGGCCTGGGATCCTCTCCAAAAGGCCCGCCGCGCGGCGGAGAAGGCGGGCGAGAAGCTGAAGCAAGGAGACTCCAAGGCGGCCATCGAAAACTATGCCCGCGCTCAAGCCTACCGTCCTCAGGATCCCGACTATCGCATGGGGATGGGTGAGGCCCTGTATGCCGACGGGGATCTCAAGGGGGCGATGAGCCAGTTCTTGGCCGCGTCGAGTTCCGATGATCCCCAGCAGGACCAGCAAGCGCTGTACAACGCGGGAAATGTCGCCCTGGCCAAGAAGGACCCCGCCCAGGCCCTCTCTCTCTACCAGAAGGCTCTCTTGGCCGGCAAGCCCAGCCCAAACCTCCTGCACAATCTCGAGCTCGCACAGCGTTTGCTCGAGAAGCAGAAGGAGGAAAAGCAAAAGTCCGATCAGAAGCAGAACGAGGATCAAAAGGGCGACCAGAAGCAGGATCAAAAGCAACAGCAGCAGGATCAGGGGCAAGGCAAGGATCAGGAGCAGAACCAGAGCAAGGATTCCAAATCGCAGCAGCAGAAGAATTCCCAACAGGACCAAAAACAGCAGGAGCAAGCGGGAAATTCGCAGCAGAATGAGCAGGGCAAGCAGGACGAGCAGAAAAAGGACAAGCAACAGGAGCAGCAGTCTGCGGAGCAGGACAGCACCATGCAACAGCCGGCCCGCCCTGACTCGACGCAGGCCGCCATGTCCGATAGCATGGCGACCAAGGTGGGAGTGATGAGCCCGGCCGAGGCCCTACGCCTGCTCAATGCGCTCGACCACGACGAGGAAGAGTTACGGCGTTCCATCCAAAGGCGTCTGCGAAAGACGGAGAACAAGAGCAAACATGATTGGTAGACGGATCGCACCCGATCGGCGGAGGCTCTGGCTGGGGTTCCTGCTGGGCGCGCTACTCTTGTGCGGCAACTCCTTGCGCGCCTCGGCCGCCGTGTCCTGCAGCGCCGCGGTGGATCGCTCGAAGCTCGCGGTGGGAGAGCAGGTGGTTTTGACTCTGAACATCGAAGGAGAGGTGCGCAAGATCGAGGATCCGCAGCTTCCCGACTTCGGTCCCTTCGAGGTCTACGGTGGCGGGACGAGCCAGAGCTTCAGTTTCGTGAACGGCAAAGTCCACGCCAGTCACACCTATACCTGGTACTTGAGACCCCTGGAACCGGGGAAATACCAGCTGGCGCCCATCGCGGTGGTGGCGGACGGGAACACCTATCATACCAAGCAAATTCCGCTGGAGGTCGTGCCGGCCGGATCCCCGAACGCTCCCACCCAAAATCGAAGTCCCTCCACTTCGTCGACCGCGCCGAAATCGAAGGGATCCAGGAGCACGCGCTCGGGCGGACCGGGAGACGATTACTTCGTCAGCATGACGGTGGACAAAGATACGGTTGTGGTCGGCGAGCAGGTCGTGCTCACCTTCACCTTCTATCGCGGGATGCGCGGGGGAGTCTTCGATTCGCCGCAGTACACGCCTCCGACCACCGAGGGTTTCTGGCGCGAAGATCTGCCACCAGAACGCCACAGTACGATGAATGTCCAGGGGTATCCCTACGACATCACGCAGATTCTCTATGCGCTCTTCCCCACGCGAAGCGGCGAGCTCACGATCGGCGAAGCGGTGGTCAGAATTCCCCAGGATCCTTTTGGTTCGTTCTTTCGCCGGCAGGCGCCTCGGGGCGACATCACCCTGCGCGCGCCCTCCATTCCGGTCTACGTGAAAGAGCTGCCCCCCGGCGCACCGGCCGGTTTCGCGGGAACGGTGGGGAGCGACCTGCAGCTGAGCATGAAGACCGATCGAACGAGCCTCAAAGTGGGCGACGCGCTCACGGTCTCACTTTTGCTCTCCGGAAGCGGCTATTTGGCCGCCGCCAACAAGCCCGAACTTCCCCAGATGTCGAATTTTCGCCAACACGATTCCGGTTCCTCTTTGGATTCCGGGCCCTCGGGCGGGGTCCTGCGGGGCAGCCTCAAGGTGGACAAGTTGCTCATTCCTCAGAAGGAGGGAAACTACACCATTCCCCCGGTCGATTACGTCTACTTCGACACCAAGAAGCGGCGCTATCTGCATCTGAGGACCAAGCCGGTGACGATCGAGGTTTCTCCCTCGGACGAGGCCCCCATTTCCTCCTTTGCCACCGGAGGCAAAACGGAGATCGCGATCCTGGGGCAGGACATCCTGCACATCCAAGCTGTGAGTGGCAACCTCAAGCCCTACCCGGGCCCGCTCGTTCTGCGCCGATCGACCTGGGTCCTCGGAGCTCTGGCTCCTCTTTTGTGGCTCGCCTCGATTGCTCTCGCCACGCGGCGCCGGCGACTTCTGGCCGACCCACTGGGCCACCGCGCGAGCCAGGCGCGCAAGCTCGCCAGCTCTCGTCTCTCCGCCGAGGGAAGCGATGCGCAGCGGGCGAGCGAGGCGCTCATGATCTGGTTCGGGGCGAAGGCCCGCCGGCCGGTTTCTGGACTCACCCGTGCCGAGCTGTTGGAATGGTTGGAGTCGAGGGGTGCCGACGAAGATCTGAAGAGGAGAGTGACGAACTTGCTCGACCACTGTGACGAGGCGCGCTTCGCCGCGGCCGCGGAAGGGTCCGGGCTCAGCGACGAGGCGCGGTCCCTTTTGCTGGATTTGGAAAAGGAGTTGGGCCGTGGTTGAACTCGCTCGACGACTCGCGCTTTCCGCGCTCTTTCTCTCGATCGTTGTGGTCGGTGCGCGCGCGGAAGATTTGGCAAAGGCACAGTCCCTGGCGGCACAGGGAAATCACGCCTACGAAGCGGGAGATTACGACGGCGCCATCGAAAACTATCAAGCCGCGATCGATGCCGGGCTCAACCACGAGGTTTTGTTTTACAATCTGGGTAACGCCTGGTTCAAGAAGGGCAGCGTGGGCAAGGCCATCCTCTACTACCGTAGAGCCCTTCTGCGCGATCCACGGAACTCGGCCGCTCGCGAGAACCTCAAGCAGGCGAAGGCATTGATCAAGGACGAGGCCCTTGCCCCGCTCTCGATTCCATTGTTCCTGAAGCCGCTGGTCTGGCTTTACTCCCACTTCAGTCTGGACGAATGGACCGGGGCCGCCCTGGGATTCTGGCTGCTCTTGGCTCTGGTGGGAGCCCTGCGCGCTTGGTGGCGCCCGTCGTGGCTCAAAGGACGCGGCATGATCTGGGCCCTCTGCTGCCTCTTCGCCGTGTGCTCGACGATGACGCTCGTCCATGCCGACAATCAACTGCGCCATCGGGCGGCGATCGTCACCACGACCGAAGTCGACGTGCGGAGTGGACCTGGCGAGAACTACAATTTATCCTTTAAGATCCACGAAGGTCTGCGAGTCTTCGTGGACACGCAGAGGCCCCAGTGGACTCGGATCCATCTGGGCGGCGACTTGATCGGCTGGGTTCCGGCTTCGTCGATCGAGGAGATCTGAGCTTCGGGTTCCGTCGCCGTCGAGCGGGCGCATCCTTCGCCATTCCATGGCCCCAACTTCACATCCGAGAATCGGCCGATCTGCCGAAGAGAGAGCTGAAATGAGCGAAAGGGAATCCAACAGCCAAGAGCGGGAGTTCGCGGCGGAGATAAGAAAGGGCCCGGTCTGGCTTTTGCTCTTGCCTCTGGCCCTGGCGATCTTCCTGCGCCTTGCGTCCTTGCCGGCTTCGGTGAATCCGCAGTTTTTTCCGGATGCGCACGGCACGAGGACGCTCTCCGCCATTCTGTTCGGACTTCTTGGTCCTCGCGGTCGCCTGGACCGCGCGGGCAGTGGCCGGCGCGGTGGCTGGTCTGAGCGCGGGAATCGTCCTCGCCGTGTGTTGGCCCGCGCTCATTTTGAGCGGATTGCAGGCGGGAAACGTCGCGCTCACCCTCGCTTTGCTGATCGGCCTGGCTCTCGTCTGCTTCGGCGGGAGAATTTCAGGATTGGGTTGGGCCCTTTGGGCCCTCATCGCGCTGCTCCTCGCGCTTCCTCTTCTGCGGAGCACGCAACTGGGATCTTCGGTGTTGCTCCCGGTACATCCGAGCGATGCGATGCTCCACTTCTGGCGCAAGCAGATTCCCTTGCTCGCGCCGGGGATCTCGCTGGGAGTGATTCCGCTGTTCGCGCTGGGTCTGAGCAGTCTCTTGGTTCTCCGGGGCCGCGGCGAGGCGCGTTCGATTGCGGTCTTCCTTTTGGTTCTCGTGTTCGTCGATTGGTTCTGGCCTTTGGGCTCGAACCTCGAATTGGCCGTGCTTTCTCTGCTCGCGTTGCTCTCCGGGGTGTGCATCGCCGCGATCAGTGCCTCCTTGCGCGGGGGCCAACGCAAGGCCCTCTTGGCGCTCAGCGTCTGCATCATCCTGATCCTGGCCCTCGGTTCTTATTTCACGCGGGTATCCGAGGATGAATTGCTCGAAACGGAAATCTCTCTGCGCCTGCAGCACGCCGAGGCTCTCTTCGATCAGCAAGAGGACCAGGCCGCCAGCGACGAACTGGGCTGGATTCTAAAGCGGGCTCCACAGAACGAAAGTGCCCGCAATCTGCATGCGAAGATCCTCTTGAGCCACCGTCAATTCAAGGCAGCGGCCGCCGCATTCAAGGACATGCTCCGCGACTCCCCCGAATCGGTGGACGCTCTAGTGGGTGTGGGCTGGTCCAACGTTTATCTGGGGAACTTCGTCACGGCCAGGATGTCCTTTACCCGCGCACTGAAGCTCGATCCAGACAATGCCAGCGCAATGGTCGGCATGGGCTTGGCCGAATTCTCCGGCAACAACGATCTCGACGCAGGAGAGAAGCTCATCTCGAAGGGACTGAAAATCGATCCGACGATTGCGGAAGGATATGCGGGTCTGGCCATGATTTTGATCAAACGCGGGGTGGATACGCCCGAGAAAGTACAGCAGCTCCACGATTGGGTGGGCCGGGCGATCCAACTCGATCCCAGAAACGACATCGCTCGCCGCTACGCGCGCCGGGAGGGGTGGTACGACCTGCTTCCCGAGAACGAGCGCCCTCCCAATTACAAGCAGCTGATGAAGCAGCATCAGTCGCAGCAATGAAGAAGACCATCGTCGTCAAGGGTGCGCGTCAGCACAATTTGAAGAACGTCGACCTCGAGATTCCCCGCGACGAGCTCGTGGTGTTCACGGGCGTCTCCGGGAGCGGAAAGTCCTCGCTGGCATTCGACACTCTCTACGCCGAGGGGCAGCGGCGCTACGTGGAGAGCCTCTCCTCTTACGCGCGGCAGTTCTTGGGTCAGATGGAGAAGCCGCAGGTCGATCGCATCGAAGGGCTCAGCCCGGCCATCTCCATCGATCAGAAGGCCCCCAGCCGGAATCCCCGTTCCACGGTCGGCACCGTCACCGAGATTCAAGACTATCTCCGCGTCATCTTCGCCAGGCTCGGTGTGCAGCACTGCCACCGCTGTGGCAGGAAAGTGGGACGGCAGACTCCGGGACAGATGGCGCAGCGCCTGCGGGAATTTCCCTCCGGCACGCGCCTCATTCTCTATTCGCCGCTCGTGCGCGGACGCAAGGGGGAGTATCGCGAGCTCTTGCGCAAGCTGCGCAACGAAGGGTTCACTCGACTGCGCATCGACGGGGGCTACCACGATCTCCAGGAAGGCGAAGCCCCGCGTCTCAGCAAGACCATGACCCACGACCTGGAGGTTCTCATCGACCGCGTTCGTGGTGGGGAAGGCCAGCGCATCGCGGTTGGTGGACAGCATCGAAACCGCCCTGCGACTCTCGGGCGGACTGCTCCTGGCCGAGAGCGAGGAAGGCGAGGAGGTCTTGCTGGGAGAGGACTACGCCTGCGTTCACTGCGGGATATCCTTCGAGGAGCTCATCCCCCAGCACTTCTCCTTCAATTCTCCAAGGGGTGCGTGTTCCAGCTGCAACGGTCTGGGAACCCTCTTGCAGGCCGACCCGGATCGCCTCGTGCTGGATCCTGAGAAATCGGTGATGGCGGGGGCGCTGGCACTGATGGGCAATCTCGAGGAGAAGGACAGTCTGGGCTGGTGGAATCAACGTCTGCTTCAGATCGCCGAACACTATTCTATCGACTTGAACCGCCCGTGGAAGAAGCTCTCCAAGCGCGATCGCAAACTCCTACTCTACGGCGACGAGAAGACCACGCTCACCTACCGCTACGAGAGTGAGCGGTTCCGCGGAGACTTCGAGGGTAGAGTGGTCGGGGTCGCTACCGAGGTCGAGCGGCTCGTGCGGCAGACGCGCAGCGAGCGTCGTCGCCGCTACTACGCCCAGTTTCTCCACGAGGGAGTTTGTCCCGAGTGCAAGGGAAGCAAGCTGCGCCCGGAGAGCTTGGCCGTGAAGCTGGGTGCGCTGAATCTCGCCGAGTTGAATCGGCTCTCCATCGAGGAGGCGCACCATTATTTCGCCAAACTCAAAGTTCCCAAATCGAAAGCGCAGGTGGCGGAGGACGCATTTCGGGAAGTGAGGACCCGCTTGGAGTTCCTTCTCGACGTCGGACTGGAGTATCTGACCCTCGATCGCGCCGCGCCGACTCTCAGCGGAGGGGAGAGTCAGCGCATCCGTCTCGCGAGCCAGATCGGATCGCGTTTGGTGGGAGTGCTCTACATTCTGGACGAGCCTTCGATTGGCCTGCACCAAAGAGACAATGCGCGCCTTTTGAAAACTCTGGCGGATCTCAGGGACATGGGGAACACCGTGATCGTGGTGGAGCACGATGCCGAGACCATCGCGAGCGCGGACCATGTCGTCGATTTCGGACCGGGGGCCGGTATCAATGGCGGACGGATCGTGTTCTCGGGCAGCGTTCCCAAGCTGCGTCGCGCCTCTTCACGAAGCCTGACCGGAGCCTACCTGACGGGCAAGCTGCGGATCGAAGTTCCCAAGCAGCGCAGAAAACCGGGTCGAGCGGCCATCACCCTCAGAGGCGCGCGGCTGAACAATCTCAAGAACCTCGATGTTTCCTTCCCTTTGGGAGTGTTCACCGCAGTGACCGGTGTTTCGGGCAGTGGCAAGAGTTCGCTGGTGAACGAGACGCTCTATCCGGCTCTCGCCAACCGGCTCTCCGACCGACAATTGCGAGTGGGCCCGTTCAAACGCATCAACGGAGTGCACCAGGTCGACAAGGTGATCGACATCAATCAGGACCCCATCGGCCGTACTCCGCGCTCCAATCCGGCGACTTACGTGCAGGTTTTCACTCTGATTCGGGAGATCTTCGCCCAGCTTCCTCTGTCCAAGGCGCGCGGCTACAAGCCGGGGCGATTCTCCTTCAACGTCAAGGGGGGGCGTTGCGAAGCCTGTGAGGGGCACGGCCAAAAGAAGATCTCCATGCACTTTTTGGCCGACGTGTGGGTCAGCTGTGAGGTCTGTAAAGGCCAGCGTTTCCAGGCGGAAACGCTCGAGTGCCGTTACAAGGGGAAATCCATCGCCGAGGTCCTGGACATGGATGTGCAGGAAGCGCTGGAATTCTTCGCCAATCAGCCTAAGATCAGCAAAATTCTACAGACTCTCCACGACGTGGGACTCGACTACATCAAGCTGGGTCAGCCGGCGACCACTCTGAGTGGGGGAGAGGCACAGAGAGTGAAACTATCGCGGGAATTGGCGCGGAAGGCGACGGGCCGCACCCTCTACGTGTTGGATGAGCCCACCACCGGCCTTCATTCCCACGACATCAAACGACTCCTCTCGGTTCTTCACCGTCTCGTCGATGCCAACAACACCGTGGTCATCATCGAACACAATCTGGACGTCATCAAAACCGCGGATTGGATCATCGATCTAGGGCCCGAAGGGGGAGAGAGTGGAGGACGGATACTCGCCGAAGGACCTCCCGAAAAGGTTGTGCGGGTGAAGAAGTCGCATACGGGCCGTTATCTGGCCGCTGAACTGAAGCGGTACTCCTGATGCCGGAACTCGAGTACGTGCGGGGCATGGAAGAGTCGCTGGACATCGGAGATCATCCCTTTCCGCTGGCGAAATACTCCATCCTCACCCGCTTGCTTCAAGAGGAACTGAAAGCCCCGGAGGAGCACTTTCACGATCCCACCGAGGTGAGCGCCGAAGACATCGCTCGCATTCACACCCCGCGCTACCTTTCGGATCTCGAGCAGGCCCGGAAGACCTGGGCGACCACGAGTAGTGAGCTACCCGTGACCCGAGAAGTGATTTCCGCCTTTAGACGACTGCTCGGAGCCAGCGCACAAACGGTGAGACTCGCGCTCGACAGGGGAATGGGCTTTTGCATTGGTGGTGGTTTCCATCACGCATTTCCCGATCACGCGGAAGGCTTCTGCTACTTTCACGACATGGCGATCGCGGTGGAAAAGGCACGCGCCGAAACGGACCTGGAACGTGTTCTCTTCCTCGACGTCGACGTGCATCAGGGGAACGGCACGGCCCTGATCTACAAACTCGATGAGGACACTTTCACCTATTCGATTCACCAGGAGCACAACTACCCGCTGAAGCAACGCAGCGATCTCGATACCGGTCTTCCCGATGGAGTGCGCGACGAGGAGTATCTCGAGAGACTTGGGGAGGATCTCGATACCGTCGATGAGAGATTTGCCGACCCGCAGCTCGTCTGCTATGTCGCGGGGGTAGATCCCTTCCTGCGCGATCAACTCGGCGGCTTGGCTCTCACCGAGGAGGGGCTCAGACGTCGCGACGAGCTGGTGTTCTCGCGCTATCGGAGGGCCCGGGTTCCCGTCGCCATCTTTTTGGCCGGCGGATACGCCGGAAGCGCGGAGGAGACGGCGCGGTTACATTTTGGAACCGCACAGGCCGCGCAAGACGTACTGGATCAATGTCGTTGAACTCTGGCTGAGGAGGTCGTCCTTGGAACTCGCAATCGGCATTCCCCTCTGGCTACTATTCGGAGTCCTTTCCGCTTGGATCGCCACGTCCAAAGGCAGAAGCGGTTGCGGCTTTTTCATCTTGGGGGCGCTGCTGGGTCCCATCGGGCTCATCATCGCTGCGGTGGTGGGCAAGAGACACTGAGCCGTTTCAAGCGTTCGGTCCCTCGTAAACGCAGCGCGCGCTACAGGTCTCCTGCACCGTCACCCGGGCGAGCTGCGGCAAACTGGCGATCAGGCGCTGCCAAAGCCAGGCCGCGAGCACTTCCGAAGTCGGATTCTCCAGCCCCTCGATCTCGTTGAGATAGCGGTGATCGAGAATTTCGCGGAGCGGTCGAAACGCCTCGGCGATCTGCGCGTAGTCGATGAGCCAACCGGTATCAGGGTCGATTTCTCCTGCGACTTCCACCTGGATCTTGAAGCTGTGACCGTGCAGTCGCCCGCATTTGTGCCCCTCGGGGACACGGGGCAGCCGGTGTGCCGCCTCGAACTGAAAGTCCTTCACCAGTCGAGTTCTCATTCAGGCCTCTCCTTGACCCGCTCTCGGCGGCTTGCATACACTGCCCGCCAACGGCGCCGCGACTCTCAGAAGAGTCCGGCACGGCAAGGTCCTCAAGCTAGCAGGAGAACTCGATGGAGCAAGCGCGTGGACAGTGGGGATCGAGCACGGGCTTCATCCTGGCCGCGGCCGGTTCGGCCATCGGTCTGGGCAACATCTGGCGTTTCCCCTATGTGGCGGGCGAGTACGGAGGAGCCGCCTTCGTGCTGCTCTATCTGGCCTGTGTGGTTCTGATTTGCCTGCCCTACCTCTTTGCCGAGCTCGTGCTGGGCCGCTACAGCCACAAGAACCCAGTTGGCGCCATCGAGGCCATTCGTGGCCGCCGTTCGCTCTGGGCATGGGCCGGCGCCCTGGGGGTCCTCACCGGCGTGGGGATCTTGAGCTACTACGCGGTCATCGCGGGCTGGACTCTGGGCTACATCTTCAAGAGCTTCGTGGCGCCCCACATGGAATTCGGCGCGTTCACCGGCGATGCCCTGGTGACGATTCCCCTCTTCGCCCTCTTCATGATCTTGACCATCGGTGTGGTCTTGGGTGGGGTCGAGAGCGGAATCGAGCGCACGGCGAAAGTGCTCATGCCCGTTCTCCTGGTCCTGATGCTGCTGGTCATTCTGCGCGGCCTGACTCTGCCGGGAGCCATGGCGGGTCTGAGCTTCTACTTGAAACCCGACTTCTCACAAGTGACGACGAGCACCGTCCTGACCGCGCTGGGACAGGCCTTTTTCTCCTTGAGCTTGGGCATGGGGGCCATGATCACCTATGGGTCCTATCTGCCCAAGGGCGCGGATCTGCGAACGGCTGGCGCCTTCGTGGCCTTCTTCGACACCCTGATCGCGGTGCTGGCCGGCTTCATGATCTTCCCCGCTGTCTTCGCCATGGGGGAGAGTCCCGACGCGGGCCCCTCGCTGGTCTTCGTCGTGTTGCCCAAGGTCTTCGCCTCCATGCCGATGGGATCGATGGTCTCGGTGGTCTTTTTCGTACTGCTGGGGATCGCCGCTCTGACTTCCACCGTCTCTCTGCTCGAGGTGGTGGTGGCCTACTTCGTGGACGAGCGCCATTGGTCGCGCAAGAAATCGGCCTGGTCGGTCGGATTCGTCACCTTCCTCCTGGGACTGCCGGCCGCGCTCTCCCAGGGAGCCGTGGGTAGCCTCACCCACATGCAACTCTTCGGGAAGGAGAGTGTCCTGGGCATCATGGATTTCATTTGGGGCAACATCTCCCTCGCGCTGGGTGGATTGCTCTTGAGCGTCTTCGTGGGCTGGATCTGGGGCGTCAAGAGGGCGGGGGAGGAGCTGAAGCTGGGCAGCGGGATCACCGATCGCGGCATCGCCTTTTGGGGCGTGTTCATCCGCTACATCTGCCCCGTGGTGATCTTCGTGGTGCTTCTGGACGTCTTCGGAGTATTTCGCTGACCGGCGCGGACTGAGCCTGGCTGGCTCGCTCAGCTCTTCGCGCTCTTTTTCTCGGCTTCTTCCGCCGGAGGCTCGAAGCAGTAGCGGCAGCGCGCCTCGTACATTCCCGCCGCGCCGATCTCGATCCGGTCGTGTCCACCGGTGAGCTTCTGGGTATAGGCGGCGGGCCCTCCGCACACCATGCAGATGGCGAGGCTCTTGGTGATGTACTCGGCGGTGGCCAAGAGCCGCGCCATCACATCGAAAGGCTCCCCGCGGAAGTCCCGATCCAGGCCGGCCACGATCACGCGCTTGCCCTGATTGGCCAGACGATTGCAGACCTCGACCAGATCGACGTCGAAGAACTGGGCTTCGTCCACTCCGATGACTTCCACCCGATCGTCGACTCTCTCCATCAATGTCTGCGAGTTTTCGACCGCCTCCGAGCGGAGCTTCATCTGACTGTGCGAGACGATGTGATCCTCGTCATAGCGAACGTCCAAACCCGGCTTGAAGATCTGGACTCTCTGCCGGGCGATCTCCGCGCGCCGCAGGCGCCGGATCAGCTCCTCGCTCTTGCCACTGAACATGCTGCCGGTGATGACTTCGATCCATCCGGACTTGGGATAGGGCCGTTGCATGGCCTGACCTCGCGGATTGAGGTTTTGGTGTCGCGCGCTCTTCAGGAGAGCGGAAATCAGCGGGTGAAGGCTTCGCCCACGGCCAGTGAGCATAGCCAGTGGAGCCGCCCTCCACAAGCCCTCAAGCTGCCTCTTTCGGCGACGGCCTTCTCCGTGCTATCCTGCCCGCGCCATGAAGACTCCCACGCCTCCTCTCTCCCGCGCCGAGTTCCGCGAACAGCTTTCGCCGCCGCTTTGGGGGATGATTCACCTGCTGCCGCTGCCCGGGGCAAGCTCCTACGATGGAAACCCGGACTCTGCGCTCGAAAGGGCTCTGCGTGACGCGGAAATCCTGGCGAAGAGCGGCTTCAAGGCCCTGATGGTGGAGAACTTCGGCGACGCCCCGTTCTTCGGCTCGCGGGTGCCTCCCATCACGGTGGCCGCGATGACCCGGGTGGTGGAGCGCCTGCGGCAGGAGTGGCCCGAGCTGAAGTTGGGAGTGAACTGCCTGCGGAACGACGCCAAATCCGCGCTCAGCATCGCGTGTGCGACCGGAGCCTGGGGAATTCGCGTCAACGTCCACCTGGGTGCGATGCTCACCGACCAGGGCATCCTCAAAGGTGGGGCGGCGCGGACTCTACGCTTGCGCCGCGAATTCGGCGTCTCCACGCACGTCCTGGCCGACCTTCGGGTCAAGCATGCGGCCTCCCTGGCCCCGCGGCCCCTGGCCGAGGAGGCGCTGGAGCTGCGCGAGCGCGGTCGCGCCGACTGTGTTCTGGTCACCGGAGGCGGGACCGGTTTCCCGGCCGACCCCGCGCTCGCCGAGGAGCTGCGCGAGGTATTGCCCGATGCTCCCATCCTGGTGGCCAGCGGGGTCAACCCAAAGAACGCGGCCTTCTGGTCAAAACGCGTCGATGGCGCCATCGTGGGGAGCGCATTGATGCATGGCGGCCGGGCCGGAGCCGGCGTTGATCCAAAGAGCGCGCGCGGGTTCTTGGAGGCGTGGAGCTCGGCTTCGTAATTCTTCAGACAGACCGAGGAAGTAGGCAACGATGAAAGGCGTCATTCTCGCCGGCGGATTGGGAACGCGACTTCACCCTCTGACGAAGGTGACCAACAAGCACCTCCTGCCCATCTACAAAAAGCCGATGATCTACTATCCCATCGAGGCGCTGGTCAGCGCGGGGATCAAAGACATCCTGGTGGTGACGGGCGGGAACAGCGCGGGAGACTTTCTGAAGTTGCTCGGCAACGGCAGTGCCTTCGGATTGCCCGCGATCAACTACACTTACCAGGAAGGAGAGGGGGGCATCGCCGACGCGCTGAGACTCGCGCGCTACTTCGCGGGGAACGATCCGATCTGCGTCATCCTGGGCGACAACATCTTCGAAAAGAGCATACGTCCCGGCATCGAGTCCTACCACCAGCGCGGGGGAAGTGGTGCACAGATCTTTCTCAAGCAGGTGGATGATCCCGAGCGCTTCGGAGTTGCCGTCTTCGAGAACGAGAAAGTGGTCGGCATCGAGGAGAAGCCGAAGAAGCCCCAGAGCAACTACGCGGTGACCGGCATCTACGTTTTTGATCAGCGCGTCTTCCAGATCATCGAGACCCTCGAGCCCAGCCACCGCGGAGAACTCGAGATCACCGACGTCAACAATGCCTACATCGAATGGGGGGAGATGCACTGGGCTGAACTCGAAGGCTGGTGGAGCGACGCGGGTACTTTCGATTCCCTGCTGCGTGCCAGCAAACTCGTGGCTCAGACCGGCGCCAACAACCCCTAGGAAGAATCCATGAAACTCTTCGTCACCGGCGGCGCCGGATTCATCGGCAGCAATTTCATCCACCATCTCCTCTCCAGCGACTCCGACTGGGAGCTCACGAATTACGATGCGCTCACCTACGCCGGAAATCTGGAGAACCTGGCCCAGCTCAAGGACGATCCTCGCTATCGCTTCGTGAAAGGGGACGTGAGCAATCCACAGGAGCTCACGAACGCCCTCGACGACAGCTTCGACGCCATCGTCCATTTCGCGGCCGAGAGTCACGTGGATCGTTCCATCGAAGGGGCCAGAATCTTCCTGGAGACGAACGTCCTGGGTACGCAAGTTCTGCTGGAGCGCGCCAGGGAACTGGGCGGGATGCGCTTCGTCATGGTTTCGACCGATGAGGTCTACGGGAGTCTAGGCCCGCAGGAGGAGGCCTTCAGCGAGAACACGCCGCTTGCCCCCAATAGCCCCTATTCGGCCTCCAAGGCCTCGGCGGATCTCCTCTGCCGCGCCTATCACCACACCTTCGGCCTACCGGTGATCGTCACACGTTGTAGCAACAACTATGGGCCCTATCAGTTTCCCGAGAAGCTCATTCCTCTGATGATTTCCAATGCCCTGCAGGAAGAGCCGCTGCCGGTGTACGGAGACGGAAAGAACGTGCGGGACTGGCTGTACGTCCGGGACCACTGCAGCGCGATCGAAGCGGTTCTGAAGGAGGGGCGCCCGGGTGAGATCTACAACATTGGGGGAGACAGTCAGCGCGAAAACATCCAGGTCGTACGCCGTCTGCTGGAAATTCTCGGCAAGCCGGAGAGTCTCATTCGTTACGTGGGAGACCGGCCCGGCCACGACCGCCGTTACGCCATCGATGCCAGCAAGATCACGCAGGAGCTCGGTTGGAGGCCCCAGATGGGTTTCGAGGAAGGTCTGGCGGAAACCGTGCAATGGTATCTTGAGCACGGCGAGTGGCTCGAGCAAGTGCGCAGCGGAGAGTACCGCGCCTACTACCAGCGGATGTATTCGGGGCGCTAGCGAAGGGCGCGTTTGCGGCGCGCCGCCATGAGGTCGATCCTGAAGATCGAACGCCGGGCTTCCCGAGCCACCGGTTCCCCGAATCCATCGCGCTCCAGGTCGAGCAATCTCCCCTCCAGATGGACTCGGACTCCCTCATCTCCCAAGCTTCCCAGGTGGAAAGCGGCCTCGGAGCGGACGCCGGCCGCAGTGTCGTAGAGCGCGCGGATGAGCTTTCCTTGAGCGCGGTCGCCCAGACTGAGGGCCAGGGCGGAGCAGGCCGAGATGCGCACCGAGGGATCCGGATCCTGAAGGGCCTTTTCCAGACTCACCAGTACTTCGCGTCCTCCCAGCCGTCCCAGCGCCAACACTGCTTCTTGCCTCACGTCCGCGTTCTCGTCGTCCAAGAGGACGCGTAGCCGCTTCACTGCCCGTGGGTTACCTATGGCGCCCAGCGCGTTCGCGGCCTCTTCCCGAATGATCGGGTCTCGGCTCTGCAGAAGCCCCAAGAGTGCCATGAGCGCTCGCTGCGGATGGATCTTGCGCAGCGCAATGACCACTTCCCGGTGGAACGACGCATCTTCTCTCGCCAGCATGTCCACCAGGCAGCGGACCGCGCTCTTGCTGCCGATTTCACCGAGCGCGGCTACTGCGTCTCCCCTGACCGAAGCTCGAGTTTCGTGCCGGACGCAGTTGATGAGCACGCGCTCCGCGCGCCGCGCCGCGTCCTTTCCGAAATCCGGCTCGAGCGCGCGATCGGCGATGCGATGCAGGCATCGGACCGAAGCATTGGGCTGCGGGTGGGCCAGTTGCTGGACCAGAGGCCGCGCGAGGTGACGCACGAATTCGCGCGCGTCGAGTCGAGTGCGGTGCTGGTAGAGGCCTCTGCTGGCGGCGCGACGGACTTCCAGCTCTCCGTGATCGAGCATTTGAATCAGGAGGCGCGTACTCTCGTCGTCATCGACCTCGCTCAGGACTTCGGTCAGCCAACGGGCACCATCCTCGTCCCGCAAAATTTCTTCCAGGCGGAAAACGAGTCCGACACAACCGCGGCGCATCAAGAGCTGCGCCGCGAGTTCACGGGCTTCGGGAACCCCCGAGCGCCAGCTTGCACCCAAGAAGGAATCCAGCTCTCGGTCTTCCCACGAACACAGCTCGTTCAGCAGTGCCTCGGTGCCCCCCGAATGTGCCAGCAGGAAATCGACGACCGCTTGGAAATCGCGCACGGAGATTTCCTCGGCGGGCCGTTTGAACGGACCGAGGAAGCGCTGGGCGCTACGGAGAATTCCCCTCTGTTCGAAATCGATCATCGTGCGAACTCATTCTCTTGCGGTCTCTTGACGCCGCCAAAGAGAGCCTTCACTCTCATCGAGTCTGGCGAGACCCGACGCGGCATTTTGCCTTCCCTAAAGAATTCGTGGAGCGAGGCATTCTGTCAACCACCAGACGCCAAGTGAGCAAGATGACCCAGACGCGGATCGAAAAAATGTCAAGTAAAGAGTTACCACGACCATCGGTTCGATTGTCGCAGAGCCTCGCGGGGCGCGTTCGCGCGCACGCCCTGTGGTACGATCATGCGCGAGTTGATGAAGACGAGAGTGCCTACCGAGAGCTCGTGGAACTCGCGACACGACTGCGCGCGCGGTTCGCGACGCTGAGCGTGGGTCAGGTCGAAGGCGTCGCCCACGCGCGCCGCCTCTATCGCTCCTTCGGAATCGATCCCACCTCCACCCGGCCTTCCAGCGAGGCCCTGCTCAAGCGGGCTCTGCAGGGCAAAGAACTCTATCACCTGAACAACGTGGTCGACGCGGGCAACCTGGCCTCGCTCAAGACCCTGTTGCCGATCGGCCTCTACGACCGCGAGAAGATCGAGGGCGAGGTGGCTTGGATCCGCGAGGGTTTGCCTGCTGAAGAGTATCCGGGAATCCGCAAGGGCCCGGTTCATCTGGAGGGAAGGTTGTGTATCGCGGACGAGTTGGGTGCTTTTGGTTCACCGACCAGCGATTCCTCTCGTACCCGCGTGACGGCCTCGAGCTCGAGACTCTTGGCGGTGGTATTCGCGCCCTCCGATTGCGAGCTCGAGCGCGTCCTCAGCACGGCCGAAGCGCTCACCGAGGCCTTCGAGCGCCACGCGGGAGCACGGCTCGTGCACGAGTCGGCGCTCGTGCCACCCCACGAGCTCAGTTGAGGTGGCGATTCAAGCGCTCGAGCCGGGCTGCCAGCGCGCGTTGACGAAGGCCTTGGCCTCCTCGGCCGTCCGCAGGCGTCCTTCGAGCTGCTCGTCCTCCACTGCGTGCAGGATGGTGCCCAGGAGCGGTCCGGGGGTGAAACCCATCGAAATCAAATCTCGTCCGCTCAGGAGCGAGCTGGGTCTGAGGCCTTCCTCCCGGAGCACTTCGAGTTGCTCCAAACAAAAATCGTAGAGCGAGAGATCCCCGTGGGAAGAGAGACAATCCGCCCGGTGCAGGGCCAAGTGATCGGCGAAGTTCTCCTGGCGCAGAAAACGTTTCAAAGTCGCCGGACGCATCTTCATCACCGCGGCGAATCGCAGATGCTCGCGGATCAGGGCTACCACTCGTTCGATCGTGTTGCGATCGCAACGCAGACGACGCAGGATATTCTCGGCCACTTCCATGCCCACCGGAACGTGACGATCGAATCGGATGCGGTCCTTGACACTGAAGGTCAGTGGCTTTCCCACGTCGTGGAGCAGGGCCCCCCAGGCCAGCGCGGTAGTCTGGGGCCGCAAGACTTCAAGGGCCAAGCATGTGTGCACGAAGACGTCACCCTCGGGATGGAAGTCGACGGGCTGCTGGACTCCGATCATCGCTTCGACTTCCGGGAGCACCACTTCGAGGATGCCGCAGTAGTGCAGAATTCTCAGGCCAAGCGCCGGTCTGGGTCCCAGCAGCATCGCCTCGAGCTCGGCGCGCACGCGCTCCGCACTGATGCGATGCAAGCGAGCAGAATGCTCTCGCAGCGCTACCCATGTGCTGCTCTCGATGGTGAAATCCAGTTGGGCGGCGAAGCGGGCGGCCCGCAGGACTCTCAGGTGGTCCTCTTCGAAACGCCGCGAGGCATCACCGATCGTTCGCAGGACTTTGGCCTGAAGGTCCTTCATCCCGCCAACGGGATCGATGATTTCGTCCTGCAGGGGATCGTAGTAGAGGCCGTTGACGGTGAAGTCACGCCGGGCCGCGTCCTGCTCGAGCTCGCCAAATTCGACTCGCTCGGGATGACGTCCGTCCTCGTACCCGCTCTCGGTGCGAAAGGTGGCAACCTCGACCGCCACGCCGTCTTCGATCACGAGCATGACGCCGAAGCGGGCGCCGACCTCGTGGGAGTGAGGGAAGAGCTCGGCAACTTCACGCGGAGTGGCGGAGGTGGCGAGGTCCACGTCCTTGGCGGCCAGGCCCAAAAGGGCATCGCGGACGGCGCCGCCCACCGCCAGGGCGCGGAAACCGGCGCGATGCAGGGTGTTCAGCACGGCAAGAGGGGCCTCGGGCAAGCTGAGAGTGCGTGTACATCGTTCCAGGATCAAGCCAAGCTCCTCATGCCGGGAATCCCTAGACTAGGGCCTGGGGCCGAAAAAGGCCAGAACGGCGGACTTGCCCCTCAGGGCCCAGATTAGCGTTGGACATCCTGCCCCGGGTCCGAGAAACTCGGGACCACATCAGATATTGTGGTCTGTTTAGCGTGATGCTGATCGCGCTCGGATCCAGGAGGTGCCAGTGAAAAGACAGCTTGTCCTGATCGCCTTGGCGGTCCTGTTTGCTCCTCTGCCCAGTGCGTGGGCCGCCGGTTTCAACATCTACGAGATGGGATCGCGCGCCACTGCCTTGGGGGGCGCATTCACCGCCACCGCGGACGATCCCTCCGCGATTTTCTTCAATCCGGCCGGTCTCTCGTTTCAACCCGAAGGCTGGCAGCTCTCGCTGAACGTCTCTCCCCTGCATCCCGAATCCAAATTCACGCGATCGGCCGGGGCCACCGCGCTCAGCTATCCCGGGGATGTGCAGAGCGCGACCGCGGGCAAGTGGTTCTTTCCCACCGGAGCCTACCTCAGCTACAAGAAGGGCGACTGGTCGGCCGGTTTCGGCGTTTTCACTCCCTTCGGTTTGGGGGTCGACTGGGACCGCAAGGACACCTTCGCGGGTCGTCCTCTCTCCAGCAACGCCGAGATTCAGGGCTACTACCTGAGTCCCGTCGTGAGCTACCAACCGCATCGCCGACTCGCGCTCTCGATCGGCGCTCACGCGGTGATCACCCACCTCACCCTGGAGAACATCGCGACCGCCAACCTGGGAACGGGGGCGGACGACCTGAACATCGCGGACGTGAAGATCAACGGGACGAGCCATGTGAGCATGGGGCTGGCGGCGGCACTGATGTACAAGCCGATCGATCCACTGACTCTGGGTCTGAACTACAAAATGGGAGTCACTAACAAATTCCGGGGCGCGGATGCCACCGTCACGCAGAGGCTCACCGGTTCTCAGAGCATCGATGCCGCGGTGACCGCGGCTTTGGGAAGCAAATTGGGCACACAGGGCGTCAGCGGGGACTTGGATTTCCCCGATCTCTTCATGAGTGCGGTGCGTTACGAGTTCTCGCCGCGCTTCGCCTTGGAAGCGGACTACGTGCTGGTCGGCTGGTCGACCTTTGATCAGGTCACTTTGGAGTTTGCCGACGGCAGCAGCGAGACCCTGACGGAAAACTACGAGAACGCCTGGCAGATTCGCGTGGGCGGCGAATACCGGCACAGCGACCAATTGCGCTTCATGGCGGGTTACGTGCACGACACGACGCCCCAGCCCACGGGATCCATTTCGCCGCTTTTGCCCGACGCCAACCGCAACGACTACAGCCTGGGCGTGACCTGGACCTCTCGAGACGGCCGCTACGATCTCACGGGCGGATACATGCTGGTGGAGTTCGAGGACCGCAACACTATCGAAAACGGTGTGGGCCAGAACTACGACGGACTGGACGGTGCGTACTCCAGCCGCGCCCACATCATCACCCTCGGCTACACCCGCCGCTTCTAAGGAGGCACAGCATGCGAACGCAACACATCCTCATCGCGCTGGCAGCGCTGCTTCTCCTGGCCGCCGGCAGTCTCTCAGGCTGCAGCGTGGATCAGCCGAACGCTCCGGACATTCCGCTCACGAGCTCGGACTTGCGAGCAGCGCGTCCGGTGGTCTCGATCGGGAACAGCCTCACCGCGGGATTTCAGAACGGCGGACTGGCCATCACCGGACAACTCGCGGGCTTCCCGCAGGTCCTGACCGCACTGGTGGGCGGCCCGCCGATTTCCGCGCAGTTGCCGGTGTACATGCAATTGCCGCTGGTCTTCACGGGCGATCCCACCCAGCAGCAGACCGGAATCGGCAGCGAGCTGGGAATGTCGTCTCTCTACGTGGACGGAGTGAGCGGAGAGATCACACGGGACTCTCTCAGCGTGGATCCGGCGACTCTGCTCTACAACGCCAGCTATCCCTTGCCCTATGACAATCTGGGGGTACCCGGCGCCACCACCATGGACGCCTATTCCGCACTCGATGCGGCCAGCAGCCAGGCCGGCGACAACGCCTTCTTCGATCTCATTCTGCGCAATTCCGCTCTGCCACCCTTTGACACCTCGCAGCTGGATCAGCTCGAAGCGCATTTTACCCGCGAGACGATCGTGGGACAGGATCCCAATACCGGCGCGCCCATCAACGCGGTCAGCATTCCGCGGATCATCACCGTCTGGATCGGCGACAACGACATTCTGGGCGGGGTCCTCACCGGCAATCCGGTGGTCGGAGTAAACGTGACGCCCTCCAGCGTGTGGGAGGGAATGTATGCGAGCATCCTGGATCGGGTGGCTTCCTTCGCGCCCAACGCGCAAATCGCCCTGGCCAACCTGCAGTCCACCCTGCCCTACGTCACGACGGTTCCCCTGGGAAGCGATGTGCCCAACGTGGGATTCGTGCCCTGGACGACCGACGAGAGCGACGTGATCTACGTCCTGCTGCCCGCCGCGAGCGAATTGGATCCTCCCTTGGGTCCGGATTATCTGGCGCCGGCCGGCGGGACTGAGAGCATCCCGGGCGAGTACACCATCACCCAGTCCGAATGGGACGCCGTTCAGGGACAGATTGCCGCCTACAACGCGATCATCGCCCAGCAGGCGCAGGCGCGCGGCTGGGCCCTGGTGGACGTGAACGCGAGGATGCTCGCTCTTCCGCGCGATCCCCAGGACCCGCAGACCTACGCCACGCTCAACGGCGTCTTTCCCTGGCTCGACCTGACGGGGGACGGAAAGCCGGAGCAGAACGTCAACAGCGCGTTCAGTCTCGATGGCATTCACCCCAGTGAGAAGGGGTACAGCGCAATCGCGGAGTGGTTCGCGATGGCCCTGAACGACACCTACGGGACGAGCTATCTGGAGTCGAATCCCAACGACGTGCAGAACGTTGCTGGCTTCGAGCAAGTGCTGGCGGGAGGGAAGAACGGTTGGCTGTCAGCCAAGGCGAGCTGGGGAATCTCGTTTACCGCCTCAGGCGCAGCAGGCCTCGATGCGACGGCACGACTCATGGGCAAGGCTCACTGAGCCGCCTCGCAGACAAAGATCTGCAAACGAAAGGCTCCTCCTTTGCGGGAGGAGCCTCTTCATTGCCGAGAGAATCCGTGCTCAGCCTTCTTCGCCAGCGTACATCTCTTCGAGGATCTGCGCGTAGCGCGCCTGGATCACACGGCGTTTGACCTTCATGGAAGGGGTGAGTTCGTCCTCCTCCTGGCTGAACTCGTGATCCAGAAGCCGGAAGTACTTCACCTGTTCGTAGCTGGGTCGATTCTGATTCACCTTGTCGATGAGGTGTTGGAACAGGCCCTGGATTGGACTCGAGTTCAAAAGCTCCCGGCGCTCCTCGAATCGCAGCTCGTTGCGCGCGGCGTATTCGTCCAGACTCTCGAAGTTGGGCACCAGCAGGGCAACGATGTACTTTCGCTTGTCACCGATCAGGCAGGCTTCCGTCACGTAACGGCTCAGCTTGATCTCGTTCTCGATGGGTTGGGGCGCCACGTTCTTACCGCCCGCGGTGACGATGATGTCCTTTTTGCGGTCGGTGATCTGAAGAAAGCCGTCCTCGCTGAGCTGCCCTATGTCGCCGGTATGGAGCCAGCCGTCGATGAGCACTTCGGCAGTATCCTCGGGTCGTTTCCAGTAGCCCATCATTACCGAGGGGCTTCGGGTGAGAATCTCTCCGTCTTGAGCAATCTCGACCTCTACCCCGGAGATGGGCGGACCGACGGTGCCGGGACGGAATGCTTTCGCGTTGTTGACCGCGATCACCGGCGAGGTTTCCGTGAGCCCGTAACCCTCGTAGATGACCATGCCCGCCGCGTAGAAGAACTCCGCGATTTCCTTGGCCAGCGGCGCGCCACCGGAGATGAAGAATCTCAGTCTGCCGCCGGTCTTCATTCGCAGTTTGCGGAACACCAATCGGTCCGCGAGAGATTTCTTGGCGGCCAAGAACGGTGAAATGCGCGCCGGAGCCAGCTTCTGCTTTACCCAGGCCTCGCCGGTCGCCTTGGCCCAGAAGAAGATGCCGCGCTTGATAGCAGATCCCGCCACCGCGAGGGCCAGGACCCTGGAGTAGATCTTCTCGTAGAGCCTGGGAACCGAGATCATCACCGTGGGTCTGACCTCGCCCATGTTCTCGGCGACCGTCTCGATGGATTCGGCGAATGCGATGCCCACCCCGCTGTGGACCATGATGTAGTAGCCCGCGGTGCGTTCCAGGACATGGGAGAGGGGAAGGAATGACAGGCATCTGTCCGAGGGGCCGAGGTCGAAGGCCTTCAGACCGTTGATCACGTTGCTCACGATGTTGCGGTGACTCAGCATCACTCCCTTGGGATCACCGGTGGTTCCACTGGTGTAGATGAGCGTGGCCAGGTCCGTGGGTTCGATTCCCCTGCCTCGTGCATCCGCCTCTTCGGGGTGCCTTTCCAACTGAACCAGTCCGAGCTCACGCAGCTGCTGTAGAGAGTAGATGCCGGCGCGATGAATCGACTCGAAGGAGATGATGGTTCGCAGCTTGGGACAGCGCGCGCGGACGGATTCGACCTTTTCCAGCTGCTGCTCGTCCTCGACGAAAATGGCGCTGGCCTCGCTGTCGCACAGAATGAACTCGACCTGGCTGGGCAAGAGTGTGGGGTAGAGCGTGACCACCACTCCCTTGAGACGCAAGATCGCCTGGTCGGCCAGAATCCAGTCGAGTCGATTCTGACTCAGGATCGCGACGTGCTCGCCCTCTTTGAGTCCGACGCTGGCCAGACCCTCGCTGAGTTCCCTTACCGCGGCAAGGGTCTCATCGCTCGAAATGCGATGCCATTCGCCATCGCGCTTGAAGGCAAACATGTCCGCTCGGGGATGTTCTCGAACCGCCGTCGTGAAGAGATCGACGAGAGTCTCTACCGCCATGTCTGCCTCCTCGGAGAAAGGAGTGGGGCGCGAGTGAATGGACGGCCGATGCACCAAGCTCTATATTCACCGCGTCCTACGAGAAGTGTCAACGGAGGATCCCGCTTGAAGAACGACTCCCGAGCAGTCTTGACCGCGCGACTCGGTCGCACGCTCGGCCAATCCCTCGTCGATTGGTACGAGCTGGAACACCGTGAGCTTCCCTGGCGGAATACCCGCGACCCCTACGCGATCTGGATCAGTGAAGTCATGCTGCAGCAGACTCGGGTAGAAGCGGTCAAGGGGCGATGGGAGCGCTTCCTTCGCCGCTTTCCCACTCTCAAGTCGCTTGCTGAGGCGGAGTTGAGTGAGCTCCTGGCCGAGTGGGCCGGCCTGGGTTACTACCGGCGGGCGCGCTTGCTGCACCAGGCCGCCAAACGGGTTCAGGAAGAACACAAGGGGAGTCTTCCGAGACAGTACACCGCTCTGCGCGAGCTGCCCGGTCTGGGTGCTTACACTGCGGCCGCGGTGGCCAGCATCGCCTTTGACGAAGCGGTTCCTGCGGTGGACGGAAACGTGGAGCGGGTTCTCTCGCGCGTCTTCGCGCTCGAGGGGAATCCCAAAAGCGGCGCCACCGCGCGCGCCATCCGGGAAGCGGCGCAAATTCTCATGCAGACGCAAGCGCCGCAGCTGTTCACTCAGGCTCTGATGGAACTCGGAGCGTTGGTGTGTCTGCCGAAGCGCCCTTCGTGCGAGAGCTGCCCTTGGGCGAGAGAATGTAGGGCATACAGAGAGGGGCGGGTCGCGAGCCTGCCCGAGCGTGCTGCCGCTCGTCGTGTCGAGGAAGTGGCCTCCTATGCCGCCATCTTGCGCAAGAATGAGAAGTTGCTGTGGCGGCGCCGCCCGGCGGGGGGGCACAACGAAGGTCTGTGGGAACTGCCGACCACGGACTGGCACCCGGGAGAGCTGGACGAGAAGGAGGCGAGGACTCGACTCGCAAATCTCGGTCGCGAGTATCACGCCGAGTGGCGAGTGAGGGAACGCCTGGCCACCGTGAGGCACAGCATCACCTTCCATCGCATCACGCTCACCGCCTTCGCGGTGTCAGGAGAGGTCGAAGGCGCGAGCGAGGAGCTGCGCTGGGCCAGCGTCGAGGAGGCACGAACTCTGGGACTCACCGCGGCGGCGGCAAAACTCTCCAGAAAACTGGCGAATTGAGGCCGCATTGAGCCGCGCCTTGCTCAATGCGGGGCCTGGCAGTATGCTGCTCAATGATACTGTGACGATCCAACTCCTTTCCTCCCAAGAGATTGCCGACATGAATCCAGCGATTTCTCCCACCGCGAAGCAGCAGGCAGATTCCTCCGCCCATTCCTACAAACCCGAGCATCCGCTGCGCTTCGTGACTGCCGCCGGACTCTTCGACGGCCACGACGCGGCCATCAACATCTTCCGCCGCCTCTTGCAACGCCACGGAGCCGAAGTCATTCACCTCGGCCACAACCGCGCCGCCGAGGAGGTCGTGGACGCCGCGATTCAGGAAGACGCTCAGGCCATTGCCGTTTCCAGTTATCAAGGTGGGCACATGGAGTACTTCCGCTACATGCGGGAGCTTCTGGATCAGAAGGGCGCCCAGCACGTCAAGATCTTCGGCGGCGGCGGCGGCGTGATCGTTCCCGACGAGATCGCCATTCTTCAGAAGGAAGGGGTGGAACGCATCTACAGTCCGGACGACGGCCGGGCTCTGGGCTTGGACGGCATCGTCTTCGACATGATGCGCCGCAGCGATTTTCTCTGTCCCGCGCCCAAAGAAGCGCCCGCGCAGAGCGAGAACGGATTTGGGCGTTGGACGACGGTCGCTCGATGGATCTCCCTGGTGGAGCGCGAAGGAGAGGACAGCAAAGCATTTCGCGAGGTCACGGCAATCCTGAAGGATCGGCCCAAAGGCACTCTCGCCCCCGTGGTGGGATTGACCGGGACCGGGGGCGCCGGCAAGAGCTGCTTGACCGACGAGATCGTGCGCAGATTTCTGCTCGACTGGAAGGATCGCAGCGTGGCCGTGTTGAGCGTCGACCCCTCGAAAAGGCGCACCGGCGGCGCACTTCTCGGTGATCGATTGCGCATGAACGCGGTGCATCACGAGCGCGCTTACATGCGCAGCCTTGCCACCAGGCAAAGCAAGGGAGAGCTCTCCGGAGCCATCCGGGATGCCATCGCGGTGGCGCAGGCGGCTGGTTTCGATCTGGTGATCGTGGAGACCAGCGGAATCGGCCAGGGCGACGCCGGTATCGTCGAGGTATGCGACATCCCCATCTACGTCATGACCAGCGAATTCGGCGCTCCCACGCAGCTCGAGAAGATCGAGATGTTGGACTACGCCAAGATGGTGGTGGTGAACAAGTTCGATCGGCGTGGCAGCGAGGATGCCTTCCGCGACGTCTGCAAACAGCTACGCCGCGAACAGGACATCGATCCCTCGACGCCCATCGAGGAGCTTCCCGTCTTTGGCACCATGGCTTCGCGCTTCAACGACGAGGGAGTCAATGCCTTCTACAAGGCGCTCATGGTCGAACTCGCAAAGCTCAGCGAGGGAAAGTGGGACAGCACTCTCGAGATCCCTTGCCGCCAGCAGACCGACGTCAAGACGCACCTCATCGACCCCTCGCGCTTGCGCTATCTCTCGGAGATCGCCGAGACCCTTCGCGAGCACCATCAGCACACCGAGCAGCAGGTAAAGGCGGCGCGGAGGGTGGATGCCTTGCAGCGGGCTCTCGAGGAAGTCGGTGAAGAACATGGTGCGGCGCTTTCGGCGAAACTCGAGGAGGCACGGGCCGGACTGGATCCGGGCATCGCGGCGGCCCTGGACAGTTTCGACGAACTGAGAGAGGCCTACCAGCGAGACGAAATGGTGGTGCGCATCCGGGACAAGGAGATCCGCAACCAACTGAATACGCGTTCTCTCTCGGGCACTCCGATCGCGCGCGTGGTGCTTCCCTCCACCGAAGACAAGGGCGATCAGGTCCGTTTCCTCCTGGAGGAAAACGTGCCCGGAAAATGGCCCTACACGGCCGGGGTGTTCCCCTTCAAGCGTCCCGAAGAGGAGCCCGCTCGCATGTTCGCGGGAGAGGGGCCTCCCGAGCAGACCAATCTCCGCTTTCACTATCTCAGCAAGGACAGCAAGGCCAAGCGTCTCTCGACTGCCTTTGATTCGGTCACTCTCTATGGTGAGGATCCGGGGCACCGGCCGGACATCTACGGCAAGGTGGGCGAGAGCGGAGTCTCCATCTGTAGCCTCGACGACATGAAACGCCTCTATAGCGGATTTCATCTCACCGATCCCTCGACTTCGGTGAGCATGACCATCAATGGCCCTGCTCCCATGATCCTGGCCATGTTCCTGAATACCGCGATCGACCAGGAGTGCGAGCGCTGGCTGAAGGAGAATGGCAAGTTTGAAGAGGCGCGCGCGCGGCGCGACCAGATATTGCAGGAGAGGGGTGCGGGATCGCCCAGCTACCACGGAGAGCTGCCGTCCACGCACGACGGTTTCGGTCTGGATCTGCTTGGGGTGCCGGGAGATCAGCTTCTTCCGCCGAAGGAGTACGCGCGGATCAAGGAACACACGCTCAAGATCGTGAGGGGAACCGTCCAGGCCGACATCCTGAAGGAGGATCAGGCCCAGAATACCTGCATCTTCTCCACCGATTTCGCGCTCAAGATGATGGGGGACATCCAGCAATACTTCATCGATCACAAGGTGCGCAACTACTACAGCGTGAGTATCAGCGGCTATCACATCGCCGAAGCGGGCGCGAATCCCATCTCTCAACTCGCATTCACCCTGGCCAACGGCTTCACATACGTCGAGCACTACTTGAGTCGTGGAATGTCGATCGATGAGGTGGCGCCCAATCTGAGTTTCTTCTTCTCCAACGGCCTCGACCCCGAATACACGGTCATCGGCAGGGTCGCGCGGCGCATTTGGGCTGTGGCCATGAAGCGGCTGTTCCACGCCAACGAGCGCAGCCAGAAGCTCAAGTATCACATCCAGACCAGCGGGCGCTCGCTGCACGCCAGAGAAATCGCCTTCAACGACATTCGCACTACCCTTCAGGCTCTGATGGCCTTGGCGGACAACTGCAACAGTCTGCACACCAATGCCTACGACGAAGCGGTCACCACGCCGACCGAGGAGAGCGTGCGCCGCGCTCTGGCAATCCAGCTCATCATCAACCGGGAGCTGGGTTTCATGAAGAACGAGAACATCCTACAGGGCTCGTATTTCGTGGAACAGTTGACGCATCTCGTGGAGGAAGCGGTCCTGGCCGAATTCGATCGCCTGAGTGATCGTGGCGGGGTTCTGGGCGCGATGGAAACCCAGTATCAGCGTGGACGCATCCAGGAGGAGAGTCTGCTCTACGAGACCAAGAAGCACTCCGGCGAGCTGCCCATCATCGGAGTGAACAGTTTTCTCGACCCGAACAAGAGCGAGAACCAGCTGGAGGCGGGACAGCTCATCCGTGCTTCCAAGGAGGCCAAGGAGCGCCAGATCGACGGCTGTCAGCGCTTCCAGCGCCGCCATCAGAGCGAGGCGAAGGACGCGCTCGCGCGCCTGCAGAGAGTCGCCATCAACGGCGAGAACGTCTTCGAGGAACTCATGGAGACGGTGAAAGTGGCCACGCTGGGCCAGATCACTCACGCTCTGTACGAAGTGGGCGGAGAATACCGGCGGATGGTCTGAGGGCGTTCTCAGTTACCGGGCCGCGTGATCAACTCCAGGCTGTCGCTGGCGTGATCGAAGGCATCCGGAGAGAGCAAGCAGATCAACTCATCTCCCACCAGGCACACCGTGTCGGGGAAGGGATCGATGACTTCTCCCCTGCGCAAAATCGAGAGCAACTGAATGTGCGGACCGAAGGGCCGGTCACGCAGCGTCTTCCCGGCACCCGGAGCCCCCTCGCGCACGCGGCAGCGGCAGAGACTGCGCCCGGTGCCTCCGATGGGAATGGGGGTTCCCATCTGCAGCAGGTTCACCAGGTGGGCCGGCGTCGCCTCGCGAGGCAAACGGGCACGCCCGGAGCGTATGAGGTCCATCGCGCGCAGGGTGTATTCCTCGTGATGAACCGGTGAATCCGCACGAGTGGGCACCTGGGCTTCGTAGAGGCTGGGCCAACGCCAGCCCGTGGTCACCTTCGACTCGATCAGATAACTCAAAATGACCGCGAGCATGGTCGGCACCAAGAGCCCGTAGCCTCCAGTCATCTCCATGACCATCAGCATGGTGGCGATGGGAACCCGGGCCGCTCCGGAAAAAAACGAAGCCATGCCGACCACCGCGAAGGCAGCGACCGAGCACTCCGAGGCCGGGAAAATCCGGTTCACCGCGAGAGCGAGTGCCGCGCCGAGGAAGGTCCCCACGAAGAGGCTCGGCGCAAAGACACCGCCCGATCCCCCCGAGGCCACGGTCAAGGACATCGCCACCATCTTGGCCACGGCCAAGAGGAGCAAGAGCCCGATCGCGAGCTTGCCGTCCATCGCCATCTGCATCCAGCCGTAACCGCCGCCCAGGATCTGCGGGAGCACCAATCCCAAAAGACCCAAGATCAACGCGCCCAGCGCGGGGCCCAAGAAGCGCGGTCCTGGAAGCGCGTGGAAGAGCTGATGGGTGCGGTAGTACAGCCAGGGGAGAGTGGCGGCGGCCAGACCGGTGAAGACTCCCAGGACGGCGAACCAGAAGAGCGTGTCGATGCGGTTGAAGGTCAGCCCGGCCGGAAGGCTGAAAATGGGGTCGAAGCCCACGAAGATGCCGTTGACGGCATAGGCCACCACGGCGGCCATGATGGTGTAGATGAGGGCGCGGGCCTCGAACTCCATGGTCGAGTAGAGGACTTCCACTGCAAAGACCGCGGTCCCCAGGGGGGAGCGAAAAATAGCCGAAAGTCCGGCCGCCACCCCGGCCAGGACCAGAAGACGCCGTTCCCGCGGCGAGCAACCCAGCCACTCGGCCATGATCGAGCCGAAACCGGCACTGATCTGCGCCACCGGGCCCTCTCGTCCCGCCGCGCCGCCCGAGCCGATGGTCAGGGCGGAACTGATCGACTTCACCAGGGGCACCCGCCCGCGCACCGCGCCCCCCTTCTCGTGGAAGGCGCTGATGGCGGCGTCGGTCCCGTGTCCCTCGGCCTCCGGCGCGAAGCGGAAGACGATGAGACCGGAGAGAATGCCGCCAATGGTGGTGGAAACCGGGATGAGCCACAGCCCGTGGGCCCCAATCACTTCCAGGCCCGTGGAACCCTCCGAGGCCAGTCCGGGGGGGACATAGCCGGCGATCCCCTGCAGCAGGTAGTGGGAGGCGATGCGGAGCATCCACATGAACGCGGGTGCGGCGAGCCCCCCGACGACCCCCACGATCGCCGAGAGAAAGACCAGGCGGCCGGTGGATCCCGAGCTGGGACGAAGCAGTGATGCGATGCGTTGGAACAAAGGCATGGGCGCCAGATTAGTCGATTTTCTCAGGCTCACAAGTACCGTCTTGTTCCGCCCGGTCTGTGTGGTATCGTGCGGCTCATGAAGATCGCGTTCATCGGCACTCACGGAGTGGGGAAGACGACCCTCTGTTTCGACCTGGCCGCTCGGCTAAAACGGCTCGATCTGAACGTCGATATCGTGCGCGAAGTCGCGCGCCACTGCCCACTTCCCATCAATCAGCAGACCACTCTGGAGGCGCAGGCCTGGATTCTCCACACTCAAATCGCGCAGGAGATCAATGCCGGCAATCTCTTCGACACCGTGGTCTGTGATCGCTCGGTGCTGGACAACTACGCCTATCTGGTGCATCGCCTGGGCCGCCGCTCCGAGTACGACCCCTTGGTCGAAACCTGGGTTTCCACCTACGACGCTCTCTTCAAGGTCCCCATCCTGCAGCCGCCCAGTTTCGACGGAACCAGGGCCCTCTCGGCCACTTTCCAGAGCGAAATCGACGAGTTGATCGACGAACTCGTGGAGGCTTTCGGCGCAAGCTCTTATCGGCTGAACCCCGAAGACCGGCCAGGCTGGATCGATTTCGCCCTGAAGACTCTGGGTTTGCCTACCGAGCCGCCGCAGATCGACCTCTTCGCGCCCGAATCCTAGCGGGCCGTTTTCTCCATGGTGCACTGGCTCGAATTCCCCCTCACGACCGCGGCCTTCACTCTGGTGGACGCCCCGGAGCAACCCCGTTGCCTCATCCTGGGTTTCCATGGATACGGCGAACGTCCCGCGCATTGTTTGGAAGGACTGCGCAAAGCGGAAGTGAACCGAGCGCTTCTGGTGGGCCCGATGGGGCAACACCAATTCTACAACCGTAAGGGGAAGGTGGTTGCCTCGTGGATGACCCGCTTCCGGCGTGAAGTACAGGCCGAACAGATCTCGAGCTATGCGCGCGAGCTGCTCTCGCGATTGAAGTCCTCCTACGGCGAGCTTCCTCTCTATCTCTTCGGATTTTCTCAGGGCGCGTCCACAGCCTACCGCGTCGCTTGCCTGCCCGGGCTTCGTCCCCGTGGGCTCTTCATCCTGGCGGGTGACTGTCCGCCGGATTTCAGGTCTCGCCTGACGAGCCAGGCGCCGTTTCCCGTGACCATTCTCTGGGGCGAATCGGATCGAACGGTGCATCTACCCGCGCTGCGGGCGGACGAGGAGTTCCTGCGCAAGGCGAGCTGGCCGGTGGAGTTGCTGGTCCTGCCGGGCGATCACAGCTACTTCGATGCGGCGATGAAAGCGATGGGGGAGAGAATCGAGGCGGATCTGGCCCGGGAATGACAAGATGTGGTACCAATGGGCCTCGCAATGGGGCAATTTCGCGGAAGGGATGAGGAATGGAGATGGAACTGGAGCGGCTTTATCGTTACTTGAAGGAAAAGCCGCGGGATGCGCGCTGGATGCTGCGCAAGGTCGGCGCGGACTACCTACAGACCGTCGAGGAGATGCGGCGGCGCGGCTGGGCGGTGGAATGCCGACTTGAGGATGTCAATGGGCTGCATCGCGCGGTATACTGCGCGGACCTCCAAGGAGAGCTTTTCGGCCAGAAGACGATGTCAGGGGCGAAACTGCGGCGTTCTCGAACCAGAAGAAAGAGATCCCCCGGGAAGTTGAATTCATGATTTGTGCTGGTGCCACCGACATCGGACAGGTTCGTAAGGTCAACGAGGACAGCATTCTCCTCTTGCCGCAGCATGGACTCTTCGCGGTCGCGGATGGCGTGGGTGGAAGCAAGGGGGGAAAGGTCGCATCGCAGATGCTCACCGGAGAGCTGGCCCGCGCGGCGCTCTCCAGCGAGCACGGCCTCTCCTCGGAGGAACTGCGCGCCGCCATCCACGACGTGAATCAGAAGATCAACCAGCTCGGAGAACGCACTCCAGCCCTGTACCGCATGGGGACGACCTGCATTGCCGCCTCCATCCTGCGCGGCACAATGGCTCTGGCGCAAGTGGGCGACTCGCGCGCGTATCTGTATCACAACGGCGTCGGCCGTCAGATCACCAACGACCACCGCCTGGTGCAAGAAATGGTGGATCGAGGAGAGCTGACAGTGCAGGAGGCGGACGACCATCCGATGCGCAACATCCTCACCCGCTGTGTCGGGGGAGCGATGGGCACGGAAGTCGATCTCTTCGACTACGATCTGATGCCCGAGGACACCTTCTTGTTGTGCAGCGACGGACTCAGCGACATGGTGCGTCACGAACAAATACTTGATGCGATCTCTTCCGGTGAGCGCCCCGACCGGCTCGTGAACGAGATGATCCAGCTCGCCAACGACTTCGGGGGCCAGGATAACATCTCCGTCGTCGTGGTTCGCTTGGAGGAGAGCGACTTTCTCGATCCCGTGCCGGACGACCCCGACGAGACCCGCGCCTGATTCGAGCTGGAAGCTCGACGCCAAGCGTTCTATCATCTGAGTGAAGCCACCTCGGTCCCATTTCCCCTCTTTTCGTCATGGAGCCGGCATGCGAATCAAAGTGCTGCTTCCCCTTCTGCTGCTCATCTTCAGTTCCGTCGCGAACGCCCAGGATGTTCCTTCCGCGCAGGAGAGCGGCGCCTCCTCGAACGAGACCGCCGCGAAACCCGAACAACCCGCGAGCGATGAGCCGGCCAGACTCGCGATCTATTTCGACCTCATTTCACATTCCAGAAGCATCGCGCTCGAGCCCGGCGCTCAGACGCAGTTTTCGGTGGTGGCTCTCGGCAGCGCGGGGGGGATCAAGGCCTGGGAGGCTCAAGTCGTGCTCGGCAAGGGTATCGTGGTGGTGAAGCGCGAGGCCGAGGGCCTCAACGTGGGAGCGAAACCCGACGAGTGGCGCGTGGGCCTGGGCAAGGAATGCAAACGGGAGCAGGAGATCGTTCTGGCCACCTACACCGTGACCGTGGCTCCGGATGCGGGTCGTGACCTCGTCCTGGGATTGGCGCCAGTGGTGAACGGAAGCTTCCATCCCCCGGTTCCGGGCTATCTCGCGTGCGAGGGTCTGCACGACCTGCGCGCATTTGCTTACCCGGATACCGCGGCCGTCATCAATCCGGAGAAGATCCAGCTCGCCCCGGCCGGCGCGGCCAAGAAGGCCCGCTTCGAGATGGGCAAGGCGGGCGGCTGAGAGCTTCTCATCAATCCAGATGAGCCCGATCGCTGTCTCCCATGGCCACCTCGCGCGTGGGGAAGTACTCCTTCCATCTCCTGTCGACCAGTCGGGCCGTCTCTTCGTCACAGAACAGCTCATCGGGAAAGCCCGGTTTCAGGCGTGAGTCGATGACCAGCGGCGCCCGAAAGGAAGGGTGCAGCCGTTTCAGCTCGACCCTGCTCGCGTAGAGATCGGCGGCCGGTTCGAAGCGCGTGAAAGTCGTCCACAGAAAGTTGGCCTCGCTCGCGCACGCCTTGGCCGCATCGTCGGTCAAAACCAGCAGCGGCCAAGCGGAAAACGCCTGGTGCGCCGCCGCCCTGAGCGCTGCCTCGGGCTCTTCCTGAAAGCTCGGTCCGCTCAACACCAGACAACCGGGGCAAAACTCGCGTGCCTGCGAGAAGCCGCGGGGCAGATCTCCCTTAAAAGTTCGCGGAAGCTCACGGACGGGCTCACCCATTCCCAAAAGGACTCCCTTGGACCCCTCGTTCAAGCGCGGGCCATTGTAGTCGAGCGTGTCCATCGACAGATTGCCCAGAACGTAGAGGTCGGTGGTGGGATCGAAACGCTCGAGCACGTGGGTGAGAGTCGCTCGGAAGTCTTTCAGATCACGTTTCTCATCCAGAACCAGCAGGAACTTGGTCAAGGAGAGCTGCCCCTCGCCGAGAATGCGGAACGCGCTCATCATCGCCTCTCGTTTGTAGCGCTCTTTCACCACCGCGGCCGCGAGACTATGA
The DNA here is from genome assembly GCA_963806035.1 of Candidatus Krumholzibacteriota bacterium. Classification (GTDB taxonomy): domain Bacteria; phylum Krumholzibacteriota; class Krumholzibacteriia; order JAJRXK01; family JAJRXK01; genus JAOZPE01. The sequence goes on along the minus strand of CAWDWO010000004.1, from coordinate 12,420 downwards.
AAGCCGGTCTCCCCGTAGCTCCACAGATCCTCCACCGAGGGCATGACCAGAGGAAACACGGGCGAGAGGAGATTCTGCAGGAACTCGCCGATGTAGTAGTCTTCCTGTCGAGGTTTTCCCACCACCGTTGCCGGATAGATCGCGTCCTTGCGGCGCAAGATCGCCGAGCAGTGGAAGACGGGGAAGGGATGGGTAAGGGAGTAGTAGCCGTAGTGGTCGCCGAACGGACCCTCGGGTCGGCGCTCCTTTGGGCGCACTACTCCCACCAGAGCCAGTTCGGCGGTGGATAGCACCGGTAGAGCTCCGCAGGGGTTCTTGGCCATGGGCAACTTCTCACCCGCGAGCAGCGAGGCCAAAATCAGCTCGGGGAGGTTTTCCGGCAGGGGGGCGATCGCGGCCAGTATGGCGGCCGGCGGGCCGCCGAGAAACACGTTGACCGGGAGCGACTCCCCGCGCGATTCCGCCAGGTGGTGGTGGAAACCACCTCCCTTGCCGATCTGCCAGTGAATCCCGCAGCTCCTGGAATCGAAGCGCTGCATGCGGTACATCCCCAGATTGTGCGTCCCCAGGTCCGGGTGTTCGGTGTAGACCAAGGGGAGGGTGATGAAGGGCCCGCCGTCCTCTTTCCAGGTCGTGAGTAGAGGCAGATCGTTCAAGTCGACCTCGCTCTGCCGCACCGAGAGAACAGGTCCTCGCCTGCGGCGCAGGCCCAGCTTCCGCAGCTCGCCGAAGAGATCGCGCTGCGTCCAGAGTTTTTGCACGCTGAGAGGCAGCATTTCCTCGGGAAGCTTCACGAGCCGCTTCACCAGCTCCAGCGGTTTGGGGCCGAATGCTCGCTCGACGCGCGTGGCGGTACCAAAAAGATTAGTCGCCACCGGCAGCTTTCCCCGGCTGGGATTGCGAAAGAGCAGCGCCGGTCCATTGGCCGCGATGACCCGGCGGTGGATCTCGGCCATTTCCAGATGGGGGTCCACTGGCGCATCGATCGCAACGAGCTGGCCATCTCTTTCGAGAGAGCGCAGAAAGGTCCTCAGATCCAGATGAGAGGGCATTGCAACTTCCGAAGTTCGAGGAGGCACTCAGCCTAGAGCGGCTGTCCGCTGCGAGCAAGCTCTAGGCGATTGCCGAGTCCGCGCGGAAGAGTGTAGTCTAGTTGGGTGGGAATTCCCCCCGGAGAGTACTTCATGGTCAACATCACTCGATGCGCGGTATGCGGGCGCACCATCCCGGCCAATGGCGAGGCTTGCGCCTACTGCGAAAGCGAACGCAAGCCGGAAGTCGAACGCGCCTACCTGCCGCTGACGATGAAGCTCCTGCTCGTCCTCTATGGAGTGGACATCGTGGCGACCGCCATCGTGGCCGGCATCGGACTGGTTCGCGTCCTCTCGCACCCGCACTCCAGCTTGGTATTGCCTCTGGTGATCCTGCGCCTCCTATTGGCCGTGGCGGCGGGCCTGGGACTTTTGCTGCGAAAGCGCCTGGGCATCGTGTTGGGTCTCGCCTTTCTCTCCCTGGAAATCGTGGGGGTATTGATGGGAATGGTTCACTTGATGGACTCCACCTACTGGGGACAACCGGGGATCTCCATCCTCTGGAGCACTCTCTTTCTCTTCCTGCTCTTGCGCGACGAAGTTCGCGCCTACTTCGATCCGCGCTTCGCCGACCGCAAGGAAGTGCTGGATCTTCTGCAAAGCGTGGGAAGGGGTCGCGGCCGAGAATGAAGCACAGGGAGATCCTCTTTCACGGCGGCATCGTGCGCAGCATGGAAGGCACCGCAAGCGAAGAGGCGCTTCTGGTGCGCGGCAATCGAATCGAAGCCATCGGTCCCGTTCGGCGGTTGCGCAGCCAGGCGGCCGGCGCCGAACTCATCGATCTGAAGGGGAGTACGCTGCTCCCCGGATTCATCGATACCCACACCCATTTCTTCGAGTGGGCGCGCAAGCTCTCGGGCGTCGACTTGAGCGGAGCAAAAACTCTGGAGGAAGTGCGAGGAAAGCTGCGTAGTTACCGCGAACACGCGGCCCCCGGCGCAGTTTGGTTGGGAGGAAGCGGTTGGGATCCGCGGCTTCTGCGTGGCGAAAAGAAACCCGACCGGCAGCTTCTGGACGAGATCTTTCCCGAGCAGCCCGTGGCCCTGGAATCGCGCGATTTTCACACTCTCTGGTGTAACTCCGCGGCGTTGAAACTCGCGGGAGTCCTGGACGGACGCGAGCCGCCGGAGGGTGGCGAGATCGGGCGCGGCGCGGACGGCAGCCCTGACGGACTGCTGTACGAGACCGCCTGGGAACTCATCCTGAAAGCGCGCCCGCCGGAGCCGGAAGCGGTGCGCCAGAGCTGGCTCAAGAAGGCCATCGCTGAAGCCCACCGCTTCGGACTGAGTTCCTTCCACAGCATGGAACCCCTGCCGGCCCATCGCAGCTACGATGAACTCGCCAGGAGGGGCGAACTCCAGATGCGGGTCGTCTACCACTCGCCGGTGAAGGAGCTAGAGCGGCGCATCGCCGAAAAGCGGCCCAGTTACAGCGGCACCGACCCCTGGCTCAGGTGGGGAGGAGTGAAGATCTTCGCCGATGGCTCTCTGGGTTCCGCTTCGGCTTACATGCTCGATCCCTATCCCGACGGGGGACACGGGCGGCTACTGGTCGACGAGCACGACCTGAGCGAGACCATCTTGATGGCCGGCCGCAACGGAATCGCTCCGTCCATTCACGCAATCGGGGACGGAGCGATGCGGATCGTGGTGGATGCTCTGCTCGATGCGCGCGCCAGCTTGCAGCGGGAAGGAATGGATCTGCATCCCCTCGCCCGCATCGAACACGCCCAGTGTGTGCGTTCGGAGGAACTTCAGCGCATGAGTTCGCTGAGTTTGAGCTGCGCGATGCAGCTGGTGCATCTCATGGATGACCTGCCGCTGCTCTCGGAGTTGTGGCCCGATCAGGGTGCTCATGTCTACCGTGCGCGCTCCCTCCTGTCCCACGGGATGCGGGTCGTTCTGGGAAGCGACGCTCCGGTGGCCAGCATCGATCCCCGGCAGGGGATCTGCGCCGCCATCACCCGCCAGCGGGAGGAAGACCGCTCGCAGGGAAGTTTCTTCGCGCAGGAATGCCTCGAAGAGGAAGAGGCGCTGCTGGCCTACACCAAGTGGGCGGCCCAAGCGGCGGCCTGGGACGAAGAGCTGGGAAGCCTGCGTGCGGGGAAACTGGCGGATCTCGTCGCGCTGGAGGCGCCTGATCCGGACGATCCCTATGGGTGGAAGAGGGCGCGCATTCGCATGACCATGGTCGACGGCGAGATCGTCTACGACGAGCTGCCGTAGCGTCGCTCCACGTAGTCGTTGAGCAACGCGGCGAACTCGTCGGCGATGTGATCGCCCTTGAGCGTGGTGTGCAGTTCTCCGTCGATGTAGACCGGAGCCCGCGGGGACTCTCCGGTTCCCGGCAGCGAGATTCCGATGTCGGCGTGCTTGCTCTCTCCGGGGCCGTTGACCACGCAGCCCATCACCGCCACTCTCATGGTTTCCACTCCCGGATATTCTCTTCTCCAGTGCGCCATTTTCACTCGGAGCTCCCCTTCGATGCGGGCAGCCAGCTCCTGGAAGTAGGTCGAGGTGGTTCTTCCGCAACCGGGACACGCCGCGACCTGGGGTGTGAAGTGGCGCAAACCCATCGACTGGAGAATTTGCTGGCAGACCAGGACTTCTTCGCTTCGGTCCCCGCCCGGGAGGGGAGTGAGACTCACGCGGATGGTGTCGCCGATTCCCTCCTGCAAGAGAATCGCCAGCGCGGCGGTGGAAGCCACCATTCCCTTCATGCCCATTCCGGCCTCGGTCAGGCCGAGGTGCAGCGGGTAGTCGCAACGGGAGGCCAGCGATTCGTAGACCGTGACGAGATCCTGCACCCCGCTGGTCTTCACGCTCAGAACGATGCGATCGTGGGGAAGTCCCTCCGCCTCCGCGGCCGCCGCGCTGTCCAGCGCGCTCCGCACCATCGCTTCGCGATAGACCTCCGTGGCATCCAGAGGCTCTTGTCTGCGCGCGTTCTCGTCCATGAGCGAGGTGAGAAGTGTTTGATCCAGCGAACCCCAGTTCACGCCGATGCGAACCGGTTTCTCATGAGCAATCGCGGCCTCGATCATGGACTTGAAGTTGAGGTCGTGCGTGCGTGAAGTACCCACGTTCCCCGGATTGATCCGGTACTTGTCGAGGGTCTCCGCGCAGGCCGGATACTCCGCGAGAAGGCGGTGTCCGTTGTAGTGAAAGTCTCCGATCAGGGGTGCGGTGACCCCGGCATCCTTCAGACGCTGTTTGATCTGTGGAACCGCCGCGGCCGCGGCTGGCGTGTTGACTGTCACCCGCACCAGTTGGCTGCCCGCCTCCACCAACTGCACGATTTGCGCAGTGGTCAGGCCGACATCCTCGGTCGGAGTGTTCGTCATGCTCTGCACGACGATGGGATGAGAGGAGCCGATCGGCACGGAGCCGATCCAGCAACTGGGAGTCTCTCGTCTCGCTTGCGCCATCACGCGTCCACTTCAAGTTCGGGTTCGAAGGGCTCGATTCCGGGCGGAAGGATGACGCCACGGCCGCTCTGACCGTCGATTCGTACCCGCACCGGAGACTTGGTGCGAATGTGTCGCACTCGTTCAGTATCGCGCACTGCGGGCTGGGCGGCAAACCAGTCCCAGTCCACGCGACCGTCCCCGAGGTAAGGGTTGACGGTGAAGTAGCCGATTCGCAGCGAAGTGATGTTTTGGAAGAAGTGGGTTCCCTGGGATGGGGTGACGCGAAAGTTCTCCATTCCCGCCTCGACGATGACCCTGGCCTGCGAGATCTGTTCCCAGCTCACCGGGATGCCCAGCCAGGGATCCGCCGATCCCCAGCGTCCGGGGCCGATGAGGATACAGGAGCGGTTTTCCTGGCGCAGGCGATCGTTGATCTCGGCCACGCTCCTGGCGATCTGGGCGGTGTGGGCGCTGTCGAACTTGGCGGGATCCACGTAGACGATGTCGCAGATGCCGTCGATCACGCCGTTGCCCAGGGCCTTTTCACAGTACAGCACCGATTTCTCGACCGTCGCATCGTCGAGCCTGACGTCGTCGGGTTCTCCGCCCACCACGAGCCGGCGGATTTGCAGGAACCCGAACCACGCGGGATCGGAGTTGAGATCGACGGCGAATTCCATTTCCACCGGAGATCCCATCTCGCGCTTGCCGAGATCGAGAAGGCTGCGCAGGATCGCGGCCAGGGGGAAGGTTTCCGCCTTGAGAATGGGAGCGAAAGTAATGACGGGAATCGCCCCGGGTCGCATCCCGTCGTAGATGACGTCGTTTTCCAGCGAGTAACTCGAGCACACGGGGGTGAGGGTGTTGTCCTGTTCGGCTTCTTTGAGGCCCAGGCAGAGCAGATTGCTTTCGCCATCCATCATGGTCGGCATGAGGTGCGTGCGTCCCAGATCCAGGGCATAGAAGCGGCGTTGCGAGGCGCGCAGGGTGGCCTGGGTGCTCCCGAACTCGGGGATGTGCCGCGGATGCGCCGGCGAAAACCGCAGGGCGTCCGCCCCGCTGACGACCTGACGTCCCAGCCCCAGCGCCACCACCGCGAGTCCGTCCTCGTGCTGCATCGGCGCGATGGGATAGAAATTGTGGGAGCGGGCCACACCCGAGAAACTCGGGTAGTAGCGCTCGCCGTGCGGGTGGCCCACCAGTCGTTGCAGGATCACCGCCATCTTCTCGTCCTCCACCCGGTAGGGGGTGTTCTCCATGTAGCGCTTGCTGGCGCTGGAGAAAGTGGACGCGTAGACCAGTTTGATGGCCTTGCAGAGCTGGGCGAGCCGGACCGTGGGGTGAGTGTGGTTGTTGGGCACCATGTAGGTGTCGTAGATGCCCGCGAAGGGTTGAAATTGGGAGTCCTCGAGCAGGCTGGAAGAGCGAACCGCCAGAGGATAGTCCACCTGCGAGAGAAAGGAGGCGAGGTCATCCTGGGCCTCGCGCGGCAATCGCGCCGCCAGGAAGGCCCGGGTGATTCGGCGGTCGTCCTTCGAGGTATAGGCGATCTCGAAGAGCTGATTCTGGTACATGAAGTCATCGAAGATATCCGTGCCGATCACCGCGGTGGGCGGGACCTCGATGCGGACGCCGGGAAAAGCTCTCGTCATGCCCTGATGCAGTATGAGGTGGCTGGCGAAGGCGAGGCCGCGGCCTTTTCCGCCCAGCGATCCGTGGCCGATGCGGACGAAGGAACTGTCTTCGTCAAAGCGCCGCGGGGAAAAATCCGCGATCACTCCACGCTGCGTTTCCAAACGGTGCTGGTTGAAGGTCTTCACGAGATAGCGCCGCAGGTCGGTCATGGTCTCGAATTCGCTCACGCGTCTGGGACGGATGAGGGAGGCCAGGCCGAACTCGGTGCGCGCTCTCAACCAGTTCGAGAAATCGTTGCGGCGCGCATGGTACTCCAAGGATTCATCCGGAATGTTCTCGATTTGCTCCTGCAAGGAGCGCAGATCGTTGGCGCGCGAGACTTCGCTTCCGTCGGGAAGGCGAAACACGAAATCCCCGAAGCCGAAGTTCTTTTCGATGAACTGCTGCAGGTCGGTGAGCAGACTCTGCGAACGCTTGTTGATGAAGTGGCCGTGGACCGATTCCGCCAGCTCCCGACCGTTGACCTGGCTGGATTGAAGCACCACGGGCAGGGTGGGATCTTCGGCGCGAATGGCGCGCACGAAATCGACCCCGGCCTCCGGATCGGCCTTGCCGTTGCGGGGAAAGCGCACGTCGCTGATCACTCCCAGCATGTAGCGCTTGTATTTTTCGTACAGACCCGTCGCTTCCTCGTAGTCGCGCGCCAGGAGAATCTTCGGCCGCGCCCGCATGCGGAGCAGACGATGCGTGACGTTGATTCCCTCGTCCATCAAGGACTGGGTCTGCTTCATGAGCTCGGTATAGAGCAGCGGCAGATAGAGCGAAGTGAATCGAATCGAGTCCTCGATGAGGAGGATGGTACGCACGCTCGCGACCGAGGTGTCGTGGTCCACGTTCCAGCGGTCCTCGAAGAGCTTGATGATGGCCAAGAAAAGTCCCGTGTCGCCCGACCAGGTGAAGATCTCGTCGTAGCCCTGGGCCGATTGGTCCAGCTGGAGACGGCGCACTTCCCGCGCATCGAAGGCCAGCATGATCACCGGGACTCTGGGATCGATCTGCTTGATGCGCAGTCCGAAGTCGAAGGCCTCCGCCGAGCCGGACCACAACATGCTCAAGACCAGATTGAAGTGTTTCTTCTCCACCAGCTCGAGCGCTTCCTCAGCGGAAGAAGCGCGGGTGATGCTGGGCGCGTAGGTGAGGTTGAGGCTGACGTACTCATTGAGGATGAGTTCTGTGAGCCGCCCGCCTTCCTCCAGGATGAAGGCGTCGTAGGAACTCGCGACCACGAGAATGTCGTGGACGCGGTGAGGCATCAGGCTATCGAAAGCGGCGGTGAGGTTTCGGATGTTGGCCGGGCCACCGCCGGGTAGCAGATCGTGCATGCCATCCCTTGCGGGTCGAGGATGAAACGAATCGAGGGGCGCCCGGGGGCACCCCTCGATCCACTCTAACCCAATGTACCGAATCCGACTAGATCAGTCCCTGGTCCAGCATGGCGTTGGCGACCTTCAGGAAGCCAGCGATGTTGGCACCGTCGACGTAGTTGTCGGGGGTAGAGTACTGCTTGGCCGTGTCGCGGCAGTTACGATGGATCTCCTTCATGATGCCATGGAGCTTGCCATCGACCTCCTCGCGAGTCCAAGGCATGCGGGCCGAATTCTGGGCCATCTCCAGACCGGAGACCGCGACGCCACCGGCGTTGGCGGCTTTACCCGGACCGTAGAGCACCTTGCTCCCCTGGTAGACCTCGATGGCCTCGGGGGTCGAGGGCATGTTCGCACCCTCGCTGATGCAAATGCAGCCGTTCTTGACCAGAGCCTTGGCGTCTTCGCCAGAGACCTCGTTCTGCGTGGCGCAGGGAAGGGCCACCTGGCCCTCGACCTTCCAGACGCCCGCGCCTTCGGTGTAGGTCGCGGACTTGAAGGTGGAGGCGTACTCCTTGATGCGCCCGCGGCGCACGTTCTTGAGGTCGAGCACGAAGTCGAGCTTCTCGCGGTCGATTCCATCGGGATCGTAGATGAAACCCGAGCTGTCGCTCAGGGTGACGACCTTTCCGCCCAGCTCCAAGACCTTCTCGGTGGCGTACTGCGCGACGTTCCCCGATCCGGAGACGAGCACGCGCTTGCCCTCGAAGCTCTCGTTCTTCGTTCCCAGCATCTCCTGCGCGAAGTAGACGCAGCCGTAGCCGGTGGCTTCGGGACGAATGAGACTTCCGCCCCAGTTCAGACCCTTACCAGTGAGTACGCCAGCGTGGTAGGCGTTCTTCATGCGGCGATACTGTCCGAAGAGGTAACCGATCTCGCGTCCGCCCACGCCGATATCGCCGGCGGGTACGTCGGTATCCGGACCGATGTGGCGCGAGAGCTCGGTCATGAAGCTCTGGCAGAAGCGCATGACTTCGTTGTCACTCTTGCCCTTCGGGTCGAAATCGCTTCCGCCCTTGCCGCCGCCCATGGCCAGAGTGGTGAGGCTGTTCTTGAAGACCTGCTCGAAACCCAAGAACTTCAAGATTCCCAGGTTCACGCTGGGATGGAAACGAAGGCCACCCTTGTAAGGTCCGATGGCGCTGTTGAACTCGACGCGGAAACCGCGGTTGATGTGGACTTCCCCACTGTCGTCGGTCCAGGGCACCCGAAACATGAGGACGCGCTCGGGCTCGACGATACGCTCGAGGATCTTGGCCTTCTTATATTCGGGATGTTGATCGACAACCGGCAACAGAGATTCCACGACCTCGTGGACGGCCTGATGAAATTCCTTCTCGGCCGGATTCTTAGCGATAACGCCTTCCATGAAGGCGTCAACCGTCGTAGCCATATTCGAACTCCCCTATGGGTTAATGCGGGACGGCTGGCTTTGCGAAACGATTGGTGCAAAAGCCGCCTTCGACCACGTGTCATGATGGCGCGGCAGGTGAGGCACGAGGATCCGGGGAAGGTCACCTCTGTCCCATCCGCCCCGCGGCAGCGGAAAATGTATGTCGGAGCCGGAGGGAATCCAAGAGGAAGAAGGGGCAGCCGCTTTCGCGACTGCCCCTTGATGGTAGCGGGGACGGGATTCGAACCCGTGACCTTTGGGTTATGAGCCCAACGAGCTACCAGACTGCTCCACCCCGCGTCAATTCCAGGGCGGCAAACTAGCGAGGAATCCCCCGAGTGTCAAGATTGCTCTCGCTCGCCCTCCACGGCGGTCTGATCTTCTTCCTGCGGGTGCAGGGCCGGTGCCTTTGGCGCCAAACTCTCTCCGCCGGCGCCCAGGACATGCAACACCGTCTCGTCGTCGCGGTGCATTCCGTAGCGTTCTCGCGCCACTTTCTCCAAGGTCAGGCTTCCCGGTCGGGCCAGATCGTCGAGTTCGCTCTTCACCGTTTCTTGCTGGCTCTTCAAGCTTGCGAGCTTGCCCTGCAGCTCGTTCACCTCGGCATTCAAGCCGGCAACTCTGAGCCAGCCGCCCTCTCCCAGGAGGAGGGCGTAGATCACCAGCCCCACTCCGGCCGTCCAGAGGGCGATGCGGAGACTGCGCCCCATGCGCTCGCTTTGGGGAAGACGGCGCAGGAAGCTGGCCGAGTCTGGCGAATTCGCGCCCGATCCCCTCACTTCTCCTCCTCGCCGGCCAGGTTGTAGAAGCAGCCCTCGCCCGGGTAGATGGCCAGATCACCCAACTCCTCTTCGATGCGCAGCAGCTCGTTGTACTTGCAGATGCGTTCACTCCGCGAGAGCGAGCCCGTTTTGATCTGTCCCGCGTTCGTCGCCACCGCGAGGTGAGCCAGACTGACATCTTCGGTTTCGCCGCTGCGATGGGAGATGACCGTGGTAAAGGAGGCCTGCTTCGCCATTTCCACGACCTGCAGAGTCTCGGTGAGAGAGCCGATCTGATTCAGCTTGATGAGGATACTGTTGGCGACGTCTTCATCGATGCCGCGCTCGAGACGCAGCGGGTTGGTGACGAAGATGTCGTCGCCCACGATCTGAATGCGATCGCCCAATCGTTCGTTCATCAGCGCGAAGCCCTCCCAATCATCCTCGGCGTGGCCGTCCTCGATGGAGACGATGGGATACTTCTCGACCAGGCCCTCGTAGAAATCGACCAAGCGCGAGGAGTCCCAGTCCTCTCCGCCTTCGGCCTGCAGGACGTAGTGGCCGTCGTGATAGAAGGAGGAGGCGGCGGGATCGAGGGCGAGCGCGATTTCCTCACCCGGCCGGTAGCCAGCGGCCTCGATCGCGCGGAGGATGTGCTCCAGCGCTTCCGAATTGCTCTTGAGGCGCGGGGCGAATCCACCCTCGTCACCCACCGAGGTGGCATAGCCGTGCTCGCTGAGAACCTTCCGCAGATGATGAAAAGTCTCTGCGCCCCAACGGAGGGCCTGACTGAAACTCTCCGCGCCCAGCGGCATGATCATGAATTCCTGGATGTCGACTTCGTTGTCGGCGTGCTTGCCGCCGTTGAGCACGTTCATCATCGGGACGGGGAGCGTGCGCGCGGAGACTCCGCCGAGGTAGCGGTAGTAGGGCAGACCCGCCGTCATCGCGGCGGCCTTCGAGACCGCCAAAGAGACGCCCAGGATGGCATTGGCTCCCAGCCGCGACTTGTTGGGTGTGCCGTCCAGCTCGACCATCACCCCGTCGATCAGCATTTGATCGCTGGCCTCCAGGCCCTCGATTTCGGCCGCGATCTCGTCGTTGACGTTGTGAACCGCGCGCTCCACGCCCTTGCCCAGATAGAGGCTGGGGTCTCCGTCTCTGAGCTCGATGGCCTCGTGTTCTCCGGTGGAAGCGCCGGAAGGGACCGCGGCGCGGCCGAAGGCTCCGTCTTCCAGCAGTACGTCGACCTCGACGGTGGGATTGCCGCGGCTATCCAGGATTTGACGCGCGTGAACTTGTTCGATCTGGCTCATGGCCTGCCTCTCGGAAATTGCGGTTCGGGCGTAATTTGGGCCGTTCGAGGGGGGTCCCCCGGCCTGCGGGTCACGATATTCCTCCGATCGGGGCGCGTCAAGCAGAGCCGAAATGAGGATCAAACGCTTGACCGCCTTTGGTTTATCGTGATTCTGGTGGGGCGGGCCGGGCCAGAGTGCTCGGTCGTGAAACAAGCCCGAGGGCAATGGCGTACGGAAGAGGTGTGTCACCTGGCCGGCCAAGCTCCTCGCGCTGCGGCTCTTGCGATAGGTGGCGGGAGCGCGGCTCCTCGAGATCGAGGGAGTCGCTGGACCGCCGGGGGTAGGCACGTTGGAAAAGGATCGCCTGGTGATCGTCCGGGCTCGGCGCGGAGAGCAGAGCGCTTTCGCCGAGCTACTTCGACGCTATCGAGCACCGGTCTTCAACCTGTGTCTTCGCATGCTGAAGAACCGGGATGACGCCGAAGACATGGCTCAGGATGTCTTCATCAAGGTGTTCTCGATGCTGGAACGGTATGACGATCGCTATGCGTTTCGTAGCTGGGTTTTCAAGATCGCTGCGAACCAGTGCATCGACTTCATCCGCAAGCACCGCGTCAAGCTGCTGCGACTCGATGAGCCGGTTCACTATCGCGGGGAGGAAATCGAACGGCAGCTTCCGGACGAGGCGCCAGCGCCCGATGAAGAATTGCACCGGCGAGAAGTGGGGGAGTTGCTGAGAGAGCTGACCGAGGAATTGCCGCCGCACTATCGCGCGATCATCGTCTTGCGGCATCAGGAACAGCTCAGCTACGAGGAGATCGCCGAGATGCTGGAGCTCCCTTTGGGTACGGTCAAGGCCCGGATCCATCGTGCGAGGGCCATGATGAAAGAGAAACTCGTCAAGCGCCGCATGGCGTCGCGTCTGCTTCCTTGAGGTATGAATCCTGCGTTGAAACAACGCAGTCTGAAAATACGGACTTGGGTGAGGCACCGCAGTGGAGGCCATCATGAGTGACACGCAGTGGCTTGGGGAAAGCACGGATGAGCTGCTCCAACGCTACCTGGACGGAGATCTGCAGGGTCGCGACGCCACCCGCCTCTTTCTCCAGGCCGAAAAGGACCCGGCCCTGGCGCGCGCGCTCGCCGAATATCGCAATCTCTTCGCGCTGCTCGATCGAGACCCGCGCGATGAGCCTTCGCCGCAGATGGATGCGAGAGTTCTGCAGGCCGTGCCCTACGCCAAATACGCAAGCGCACCGCGCAGAGCACTCCCGGTATTGATCCTGGGATCCAAGATGCCCGCTTTTCTCGTGAGAAGTCTGGGCCTCTTCCGTTCGGGAGTCGCCGCACTCACGGTGGCGTATTCGCTGTTCCTATTGATAAGCCACAGTTTCTTGCAGCGCGCGGTG
>CAWDWO010000003.1:0-20523 GCA_963806035.1 Candidatus Krumholzibacteriota bacterium | reverse complement strand
TCTCCTTCGAAGAAGCCATCGTGGCTTCCCACAAGTTCGTGGGTTTTCGAATCTCTTTGAGTCGAACCGCGACTCGACTCGCCATGGGAGCCCACACCCGAAAGTAGCTGCGGCTCATGCTGAGCGGAGTGGCCCCTGAGCGCTTTGCCGCTGCGCTTTCTCGTTCGGGCTGGATGAGATCGAACCATCGGCACCCTTCCAGGAGGCCACTGGTGGCCGAGCTTTGCGCCAGGTACAGACGATTTTTCCAGCCCGCCTGCCGGTGCGCGTCGTGCACGTGACGGGCGAGGGCTCGATCCGCATTCGCGACCACGATCGCCCGATAGCCTGCGACCAGCGCGGCGAGATCGTTCCCCGAATCTCCGGCAAACACGATCGATTCGGCCGGCACGCCTTCCTTTTCGACCCACCACGAGAGCGCGCCCGCCTTGGACACTCCCTCCGGGAGAGATCTATGAGCCCGTTGCCGGTGAAGGGATCCACGCTGTGAATGAGAGTGTAGGGGGCGTGCAATCGCTCCAGCTGCGATTGCAGACGCGCGGCGAGAATCTCCAGGCGATCGGCTACGGCATAGAGCTGAGCTTGAAGGGACCCTGACTCTCCGCTTCCTGCAGCCGCAACCCCTCCATCGCCGGCAGTTTCTTTTCGAGCTCGGAGGGCGGCAGGCCCTTCACGATCTGCTCGAGATGATTGCGGTAGGATTCATCGGGCGTGAAGACGCCGGGCCGCGGACACTGAACCACGCTGGCGCCGACATCACAGATGATGAGCTCGGGCTGGGGCAATCGAAATGCCTTCATCGCGCGCTGCACCGACTCCTGGTGCCTCCCGGTGACGTACACCAGGCGTAGACCGGCTTCCTGAATTCTCGCGGATAGAATGTGGAGATCGGCTTCGTTTCGTGAATTGTCGGCGAGAGGAATGAGGGTGCCGTCGAGATCGGTGGCCAGGGTCTGGCGTTCGGGTCGCGTGCGCCCTTTTTCGCTCATGATCGACGATTTACGTTGGCGGCAAGGGGCCGGTACTGCAGTGCGTAAAACATCTCCAGGTAACGCCTGGTCTCCTCGCGTTCCAGATGGGTGACGTATTTCCAGAAGCCGTAGACCCGCGAGAGAGTGAGCAAACGCTTGGAGTAGTTCTTCCAAGTGTAGCGCTCTTCTACTCGATTGAGAGCCTGGGTGGAAATCTGAACTAATAATCGGGATCCTCTGCGCAGCGCGGAAAAAATCCGCGATGGCTGCCGAGCGACGTCGCCGTGGTTGGGATCGATGTGGAATCCGGACGTCCGTCCTCGATGATCTCCAGTGGCCCGCCAACTTGGTGGCGAAGGTGGGGACCCCGCTGCTCATGGCCTCGATCACCGTCAAACCGAACGCCTCGAAGAGCGCCGGCTGCACGAAGACCCCGCGGTGATCGGCGATGTCCGGTACAGTTCGCCGCTGCAGCTCGCGGTTCGATGTGGCCTCATTCCATCGGATCTGCCCCTCGAGCTTGTGCTCATCGACCAGATCGTGCATCCGCTGAATCTGTCCGCTTCCTCGTTGCGTCGGAGCGCGTGGGGTTCGATGTATCCCGCCACCAGGACCAGGTTGGCGGGGTCCCGCACCCGCTCTTCCCGGCCGTACCAGTCCACCAGCCCGGTGATGTTCTTGATCCGATCGATCCTCACCATGGAGAAGACAATCGGCTTGTCGGTTTCCTCGAGCATTCCCGAGGACCCGCGGACGATCCCCGCTGCCGAAGAGCAGGTCGTCCAGATCTCCGGAGCAAGCCCCCGCAATCGCCGCTCTGAATCGGTGAACGGGAAGTAGACCTCCGGCTCAATACCGGCGAGACGATATTGAACCCGGGATCGAAGACATCGACGCCGTGTACCACCCGGTAGAGACCGGGCATGGTGAAGGCGTTGTAGCTTCGTACTGCCCGACGCTGTTCTGGGTACCGGCGATCTCCTGGTAGGTGGAGGTGATGATGAAATCGGCCGCGTTCATGGCGATGAGATCGGCGGTGAACTGACACGAGAAGTGATAGCGCGCCTCGTTGTCCTGCCAGTAGAGATCCGAGTACAGGTACTTGGTCTTTTCCAGGGCGTGGGCGATGGTGCACTGGGTCACACCGAGGCGTACGCGCCATCATGGAAGCCACCAGATTGCCGTCCGAGTAGTTGCCGATGATGATATCGGGCCGGGCGCCGAGCTCGCCGAGGATCTCGCCCTCGGCGTCGCGCGCGAACTGCTCGAGATAGGGCCAGACCTCGAAGCGGGAGATCCACTGGGGAAGGATCTCGTCATTTTCGTTGCGGAAAGGAACGCGCAGTATCCGCGCCGAGTCGGTTCCCGCCACCGCTTCCAGTCGCTGATCGCAGCCCGTGTCCTCCGCCTCGGGGATGAGTCGCGTGACTATGAGAATCTGCGGTTCGATGTCCACTCCCTGCTCTTCGAGTCGGTCTCGCATTTCGCGCTCGAGCGCGCGTACCTGGTCGAGGATGTAAACCACCTGACCGCCGGTGTCGGGCGCCCAGTACGTTCCCCTGGCCGAACCAGCCGTGAGGCGAAATGATGCACACCGAGAAGATCATGGGGACTCGGCTCAAGAAAACTTCCAGGGTGTCAGGAGACGGAGCTTCCAGGATGTCCAGCAGCAGGCTCATCGTTTCCATGATGCGCGCCACGGTGCGCCCCCAGCCGGGTTCGAAGCCCAGTGAACGCAGGCCGGCGGCATGCTCCTCCCACACCGACTCCGGGTCGCGCTCTTCCAAGAATTCGATGGCATCGCGCAAGAGACCGCGCAGCTGATCGACTTCGTTGACCTCGCGATGAAGCATCAGAGGCTGGCTCTGGTAGCTGTGCATGCGCAAGAATTTGAGCAGCATCTTCTGCCCTGGCCACCTCCGTTGAAGAGTCCTCCCGCCAGACGGCGGTTGAGGAACTCGACCCGCGACCAATCGATTTCGTCTCCTGCATTTTGGGGAACTCGCGGGCGAAGGGGTGCAGGTCGACCTCCAGCATGAAGCGATCGTCGGGGTTCTCCCCCACCAACCTCTCCTTGAAAGCGAGATATTCGGAACCGGTCGCGGGTTCCGCGTTCATCGTTTCCAAGTGGATCAGGATGTAGCTCCAGCGAGCAATGGAGGGACGCACGGCCAGATAGAGACTGGCCGCGTCGAGAGGCCCTCTTGCGTCATCTGCATGGCTTGGATCAGGGGGTTGTAGTGGAGACGTTCGTCCTTGTCGTCTTCCTCGAGCTTCGCGATGAGATCCTGGAGCTGGCTGCGTAGGATAAATTTGGATTCCTGGCTGCGTAGCTCGTGGAGAATCTGATGAGCCAGGCGGCGATCATCGCGCAGAAAAGAATTGAGCTGCTCGTAGAAGCGCGCATTCGGTGTCACGACAAACCCCAATTCTCGCGAAAGCGTCGGTAGAAATTCTAATCCTCAAAGTCGCACCCCTCCGTCCAACCACGGTCCCGGCGAAATCTTGCGCGCGTTGCATGGTGGTTTGAAGTTTCCATTGGTGAATCCATCCCAGAATGAAGACGGAGGCAAAGGCATCACCCGCGCCCACGGTGTCGACGACCTCGACCTCCTGCTTCGGCTGCACCTCGGCCAGGCGTCCTTCGTGTGAATACACGGCGGCACCTTTGTCTCCACTGGTGAGGCAAAGGGTCTTCGGGCCCAGCTCGAGCAGCTTCTTGGCACGGTCCAAGTTCGTGCCTTCCTGTGGGACCAATCGCTTCAACTCGTCTTGGTTCAGCTTCACGATCTCCGTCCGCCGCAGATATTCCTGCACAGTTTCGCGATCCCACCAGGGGTCCCGCAAGTTCACGTCGTAGAAGCTTGGAACGCTGATGTCCTTCATGATGCTCTTGAAGCTACCCCTCGATTTGCTTCCCCGCAGCGCCAGTGTGCCGTGAACGACCAGGCTGCACGCGGACAATGACAGAGTCAGAGCTTCGGCCTCGATGAAATCGTAGGCGCAATCCGCCACGATATTGTAACTGGGCTCGCCCTGGTGGAAGCTGACTTCCACCTTGCCGGTGGGCCGTTTCGGATCGATCTGCAGCCCGGCGGTCTCCATCTTCCAATCTATCATGGCGGCGCGAATGCGCTCACCCAACTCGTCGTCGCCCACCCGGCTCACGAAGATGGGCTCAGCCCCCAAACCCTGCAGGTTCCAGGCCACGTTGAAGGGAGCACCGCCGAGCACGGCAGAGCCATCGGGGAAGCAATCGAAGAGGACTTCCCCAAACACGAGAATCTGCGGTCTGCTTGACTTCATATCACCCATGCTGGGACTTGGGAATCGGCACTAGCTCGTGAAGGGATCGCGGCACTCCCCGTAAAAATCGTAGTGCTCGATCGCCTCCAGGATTCCCGCCGCGTAGGATTTCTTGGCGAAGTAGATGCGCTCGTCTTTCATGAGCTCCGAGAGCTCTTCGTCGTGACGGTGCCCCACCACCGCGGCCAGGGTGTTGCCGCGCATCATGTCTTCGTCTGCGCCCGAACCGCCCGCCGCCAGAATCCTCTCCAAGGGGATTCCCCAGTGTTCGGAGAACCAGCGCAACGCGAAGCCCTTCGAGGCGCGTACCGGCACGATGTCGATGTACTGACCGAAGGACACGACCATGTTCACGGTTTGATCGTTCTGGCGCAAGATGCGGGTGATCTCCTCCAGAGGCATCCCCTTGCCGGGATCGTAGTAGTAGCTCAGCTTGAAGCGTCCCTGCTCGGTCTTCGGTTGTAACTCGAGGCCCGGAAGCTCATCCAGTACGTTGCGCACTTTGCGCGGAGTCCACAGATGATCGATGTGGCGGGTCCAGGCCCTGTCGGCCGTCATCTCGGGTCCGTAGTGGATTTCGGTGCCGACGGAGGTGATGAGCACGTTGGGCCGGGGAATCTTGAAACGGCGCATGACCTTCAGGGCCGATTCCAGTCCGCGGCCAGTGGCGATGCCGAAGGTAGCCCGCTGGCGGTTCCGCGCATCACCTGCAGGAACTGAGCGAGAGATTCGGGATCACCCAGAAGGTTCTGATCCAGGTCGGAGAAAAGCGCGCGGTCGTGGTAGAGCATCGGCCGCCGCTCCAACTTGGGTTTGGGACGAGGTTCGACTCCGGCCAGCACGCGTTTGAGCAACTGCATGTAGCGTTCGGCGTGCGCGTCCCAGGAATGAACTCCTGTACTCCCTTCAATCCGCGCCGCGCCATCGCGTCCCATTCCTTGCCGCTCTTGATGACCTTCAGCAGCATTTCCGCCATCGCTTCCTCGTCGAGCGGATCGATGAGGTAGCCGTTCTCGCAGTTGGCGACGATGTCCCGCGGTCCGCCATCCTCGGTGGCCACCACCGGAAGTCCGCTGGCCGCGGCCTCGATGAGGGTGAGCCCGAAGGGTTCGGTGAGAGCGGGATTCACGAACACGCCGCGCTGCGCCGCCGCCATGCGGAAGAGCTCGGGCACGTCTTCGGCGCGATGGTGCTTGGGGTACGCCACCCGCCCGTACAGATCGTTCGCGTCGATGCGCAGCAGAATGTCCAGGAGCACTCGCGCCGAGGCGTTCTCCATGTCGTGGATCTCGTCGCGGTTGCCCGCGACGATCACCAGGTTGGCCGCCTTCTGCAGTTTTTTCGAGGAACCGTAGGCGTCGATGAGGGTGGTGATGTTCTTGCGCTCGTCGGGCCGCGAGAGGGCCAGGATGAAGGGCTTTTCCGGCTCCCGCAGAAAGCGGCGCAGCTCCTGGCAGATGGGAGCAGCGAAACGACCTCCGTTGGGGGGCCGGAAGCGCTTCAGATCGGTTCCCGGAGGGATGACCCGCATTTGCTCGGGTTGAAAATGGTCGTACAGGCCGTATTGCTTCTCGATTTCATTCTGGGTGGAGACCACCACCCTCTCGGCCGCGGCCAGGGTGTCCTCCTCGGCTTCGATGCGGCGCGAGATGTGATAGCGCTCCTCGATTTGCTCCTGCTGCAGCCCCGAGGCCAGAAGACGCGCGCGCTTCACCCGGCCCAGCGAGTGCCCGGTGTGCAGCAGAGGGATTCCGAGCTGTGCGGCGAGTCTCAACCCCACATAACCGGCGTCGGCGTAGTGGCTGTGAATCAGGTCGGGAAATCCGGCTTGATCGCGGAAGAAGCTGAGCGCGTTGTCGGCGAAGCCGTCGAGGTGATCCCAGAGCTCTTCCTTGCGAATGTATTCTTCGGGCCCGCATTCGATGCGCACGATGCTGGCCTTGGCCGAGAGTCTCTCGATGGGTTTCTGGTAGCTGGGATCGACCGCGGGGTCGATGACGAGGCGCGTGAGCAGATCGACTCGCGCGATCTCGCGCCGCCGGCCCAGGGCGCGGGCCAGTTCGACGACGTAGCGCGTCTGCCCCCCGGTATCGGGGTCGCGGCCCAATTCGAGGTCCTTACCGCGAATGAGACCGTGGATGCTGAGCATGGCAATGCGAATGCCTTTTCGGCCGGGGCCGTCATCCTTTTCGCCCATGGCTCCTCATCAACTCCCTCAGAAGCGGAGCACCCGAGACCGCCGCTTGTGAATTCGCCACGGTCCTTTGGCTTTCATAGGCTACCTGTAAGCAAGCAAACTGACAAGTTCGAGGAACTCGAAGGGCCTCAGTCCGTTTGAACTCGTGCCGGGGGTGAACTTCGCGATGGCAATCAAAGGAAAGCCGAGTATGAAAAAATCGAGTCCAATCCGCTGCCTATTCGTGGACATCGGTGGCGTATTGCTCACCAATGGTTGGGACCACGAAGCGCGCGCCAGGGCCGCCGAGCACTTCGCGCTCGACCCGGACGAAATGGCACACCGCCATCACCTCACCTTCGATACGCTCGAAACGGGCAAGCTCAGCCTGGAGGATTATTTGAAGCGAGTCGTTTTCCACAAGAGACGGCCGTTCAGCCCGGAGCAGTTCCGGCGCTACATGCTCAAACAGTCCAAGCCCTACCCGGAGATGCTCGAGCTCATTACACAACTCAAGGCTCAACATGGCTTGAAAACCATCGCCGTGAGCAACGAAGGTCGCGAGCTGAACGCGCATCGGGTTCGCAAGTTCAAGCTCGCTGACTTGTTCGATGCATTCATCTCCTCCTGTTTCGTCCACTTCCGGAAGCCCGACCTCGAATTCTACCAGCTCGCGCTCGACATCGCGCAGATGCCCGCGCGAAGCGTCCTCTATCTCGAGAATACCGCGATGTTCTTGCAGGTCGCCAGGAGCATCGGAATCCGTGGAGTCTTGCACACGGACTATGACTCCACACGCTCTGCTCTGGCCTCGTATGGCCTGGAAGTTTCGTGAGGTGAGGGACTTGTCACCGGCCACCGCAGCGAATCGTCACGTCAGCCCCCTGGTGGCGTCGATTCAGTGCGTTGCTATCCTGTCTAACGTTTCTGTGAACCTTCGTGAGGGTGATAGAACATGAATCCCACCAAGCAGCTACACGATCTCGGACAGAGCCTGTGGTTGGACAACATCACCCGTGATCTGCTCGACTCCGGTACT
Source organism: Candidatus Krumholzibacteriota bacterium (assembly GCA_963806035.1). Classification (GTDB taxonomy): domain Bacteria; phylum Krumholzibacteriota; class Krumholzibacteriia; order JAJRXK01; family JAJRXK01; genus JAOZPE01. The sequence continues at coordinate 13,031 of CAWDWO010000003.1, read as the reverse complement.
TTGAAGCAGTACATCGAGGAGCTTTCGGTCACAGGGCTCACTTCGAATCCCACCATCTTCGAACACGCACTGAAGGGCAGTGAAGCCTACGACGACGCCATTGCCCAGGGGATCAAGTCCGGCCGCAAGGGCGAGGAACTTTTCTTCGATCTGGCTCTCGAGGACCTGACCCGCGCCGCGGATCTGTTCCGGCCCGTCTACGAGCGAACGAATGGAGTGGATGGCTTCGTATCGCTGGAGGTCTCCCCCCTCTTGGCACACGACACCGAGGCCACCCTGAAGTCCGCCAAGGAACTCTTCGCCCGCGCCGACCGGCCCAACCTGCACATCAAGATTCCCGGGACCAAGGAGGGCCTGCCCGCCATCGAGGAGGCCACCTTCGAAGGCATTCCGGTAAACGTGACCCTGCTGTTTTCTCGCGAGCAATACCTCGCGGCCGCTGACGCATGGTTGCGCGGGATCGAGCGACGGATCGAGGCCGGACTGGATCCCGACATCCGTTCGGTGGGCTCGATCTTCGTGAGCCGCTGGGATGTGGCCGCGGCCAAAACAGTCCCTGACGCCCTGAAGAACCAATTGGGGTGCGCGATGGCCGGCCGTGTCTACGCCGCGGTGCGCGAAATGCAGGCCTCCCCCCGCTGGCAACGCGTTCAGAATGCCGGTGCGCGTCCCCAGCGACTTCTCTGGGCCAGCACGGGGACCAAAGATCCCGAGGCCTCGGACATTCTTTACGTGAAAGCGCTGGCCTCGCCCTATACCGTCAACACCATGCCTGACAAGACCCTCCACGCCTTTGCCGACCACGGCGAGATCGGCTCGCTCCTCCCGGTCGACAGCAGTACCGCGGAAGTCGTGATTTCACGGCATGCTCAAGCTGGAATCGATGTCGATGCTTTGGCGACGCAGCTCCAAGAAGAGGGTGCGAAGTCCTTCGCGGATTCCTGGAACGACCTGCTTGCCCGCATCGATGAGAAGATCGCCGCAGCAAGTGGGTCGTCATGACATCCAAAGCAGAAGCGAACGACGAACATCAGGCCTGGACCGCTCTCTCTGCACACCAGCGGGAGATCGCGCCCTTGCATCTACGCGAACTCTTCAAGACAGACCCCGCGAGAGCCGAACGACTCTCCCTGGAAGCGGCGGGGATCTTCTTCGACTATTCGAAGAACCGCATCACTGACGAGACGATGTCCCTGCTGGTGCAACTCGCGGCAAAATCGGGGCTGCGGGAGCGCATCGACGCCATGTTCCGCGGCGACAAGATCAACCTCACCGAAGACCGCGCGGTGCTGCATGTGGCGCTGCGGGCGCCGCGAGGCGCATCCATCGAGGTGGACGGCGAAAATGTCGTGCCCCACGTCCACGAAGTGCTCGACAAGATGACCGAGTTCGCCGAACGCGTGCGAAGCGGGAGCCTGGAAGGGTCATACCGGCAAGCGCATCAAGTATGTCGTGAACGTGGGGATCGGCGGCTCGGACCTGGGCCCGGTCATGGCCTACGAGGCGCTGAAGCACTACTCCGAGCGTTCGCATGACGTTTCCGCTTCGTCTCCAACGTCGACGGCACCGACTTCGCCGAAGCCACCTTGGATCTCGATCCGGCCGAGACCCTCTTCGTCATCTCCTCGAAGTCCTTCACCACCCTCGAGACCATGACCAACGCGCAGACGGCGCGCGACTGGATCCTCGCCGGGCTGGGCGGCGACGAAAAGGCGGTAGCCAAGCACTTCGTCGCGGTCTCCACCAACGCCGACAAGGTCGTCGCGAGTTCGGGATCGACACCGCGAACATGTTCGGATTCTGGGATTGGGTGGGTGGTCGCTACTCGATGGATTCGGCCATCGGACTCTCCACCATGCTCGCCATCGGACCCGAAGCCTTTCGCTCCATGCTGGACGGCTTTCACGAGATGGACGAGCACTTCCGCACCGCCCCCTTCGAGAGGAACCTGCCCGTTTTGAAGGCGCTGCTCTCGGTTTGGTACAACGACTTCTTCGGCGCCGAGACGGTGGCGATTCTCCCCTACGAGCAATACCTGAAGCGCTTCCCCGCCTACCTGCAACAGCTCACCATGGAGAGCAACGGCAAGCACGTGACCTGGATGGCTCGCGCGTGGACGCACGAGACCTGCACCCGTCTACTGGGGCGAGCCCGGGACGAATGGCCAGCACTCCTTCTATCAGCTCATCCATCAGGGCACGCGTCTGGTTCCCGCCGACTTCATCGCTTTCGCACAGCCCCTGAACCCCCTCGGCCGTCATCACGACCTCCTGCTGGCCAACGTGTTCGCGCAGGCGGAGGCCCTGGCCTTCGGAAAGACGGCGCCGAGGTCGAGGCCGAGGGCACGCCGCCCTGGCTGGCCCAGCACCGCGAATTCGACGGCAACCGGCCCTCCAACGTCCTGCTCCTCGAGCGCCTCACGCCCTAGGCGCTCGGGAAACTCGTGGCTCTCTACGAGCACGAGGTGTTCACGCAGGGCACCATCTGGGACATCGACTCTTTCGATCAATGGGGCGTGGAGCTGGGCAAGGTGCTGGCTCAGCGAATCGTACCCGAGCTCGAGAGTTCCGGGGAACCCGAGCTCACCCATGACACTTCGACCAACGCACTCATCCAGCGCTACCGGCGCATGAAGCGGACAGCGCAGCTAGCAAACGTTCGAGGAGAAACACGATGCAAATCGGGATGGTCGGGCTCGGGCGCATGGGCGCCAACATGGTGCGGCGGCTGATCGGCGCCGGACACGAATGCGTGGTCTTCGATGTATCGAAGAAGGCCGTCGAATCGACTGGTCAAGGACAAGGCGGTGGGCGCGTCCTCGCTCGCCGAACTCACGAAGAAGCTCGAGAAACCACGCGCGATCTGGATGATGGTGCCCGCGGCAGTGGTGGATCAGACCATCGCCGACACTCGTCCGCTTCTCGACCAAGGGCGACATCCTGATCGATGGCGGCAACTCCTACTACATCGACGACATCCGGCGGGCGAAGGAGCTCGAAGGCGAAGGGCATCCACTATGTGGACGTGGGCACCAGTGGCGGCGTGTGGGGGTTCGAGCGCGGCTACTGCCAGATGATCGGCGGCGAGCCCGAGGTGGTGCGCCAGCTCGACCCGATCTTCGCCGCTCTGGCTCCCGATCCGGCGATCGGCCTCCGCCAACGCCTGGGCGCGCCCCGGGCAAGGGGACCGCCGAGCTGGGCTATCTCCACTGCGGCCCGGCCGGCGGCGGCCACTTCGTGAAGATGGTCCACAACGGCATCGAGTACGGGCTCATGGCGGCCTACGCCGAGGGGCTGAATGTCCTGCGCGGTGCCTCCATCGGCAAACTCGCCAGGACCCGACGCCGAGACCACGCCGCTGCGCGACCCCGAGCACTACCAGTACGAATTCGATCTCGCCGAGGTGGCCGAGCTGTGGCGGCGCGGCAGCGTCATCGGCTCCTGGCTCCTCGACCTGACTGCCGGCGCGCTGGCCAAGGACCCGGAGCCTGAAGTCGTTCGCTGGGCGCGTCTCCGACTCTGGCGAGGGACGCTGGACCATCAAGGCCTCCATCGACGAGGGCGTGCCGCGCCGGTGCTCGACCACGGCGCTCTACGAGCGCTTCTCTTCGCGGGGAAACGCCGACTACGCCGACCGAGTCCTTTCAGCGATGCGCTACGCCTTCGGCGGCCACGAGGAGAAGAAGTCGTGAGCCGAGAAGCGGCCGACGCCTTGGTCTTCTACGGGGCCACCGGAGACCTCGCCTTCAAGAAGGTCTTTCCGGCGCTCCAGTGCATGGTCAGGCGCGGCGTGCTCGACGTGCCGGTCATCGGCGTTGCGAGAGAGGGCTGGAGCCTCGAGCGCCTCCAGGCGCGGGCACGCGAGAGCGTGGAGCAACACGGCGGCGGCGTCGACCCTGTGGCATTCCCTAAGCTGATGCGTCAGCTCCGCTACGTGGAGGGCGACTACTCGGACGCCTCGACCTTCGAAGCGCTGCGAGGGACGCTCGGCGAGGCCAAGCGCCCGGTGCACTACCTGGCGATTCCCCAGGGCTTGTTCGAGTCCGTGGTCACGCACATCGCGACGACGGGCGCGGCGCGGGCGTCCGGCTCGTCCTCGAGAAGCCGTTTGGCAACGACCTCGCCTCCGCTCGGCGAGTTGAACGCCATCCTGCACCGCAACTTCGACGAGCGCGCCATCTTCCGCATCGACCACTACCTCGGAAAGTCCGCCGTCCAGAATCTGGTCTTCTTCCGCTTCGCCAACACCTTCCTCGAGCCGATCTGGAACCGGCGCTACGTCGAGAACGTCCAGATCACCCTGGCCGAAGACTTCGGCATCCATGGCCGCGGAGCCTTCTACGACAAGGCCGGGACGATTCGCGACGTGGTCCAGAACCACATTCTTCAGGTGCTCTCCAATGTGGCCATGGAGCCGCCCCCGGACAGCGAGGACACCGAGACGCTACGCGACGAGAAGGTGAAGGTGCTCAAGGCCATCCCGGCGCTCACCCCCGGAGCGTGGTGCGCGGCCAGTTCCGCGGCTATCGATCGAGGCCGGCGTGGCGCCCGACTCGCGCACCGAGACCTTCGCCGCGCTGCGCCTCGAGATGAACTCGTGGCGCTGGCAGGGGGTGCCATTCTTCATTCGGGCGGGCAAGAACCTTCCATGACACGCACTGAGGTGACGTTCGTGCTGCGCGGCCTCCTCCGTCGTGCACGGCCTTGTGCCGATACCGAACCACGTTCGCTTCCGCCTGGGCCCGGAATTCACCATCGCCCTCGGGGCGAGCGTGCGTAAGGACTCGGGGCAGTCGGCGGTGAAGATCTGGAGCTCATCGCCAGCCACGAGCAGGGGGGGAGCCGATCCCTACGCCGAGCTCTTGGCGACGCGATGGTGGGCGAGACCTTTCGATTCGCCCGCCAGGATTACGTGGAGGAGGCCTGGCGCATCGTGGACCCCGTGCTCAAGAATGATCTCGACTTGCACGAATATGAACCCGGATCCTGGGGACCGCGCGAAGCTCAGAGAATCGTGCCCGGCGGTTGGTTCTTGGCGAAGGACCCCGAAGAGTCCGCGAAGGAAGAAGAGGGCAAGTCCGCGGAGGAGAAATGAGGACCGAAGTCCTGCCAGATCCCGAGGCGGTCGCGAAGCGCGCGGCCGAGGTCCTCGTCGAAACCGCCCGGGCCGCGGTGGCCGCACGCGGGCGATTCACCTTGGCCGTGAGCGGTGGACACACGCCTTCCTTGATGCTGCACGAGTTGACCGAAAAGGATCTGCCCTGGAAGGTCATCCATCTCTATCAGGTGGACGAGCGCCTCGCCCCGGCCGGCGATCCGCGGAGAAATCTAACGCAACTGCAGAAGCATCTCCTGGAGCACGTGCCGCTTCCCGAGGGAAACCTGCACACCATGCCGGTGGAAGAGGCGAAGCTCGATGATGCCGCGGCGCGCTACGCGCGAGAACTGGAGAAATTCGCCGGGTCCCCCGCCGTGCTCGACCTGGTTCATCTCGGATTGGGCGTAGACGGCCACACCGCCTCCCTCGTTCCCGGCGATCCCGTGCTCGACCTTGCCGACTGCGACGTCGCAACGACCGGTCCCTACGACGGCCTGCGGCGCATGACCCTCACCTACCCCGTGTTGAATCGCGCCCGCTCGATTCTCTGGGTGGTCACGGGTAGGGAAAAGGCCGAAGTCGTGCCACGGCTCAGTGCGCGCGACCGCTCGATGCCGGCCGGATGCGTGCGCAGCGCGAATGCTGTATTGCTCAGCGACGAGGCGGCGGCTTCGAAACTCGATTTGAACGAATGAGAGAGGAAATCATGGCTTCGACTCAAGAACTCGACCTGCTGTGCATCAATACGATTCGCACTCTCGCCATGGACGCCGTGCAGCGCGCCGATTCCGGACACCCAGGGGCGCCCATGGGACTCGCTCCTTTGGGCTACGTGCTCTGGAACCGCTTCCTCCATTTCGATCCTGAAGATCCCAACTGGCCTGCGCGCGACCGCTTCGTTCTGAGCAACGGTCACGCTTCCATGCTCCTGTGGTCCTTGCTCAATCTGAGCGGAGTCCGGGAGGTCGATGAGAAGGGTGAAACGCTCGGCGAACTCTCCGTCAAACTCGAGGACATCCAGCGCTTCCGGCAGTGGGGAAGCAAGGCGACTGGACACCCCGAGTACCCCCTCACCTCCGGCGTCGAGACGACGACCGGTCCTTTGGGTCAGGGCATCGCCAACAGCGTCGGCATGGCCATCGCGCAGAAGTGGCTCTCACAGCGTTACGACCGGCCCGGCTTCCCCATTTTCGAGTACTCCATCTATGCCATTGCCGGCGATGGCTGTCTCATGGAGGGGATCGGGTCGGAGGCCGCTTCGCTCGCCGGGCATCTCTCTCGAGCAATCTGTGCTGGGTCTACGACAGCAATCACATCAGCATCGACGGAAACACGAACATCACCTTCACCGAAGACGTGGGCCAACGCTTCGAGGCCTACGGTTGGAAGGTGCTCGAGGTCGAGGACGCCAACGATCTAAAGAACATCGATCAGGCCTTCCATGAATTCGGTGAGACCGATGACCGGCCCACCCTCATCATCCTCCACAGCCACATCGGATACGGGGCACCTCACAAGCAGGACACCGCGGCAGCCCACGGTGCACCACTGGGAGAGGAAGAGGTCAAGCTCACCAAGCGCGGCTACGGTTGGCCCGAGGACGAGAAGTTTCTCGTTCCCGAAGGGGTGCGCTACCACTTTGCCGAGGGAATCGGCAAGCGCGGGCCCCAGCTGCACAAGGAGTGGAAGGAACTCTTCCACGAGTATCGCTCGCGCTTTCCCGAACTCGCAGCCGAGATCGACCTGATGCAGCGAGGCGAACTGCCCTCCGGATGGGATGAGAACTTGCCGGTTTTCTCCGGCGACTCGGACGGGCCAATGGCGGGACGCGAGGCCTCGGGCAAGGTGCTGAACGTCCTCGCCCAGAACATCCCCTGGCTCTTGGGTGGCTCGGCGGATTTGGCTTCGTCCAACAAGGTCGTGCTCGAGGGTGACGAAACCGGCGACTTTCAGCCCGATACCCGCGATGGCAGGAACATCCACTTCGGAGTGCGCGAACACGCGATGGAGGCCATCGTCAATGGAATGTCGTTGAGCAAGCTGCGGCCCTTTGGCGCCACCTTCTTCGTCTTCAGCGACTATGCGCGGGCAGCGATCCGTCTCTCGGCCATCATGGAACTGAACACCCTCTTCGTCTTCACGCACGACGCGATGGGCGACGGCGAGGACGGTCCCACGCACCAGCCGGTGGAACAGCTGGCTTCGCTGCGCGCGATGCCCAATGTGACGGTTTTCCGTCCCGCCGACGCCAACGAAGTGGTGGAAGCCTATCGTCATGCAATGCCGCGCAAGAAGGGCCCGGTGCTCATGGTCCTCTCGCGCCAGAAACTCCCCATCCTCGATCGGAAGCGCTACGCCTCGGCCAAGGGGGTAGCGCGAGGAGCCTACGTCCTGGCTGATGCGCCGGATGGAAAGCCGGAACTCCTTCTCATCGCCACCGGCAGCGAGGTTGCGCTGGCCTGTGAGGCACATGAGAAACTGTGCGCCGAAGGCGTCCGCGCGCGGGTGGTTTCGATGCCATCCTGGGAGGTCTTCGAGGAGCAATCCCGCGAGTACCGCGATGAGGTGCTTCCTCCACAGGTCAGCGCCCGCCTCGCGATCGAGCAGGCCTCGCCCTTCGGCTGGGAGCGCTACGTGGGAAGCAAGGGGCGCGTGCTGGGGATGACCACCTTCGGCGCCTCCGCTCCACTGAAGGATCTCAATGAGCACTACGGCTTTACGCCGGAGCGGGTCGTGGAGATGGCGCGGGAAATCCTGGGAGAGAGTTGAGACTCCTCGGAGCTTTCAGGATCGATGCTTGACGGATCAATCCGCGCACCGACCCCGCACTCGATTGAGTCGGACTGCCGCGCCGTGCTACACTGAACAGGACTGAAACCCCATTTCACCAGGGTTTTCCAGCCATACACTGACTGCAACTGAAAGCGAGTGCCCATGCATGCGGATCCCCCTACGCAAGTTCGCGCTCCCCGATCCCCTCAGCTCACACTGATTGCCGCCTGCTTGTTGATCCTGATCGGGATGAGCGTGTTGCCGGGATGTGAAGGCCAGGATCCGACGAGCCCCGCTGCCCCACCCGAAATCGCGAGCGGTGTCCCACAGACTTCGCCCGATGCGCTCTCGCTGATGCAGCAGTGGCAGGGCGATGACGGACTGGAGGCTGCCACCCCGCCGCGTTACGAAGAGCTGCTGCAGCGGGTGCGTGCGCGTCACGAATTCAGTACGAGCCCCGCCTGTTCGTGCGCCACGGGATTCATCGATTTTGAAACTCCGCGAGTGCAGGAGAGCACCTCCTTCGACCCCTACATGGATTCCATGACCGGAGTGATCTTCGAGGTTTCCAACGCGCACTATGAGCTCTTTTTGCAGCGCAATTCAGAGATTCTCCCCTGTATCCCCAAGGGCGGCGACAATCAGTTGCTGGGATGTGATCCCTCCGGTCCGGTATGGGCGATTCTACCGAAGCCCCTTCCGACGGGGACGAACTTTTCGGTCACGTTCCAAACCATCGCCAATTTCAGAGTGTTCATTTCTCTCTATTACAAAGGAGAACGGGTGGGGATTACGAGTGCGATTCCCACTCCGATCCTCGGCATTTGTGACAATTCCTATCGGTATGTGCAAGGGAGCAGAACTCGCTTCACGATTTCCATCAACTCGCGAACTCCCGTGGACGCGGTACGCTGCGAGGCGAAATCGTGGTTCGTCATCGATGATTTCAGCTTTGGCTATCCCGGGACCTTCGTCCTCGACATCGAGCCTAATGCCGGTCCGAATACGCTCAACCTGGCCTCCAAGGGCGTGCTCAAGGTCGCTCTTCTGGGCAGTGCCGACGCGGACGTGTCCCGCATCACGCTGAGCACTCTGCGGCTGGAGAACGCGGCACCGTTTCGCTACAAGCTCTCCGACCTCGGCTCACAAGTCTGAGATCACGGAATCACGTTCGGGCGGATCCCGGGAAAGGGATGGCTACCAGGATGTCCTGCTCTACTTTCGAACCCAGGACGTACTGAGCGTCCTGCGTGATCGCGAGTTCAACACGGTCCAGCGACTCACTCTGCGCGGCAAACTCCTGGGAGGAACCGATATCGCCGCGACAGACTGCGTGCTACTCTTGGGTCCGGCTGAGAGGAAGTGGCCATCGCTCATTCGGGCCACGTGGTAGCTCTGGAGGCTCAGTGTTCGGACTCGCGTACTTGGGCGAAATCGCCGCCCTCGGCACATCCTTTTGCTGGACCACCACGGCGAGCTTCTTCGCCGTTGCCTCGCGCCGCGTGGGCTCGGTCACCGTCAACCGCACGCGCCTCTTGTTGGCGGTCGTTTTTTCTAACCCTCACCCACTGGATTTTGCGCGGCAGCCCGATTCCCACCGCCGCTCATGCTTCGCATTGGTTCTGGCTGGGCACTCGGCGTGATCGGATTGGTGGTGGGCGACGCCCTCTTGTTCCAGGCCTTCGTCTGGGTGGGACCGCGCCTGGGCATGCTCATGATGAGTCTGGCGCCCATCATCGCCGCCCTCGTGGCGCGCTTCTTTCTCGGCGAGAGCCTGCTTCCGCTGCAGTGGCTGGCCAATCCCGGGCGACTCTCTTCGGGGTGGCCCTGGTCATTCTGGATCGCCGGCGGCCTCGCCTTCCCGAGAGCGAAGAGTCGCACTACGTGAAGGGCATCCTCTTCGGGCTGGGCGCGGCCGCGGGACAGGCCATCGGGCTCGTTCTGGCCAAGCGCGGTTTGGAAGGGGACTTCAACGCGCTCTCGGGCAACGTGATCCGCATGCTCACCGCCGCCAGCGTGACCTGGATTTTGGCGGTGGCCATGCTACAGGCCGGCGAGCCCCTGCGCCGCTTGCGAGCTGACCATAGGGCCATGCTTCCGCTCTTTCTGGTAGGCACGCACTGGACCCGACATCGGCGTGTGGCTGTCCCTGATCGCGGTACAGAAAACGGAGGTGGGGGTCGCCAGCACCCTGATGGCGCTACCGCCGGTCTTCCTGCTCCCCATCGGTCGCTTCTTCTTCAAGGAGTCGATCGGCTACCAGGCCGTGTTGGGAACGATCGTCGCGGTGGCCGGGGTTGCCATGCTCTTTTTGGTCACCTGAGCCCTCAGGGCTTGGCGCTGGATTCCTCGGCAGGGACGAAGGGCACGGAGTAGATGTCCCCCAGACCGTTCCCGGGGGCCTGGATCTCCTTTTCCAATTGATGATAACTCTCGATGAGTCCCCATGCGTGGGAGCGCCGATGTGAAGTACAGCATGCCGTGCCATAGGAAGGGACAGTAGTCGAGACTCGTCGAGTTGATGCCTTCGGGGAGCAACTCCGCCGGCCCGAATTCCCCGGTGCTACCGCGGCGGCTGATGTAGAGATCTCCCCCGCCGAATTCGCCCTCGCGTCCCTGAGAGCTGAAGATGATGGCGCTCTCGTCCGGAGTGACGAAGGCATTGAACTCGTAGAGCTTGCTGTTCACGCCTTGCCCCAGCGGTACGCACGCGAGGTACTTGCCGTCTTCATGCATGGCGCGGTAGATGTCCTCCGCCCTTACCCCTCCTTCTCGCTGGGTGGTGAAGTAGAGATTCCCGTTGCTCGCGATGGAGGGATAGAACTCGTTGCCGGTACTGTTGACCGGAGCTCCCAGATTTTCGGGCTCGCTCCATCCATCCTTCTCTCGCGTCGTGACCCAGATGTCCCAGTCTTCGCCCGCCCGATCGGGCCGCGGTCGCTTGGATGAGAAGAACAGCTTCTTGCCGCTGGGATCGAACATCGGCTCGAGGTCGGCGAACTCGCCGGAAAAGGGCGCAACTTCGAGCTGCTGCCATTTCCCTCCCTCCTTGTGACTCATCATGATCACCGAGAAGCGGTTGTCCGGAGTCATGATGGTGGTGAACAGCAAGTCGCCCGTGGGCGGATCGTCAGATCCCGATTGTTGAGACCCGAGTTGAGCCAGTAGGACTGGGGCTCGTCCGCGAAAGCGAGCTGGGGAATTGCCAGGAGCAGGAGAACAAGAAGAGCGACCATCTTTGACATTCTGCTGACCCCGATGATTGAGCTAGAAGCTGGCCCTGCGCCGAAAAGATAGGGTGGTGACGGATCGGGGTTCAAGATCTGATTTTCTTAGAGACCTCTTCCCCCTTTTCCCCGGAATCGGGTATGCTGTGCAAACTCCAGGGTCCCCCAAGAGTAACCACACAATTCAAGGAGGTACACCGTGAAGCGCCTACACGCCCTTTGCACTTCACTCTGCCTGATCGTCATACTCACATCCACTCCCGCCTTCGCCATCATCGCCATTCACATTGAAGGTCAGACGCAGGGTACGATCGATGGAGATCTCACTTTGCCCGGTGAAGAAGGCAACATCGGGGCCATGGGATTCAGCAGTAGTGTCGACACGCCCACTGATCCTGCCAGCGGACAACCTACCGGGAGAAGGCAGTATTCACCGATCATGATCAGCAAGTCCTTCGACGTGGCGAGCGTTCGTATGAATCAAGCCTTCCTCACGAACGAGCGCCTGGCTCAGGTGCTACTGCACTTTTATACGACCGGTGGCCAAGGACAGGATATACACTACTATTCGGCGGAACTCGTCGACGCTTCCATCGTCAGCTACGATCAGAGTACGGAGGTTGGTATTGCTCGGTCGTTGAGCAGTGGGGCTTCGTCTTCCGGAGGATCAGGTGGACTGATGAAGTCAACCACATCGAAACCACGGACGATTGGGCCGACGTAGTTGCGCAGTCTTGCCGCCCGGCCCTTCGGAGAATCTCACTCTGTTGCCGCCACTGCCGAATCCGACTGACACGGGAGTCTGATTCGCTTCGACCTGCCCCTGGCGAGTCGTGCCACCCTGGATGTCTACGATCTCAAAGGACGCCGCGTGGCGCGGCTCTTCGACCGTTTCACCGACCATGCGCGTACCGTCGTGCGTTGGGATGGCCGCGACAGGTCAGGGGCTCAGGTCGCTAATGGACTCTACTTGATCCGGCTCCGCTCAGCGCAGGGCGAGGTGACCCAAAGGGTCACCTTCATGCGCTAGGGAAGTTTCGGGGGGGGAGGGGGGTGAGGACGATGCGACCCTCACGACCGTTGAGTTTCCTGAGCGCCGTGATTCTCCTTTTCGCCCTCAGCGCGTGCAGCCCACAGTCCAAGCTCATCGACAAAGTCGAAGCGTTTCGCGCGGCGCGGAAGGCGGGCAAGATCGAGGAGGCTCAGCGCTATCTGACGGACGACCCGAGGGTGTGGTTCGACGCAAAGGAAGGCGAAGGTGAGCCGACGAAGTTGGGCTTCGGCCCCTATCATCACTGGGACGAGGAGTTCAATTCCCACGGAGAGCATGGACCCTGGAGAGTCGAAGGCAACACGGTGTGGGCCATCGCGAGCGAGATCAACGACTACTATCGTCTCCTCGAGCGCAAGGACACGCCGAGCTATCGCATCACCTATTACTTCAACGATAAGGGTCTCATCGAGGGCTACCTGATCTCCGACGCTCACCCCGGCGAGCCCTCTCCGTCAAGCAGAGCCGCGAAGAGGAGTTCGAGAAGTGGGCAAAGGAAACCTATCCCGACGAGTGGCACTACCTTAGGCCCGAGGGCAAGATCGATCCGACGAGGACCGCGCCGAGAGAACGCGCGCCCTGCTGGTGGAGTGGCGAGCCACCGTGGGATTGCCGCCGCTTCCGGTGGAAGAGAGCGACGAGAGCCCAAAGTAAGCGGGGGCGCAGACGAAGCGCCCCGCTCCCTCTTCCTTCCTATTTCTGCTGCTGGATCCACTCCAGCGCGCGCTGTAGGACGAGGTCCTGCCCCCAAGCGAATGGCCTGCAGGGTCTGGCCGACTTCGATGTCGGGCTGCACGCCCTTGCCCACGAACTCACGGCCGTCTGCGTAGCGATCTCGCTTGGTGCAAATTCTCGCACTTCCCCCACCGGGAAGGGCGAAGGAA
>CAWDWO010000002.1:0-11509 GCA_963806035.1 Candidatus Krumholzibacteriota bacterium | reverse complement strand
GTCGCTCGCGGACGCTACCAAGTGGATCTGGAAGTGGCGGGACGGCACATGAGCCGTCCTCTCACCTGGCTGGGGCGTTGAGCTCAGGGGGGATGTAGCTCACTTCTTCTTCCAGTTCGATCCCGAATTGTTCGCGCACCCGACGTTTCATTTCCGCAGCCAGCGTGAGCACGTCTTTGGCAGTTGCGCCGCCGGCGTTGATGATGATGTTGGCGTGCTTGTGAAAGACGGCCGCTCCTCCCACCCGCAGCGACTTGGCTCCGACCTCCTCCAACAACTTGCCGGCCGGGATGCGTCGATCGTTTGGATCCAAAGGTGGGACGTTCTTGAAGTAGCTACCGGCGCAGGGTTCGCCGTGGGGATGCTTGCGCTCGCGGAGCTGCACGTTCTTGTGAATCGTGGCCTCGCTCTGCGCGAGGTTTCCCTCGTTCAAGTGCAGCGCGAAATCGACGAGAACGTTGCCGTTGCGTTTGAGCGCGCTGTCGCGGTAGGCAAATTCAAAAGCGGCGGGCCCGACTTCGACCACCCGGCCGTCCTTCTCGATCCAGCGTGCGGTGACCAGGAAGTCGCCGATGGATTGGCCGTAGCAGCCGGCATTACCCCATACCGCGCCACCCACCGTGCCGGGAATGCCCGCCGCGAACTCCAGTCCACCGAGGCCTTGCTCCACGCTCTGAAGGATCAACTCGTGGAAGCCCACTCCCGACTCGACTCGGATCAGCCTGCCCTCGTAAGTTCTCTGGGTCATGCGGTCGGCGATCACGAGGGCTCTCAAGCCCGCGTCGTCGAAGAGCAGATTGCTACCGCCACCCATGAGGAAAGTCGGTATCTTCAGCTCGCGGGCCGCGGTCAACAGTTCGGCCAAGAGGATGCGATCCTCGACCTCGACAAAACGGTCCGCGGCGCCGCCGATCTTGAAAGTGGTATGCGGGGCGATCGGGTGGTCCCTTTGAAGACGGCCCGGGAATCTCTCATCGAGTTCGGAGTATTGATGAGGTGCGTGCATGGACTCCGAAGTGGCGAAACCGGGCATTAGACTACACCCTGAGGGAGACTTCGAGTCGCCAGCTTAGAGAGGACCCCAGAGCTTGTCAATCCGACCGGCAAATGAGCGTGGGCGGAACGATTCCACCGCGAACGAGGCGAGAGTCTGGCTGTGGGCATTCTTGCTCACCCTCCTTTTGCATGCCTCCGTTCTGACCTTGCTCGCGGTCCTGCAACCCTTCCAGGCCGAGCCAGTCGAAGCCAAGGAGCCCGAGCCCCTTCATCTGGTGTTCCAGAAGAACTCGGCTCCCCCTGCCGCCAAGACAGATTCGAAAAAATCGGAAGAGCCCAAGACTTTCAGCGAACTTCCGCCGGATCGGCAGGACAAAGCCCCCGAGAAGGCGGATCTCTTGAGCAACGTCACCAGCCGCGCGCGAGATCAGAAGGAAGGCGGGGTCGAGGGAGCGCTTCCTCATATGACGGGAGATTCGGAAATTCCCCAGGTGGCGATGCGGCCGAGCTCGCAGGGCCAGGAAGCTGCGCCGAAAACTCAGCCCAGCCCGAAGGGTAGCGAAGAGGGCCAGGCCGAGGACGAATCGCACACCCCCTCTGCCGGCGGCAAGCAGGATCTTCCCGCCACCATGGATCAGCAGAACGGAAAGGCGAAGGAGCAGAACTTGCGCCATGGGCAGGAGCAGAGCGAGTTGGATCGCCGGCGCGCGCCCAGCGATCCCAGCAAGGAGCTGCTGCGCAACCAGGGGCGCGCGGTGCCCCAGTTGCTGCATCCCGACAAGGGGATGCAGGACATCTTCCAGGAGGAGATGCACAACCCCGGCGGCAACACCGCTCTCTTCGGCGATATCAGTCTGAACACCCTGGAATGGGCCTGGGCTCCCTGGCTGCAGCGCTTCCGCCGCGACTTCGTGAGGAACTGGGTGGCACCTTACGCGTACTATCTGGGTCTGATCGACGGCTACACGGTGGTGGAGCTGGAAATCGCTCCCGATGGCCGTATGTTGCGCCTGGACGTTCTCGATGAGAAAGGACACGAATCCCTCGGCCAGAACAGCGTAGCCGCGTTCAAAGCGACCGCCCCGTTTCGGCCGCTGCCCGAAGGATTCCCCGAACCCACTCTCGTGTTACGAATCAAGCTCATCTATCCCCCTCTGCACCGGCGCTGAAGCTCCGGTGGGCTGCGGGCGCGCTTGCTTGCCAGCGGCTGCCCTTGCCCCTATGGTGGGGGCCGAATTCACCCGATGATCGCCTGGAGCGCGACAGATGATAGATAGCCTTCTCAGTGCCGGTCCCGTGATGATTCCGCTCGCGCTCTGTAGCCTGCTCGCGGGGACGATCACGGTGGAACGTGTCTTCGCGCTGCGCCGCTCCCGTGTTCTTCCCAAGGAAATCGTGGAAGTGGTCGAATCGGTGCAGGCGGGCAAGGATCTATCCGTGGCCGTCGAGATCTGCCGGCGCAATCCCGGCGTGTTCAGTCACATCATGCGCGAGGGCCTGGAACGGGCCAACGAGCCCTGGCAGGAGATGCGGGATGCGGTCGTCGACACCGGTCGGCAGGAGACGCCGCAGCTCGAACGCAATTTGGTGTGGCTGGAGACCATCGCGCAGGCTGCGCCACTCTTGGGGCTCTTGGGAACCGTCCTGGGGATGATCAAAGTGTTCGGGGCGATCTCCGTCGCTGGCCTGGGCAATCCCCAGGCCCTGAGCGAGGGGATCAGCGAAGCGATGATCACCACCGCGGTCGGCCTGGCCATCGGGATTCCCACCCTCATCGCTCACAATTTGGTGGCCTCGCGCGCGGCCAACCTCATCACCGAGATCGAAGCCTACGCTTCTCGCCTCGTCAATCGCCTGCGCCACGCAGACGCTGAGCCCTCCGGACTGCAGAAGGTGGATTTCCACCGGGGGGTCGAGGCGTGAGCGAGATGGTCTTCCGCGAGCGCAGGAAGCGTTCGAACGTCACGCTGAACGTCACCTCGTTGGTGGACGTGCTCTTCCTGCTTCTGATCTTCTTCATGGTCACCGGGACATTCAAGAGGGCAGGGGAAATGCAATTGGATTTGCCCGAGTCGTCCACCTCCTCGCCGCGCTCGGAGGGTGCGGAGAGCTACCAGAACAAGCTGGTGCTGCGCGAGGACGGCACGGTTCTTTTGAATGACGAGCAGGTGGATCTCTCGCAGTTGGCCGCGCGGCTCAAGCAATTGGCGGCCAAGGACGAGAAGGCGACCGTGTTGCTCAACGCCGAGGCGGGCGCGCGCTACGGTGATGCCATTCACTTGATGGATCTGGTGCGCGAGGCCGGCTTCGGTGGGGTCTCCGTCGGCACGCAGCTCAAGACTTTCCGGGACGAGACACGATGAAAGAGAGACTTCGCCCGCTGCACGGTGGACGCCTCTTGCTGCTCGCCACCTCGCTGCTCGTGCTTCTGGCCTATGGCTGTAGCAGCAACGAGTTCGGACCCACTGGCAGCGATCTCCCCGCCGACGTGAGCCAGGACAGCTTGGCGATTCCGCTCGACGTGGTCGGCACCCTGCAGGAAGAGCGCCTCGACCTGCCACTGCCCGTACCTCCGGAGGGAAATCCCATCAATCGGCGGCAGTTCCTCTATCTGGGAAACCGCACCGATCTGGGCATCCGGGCCACGCCCTTTCTGCAATACCCCATCGTGGGGGTCAGCCCGGGAACCGCGGATTCACTGGTGGCCGATCCCGAGCTCATCAAGGAAGCGATTCTCCCCATCCGCGTGACGCGCTTCGACCGCAACCTTGCCTTGCACGTGGCGATCTACGAGCTGTCCTCGCCCCTGGATTCCACCATGGTCAACGATCCGGTGGCCGACCACTTGGGCGAGGAACTCGGGGAGTACGAGGTGTCGGCAGGGGACGGGGGAACCCGGTATTTCTACCTTCTCGATGGCAAGGACCCGGCCGATGCCCTGGCGCTCAAGCAAAAAATCGCAGGCTGGATCAAGGACGGCGCCTTCAACGGTCTCGCCATGGTCAATCTGGATGACTCTCCGCTCATGCTCATGACCAGCCCTTACTTCAATTTCACGGCCTACGAATACGAGCTCTGGTTCCGGCGGGAGACCGGAGTACCCATCATCTACCCGCGCTTCACCGTCAATTACGATCTCGCGGACACGGTGGGTCTCGGTCTGATCTTCAAAGCCGGCAGTGGCCTCACCGTTTTCGAACGAACGGTACCGGTGCAAACGGCTACCCTCCTAGGGGGCTACCTCCCACGCCGGCTCTGGCTGAACTTCGACCTGTCCGGCATTCCCCGGGCCGCGACCATCAACAGCGCCCAACTGGTGCTGCATTTCGATACCTCGAAGATGATCATGGGGGGTCTAGCGGGCGATCAGATCCCCTTTACCAGCGCCGAGGACGACACGAATCTCATCGCGCGCAGCATCGGCGATCGGACCTTCGAGAACAGTACCCTGACTCCGGTTGATTTCAGCGTGCTGGCGTATGAGGCCACGGAGGCACAGGCACAGAGCCTTGAAATCACCGGTCTTACGCAAGTCCTCGACGGTTTGACCACGGTCCGTTCGGATGTCGTGATGAGCGGAACGGAACCCGGAGACCAGGAGCTGCGCATCAACATCGCCGATTATACGCAAAGGCTGGTGAACGGAATCTTCGGGGATACGCCGCCGGGTCTCTTGGTGAAGATCTCGAACGAAGAGCTGCACTATCTGGAGATTCCCTTCTTCGATAGCAGCGCGGCCGATTCTACCCTGCGACCGCGCATCGAGATTCGTTTCACTCCACCCGCGGATTTCGGGAATTGAGGATGAAGAAGATGTTCGCATTCCGAGGGGACACGGGAGTGATCGGCGCAGCTCGTCTCGCTGCCATCCTCCTGCTCGCGAGTTCTCTCGCCTGGGCCGCATCCGCGCGCGCCGATTCGATCTTCAACCAATCGTATTTCGGTGGGGCTTCGGCGATGACCGATGCGCGAGCCGAAGGACGCGGGGGAACCAACCTGGCCTATACCGACTCCCTGAACGCGAACATCGGAATCCCCACGCAACTGCTCGATCTCAGGCGCGTCACCTTCACCCTCACTTCGAATTGGGGACGCACGGATTCCAAGGACGAGTACGGCTCGGTCAAGCGCTACGACATCGTCAATCCCACTCTGCGGCTGGGAATGCCCCTGGGCCCGCACATGGGCTTCGGGGTGGGCTTCGTGGCCCGGCGCAGCGCGCAATGGACCATCGTGCGGACCGCGGCCGCCAGCGCCGATACGCTGCCCTCGCAGGAGACCCTGGAGCGCGAGGGCACCCTCTTCGATTTCCCTTTCGAGCTGGGGGTGCAAGTGCACCGTCATGTGCGGGTGGGAGTCGGTTTGCTGCTGGTGCGGGGGACTTTACGTCAGCGCTACTCGGCGGTCGTTCCCGGAGCTGGAGCCGATCCCGCGGACGTGCGCGAGGACGTTTTCTCCGGAGATGCAGCCAAATTCGCGCTCGGGTTGTATGATATAGGACCAGCGACGTTTACGGGATTCTACGTGCCACAATACGGCGCGAACGTGGATATCCGCGTGCGCGGTGTCTCCAAGGATTCGCGCCGCGACGACCATCGGGTCGACACTCTGCCGGCTCGAATGGGAGTGGGAACGCGCATCGATCTCCCCGGAAGACTGAGCTGGGGTGCCGACTACACCCGCGAGTACTGGTCGAAGTACGAAGGCCGTCAAATCTACGAAGGCCAGATGCAGGACGAGTGGTCGATTCACACCGGCTTGGAGTTGGAGGAGCAAGGTGTGGGAAGGCGGCGCAAGGCGCCGTGGCGTGTGGGTTATTGGCACCGCAGCTGGAACTATGCTCTGCAGGGGGAGCAAGTGACGGAGTGGGCAGCGAGCGTGGGGACGAGTCTTCGCCTCTTGGGTCCCTACACGAGAGCCGATGTCGCCCTGCAGTATGGCAAGGTCGGTTCGATGGATCGGAACGGGGCGTCCGAGAGTTTCATCCGCTTGGTGGTTTCGATCACCGGCGGTGAGAAGTGGTATTGAGCAGCAGCCGCGCCGACTTCAGGAGGCGGGGCCAGGGAGCGAATCATGAAGCTGAATAGGGTTCTCTACGGGTTACTCATCGTGGCGATCGCGCTGATTCCCGCCGGTGTCGCGGCGAAGGGAGTCGAGCACGAACTCTCCAAGGAGATGCAGAAGAAGGTCGACAGCCTTCCCGACAACGTCACGCGCATCGACTACCTCAAGGAGCAGGCTCAGGCCCATCCGAAGGATCCCGCCATCGCCTTCTCCTTGGGAAATCTCTTGCTCGACGAGGGCAAAACCGATGCGGCGGTCGAGCAGTACAAGAAGGCCACGGAGCTGGACGATGCCTTCCTGGGGGCCTGGGTGAATCTGGGCAATGCCTACGACGATCTGGACCAACTGGACAACGCGCAGCAGACCTATCAGAAGGCGCTGAAGCTCGACCCCACCGATGAGAAGACCCTGTGCAACTTGGGCGGAGTGTATTTCAAGAAGAGGCAGGTCAATTCGGCTCTGGATTGCTTCGAGAAGTCGCTGAAGAACCACCCCAACTCGCAGCTCACGCGCTACAACATGGCCATTTTGTTCGCGGACTCCGAGATCTACCGGGAAGCCAAGAGAGAGTGGGAGAAGGCGGTAGCGCTGGATCCCAACAGTGATTTGGGAAAGCGCAGCGCGGAGAACATCAAGGTCATCGACGATCTCATGAACTCGGAGACTCCTGAGCTTCCCAAGGCGGAGGAGAACAAGGCCTCCAAGTGATCGTGCCGAGGCACGGCACTGCTCCCGTTAGGAGACCGATGTGGAAGGAAGTGACTCTCCCGGCTCCCGGCTCCCGCGTCGTCGTGGGGCTTTCCGGCGGTGTTGACAGCGCGGTGTCCGCGCTCCGTCTCAAAGAACACGGCTGCGAGGTTCTAGGGGTCACCACGCGCAATTTCTGTGAGGACGAGCTCCCGGGTGATTCCAACGACTTCGAGCGATCCTGCTGTTCGCGCGAGGCCATCGCGGCGGCGCGCGAGCTGGCCTCCGATCTCGGAATCACCCACCACGTGTTGGATGTCTCCGAGCCCTTCCTTGGGCAAGTGATCTCGGATTTCGTTCTGGAGTACCAGTCGGGTCAGACTCCGAATCCCTGCGTTCGCTGCAACCGCTTCGTGCGCTATCCCTCTCTCCTCGATTTTGCTCGCCGCATGAATGCCGGCTTCGTCGCCACCGGTCATTACGCCCGGCTCTTCGAAAATCAAACGAGCGGTCGTCACGTCGCGCGCGCAAAAGACGAGTCCAAAGATCAGTCGTATTACCTGCACGGACTTCGTCCCGAAATTCTGCGGCACTGCGCGTTTCCCTTGGGCGAGCTGCACAAGTTCGAGGTACGAGAACAGGCGCGCGCGCACGGCCTGCCCGCGGCCGAAACGCCGGAGAGCCAGGAGATCTGTTTCGTCCCTGGCGGAGATCGCTCGGCCCTGGTAGCGGGAGGAATGGGTCCCGGTGAAATCGTCGACCGAAAGGGGGAGGTTCTCGGCCGACATCGAGGACTCGCCCACTACACGGTGGGACAGCGGCGCGGTTTGCAGCTCGACGCGAATGGAAGCCACTATGTGATTCGGCTGGATGCAAAGGCGAACCGTGTCATCGTGGGGGCTGAGGAGGATCTGCTCTGCGACCAGCTGATTTGTGATCAGGCGTGGCTACGAGATCCTCTCGAGACTTCGCCGGGACTCTTGGCGCGGACACGGTCTCGCCATCGCGGTTGCGCGGTCCGCCGTGTGCAGTACCAGGATGGACGGTTGGAAGTGGAACTCGCGGAAGCCGATCGAGCCCCCGCACCGGGGCAGTCGCTGGTCCTCTATCGTGAAGGCGTCGTCGTGGGCGGCGGACGCATCAAGGAGGCGAAATGCGCAAACTGATTCGAGTGCTCATCGGATTGGCCGTCGTGTTCGTTCTCGTGGTGATCGCGGTGCGGGTGTTCCTACCCGCCGACAAGATCCAGAGCTTCCTCTTCAGGGAATTGGAGTCGCGCACGGGTCTGCACGCCGAGGCGGAAAGGGCCTCGATTCAGTTCCCCTGGCCGGTCGGCCTGCGATTGGAGGGGCTCAAAATCACCTCACCGGGTGGCACCAAGGGTGGCATTCCTCGACTCGAGGGTGAGGCAAAAGAAGCCCTGGCGCGCGCGGATTTCATGTCGCTCTTGCACAAAAAGCCCCAGGTGCAGGAAATCCGTCTGGAATCACCTCGCCTGGAAGTCTGGATGCCGCAGCCGGACCTTGCGAAAACCGGGAGTGGCGGAAACGCTCCCGAGTCCGCGGCCAAGTCCTCGTCGAACTCGGCGGCCACGGCTCTGGCTTTGGGGCTGCTCAGCATCGACGACGGTAGACTCGTGGTACACCAGACCGACGCTTCCACCGTCACCATCGAGGGACTGAACCAGAAGGCGCATTTCCAACTCGATGAGACCGGGCGATTCTCGGGTCGACTGGACTCGGAGCTCGCAAGCCTCGTCCTCACGGGCGCGGACGGTAAGTCGAGCCAACGCTTCGATGAGCTCAGCTGTGACATCACGGTGGCGGGCACCGCCGAGCCGCTCGACCTCCGCGCTCAGATCGACCACCTCAACGCCGCGGGCTTGAGCTTGAAGGGACCCTTCGAGTACCGCAAAGGCACAATCCGGCCCTGGATCGAAACCGAATTGCAATGGGAGATGGATCCGGCGCAAGCGCGCGCGCGACTGAAAGCGGCTGGAGGCGCTTCGCTGAAGGACTTGGATTTCACCACGGAGTTCCTGCGCGGTAGCTTGCGGGCCAAAGGGGAGTTGCCGGCCTCTTCCGCGGGTCCCTCCGCCTGGCTCGACTTGGTGCAAATCGAGGGCGAAGCGGAAGGGGTGAAGATCAAAGCGCTGGGCCGCGAGGATCTCGTGAGTGCTGCGCTGAGCTTTGCCCAGCATGGAGATCAGATCACCCTGGATCCTCTCCAGCTCATTCTACCGGGCGCCACCCTGAGCGGCCGCATCACCGCGCCCGCCCTGGGAAAGGGACGAGTGAACGGCGAGCTGAAGCTGCAGCGAGCCGATCTGGGAAAACTGAAGGAGCTGGTAGCCTCGGTATGGGATCAGCTGCCCGACAGTCTGGTGGCCGGGTCCACGCCGCCCGAGCAGTGGCCCGGGATCGCGGGTGGTTTCAGTGGCACCCTTAGCTTGAAGCTTCCGCTTCCTCTGCCCCAGAAGCTGCCGGCAAGCGCGGTGACCGGAAATTTTTCGCTGGGCCGGATCGCACTTGCTGCCGAATCGCTGAGCGACAGCCTCGTCATCCGCTCGGGGACCATCGCCGCCACGAGCCAGAGCGCAGAACTCAGCAAAATCGTTCTCACCAGTACCGGTCTCGAAGGCACTGTTGCGGGAAAGCTGGACGCCTGGCCGCAGGAATACCGCTTCATAGGAAACGCGAACTTCGCTCTCGTCGATCTCGACAAGCTCCTGAAGGAGAGCGGGCAGAAGCAAGCGCGGGCATCGGGCCGATGGTGGAGCGTGGACACCGCCTACGCGCAGGAAGCGAAGCCGGAGTTTCCCGCGCCACCTGAGAAACTGAAGATGCAGGTGCAACTCGCCGCACAGAAGTTCCGCAGTCGCGGATACGAGATCGAGAATCTGACCGGCCATCTCGACTTGCAATCCCAGGTGATGAAGCTGAGCGATCTCAAGGGGAGCATGGGCGGCGGCAAGCTGGTGGGTCAGGGAAGCGTGGATTGGAAGACGAAGCCCTCGACTTGGAAGGGGCAGGTGGAGGCCCAGCAGGTTTCGGCAACCTCCTGTCTTTCGCCCTTCGCTCCCAAACTAGCCCAGGCCTTCCAGAGTTCGTTCTCCGGTTTGATTCAGTTGAACGGTCCGCTGACCAGTGACCGCAAGGCGATCCTCCAAGCTCTCGGTGGGGGCGGAGCGCTCAAGGGTTCGGCGGGCGATTTTCTCACCGGAACTCTCCTGGGGGAGGAACTCGACAAGCTCCCGGGCAAGATGGCGGACAAGTTGCGCGACATCCCCTTCAAGGAGTTTCTCGCTCAGGTGAGGTTCGAAGGGGGCAAGGCGCATTTCGATCAGGCGATCCTGAAGGGTCCCACTCAGCTGAAGGCCGATGGCTGGGCTGGCTTCGACGGGACCGTCGACTATCAGTTGGAACTCAAACTTCCGGTGGGAGAGAATTTGGACCTGGGCTCGCTCACTCCCTTGAGCGAATTCTTGCGCGAGAAGGATGGGCGCATCACCATCCCGTTCCATGTGAGCGGCCCCAGTACGAAGCCCAAAGTGACACCCGAACTCGATGCGGCGGAGAAGCGCGCGAAGGACGCGGTGAATCAGAATTTGGGGAACAAGCTCCAGGATCTCCTGAACGGTCTGAAGCGCAAGAAGGGTGGCGGATGAGAGCTTTCCGCCGTCTTGACACCCCCATAGGGCGGTGCTAGATTACTGCACCGCTGCCGTCAGCCCTTTGTCGCCGTGCAAGTATGCGATTTCAAACGGCTTACGGTGCCCCCTCCCGCCGAGCTTAGAGGCGCGGGGGCGCCTTCACGGTTTAGGGAGGGCTAGACCTAACTGGTAAGGCAGCGGTCTTGAAAACCGCCGGGCGTTTGCCCTTGGGGGTTCGAGTCCCCCGCCCTCCGCCATCTGGCGAGTGAAAGCGCAGGGGCGCTTCGGCCGGGGAGGCCAACAGGAAACTACTGGAGAGGTGGCCGAGTGGCTGAAGGCGTACGCCTGCTAAGCGTATGTGTCGAAAGGCACCGAGGGTTCGAATCCCTCCCTCTCCGCCAGATCGGGGGCTTTGCCCGAAAAGTTTGCGCCCATAGCTCAACTGGATAGAGCGTTTGGCTACGGACCAGAAGGTTGGGGGTTCGAGTCCTCCTGGGCGCACCATCGAGGAGGAAGGGCCGGAAGCGAGAGACCTCCGGCCCTTCCGCTAATTCCTACAGTCTTCAGCGAAAGGGAATCCTCGTGAGCAATCGAAGAAACACCTTGGTTCGAGTCTTTTCGGCGGGTGTTTTCCTGCTCAGCGTCGCCGTGGCGGCCTGTGCTCAGGACTCAACTTCCACCACTGCCGAGGAGATGACCGTGCCGCAAGAAGGTACCCGTGTTCAGCTCGAGACCTCTCTTGGAACCATGACTCTGCGCCTCTACGACAAGATTGCTCCCAAGGCGGTCGAGAACTTCCTCGGCCTGGCCAAGAAGGGCTACTACGACGGCGTCATCTTCCACCGGGTCATTCCCGGCTTCATGATGCAAGGTGGCGATCCCACCGGCACCGGCTACGGCGGTCAGAGCCTCTGGGGAGAGCCCTTCGAGGACGAGATCTCCGACAGCCTGACTTTCGACAAGAGGGGCATCCTCGCGATGGCCAATGCCGGACCAAAGACGAACGGCAGCCAGTTCTTCATCACTTTCGCTCCCACTCCCTGGCTCAACGGGCACCACACCATCTTCGGTGAAGTGATCGACGGCATGGACGTGCTCGACAAGGCGGAG
>CAWDWO010000001.1:0-12271 GCA_963806035.1 Candidatus Krumholzibacteriota bacterium | reverse complement strand
CATCCAGATGGTTATCTCGTTCTTCATTCGTCGCGTATTGCTCTCGGGCTGGTCGGAGTGGTGTTGCTGGCGGTGCCACAAGCTCCAGCGCAGGGGCGCCTCTGCCCAGACGGCCCGTCGGGAACGCACCAGCAGCGCGCCCACTTGCTGCAACTGCCGCCAGGACGCGCAATCCTCCCAACCCTTCTCTTCTACATTCGAGGCCAGTTGGTTCACGGCCCCCTCGAGGGCCTCGAGATACCGTCCCCGCCTCACCTGTTCGGACACGGGAGTCCCCACGGTTTCCGCGCGCATGGTGGCGGGAAGCAGAAGCAACACGGCGAGGACCGCGGACAGGGCGCTGCGAAGAAATAGGAACACAGATCGAGTCTAGCGGAATCGAGGATGGGACTCAACGCACGCGCCCGTCTTGCTCGTTCATCGCCCCTTGGTCTAGACTCAGCGGGTGATTCCGTCCCGCACGCCCGCTTCCGGACCGCAATGGGCGATCCGCCTCGCCGAACTCGCGCCCGAGCTTCGGAAGCGAGCGCCTGCCTCCGATGATGGGCCGATGGAGGAGCTCTGGCTCCTCTTGAGCGCGGCGGTAGCCCGCTTTTTGAGCCACCATCGCCGGCACCTCGGAGCTCTGGCCGAAGAGGACAGTGAAGATTTGATCACGCAGAAATCCTTAGATTTGCTGCAGCGGATCGACGCTTGCACATGGGAGCCGGATCCAAGAAAGCCCGAGGTCGTGGCCGGCTACGTCTCCTCCTGCGTCAGGAACGCCATCGTGGATTTTCTGCGCCACAAGAGCCGCACGCAGGAGCTCCTTCAGCCTGATGGTGAACCCCAGGCCGAGGAGAGACTGGCCGATCTCCAAACTCGGGTCGAGGATCCTTCGATGGAGGTGGAGAGACTCGCCTTCGCCCATGCTCTGCGTGATTGCGCGGAGCTTCTGCAACCACGCCATAGGACCATCTGGATGTTCCGGGTCTTCTACGAGATGCGCAGCAAGGTCATCGCAAACCACCCCGAGGTCCAGTTGAAGCCGGGGCATGTGGACGTGATCCTCCATGAGTGCCGTAAGCGCTTGACTGAGTGTATGGCGTCGAAGGGACTGCGGGCGCAGGACATGCCACGTGGCTGCTACGCCACGCTTTGGCGAGCCTTCCGGCTCTCTCCTGACGGAAAGGCCGGGCACGATGGCTCTTGAGCGCGATCGTCATCTGGATGAAGACCTCTGCCTGGATCTTTTGCTCGGGCAGCTCTCGGCGGAGGACACGCGGGGGTGGAGTGAACATCTCCTACACTGCGCGGCCTGCGAGGAAATGGTGCGCGTGCAATCGGCGCAGCTGGAGACGCGTCGCGCTGGCCCCTTGCCCCGCCGTGAGCGCGATGGACGTCTGGCGCTGTCCCCCCGATCTGAATCGGCGCGCCTTTTGCCGAAGCGTTCGATCGGTCGGCTCGTGGCCCCGGCTCTGATCGCGGCCGCAGCGCTGGTGCTCTTCTTTCTCTGGCAGGGCCGCCAGTCGGCCGAGGGTCCCCCCGGTGACTTCTGGATCGAGCGGAATTTCGAGGAGTTGGTGACTCGGTCCGGTGAGGCACCTGTCGACTTACTGCAGGAAGGACTACGGGCCTACGCGCGCCACGACGCCCAGCGGGCGGCCGATCTTTTGGGGCGGGCGCAGGCCGGCAAAGGCCTGGACGAGATCCGTCGCCTCTACCTGGCCAGCGCATTGCTGCATCTGGCTCGCGTCGATGAATCGATCAGCTTGCTGCGTAAACTCGAACCGATGACCCTGCCCGCGCCGTGGCGCGACGATGCTCTGTGGACCCTACACGCGGCCCTGACGCGGGGAGGGTACGCTGTGGCGGCGGATTCACTTCTGGCGGAGATGGCCCGTTTGCCCGGAATGACCGGACAGCGGGCGAGGCTACTTCGCGAACGGTGAGTGGGGAGGGGGCGCCGTTCCGTCTGGAATTCCAACACGAAAGCGATCCTGCGGAAAGTGGATGAGAGGTCCGCGGATAATGGATTCCATGCGGCGCTTCGACGAACAGGCATGTCCAGATGCGACCCCGCGCAAGTCGCGGTAGCCTGTGAGCCGTAGGTGATGATGCGTATTTTGGCCATCAATAGCGGCTCTTCGAGCCTAAAGTTTGCCCTATACGAGATCGGGGCCACGGAGGAGTGCATCCTTACGGGCGCTGTCTCCGGGGTCGGTTGGGCTGACGGCGTCTTTCAGATCAAGGAGGGGGACGGCCGCGTGCTGGCCGAGGAGTCCTTGACAGTGAGGGATCCGCGCGATGCCGTTGGGAAGCTGTTGAGGTGGCTGGAGGCGAAGGATTATTCGCGCGATCTCGAAGTCGTCGGCCATCGGATGGTGCACGGGGGCCTTCACTACCGCCAGCCGCAGGTAGCAACGCCGAAATTGCTAGGGGCGCTCCAGGAATTGAGCGCCATCGATCCCGACCATTTACCCCAGGCCATCGCAGCCGTCCATGCGGTGCAGAAGTCCTATCCCAAGGTCAAACAGGTGCTGTGTTTCGACACGGCATTTCATCGCAACATGCCCGCGGTAGCTCAGACGGTCGCGCTGTCGAAATCTCTCCATGAAGAAGGGATTGTCCGCTACGGCTTCCACGGCCTGTCATATGAGTATATCTTGGAGCAGTTAGGCGAGAGCGCTTCCGGTAATTGCATCATCATCGCTCACCTGGGAAACGGGGCCAGCATGGCAGCCGTCAAAGACGGCCAAAGCGTGGAAACGACGATGGGATTCAGTCCGACCGGCGGACTGGTCATGAGCACGCGCTGCGGCGACCTGGATCCGGCGATCGTTTTGTACCTGCTCAGGAAGAAGGGCATGAACCCGGCGGAGGTCAACGAGATGGTGAATAAGCGTGCGGGGTTGCTGGGAGTCTCCGGCCTCAGTTCGGATATGAAAGAGCTGCTGGAACAGGAGGGGCAAAATCCTGATGCGGCTCTGGCCGTCGATCTTTTCTGCTACCGGGCGGCAAAGTCCGTCGGTGCGCTGGCGGCGGCGTTGGGCGGATTGGACCGGATGATCTTCACCGGAGGCATCGGTGAGAATGCGGCAGCCGTTCGTCAGCGCATTTGTGCCCACTTGCAGTTCTTGGGGCTTCATCTGGATGCGGACCGCAACACCAGTGGTACGTCTGTCATTTCTGGCGACGAAAGTCCCGTCACCATCCAGGTCATGAAAACGAATGAAGAGCTCATGATTGCCAGGCACAGTTTCAGGCTTGTTGCATGAGCGCCCCATGCGGCGCGATGTGCTAGTCAGACGAGTGGTCGAGAATTCCTCTGCACGACTGCGACATGAAAGGGGTGTCATGGCAAGATTACCGAAAGACGCTCTCGGGAAAATGCAGCGCTATTGGGAAGCCGCCAACTACCTGTCCGTCGGGCAGATTTACCTGCTCGACAACCCGCTACTGAAAGAGCCACTCAAGATCGAGCACATCAAACCCCGCCTGCTCGGACATTGGGGAACCACGCCGGGGCTCAATTTTATCTACGTTCATCTGAATCGAGTCATCAAAGAGCGGGATCTCAACCTCATCTTCATCTGCGGGCCGGGACACGGCGGCCCCGCTATGGTGGCCAACACCTACTTGGAGGGGACGTACAGCGAGTTCTATCCGGATATCAGCCAGGATGAAGCCGGGATGAGAAGGCTGTTCAAGCAGTTTTCCTTTCCGGGCGGCATTCCGAGCCACGACGCTCCTCAGACTCCGGGCTCGATCAACGAAGGCGGGGAACTGGGTTACTCTCTCGCGCACGCTTACGGCGCGGCTTTCGATAATCCGGACTTGATCGTTGCCTGTGTCATCGGCGACGGCGAAGCCGAAACCGGCCCGCTGGCCACAGCCTGGCACTCGAACAAGTTTCTCAATCCCGTCCGTGACGGGGCGGTGCTGCCGATCCTGCATCTGAACGGTTACAAGATCGCCAACCCGACAGTGTTGGCCAGAATTAGCGGCGAGGAACTCAGCAAACTGATGGAGGATACGGCTACAAGCCATATTTCGTGGAAGGTTCTGAGCCCGAAGCCATGCACCAGTCGATGGCTGAAACGCTCGACAAGGCAATTGCCGAGATCAAGAACATTCAGCACGAGGCGCGCGCGAAGGGCCGGGCGATGCGCCCGCGCTGGCCTATGATCGTTTTGCGCAGTCCGAAGGGTTGGACCGGTCCCAAGGAAGTGGACGGAAAGCAGACCGAGGGCTGCTGGCGGTCTCACCAGGTTCCGCTGGCGCAAATGGCGGACAAGCCGGCCCATGTGAAGCTGCTCGAGGAGTGGATGAAGCGTTATAAACCACAAGAGTTGTTCGGCGAAGAGGGCCGGCTGGCGCCAGAGTTGGCTGACCTGGCGCCGCAAGGAGAGCGGCGTATGGGCGCCAATCCGCACGCAAACGGGGGCTTGCTCCTCAAGCAGTTGCGCATGCCCGATTTCCGTGAGTACGCCGTGGACGTGCCGGAGCCTGGTGCGGTGCGGGCTGAGGCCACTCGTGTGTTGGGGAAATTCCTTCGCGACGTGATGAAGCTGAACGGAGAGCAACGAAATTTCCGCGTCTTCGGACCGGACGAAACCGCCTCGAACCGTCTTGACGCACTGTTCGAAGTCACCAACCGTGCCTGGATGGCACCGACCGAGCCCTGCGACGATCACTTGGCACCGGACGGTAGGGTCATGGAGATTCTCAGTGAGCACACCTGCCAGGGCTGGCTCGAGGGCTACCTGCTCACGGGCCGGCACGGGTTCTTCTCTTGCTACGAGGCCTTCGTTCACATCGTCGATTCGATGTTCAATCAACACGCCAAGTGGCTCAAGGTCACGCAGGAAGAGATTCCCTGGAGACGCCCGATCGCGTCGTTGAACTACCTGCTCACGTCACATGTTTGGCGACAGGACCACAATGGCTTTAGCCACCAGGATCCCGGGTTCATCGACCTCGTGATGAACAAGAAAGCCCACGTGGTGCGTGTTTATCTGCCGCCGGACGCAAACACACTATTGTCCGTGGCCGATCACTGCCTACGTAGTCGTGATTATGTCAACGTCATCGTGGCCGGCAAACAGCCCGAGCCGCAGTGGCTCGACATGGACGAGGCCGTAAAGCATTGCACCAGCGGCATCGGTATCTGGGGATGGGCCAGCAGCGACAAGGGCGCCGAGCCCGACGTCGTGATGGCATGCGCGGGTAATGTTCCGACCAATGAAACACTGGCCGCCGTGGATATGCTCCGCGGTTATGCTCCCGATCTGAAAGTGCGCGTGATCAATGTCGTCGATCTAATGACTCTACAGCCCAAAGAGGAGCATCCTCACGGCCTCTCGGATTACGAATTCGATACACTCTTCACGACGGATAAGCCGGTCATTTTCGCCTACCATGGCTATCCCTACCTGATCCATCGCTTGACCTACCGCCGGAAAGTCCACAAGGACATTCATGTCCGTGGATACAAGGAGGAAGGCACCACGACCACGCCCTTCGATATGCTGGTCCGTAACGATCTCGACCGTTACCATCTCGTGCAGGATGTCATCGACCGTGTGCCCAAGCTGGGTTACCTGGCCGCCTACATCCGGCAGGAAGTTCGTGACAAGCTCATCGAACACAAGCAATACATTGCGAAGTATGGCGAGGATATGCCTGAGATACGCGACTGGCAGTGGAAGCACGGCAAAGGAGGCAAGCCTTGAGCCGAGCTTCTGCATCCGGGCTAGGGTCTCGGAGTATTATGCAATTTTCCGTGATACTTGCAGTTAGGATGAAAGGTAGGGCGAGACGACGCGGGCTGCCCGGCGGATTGATCTCGTGACGAGGACAGCCGATCCCGCGGCTTTTCCCGACGAGCAAAATTTCGGAGGCAGAACGGACACATTGCGTGTCCGGTTGGGACCGAACTTCACGTTATTCTTAGTGTGGCGTCCATCAGTACGGCGCCATCTTCGCCAGGTCCGATCCCGGCAAGGTACTCTGGAGGTTCAGCGTCATGCATTTCACCATTGGTCCCGCGGCTCTGATCACAGTCATACTTCTTCTTTGCTTGTCCTGCGTAGCCCTGGCGGAGGTGACGATGACCACCGATAAGCCGAGCTACGTGGTCGGCGAAGTCGTCGAGGTCACGGTCCACAATTCGGGTCCCGAGGATCTGTTCTTCGACTGGTATCCTTTCTACAGTTTCTGGAACGTGGACACCGGGGAGTGCATCAGCTGGTGTGATCACTTGCCTTTGACCGAGCCCTTCCCGAATGGCGGATCGATTTTCATAACCCATAACACTGGCGACGATCCGGACCCACCGGGCACCTACAGGGTGGAACTTTCCATGACCGATGGCCCATCCGTCACCTACACCCTGACGGAGGCAATTCCGAACGAGCAGAGCAGTTGGTCGACCCTGAAATCACAATACCGCTGACGGTATCGCGCCGCCCTTCGGGATAAGCCTCTCCGTAGACAAGCGCTGAGGAGTCGAGTGAAAGGCTCCAACGCTTCCTAGGAACCATTCTGGATTGCCGCCAGCCGCGTCCTCGCGTCCTTCAACTGGGGAAGATCTTCGTCGGCCTCAGACCAGGCATCCAGAAACGCAAGGTACGACTTTGCCGCATCCTCGGGGCGTCCCAAGTTCTCATACACCTGGCCGAGTTCATAGAGCGCGGGGAAGTACCAGGGGTAGATGCGCGTCAGGCTGGTGAGCACTTGGCGTGACTCCTCGAACTGCCCCAGCATGGTGTGGGCTCGGGCGATCATAGCTCGCAGCGTGACATCGTATTCCTCGCCAGAAAAGACCAGCTGTTCGGCGGCCTTGTCGAGGCATTCCAACGCATCTTCCGCCCGCCCCTCGGCAAGCGCAAATTCGGCTAGAAACGCCCACCAGTAGGCGTTGGGAGCGAAGATCTCGTCGACCATCGGGACGATGATCGCAATCTGCTCCCCCGCTTCAGGAAATTGGCCGAGATTCAAGTCAAGCCGGGCGATCTGGAACCGTGTAAAGAACTGCCTCTGACGAGATGATTGGTGTTCGAGTCTCTCCAGCAAGGACCCCAACGATTTCTCGTATAGCTCCCGCAGTGAATCCGGTGGCGAGTCGTAGACCAGATCGAAGACACTCATGGCGAAGTATCTTCCGAACAGCGAGTATGCCACCGCCAACTCTGCCGAAGCATCTCGGCGTCGGCCACAGGCCGACAGGAGCATCGCGAGGTTCCTGCTCAAATAGAACCGTTCCCATCCCTTGGGACTCGCCGGGGGAATGTTGCGGAGCCGCGCAAGAGCCTGATCGACGTTACCGCGATATGCGGCACAGGTAGCAATCCAGAACTCCCTGGCCCCGGACCATCCCGGATCGATGTCGACGGATTGAAGAAAGGCCTTCTCGGCTGCGTCGGGCAACCCCAGTCCTAGGTTGATCCGACCGAGGATCTCCCAATTCGTAGCGTCCTCTGGATAGGCGGCCGCCAGCTGCTCACTGAGAGCGAGAGACTCCTGAAGGCGCCCGGTCCGGCAGAGCGCTCCAGCCAGGGTGATCTTGAGCTTGTGGTCCTGGGGATAGAGTCGGAGCCCTTCCTCTGCGACGGACGCAGCGTCCCCATTGAGATGGATCCAGGTCAGCATTTCGGCCAGGCCGTAGGTGGCCTCCCGACTGTCCGGCCACCGTGCGTGGATCTCTCGGTAGGTTGCGATCGCACTGGCGATTGAACGTCCGCAGTCACGGGCAAGCCAACCCTCGAGGAACATGCGCTCCATGACTCCGAGCCGCGAGCGAAGACGCCAGGCCCGCTCCCCCGCTTCGCAGCCCGGGCGGCCTCCCTCTTCACTCCATGCGCTGCTGGTGCCTCCGTACGTTCTCGCAAGGGCGAACCAGGCCAGGGCGAAGGTCGAATCCGCGGCCACCGCCTCGAGAAGCTCTTGCTTGGCGACCGTGTGCCGTCCGTTGTCCAGGGCGTCTATCCCCTGGGAGTAGTGGCGGTAGGCCTCCTCTGAGTGCGTCGTGAGGTCAGCCACGGAACCCTGCGGAGAAGCACTCGACCCGCAGGCACGGGCTAGTGCGGGGACGATGCCGAACACCGCACTGTCTGCGGCCGCGAACAGTACCGGCGACTGACTACGCCCCGCTCCCAGAGCCGTGCCCGCGGTGTCCATCAGCCTCCAACTCACGGCCAGCTCATCGCCGATGCGGATGACCTCGGCCGTCACCAACATCGACGCCCCCGCGACACGAGCGATTCTCATGGCTTCTTCAGGTTGGATGGGTCCTGTGGCCGTTCCCAGTGTGCGGCGACGCACGTCCTTGAGGTATTCGAGGGTGAGGACACGACAGGGACTGGCTTCGATGAGACCGCCCTGCACCAAACTCGTCATCGTGGCTCCCGTCCTGAGGCCGTCGTCACCCGGGGCGTCCTGAAAGTCGATCACCGCCACGGAGGGTTCACCCTGCGGCTGCGCGGGGGCTGGCTCTCCTACACTCCACAACTTCAGCCCAATCCAGGTGGCGGCAGCGATCAGCACAACTGCAATCAGAAGCACCCGGCGTGTATTACCAGGCGCGGTCACAGACGAAAAATTCCCGCTCGCCGTCGGCGCGGCAGATCCGGACTTCGGGTGGGGGGAAGATTCCAAAACCTTGAGCTCGGCCAACAAATCGTCCGCGTGCTGGCATCGTAGGGCGGCGTCTTTTTCCAGACAGCGCAGCACCGCCCGCTCCAACTCCAGCGGAACTCCGGTTCTCAGCGCAGTGGGAGGAGTCACGTCAGCCGAGAGGATCTGGTGAGTGACGGCGCCGCCTTCGCCGAAGAAGGGCGGCCTTCCGGTGAGGCACTCGTACAACACCACGCCCATACTCCAGATGTCACTGCGTTGGTCGGCTGCTTCCCCTCGAATCTGTTCCGGACTCATGTAGGCGACGGTTCCAGGGGTCGTGCCTGAGCGCGTGATCTGCGTCGCATCCTCCCGACGGGCCAATCCGAAGTCGAGAATCTTCACTCCACCTTTGCGGGTGAGCATCACGTTGGCGCTCTTGATGTCACGGTGGACGATGCCATGCGCGTGGGCTTCCGTGAGACCGGCAGCGAGTGCCTTTCCAATGTGGATCACATCGTCGATCGAGAGCGGTCCCTGAGCGATACGGTCTCGCAGAGACTGGCCCTTGAGATATTCGAGCACGAGAAATGGCTCGCCGTCCGTTTCGCCGATGTCGTGCAGCGTCGCGATGTTGGGGTGGGAGAGTTCGGCCGCGGCCCTGGCCTCGTTGCGAAAACGCACCAGCGATTCGTGGTCGCGGGCCAGTTCGGGTGCCAGGAACTTCAGGGCGACCTTGCGGCCGAGGCGCGTGTCCTCAGCCAAATAGACTTCACCCATCCCGCCCTGGCCGAGCTTTTCGAGGATGCGGTAATGGGAGACCGTCTTGCCGAGCATGCGCCCTTCCAGTGTGTCGAGTCCCTCCAGACTAGGTCCATCTCCTGCG
This sequence comes from Candidatus Krumholzibacteriota bacterium, assembly GCA_963806035.1. Taxonomy (GTDB): domain Bacteria; phylum Krumholzibacteriota; class Krumholzibacteriia; order JAJRXK01; family JAJRXK01; genus JAOZPE01. The sequence goes on along the minus strand of CAWDWO010000001.1, from coordinate 2,790 downwards.
GGCGGTCAACCGTCCGCAATGGGGCATTGCTGCTGTGTATTCGAGCGAGAGCACAATTGTGACCCTGTGCCGCAGGGTCGGGACGCTTTGCGCAGGGCAGGGATGTCCGGCCAGATCGGCAGCCCACGCCTTGGCTTCTGCAGCTCGAACATGCTATACTCCCAATCAATTCCAACACCACTACGGGGAACCACGCCCACCTTCCCCCAGCGTCCCGTCCCTCCTGCGCGATAATTTAGCAGGCCGCCCTTCGGGATAAGCCCCTCCGTAGACAAGCGCTGAGGAGTCGAGCGCATGCAGACACGCGCGCCCATTCGCCGCCCGCTTTTCCTTTTCTTCAAACTCATCACTGGCCTGGCCCTCCTCAGCTGTGGGGGCGACAGCGCGACCACGCCCGAAGCCACGGGACCAACCACCCTCAGCATCGGATTGAGCAAATCCAGCGCGCTGCCGTCCGAACGCGTTCTTATCACGGGCATTCTGCCCGCGCAGGAGTTGTCCGGCGTGTACGCGAGGGCCCAGGATCCGGCAGGGGGCGGCGAGACCGTGAGTTACGTCGGGCGCAACGAAGAGGGCAATCCTTTCGTGGTTGTGCCCCTCTTTCCGGACGCCACGAACATGACTGAGGGCGGAACGGTTGCCCTCACCCTCGCCGGCGACGAGCTCAGCTCCAACACGGTGACGCTCACGATTCAAGCGCTTCCTACCGCCTCGGTGACGATTCAGGAAGAGGTTACCCATTTGCAGGATCTTCTCAGCTCGTGGCTGGCGCTCTATGGTACGAGCCGCACTGCGCTGCGGGCGATGGATCCTGCCACCATGCCCATCCAACTTTTTCCTCTGTGGGTGGCGCAAGAGCTGCTCGACGACCCGGCCAATCCCAATTCACTGCGCGCGATGGTGGATGGCCCGGTGCCCCTGCACGACAACCAGACGATCGACTTCGAGCTGGCCAACCGTCTGCTCTCGCTCGTCGATGGAGAGAGCTTCTTCAATGAAGAGATCGCCTCCGTCGACAGCTTCGTGTCAGCCAACGGTCCTCTTTCCTTTCTGACGACGACGAACTCGATGAAGAAAGCATCTGCACCCGCGGCGGCCGAAGGCTGCATCGAGGGCGGCGACTACGGGATCAATGACGCCGCGTCATTGGACGACGCAATGTGGGCCGCGCGCTTCGCGATCAACCGGCTCGATGGCGCGTCGGGGGAATACCTGGATGGTCTGGGCACCTTCGTGTCCGCCATGGGAGTGATTCCAGAACTCGAGCCTCTCGCCGGCGCGGTCGGCGGCGCCCTCTTCGTGTATAAGGCCATCAATCAGGCGGCTGGCGCGGTACTTCCCTCGTCTTTCAACAACAGCGCCACCGACTTCGAGATCCAGGACAAGACCCAATTCTTCGAGGATGACGAAGGGGGACACTGGGCCAAATTCAAGGTGACCGCGGTGAGTCAGGGCTGGAAGATGGACCAGTTCATCTTGGATTCCATCGCAACCATTGCCGGATTCAAAGACTTCGGAGGATTCAGCACCATCACGGAGGGTATGAGCAAACTGGCGGCGAATCTCACCGGCTTCGCCATCAACACTGCCGTGTCCCAAGCGATCAGTGCAGCGACCAACGGATCGGACATCGTGGAGATCTGTTCCGGGGTGTGGCCCGACATCGACATCTCCGAGCCCACCTACGCCAAAGCGAGCATTCCGGTAGGGACCTCCATCAAGTTTGTCGATTCCACTAACTTCAAGACCGTGGAGCCGGGCAACTCCGAGATCCGGCTCGAGACGAAACCGGGCACCTTTGGCGGCGCATCACCGGCCATCAAACAGAAGCCGGTGAAGGTGCTGCGTATTGACGTCACGGTTCTGCCCGATGCAGCGCAGATGGATCCGCAAGAACAGAAAAGTTTTACCGCGTCGGTCACCAATGCCAACGACGACCAGGTAGACTGGATCGTGCCCGCCGGCCTTCAGGAAATTTCGCGTTCGGTCGCTGGTAACACCATTACCATCGAGACGCCGGAGAACCCCTGGAGTCCGCCATTTTTGCTCATTGCGCGCAGCCAGGCCAACACCGGCGCGCGCGAAGGCAAGGTCGACAGCGATCCGCGCGAGGGTGGTGCCGTCATCTCGGTCAAGGGAAAGAAGGTCACCGTCACGCCGCATTCGAAGTGTATCGGGAACGATGAGCCGCTCCAGTTCTCAGCGGCGGTGACCGGAGTGGAGAATCCCGTCATCAAGTGGTCGGTGGATGGTTACGGCCAGATCGGCGAGGACACCGGACTCTATACCTCACCTCCGATCGGATCGACTGATGACGTCATCATCGCCGAGGTCGTCGGCCAAGATCCGCCGCTCATGGGTTACGCCTACGTTCAGGTGGGAGCCTGTGTGTGCTACTTCGACATCGCGGTCGGCGGGAACAGCACCTGGAGTGCGGGGGGAAGCGACGTGGCCTACCTCGTGTCCGAATTCTCGCCGACAGAGGGAGCCATCCAGTGGTACTTCATCATTCCCGAGGGGATCAACGGGGGATCTCCCGCCGGATTCACTGCGAGTGTCGGCTCCACGGAGGACAAGATCATCCCTCAACCCGGCGACACGGGGGACTGGAAGATGAACATGGGGTACACCTCGTCCCAGGGCGAGAGTTGGGGCGTCAGCCAGGTCGATAGCATGGTGACCGCGACTCTCCACGTGGACGAGATGACAGATACCTTCATGCGTGGTTCCATGACCGGCACCGCCGTGCAACGTGGCGACCCCGAGGACCCCGATTTGATCACCTCGCGG